>JACPEP010000017.1 GCA_016183425.1 Chloroflexota bacterium
GTTACTGTCAAGGCTTAGTCGGTCTGAATCCAGGGACGGAACGGGTATGGGCCATGCGGCGCAAGGCAAGGGCCCAAGGGCGGTTGTGATGGGGGCCTTGTAGAGCTGGCAGATTCACGTTCAGCCAGGCCCCCGGGTCATGTTGGTCATTAGTGGGCTTTGGGGAAGGCGCTGGCCCCTGGACCACAGCCGGCCGCCGCGGCTGTGACGTGTCTCGCCAGGAAGGGATATCGCCTTCGTGCTGCATCTGGATCAGCCGGGCCATTCTCTGGGCGCCCCGGATGGTCCAGCTCATGCCTCGCTTCTTCATCCGACTGGCCACCAACTTGTCCACATTGCCCTCAATGGCACCCATGCCTCGCAGACCGGCTATACCCAGCTTTACTCGGTAGTCCACGAGACCGCCAGCGTTCTCCAATATGTAGGCCCTCAGCTCAGCTATCCTTTGGGCCCGCTCTCCACTGGCCTGGGCTTGGTCTTGGAGGAGTAACCGGTCCACCAGGGACACATCCCCCCTGACGCATGCCCGGTAGACCTCTTGGGCAAGACCCTGATCGGCCCCCAGGCCGCGCAACAAGGCCCGGCGCAGATGGAAGCGGTCTAGTTGATACACCCCCCCTATCAACTCGGCGCCTTGCTTGACCCAGGGGGCGCCATCACCACCCACTACCACCTGCCCTACCTTGGCCAGGTCGTATTCCTTTGCTAACCGCAGAGAAAAGCCTTCCCAGAACCCCTCGCCGCCCATGATCCCCATGTACACCGTCTTTTGCTTCAGGCGGTGGCGCTGGCCCACCGCCTCCCACCCCTCATAGGCGATCCCCACCTTTACCTCTGCCCGTCTTGCCTTTTCTCTCTGCAAGGCCACACTGACCCCATCCCCCTCCACGAGCAGCAGGGGCACCTCCCGTTTGCCAACCTCAGGCGCTTTCCCTTGCTCAAAGACCTCCTCCACCTCCTCTTCTTCTCTGGCCAGAGCAGGCCCCGTCACCCTGGCTACCTGCCGGTGTATCGTGGTGTGCGACACGCCGTCAGGTATTAACTTGCGTAGCAGTTGCTCACACTTGCCAAAGGGCAGGTAGCTCCCTAATAGCGCGCTCAACTCCCGCACCTGGGGACTCAGCGGACTCCTCTTGTCCAGGCCAAGGGCCTCGTCCAACAGGAATCGCCTTTTACCTTCCTTGTCCCGATACAGCCGCCGCCTCACCACTACATCCCCAAACAGCGTAACCACCCGCCGCTGCCGGAACCCCTCCACCTCCATCCCGGCTCCCCGCCCCCCCATGAGATCGTCGTCTCCTTCTTCAACAGCGCCCGCGCCATCTCCCCCGCCTGCTGACGCACCCAGTCAAGAATCTCCTTCTCCCAGTCACCCCCCTTGAGGTCCATCGCCAGTTCCTCTATGCTTTCCATGAGAGACCTCCTTTCTATCCGGTCCTGTCCTTGAACCTGGATTCTAAGGGGTCTCTCGTCTCTTTGCCACCCCCGACCGACGCAAATGTTACAGTAACAGTTACACCCGAAAATAGCGGTAGGCCCCTGTAGGGCAGGTTTCCCAACCTGCCAGGCTGTGTAGGTCGGGTTAGGAAACCCGACCTCCTTGTCCAGTACCGAAGTTACACCCGAAAGTAGCGATAGGCTCCTGTAGGGCAGGTTTCCCAACCTGTCAGGCTGTGTAGGTCGGGTTAGGAAACCCGACCTATTTGTCCAGCACCGAAGTTACACGGGCGCCCTACTATCTGCCTCAATCCATTTTCCAAAGCTGTGGCCCTTGTTTCCGGGCAATGCCGGTGAGGATGATGCTGGTACCGCACATGAGGCTCAGGGCCAGGGGTGCCCCTATGCCTTGGGCCAGTAAGCCCGCGGACAGGTTGGCGAAAGGGCTGATACCTTGAACCAGTACGTAGGCCCCCATGACGCGGCCGTGGTACTCTTTGGGCGAGTGGGTGATAAGAAGAGTATTCAGTGTCGCCGTAAAAGAGGTCATGGCCATGCCGTGGCCGACCAGCATGGGCAGGGACAAAGCCAGCCACGGTGAACGTGAGAATATAGCCAGCAAAAGGCCACTAGCCAGAACGGCGAGCAGATTGATTTTCCCTTTGCCCTTAAAGTTCCTCAACGAGGCCAGGCCCAAGGCTCCCACCACGGCACCTATCCCTGGGGCTGAGGTAAGTATTCCCAGCCCCCAGGCCCCTACCTCTAGCACCTGGTCGGCGAAGATGGGAAGCAGAGTCATGTAGGGCCAGATGAAAGCCACCGGCACTAAACCGAAGACCAGCAAGGATAGAACGGGGCGGTTGTGGCCGATGTGTCGAAAGCCGTCCACTACGGAGAAGGCAATGGAGACGCGGCGGCCGGAGGTGGGGGGCAGCTTCATGAGGGCCGTGGTAGCTACCCCCAGGGCAAAAATAAGGCCTTCAATGGTAAACACGCCGCCGGTGCCGATGATGCCCACCAAGGCGCCCGCCAGGCCGGGCGCAAAGACGCGAGTGATGTTATTGGCCATCTGATTCAGAGACATGGCGTTTAAGGTCTGCCCTTCCTCAACTACGTAGGGCACCAGGCTGGTGCGGATGGGCTGCTGAAAGATCATTGCCGAACCGGTGACAAAGGCAAAAAGGTAGACATGCCATGCCTGCACCTGGCCGGTGAGGATAAGGACCGCCAAAACTAAGGGAGCTAAAACGTTGGCCATCTGACAGATGCCCAGGAGACGGCGCTTATCCAGGCGATCCAGAGCCACCCCTAGCGGAACGGCCCATAGCAGGATAGGGATTGCCCGAGCAAAACTCACCAGGCCCAACTGGGCAGGGGAATGGGTCAGCTCCCAAATAAGCCAGCTACGAGCAATCTGCTCCATCCAGTCGGCGGCCGATGTGCACACCTGCCCCAACAGCAGCCACTTGAAATCAGCGGCAGAAAGGGTATCCCAAAGGGCGAGCCTTCTCTGATAACTGACAACACTCGCAGATGATGGGTCTTCCGCCATAGCGGACTCGTCTTGTTTCATCTTTCTCGCTGTAGACAGAAGCGGTCTTGCCCCCTTTATACCACATAATGCTCTCTTTGGCACTCTTATGGCCAAGCCGAAAGAGGAAGCAGTGCTGGCGGCATTGTATTGACAGTCCTTGGCCCAGGGGAGTACGGTATTATGGGCTTCAAACAGGGGGGACTGGAGGTCAAAAGGAAGGGACGACAAATGTACGGAGATCAGGAACGCATTCGCTGTGTTTTCATGAGGGGCGGCACCAGTCGGGGCGCCTTTCTTTTGGAAAACGACCTGCCCCGGGACCCCCTTATTCGGGATCAGGTGATCCTGGCCATCTACGGCAGCCCTGATCCTCGTCAGATAAACGGCATCGGGGGGCGGGATTCCCTCACCAGCAAGGTGGCCATCGTTGGCCCTTCCTCCCGACCCGACGCCGATGTGGACTACACCTTCGGCCAGGTGCGAGTAAACGAGCCGGTCATCGACTACACCGGCGCTTGTGGTAACATGGCGGCGGGCATCGGCCCCTTCGCCATTGACGAGGGGTTGGTGCGTGCCGTGGAGCCGGTTACCCAGGTGCGTATCTATCATACCAACATCGATACCGTGATCACCGCCCAGGTGCCGGTGAGGGACGGTCGGGCAGTGGTGATGGGGGATTGCGCCATCGACGGGGTTCCCGGGACGGGGGCCAGAATCATGCTGGACTTCGGCGATTGCAGCGGCTCGGTAACGGGGAAGCTCCTCCCCACTGGCCATCCCCGAGACCAGGTTCAGGTGGACGGCCTCTCCCTGACCGTATCCCTGGTGGACGCCGCCAATCCCGCCATCTTCGTCAGAGCCCGGGATGTCGGTCTCAAAGGCACGGAGACGCCCGCTCAGATAAACAATAATCGTGAGATCCTGGATATCCTGGAGAAGATAAGGAGCCTGGCGGCGGAGATGCTGGGCTTTGTGGCCGACCGGCGGGACGCCACCCGCCTCAGCCCGGCCATCCCCAAGATAGCCTTCGTCTCGCCGCCTCAGGACTACACCTCTACCGACGGCCGGGCCATATCCCGCCATCAGGTGAATCTGGTATCGCGCATCATGTCCATGCAAACAGCGCACAGCGCCTACGCCGTCACCGGCGGCATCTGCACCGCAGTGGCGGCTCGTCTTCCGGGCACCGTGGTCAACGACGTCTTCATCTCAGGAGAGCTGGAGAGCCTGGTATCCTTAGGGCACCCCGCCGGGTTCATCACTTTCGACATCTCCCTGGAGCCCGACGGGAAGGGCTACCAGCTTAAGCGGGCGGCCATCCAGAGAACGGCGCGGCGCATCATGGACGGCTTCGCCTACGTGCCTAAGGACCGGTTTCTGGCCTCTGTCTAACGGGATACCCTATGCTTAAGCCTGGCCATCTACTGATGGCTTGAGCCACCCGGTATTGGAGACGTTTTTCAGAACTTCGTAAAGACGAATGCAATGTTCAAGACGTTCCTTGCCCGAGTTCGAAAGGCCTAAGTCGGTGGCTTCTGGAGGTCCTGCTGGAAATTCTTTCTGGTAAATGACTCAGCTTCTGACTTCCCGCCAGTAAGAACGGCAAGATCATAACTGTAGATAATACGTCCCTTAATCTGACCGATCCAACCGGCTGTATTCGCACCACTATTTTGTAGAGGCAACTCGCCTTTTTTAATCATGACCACATCTCCTCTCCCGTTATCTTTTTCTTCTGGATCTCCGTAAAACCATCAGTTGGGGTTATAACGGCGACATCGATAGCGCCTCCTACCCCTCTTACGTCCATTACCCAGTGCTGCATGACTATTGTTGTTCTAATGAGAAAAATTGCGAGATCTACGCAATCCTGAAGGGGAAGAAAGGCAAACGGTACACGAGCTTGGAGTTGGCTCTGCAAGCGCTGACGCAGTTCATCTCGCTTTTGATCGTCAAGATTCAAGAAGTCTTTGACCAGTTCGGGCAGATTACCGTCAAATCCCGCAATAAGCCTATCTGCAAATTCTTTCTGGCCGCCCCAGACCAGGCCAAATTCCCCTGGCCCGGCATGCCATTCATTAGGAGTCGGTCGCGAGGGGATGAACACCTCGAATACCCTTCCGTAGGGTGCTCTGTCGTCATAGCCGCCCACCAGGAACACCATATCTTTGCCTGGCGCGGTTGGCATATTCTGTGCTTGCCACTTCAGGAGGAAGAATTGCGAGAGTCGATTGGCGAACTCTTGGACGCTGAGCCTGTCAACACCTTCTAGCTCTTTTTCCAACTCAGGCATGTAACTATGTGCCGTTCGCGGCTCAGTCAAGCCGATGGCACCAGTCCCATAGGTCACGGCTCCGATATAATCTTGCCCCTTGACCCTGAGCAACTTTGTTGCATTATCGTACGTAGAGGGCAGAAGTAAGGGCGGCTGATTGGGCACCTGTAATTGCATAGTCAACGTTACCCTACTGTCCGCCGCCAGGACAATCCCCTCCGGTCCTTTGAAAGCAATACCCAAGGACATTGAACGCACCTCCCGCCTCTTTGTGGGGTTCTTTATTATAGCATCTAACAGGATACCATGCACTTCCTTCACGTACCCTGAAGGGATGCTTGCCAATTATTATAATAGCGGAAAGGCGGCCTGGGCCTTGCGGGCGTAGTAGGGCCAGCGCTTCTCCGCCCACCCCGGCTGATAGGCCCTCTGGTACATCCGTTGCATAACGGGTAGGGGGATGAGCCTCAGAGAGCCGCCCGGCTCCGCCAGGACCTGAAGCTTGATGGCCTTCTCCAGGTAGAGAGCGGTGAGACAGGCCTCCTCCACGCTCTCCCCCACCGCCAGCAGGCCGTGGTTGGTCATGAGGAGGGCTCGCTTGTCCCCCAGACACTGGGTCGTCGCCTGACCCATCTCCGGGGTGGTGATGACCTCCGCCGTGTCGTCGAAGCGGGGAACGCCGTGGAGGAAGAGGACGCCCTCCTGACAGAGGGGCACGAAGGCCTTGCTCTGGGTGCTGAGGATGGTGGTGTAAGGGGGGTGGAGGTGAACGATGCTGCGCACCTGGGGGCGGGTGCGGTAGACCTCCAAGTGCAGCGGCGCCTCCCCCGGCACAGTATAATGGCCCTCTTTCTTGACGCCGTCCAGGGTCACCCTCACCATGTCCTTCTCAGTCATCTCCTCGAAGCCTACCTCTGTGGGCTTGATGAGTACCTCTTGCCCCGAGGGAAGGAGATAGCTGATGTGGCCCAGAGGGCCGTCAGCCAGGCTCTCAGTGGCGATGACGCGGCAGGCCAGAGTCAGCTTCTCTTTAAGCTCTGTTAGCTCTTTAGGCAAGGGAATCTCCTTTCTCCCCGCCGCGGCGGGGACGTGCAACGACTCTCCTTTAACAGGTCTCTGTTATTATAACAGCGACGGTGGGCTTGCAGAGTTGATAAATAGTCTTTCCCCCATTTTGTCCCTTAGCTGGGCTCCCCCAAAATTGCCGGGCGCCCTTTCCCCTGATTCTGAACCTGGTTATCGGGGAAATATACCTTTAGATATACAACCCTATTGACATCCCCGGATTTGTGATTATAATAACTTGATAGCATTTTGTGATTTAAATAGCATAGTAGGAGAGCATCGGTATACTACAAAGAGAGGAGGCTTGACCCCAGGTTATTTGTATATACCCAGCAGTTTTCAGGGGCCTTCTACCAATGGTGGGGTGTAGAAAACGGAAGGGGGAGGATGTTCCAAAGAAAGTAGGGGGTGACCCGTTTACCGTTGTGGGGTCCTCCACGAGGGCCCATACCGACGGTGGAGGACATTCGGTCTCGTGGCAGCCTCAGCGTTTGACCGCCTGGTAATGGGATGGATAGCAAAGGAGAAATTGATGAAAAGGATGTTAATCGCGGTCCCGATTTTGGGTGGGATGGCACTGGTGTTCCTCTTGTTTTTGATGGCCCCGTCGGTCAACAGCGCGCCAATCGGCACGGCTGCGGCGGGCAAGGCCTTCTGGGGCAAGTTCACGTCCTTGTGGTGCCTCAGTTGCCATGGGGTCAACGCTGAGGGGGCTTATGGGCCGGATCTGGCGGGGCGTGGCCTCAGCTTTGAACAGGCCTCGCGAGCGATTCGCAAGCCGTGGGGTGTGATGCCCGCCTATACGACGCAGCAAGTGAGCGACCAGGACATCGCCGACATGGTGGCGTACTTCAACAGCCTGCCTAAAGTAGCCGAGCCCGGCCCCTGGCGGACGACGGTTCCGGCGGGAGCGCCCCTGGGCCAGCGGCTTCTCATCGAGACCGCCGGCTGTGGGCAGTGCCACGGCGATGTGCTGGGTAGCCCGCGCCGAGCGGCCGGAGGGGAGGGAGCCGACTTCGCCTGGTTTGAGGAGCTGGTCTATGAGCACACCAGCGAGTTCCCCACCGGGCGCATGGGCAACTTCTCGAAAGCTCGTCTCACCGAGGAGACTTTGAGAGCCATCTGGAATTATATTAGCCAGGAGCTAGGTCTGCGAGTGCCTACGGCCACGACGTTGAAGGCCACGGCGGCTTCCGATGGCACGGTCACCTATGCCCTGACCCTTAAGAACAACGGAATAGCGGGGAAGGGGCTGGCAATGGGCAATATCTACATCTCTATGCTCGTTCCGGCCGACTCTTCCGTGGTCAGCGCCAGTACCTTCGGCTATCAGGGCGTTCAGCGTTTTGCGCCAACGGGCGCTGACATCGCTGTCTGGCTGGCGCCGCGTCTGGCTGCTCAAGAGACGCTTACCTATACCCTGACGGTCAAGGGCACCGGGGCGTCGGCGGGCTCCAACGCTTTCGTGCGCTGGCTGAGCCCTACCCGTTTTGTGACACCCGGGGTTGCTGGCGAGTTTATCGAGATAGCCCGTGTCCGGCCCTAAGGGGGAGGGGATGTTTCGTTCCTTAGCCGAGGTAAAGGATAGGGCTATCGTTACCTCATAAAAAGATGGATGGCCTGGGACGGGTGGCTTTATTGGGCGTGAAGCTGGAGAATGACCTCCAGGGCATTCCCAAGACAGCACCCGTCCCAGTATTTTGTCCAGTACTTGCTTGCATAAATGCCTAATCGATAAGAAGAATCACCTCTCCCTTGATGGGAGAGGTCCGGGTGAGGGTGAAATTGAAGCCCCCTCACCTTAATCCTCTCCCACAGAGGGGCGAGGAAATGTTTAGACTTCTACGTACTAGTGAGGTTGGTCGGTAAAAGGCGATAACGTTGAGAAGACATGGTAAAGCGATGGCGGCCTACTATCCAGGTGGCCTTGCCATACCTTAAGGGTTAAAGAACTTGAGGGTAGAAGAAGAATGTATGAGAAATTAATTAGGAAAGCCACTTTGATAGCGGTCCCCCTTCTTCTGGGGATTCTGAGTTGTCAGCCGGCGGCCACGCCCACTGTCACACCCACCCGGCCTCCGGCCACACCTACTGCCCTGGTAGCGACAGCCACGCCCACCCGGCCTCCGGCCACCCCCACCACCCCACCACCGGCCGCCACACCCACATCACCCTTAGCAACACCCACCATCCCGGCAGCCACCGCCACCCCCACCCGGCCTCCGGCCACCCCCACCACCCCACCACCGGCTGCCACGCCTACCCCACCACCGGCTGCCACGCCTACCCCACCACCGGCAACACCCTCTCCGGCGCCGGCGACCGACGATGCCACCAGTGGCAAAGCCCTCTTTACCAGCAAGGGGTGCAACGCCTGTCACCCGGATGGTAAACAAGGGGCGGGGCCATCCTTGATCGGAGTAACCGACCGTTTATCGGAGGATAAAATCAAGCAGCAGATCCGCGATGGCGGGGCGAGGATGCCCCCATTCCCTATGAGTGACAAGGAGTTGGCCGACCTCATTGCGTTCCTGAAAACCCTAAAGTGAGCCCACACCCTTTGTAGGGTGCGGTCTGGCGAAGGGGAGACACGATGTAGGTTCAGTTGGCTCCTCTATCTCCTCATGCCCCTCCCTCAAGTCTTCCCCAAAACGCCTTATTGACCTAGAAGGGCTAAAATGGTTAAATAGATTGTGACCGATTTCCATTATTCGGTGGTGGTGAATCTCTCAGGAGGGAATCTGGTTCAAAAAGGCTGGGCTGAAGCCGAATGATTGGCATCACTAAACTACTTTGCGGTACCGCCTCAACGGGGGATGCCCTTCGTTACGAGCGGCAAACGTCTCGCTTGCCGTCACACCTTCTTCAGTTCTCATTGGACAAACGGCCGGTGGTGGTGTGGAACGTAACCCGTCGCTGCAACCTGCATTGCCGCCATTGTTACTTTGGATCCCAGGACAAGGAGTACCCCGAAGAGCTGACCACCCAGGAAGGGCTGGCCTTTATCGATTCCCTGGCCCAGTTCGGGGTGCCCGTTATCCTCTTCTCCGGTGGTGAGCCTCTGCTTCGGGAGGACCTCCCCATACTGGTGGGGCACGCCGCCCGGCGGGGGATCCGGGCCGTCATCTCCACCAACGGCACCCTCATCACCCCGTCTCTCGCGCGAGAGATGAGGGAAGTGGGGGTGTCCTATGTGGGAGTGAGCCTGGACGGCCTGGAAAGGGTTCATGACCGCTTTCGGGGGAAACAGGGCGCCTTTCAGGCCAGCCTTCAGGGCATCCGTTACTGCCGTGAGGCAGGGGTCAAGATGGGGCTCAGGTTCACCATCACCAGGGCAAACCAAGGGGAGTTGCCGGGGCTCTTTGACCTGGCGGTGGAAGAGGACATCCCACGTCTCTGCGTTTACCACCTGGCCTACGTAGGTCGGGGCAGCCATCTAATCGAAGAAGACCTAAGCCACGAAGAGACCCGACGGGGGATGGAGCTCATCTGTCAACGTACCCGGGAGCTTCACCAGCAGGGACGGAGCAAAGAGGTGCTCACGGTAGATAATCATGCCGACGGCGTATACGTTTATCTCAAGGTGCTGGCAGAGGAGCCAGAGCGGGCGTCAGAGGTCTACCAGTTGCTGCGGTGGAACGGTGGCAACTCTTCTGGGGTAGGCATCGCCGCCGTGGACAACCTGGGCAATGTCCATGCCGACCAGTTCTGGGGCCACTATTCCTTTGGCAATGTGAGGGAGAAGCCCTTTCCGGAGATATGGCAAGACACATCCGATCCTCTCATGAATGGTTTGAAGAACAAGAAGGCCATGGTCAAGGGGCGTTGTGCTCGATGCCGTTACCTGGAGGTTTGCGGAGGCAACCTGCGGGTGCGGGCGGAGGCGGTTTACGGCGATGTATGGGCCGAGGATCCGGCTTGCTATCTGACGGAGGCAGAGATAGGCTTTGTTGCCTGAGGCGCGGCCGTGGGGACACGGCCATCCGGGGATGACTGGCCATGAAATCACTCCCCTGAGGGAGGGCGGGCGCCCTCCTTTTGCCCAGGTGGACTTTGACCAGACCCCTTTCATCGTCTTCTGGGAGGTAACCAGGGCCTGTGCCCTGGCCTGCCTCCACTGTCGGGCCACCGCTCAGCCCCGCCGCCACCCGGAGGAGCTAACCACTCAAGAGGGCTTTAACCTTATCGATCAGTTGGTTGACATAGGGCGTCCGCTGCTGGTGATAACGGGTGGCGACCCTATGATGCGGCCGGACCTTTACGCTCTCATAGCCTACGGCAACGGTAAGGGACTGCGGGTGTCCCTGGCCCCCAGCGCCACCAAGCTGGTGACGCGTCGGGCCTTGGAGAGGGTCAAGGAGGCCGGCGTGGCGCGCCTCTCCCTCTCTCTGGATGGCCCCGATGCCGAGGCGCACGATGCCTTTCGCCGCACCCCGGGCTCCTACCAGCGCAGCATGGAGATCCTACAAGATGCTCGGGAACTGGGTATCTCTCTTCAGGTAAACAGCACCGTAAGCCGCTACAACGTGAAGGTGCTAGACGTCCTGATGGAGAGGGTCGCCGAGTTTCAACCGGCGGTGTGGAGCCTCTTCTTTCTGGTGCCTACGGGCCGGGGACAGAAGGAGGACATGATCTCTCCCCAGGAGCACGAGGCCGTTTTCCGCTGGCTTTACCATCTGTCGCATCGTGTGCCCTTCGATGTTAAGACCACGGCGGCGGAGCACTATCGTCGGGTGGTGATTCAGATGAGTCGGGGGGACGGGGCCTCTGAGGGCCCGCCGGGGCCGGAGCAGGTGCTGGTGGCTCCCGGCTTCAGCTTTCAGGACGGTATCGGGCGGTCGGCCAAAGGGGTCAACGATGGCAGAGGTTGCTGCTTCATCTCCCACGTAGGGGATGTTTGCCCTAGTGGCTTCCTGCCCCTGGTGGGCGGCAGCTTGAGGCGGCAATCCCTGGCTGAAATCTATCGCCACTCACCCCTTTTCCGAGACCTTAGAGATGTGGCCAAACTGAAGGGCAAGTGCGGCCGCTGTGAGTATAACCAGGTTTGTGGCGGCTCCCGGGCCCGGGCCTACGCCGTGACGGGGGACTACCTGGCGGCGGAGCCTTACTGCGTCTACCAGCCTACAGAGACCAGGGTGGCGTGACGTTGACTCATAGGAATGGGTTGGACAATGGGGACCGGATTCTTTTGAACCACATTCAAAAGGGTTTTCCGGTGACCTCCCGTCCCTTTCAGGAGGTGGGAGGGTGGCTGAACATGACGGAAGAGGAGGTGCTAGAGCGCTTGCGCCGCCTTTCCCAGGAGGGGTATCTGAGCCGCTTCGGGCCGGTGCTCAATCCACGGCGTTTGGGGGGCAATAGCACCCTGGCGGCCATGATGGTGCCCCAGGAGAGGCTGGAGGTGGCCATTGCTGCTGTCAACGGCCACCCCCAGGTGTCCCATAACTACCTAAGGGAGCACCCCTTTAATCTGTGGTTCGTGGTGTCTGCGGAAAGCGAGGCTGTCATCCAGGGGGTGTTGGCGGAGATTGAGGAGGAGACAGGTTTGGCCGTCATCAACCTGCCTATGGAGGAGGAGTACTTTGTGGAGGTGAACTTCCAGTTTGAGGTGGACAATCCGTGATGGCTGTGGAGATAGAGAGGCGGCTGATCCTGGCCATCCAGGGAGGGTTGCCCTTGGTGCCGCAACCATATTTGGCGGTGGCCCGGGAGCTGGGCATTACCGAGGAAGAGGTAATCATCCTGATCGATGGGATGCTGGCCGATGGACGAATCAAGCGAATTGGAGCGGTGCCGAACCACTATGCCCTGGGCATCATCGCCAACGGGATGTCGGTGTGGAATGTGCCTGATCATCAAGTGGCGGAGGTGGGGCGGCGCATGGGGCAGCTTCCGGTGGTGACCCACTGTTACCGTCGGCCCCGCCGTCCTCCCCACTGGCCCTACAACCTCTTCGCTATGGTTCATGGTTACTCCCGAGAGGATGTCCTGGTCACTGTAGATGGTATAGCCAGGGAGTTGGAGCTGGAAGGGCTGCCGCGGGAGGTCATCTTTAGCACCCAACTTCTGAAGAAGACGGGAGTTCGCTTTCAGGAGGGCTGGGCATCCCTGGGCAGAGCGGGCCTAGCGGCGTCTTCGGGTGACTGAAATGGCTTACTATCCCTTGTTTGTTCGGTTAGAGGGCAAAGAGTGTCTGGTGGTGGGGGGAGGGGAGGTGGCGGAGCGAAAGGTTGCCTCCCTTCTGGATTACGGGGCTCGGGTACGGGTGGTCAGCCCCTCTCTTTCTCCGGGCCTGAAGGGGTTGGTGGAGGCGGGGAGGGTGAGTTGGGTATCCCGTTCTTATGAGTCTGGCGATTCAAAGGGGGCTTTTCTGGCCTTTGCGGCCACCGACGATAATGAGGTGAACCAGAGGGTGGCTCAGGAGGTGGAAGAGGCGGGGGGGCTGGTAAACGTGGTAGATAGTCCTCGGCGGTGCCGTTTCATTGTTCCGGCGGTGGTGCGGCGGGGGGAGCTGGTGATGGCCGTTTCCACCGGAGGCCACAGTCCGGCCCTGGCCAAGCGGGTACGGCGGGAGCTGGAGGAGCGTTTCCCTCCCGAGTATGCCCTCCTCGTCCGCTTGGTATCTCAGGTGCGTAAACAACTGAAGGCAGAGGGAAGACGAGTGGCGCCCCAGGCGTGGCAGGAGGCTTTGGACCAAGGGCTACGGGAGCTTCTGCGTCAAGGAAAAGTGGAGGAGGCGAAGGAGTGGCTGCTCCAGAGCCTTCAGGGCCGAAGGGGAAACCCGTGGTAATTCTTGCCGTAGGTATGAACCACAAGACGGCACCTCTTGAGGTACGGGAGAAGGTGGCCCTGGGCAGCGGGCAACTGGAGGAAGCCCTGGGCATCCTGCCCCGATTTCTCCCCCAGGGGGTTATTCTTTCTACCTGCAACCGAACGGAGGTGTACACCATTTCTGATGGCCGGGGAGAGGGCCGCCGACAGATACAACGCTTCCTTTCTCGCTACCATCAGGCGTCCCAGAGGGAGTTGGCACCCTTCCTCTTCTGCTACCAGGAAGAGGAGGCGATAAGGCACTTGTTCCAGGTGGCCTGCGGCATGGACTCCATGGTTTTTGGGGAGGCCCAGATACTGGGGCAGGTGCGTCAGGCCCTGGCGGCGGCGGCGGCGGCGGATGCCTGCGGGCCCCATTTGTCGAGGTTGTTCCAGGCGGCGCTACGGGCGGGACGGCTGGCTCGGGCCCAGACCGGCATTGGGCACAACTCCGTGTCCGTCAGCTCTATAGGGGTGGCTTTGGCACGGCAAACTTTAGGCGGCCTGGATGGTTGCACGGCTCTGGTCATCAGCGCTGGCGAGACGGGCACCCTTACTGCCAAAAATCTGGTGGATGGTGGTGTAAGCCAAGTGCTGGTGACCAGTCGCACCTATGAGCGGGCCTGCCAGCTTGCCCACCGTTGGGAGGGACGGGCCGTTCCTTTCGAGGATCTGGAGGAAGCCCTGGAGGCGGCCGACATCGTCATAACCTCCACGGGGGCCAAGGGCCACATTCTAGGGCCACAGGAGGTGGGGACGGCAATGCGCAATCGGCGAACGCGTCCCCTCTTTGTGCTGGACATCGCCGTGCCCCGGGACGTTGATCCCCTGGTGGCGACCATTGATAACGTCTTTCTTTATGACATCGATGACCTCCAGGCCATCTCCGAAACCAATCTGAAGGTGAGGCAGCGGGAGGCGGAGAAGGCGCAGCCCATCCTGGAGAGGGAGGTGGCTCGCTTTATGCGGTGGTGGAACTCTCGAGGAGCGGTGCCTACCATCGTGACTCTGCGCCGTTGGGCGGAGACGGTGCGAAGCTCGGAGGTGGAAAAGACTCTAAGTCGCCTCGACCGTCTCTCCCCTCAGGAACAAGAGCGAATCGCGGCCATGAGCCGCTCCCTGGTTAACAAGCTGTTGCACACCCCCACTCGCCGTCTCAAAGAGGGTCGGGGAAAGACGCTTCCCATCGCCAGGGAGCTTTTCGCTCTGGAGGAAGACTCCCCCTTAGGGTGAAGGCCTTCGCCGCTGGTATTGACATAATCATCATTTCTTCTTCGTGATATGGCTGTGGCAGGTAGGATAGTGGTCGGCTCCCGAGGGAGCCTTCTGGCGATGAGGCAGGCAGAACAGGTGCTGAAAAGCCTGCGGCGAGCCCACCCAAAGATAGAGTTTGTCCTCCAGGTGGTGAAGACCCAAGGGGACGTGGCCGCAGAGGTGCCCATCTCGCACCTGGGGGTGGGCGCTTTCGTCAGAGAGCTAGAGGCGGCCTTGCTGCGGGGTGATATTCAAATCGCCGTCCACAGTCTGAAAGACTTGCCCAGTCAGGAATCCCCCGGCCTTCTCCTGGCGGCGGTGCCCCCCCGGGAGGACCCTCGGGACGTGCTGGTCAGTCGCTGGGGGTGTTCTCTGGAGCAGCTTCCCCAGGGCGCTCGGGTGGGGACGGGGAGCCTCCGTCGCGCCGCCCAAATGCGGGCCATCCGCCCCGACCTTTCGGTGGAGCCGATACGAGGGAACATTGACACTCGCCTGCGCAAGGCGGCCTCCCTGGAGTGGGACGGGGTGATCCTAGCCGCGGCGGGGCTCCACCGCCTGGGATGGCAAGACCGTATCGCTGAGTACCTTCCCCTGGAGGTTTGCCTGCCAGCGGTGGGCCAGGCCGCCCTGGCGGTGCAGGTTCGTGCCCAGGATATGGAGACCAGGGAGCTGGTGGCCGTGGTGGACGATGAGGCGACCCACGTGGCGGTGGCGGCGGAGCGAAGCTTTCTCGACTTCTTGGGGGGAGGTTGTGCCGTGCCTATCGCCGCCTATGGAGAAGTACAGGGCGACCACCTGGCCCTTCGGGGCATGGTGGCCTCCAGCGACGGGACGAGGCTGCTTCGGGGTACGGTGAGGGGGTCTAAGAGCGCCCCGGAGGATGTGGGCCGGGCCCTGGCCCGGGAGCTCCTTTCCCAGGGGGCAGGGGATATTCTGGCGAGGGAGTCATGACGGGGCTGGTATTCCTGGTGGGGGCGGGGCCGGGCGACCCGGGATTGATAACCGTCAAAGGACTGCGCTGCCTGGAGGAGGCGGAGGTGGTGGTCTACGACCGCCTGGCCAGCCCGGAGCTCTTATCCCATACGAAAGAGGGGGCCGAGCTCATATCAGCGGGAAAATCGCCCCAGGGCCACATCCTGACCCAGGAGGAGACAAACGCCCTTTTGGTGGCCAAGGCCCGGGAGGGAAAGTGGGTGGTGCGCCTCAAGGGTGGCGACCCCTTTGTCATGGGGCGGGGAGGGGAGGAGGCCGAGGCCCTGGCCGCCGCCGGAGTGCCCTTCCAGGTAGTGCCGGGGGTCACCTCTGCCGTGGCCGTTCCCGCCTATGCCGGAATCCCAGTTACCCATCGTCGCCTGGCTTCCTCCTTCGCCGTGGTCACCGGCCACGAAGACCCTGCCAAGGGTCAGTCCGCCATCGCATGGGATAAGATCGCTCAGGGAGTCGACACCCTGGTGCTCCTCATGGCCATAGGCAACCTGTCTCAAATCGTGGCCGAACTGGTGAGGCACGGTCGCCCCGCCACCACCCCCGTGGCCCTCATCCGCTGGGGGACGACCTCGAGACAGGAGACGGTAACGGGCACTCTGGAGGATATCGCCCTTCGGGCCACAGAGGAGAACCTAGCCCCTCCGGTGGTCATAGTGGTGGGTGAGGTGGTTCAGTTTCGTGAGCGGCTTCGCTGGTACGATACTAGCCCCCTCTTTGGCAAACGGGTGCTGGTCACCCGCTCCCGCAAGCAGGCCAGCGACCTCTCCCGTCTTCTGGCCGCTTGTGGTGTCCAGGTCATGGAGCTTCCCACCATCGACATCCAGCCCCTCACGGACTACCGTCCTCTGGATAGCGCCATCGCCCGTTTGGAGAGCTACCACTGGCTGGTGTTCACCAGCGTCAATGGCGTGGCGGCTTTCTTCCAGCGTTTGGAGGCTCAGGGGCGGGACGCCCGATGGCTGAAGGGGCTGGAGGTGGCGGCCATCGGCTCGGCCACCGCCGCCTCTCTCCAGGGGCACGGGGTGCGGCCGGATCTGGTGCCTCAAGAATACCGCGCCCAGGGTTTGGTGGCCAGCTTTGGAGAGCGAGGGGTGAAAGGAAAACATATCCTACTTCCCCGGGCTCAGGAGGCGCCCCCGGAGCTGGTGATTGGGCTGCAAGGGCTGGGGGCGCAGGTGGACGAAGTGCCCGCCTATCGAACGGTGGCACCTGAGGATTCCCGACGCCGCGCCAATGAGCTTCTGGCCTCTGGAAAGTTGGACATCGTTACCCTCACCAGCTCCTCCACGGTGCAAAACCTCATGGCCCTGGTGGATGGGCCTCAGGCATTGGAGGGAGTGACGGTGGCCTGCATCGGCCCCACCACCGCCGCCACCGCCCGCGCCCTGGGGCTGAAGGTGCACGTGGAGGCCCAGGAACACACGATACCGGGACTGGTGAAAGCGCTGATGGAGAAATATGGAGGAGGAGATTAACGTGGGCTTTCCCCAAGAGCGCCTGCGCCGTTTGCGACTCAATCCCGCCCTGAGAGGGCTGGTTCAGGAGACCAGGCTCTCAGTGTCTCACCTCATCTATCCCCTTTTCGTCGTTCCCGGGCGGGGAGTGAAAGATGAGATCGCCTCCATGCCCGGCTGCTATCACCTCTCCGTGGACCAGGCGGTGGTGGAGGGGGAGGCGGTGGCCGTCCTGGGCATTCCGGGCGTGCTCCTCTTCGGCATCCCCCCCTCCAAGGACCCCCTGGCTACTCAAGCTTACCATCCCCAGGGCATCGTCCAGGAGGCGATCCGAACCTTGAAGAAGGAGATACCTCAACTTCTGGTAATCACCGACGTCTGTCTCTGCGAGTACACCAGCCACGGCCACTGCGGGGTGCTGGTGGACGGGGAGGTGGACAACGACAAGTCTTTGGAGCTTATCGCCCAGGCCGCCCTGTCCCACGCCCAGGCGGGAGCGGATATGGTGGCTCCTTCGGCCATGATGGACGGCCAGGTGGCCGCCATCCGACGCCTCCTGGATGAAAGGGGCCTTGTCTCTCTGCCCATCATGTCCTACGCCGCCAAGTACGCCTCCGCCTTCTACGGCCCCTTTCGGGAGGCGGCGGAGTCCGCCCCCCAGCAAGGCGACCGGAGGGGCTATCAGATGGACCCCCCCAACGTCCGGGAGGCCCTGCGGGAGATCGCCCTGGACATAGAGGAGGGGGCCGACATCGTCATGGTCAAGCCGGCCCTGGCCTATCTGGACGTCATCGCCCGGGCGCGGCAGGCTTTTCACCACCCCCTGGCCGCCTACAACGTCAGCGGGGAGTATGCCATGCTCAAGGCCGCCGTGGAAAGGGGCTGGCTGGAGGAGAGGGCCATCATGGAGGTCCTCACCGCCATCAAGCGGGCCGGGGCGGACATCATTATCACCTATCACGCCAAAGAGGTGGCCTCCCTCTTGGGGCGCTGAACAGCGAAGGCCGTCTTGGTTGCCGCAGTTTTTCACTGCTGGGCGTGCTCGCAGCAGTTCTCAGCCATTAGGTGAGGAAGATGTCACTTTGTCCCGACCCCGATGACGAAATGCCGGATAGCAGTGACCCTTATATTTTCAAGTCCCACATCAAGAAATAGCTTGCGGAGCTCCTGTTGGCCAAAAGGCCCGTGATCTTCGCTGCGATGGGCAGAGGCGATGCGACGCCCCAGCCACGTATCACGAAAGTCGGTCACGATGACGCGTCCGCCCGGCCGAACGACCCTGACCATCTCTTGCAGGACCAGCTGTGGCCGTACCAACTCGTGTAACACTCCATTGGAAATAGCCACGTCCATGCACCCGGCGTCGAGCCGTATCTGGTAGGCGCTACCCTCCAGTAACTCGATCCTATCGGATAGGTGCTTCTTCTGAGCCGTTCGCCGCAAGTGGCCCAACATCTCCCGAGACAGGTCGAGGCAAATGACTCTACCTCTTTCCAGCTTTGAGGCTATGGCGAGGCTAAAGTAGCCTGCTCCTGCCCCCACATCGAGGACAGCACCTTCACCTTTCAGGGCTTCCGTTACCTCAATCAAGACGCGAGAACGGATGTTTCCAAACACAAGAACCTCCGAAAGTCGCCGGAGGTAACTGCCTAAATACCAACCCATGATTCGTCCCCGCAGGCCAGTCCATTCGCTGCCGAAGGTAGTGTCAGCCGTCATCCCTTGTCACTCCTTTCTGTCTTCTGGTGGGTCTCTCGCAGTTGCTCAGTTATGCCTTCCAGCACTTTAAGCAGGGCTTGGGCCTCGGCATTAGAAAGGCCGTCGAAGGTAGGAAGAAGGAAGAGCGCTTTGCTTGCGAAGATCTCCTCAATGAGACTGCGACCGGCTTCCGTAAGGCAGATGTGCCACACGCGACGATCCTGCCTGTCCTGCTGCCTTTGTACCAAGACTTTGCGCTCTAAAGCGTCTGCCACAAAGGTTACGGTGCTCTTGGGCAATGCCAACCGCTGGCCGATTTCTTTTAGCGATGAATTTCGCGCGAAGCTGAGAACCTGAAGCACGTAGTATTCAAGTAGGCTTAGGCCAAACTGGCGCATTATCCGAAGCTCGCGCTCGTAAATCAGCCCCATCATCTCGGCGAAAAGCTTTTGTATCTGTTTTGATAGCATCATCCAATTTCTAAATGGTATGGTATTTGTATTATACAGATATTAAACTATTTGTCAAGAGTTGCCCTGATCAAGCGCACAGGCTTGTCCCCCCTAAGAAAAAGGCTTACAATGGCACCAAGCCCGACTAGGGCAAGCTTTAGCGGGAAGGAAGGATTAAAAATGGAAAAGGGCACCCCAATAGTGACCTGGCGCTTCATGGCTCGACTGGCCCTGGTAGGGGCGTTGGTGGTTGTCCTTCTGTCTTTCCTGACGGGGGTCATGGGCCTCCGTTGGACGGGGGCCCGCTCCACCACATTGCTCCTGACGGCCGCCGGGGCTTTTCTTTTTGGCACCTGGATCTATCTGGAGGAGATGAGGCGGCGCTGGCATCGCTAGAGGGTCGTCTGTTGTTCCAGGAGTACGGTGGGCCATGAAGACGGACAATTCCCATGGTCTCTATGAGCAGGCTCTGAGGTATTTTCCGGGCGGCGTGAACAGTCCGGTGCGGGCTTTTCGTGCCGTGGGGAGGGAACCCCTTTTTATTACCAGGGGGCGCGGCTCTCGCATCTGGGACGCCGATGACAATGAATCCATCGATTATGTTTGCTCCTGGGGCCCTCTTATTTTGGGCCATGCCCATCCCCAGGTGGTGGCGGCCATAGAGGAGGCCGCGGAGAAGGGGACCAGCTTCGGCGCACCCACGGAGAGGGAAACGGCCCTGGCCAGGGAGATCAGCGGTGCGCTACCCTCTATGGAGAGGCTGCGCTTCGTCAACTCGGGCACTGAGGCCACCATGAGCGCCCTGCGGGTAGCCAGGGCATACACGGGCCGTAACCAGGTCCTCAAGTTCGAGGGCTGCTACCACGGCCACGCCGACAGCTTTCTGGTGCGGGCCGGCTCCGGCGCCGCTACTTTGGGCCTGCCCGACAGCCCCGGGGTGCCTGCCTCCTGTGCCCAGGACACTCTTCTCGCCCCCTACAACGACATCCACGCTGTGGAGCGCCTGTTCGGCACCCAGGGAAGGGAGATCGCCGCCGTAATCGTGGAGCCGGTGGCCGCCAACATGGGGGTGGTTCTCCCGGCTCCCCAGTTCTTAGAGGCCCTGCGCCAGATCACCCAGGCCTTCGGCGCCCTCCTTATCTTCGACGAGGTTATCACCGGCTTTCGCGTCGCCTACGGCGGCGCCCAGACCCTCTATAACGTCATTCCTGATTTGACCTGCCTGGGGAAGATCATCGGCGGCGGGCTGCCGGTGGGGGCCTACGGCGGCAAGAGAGAGATAATGGAGATGGTCGCTCCCTCCGGGCCGGTGTACCAGGCGGGCACCCTCTCCGGCAATCCTCTGGCCATGGCCGCCGGCCTGGCTACCCTCTGGGAGCTGGGCCAGGGCCAGGTCTACACCATTCTTGAGGAGAAGGGAAGGCATCTGGCCCGGGGGCTGCGGGAGGCCGCCGCTAGAACAGGCCGCCCCTTTCAGGTGGCGCAGATGGGCTCCCTGCTGACACCGTTTTTCGCCTCTGAGGAGGTAGTAGACTACGTCTCCGCCCGGGCGGCCGATACCCAGGCCTACGCTCGCTTTTTCTGGGGAATGCTGCAACGGGGCGTCTCCCTTCCCCCCTCCCAGTTCGAGGCTGCCTTTATCTCCCTGGCCCATACCCAGGCCGACGTGGACGCCACCATCGCCGCCGCCCAGGAGGTGCTCCGGGAGATGGCGTCATAGCAACGTCAGACCACATGGCTGAGGTAAACATGCTCACCATACACCCCCTTCTCTCAAGTTCGGGGTTTCAGCGGGGTCAGTATGGCCCCAATGTTTACCTGGTGGTGGGGCAGGGGAAGGCGGCCCTCATCGATACCGGCTACGCCGAGGACGTAGAGCGCCGCCTGGAGCAGATGAAAGACCACTTCTACCTGTCCTACATTGTTATCACCCACTGTCACGTGGATCACGTGGGGGGCGTTGCCCGATTCCAGGAGGCTCTGGGGGGAGAGGTGGTGGTGCATCGGGCAGAGAGGGATTCTCCCTTGCTGCCGGACCGGGTGGACGGATGGCTGGAGGACGGGGCGGTCCTGGACCTGGGTGGGGGGCAATTGCAGGTGCTCCACACCCCGGGCCATAGCCCGGGACATATCTGTCTTTACCTGCCTCAGGAGAAAGCCCTCTTCTCCGGGGATCACGTTCTGGGGATGGGGACCACAGCCATTTCTCCGCCTCGGGGCGACATGGCTCAGTACCTTCAGTCCCTCCGCCGCCTCCTGGAATATCCTGTGGAGTGCCTTTACCCCGGCCATGGACCAGTGGTCACCCAACCCAGGAGGAAGGTAGAGGAACTTATTGAACACCGCCTGGCGCGGGAGAACCAGATACTGAAATTGTTATCTCAGGGCAGAGGTCGTGTGGAGGAGCTCTTTCAGGACATTTACTCTGAGCTGGAGCCCCGCTTGGAGGTATGGGCCAGAGGGCAGATATTGGCCCATCTGATAAAGCTGGAGGCAGAGGGTCGCGTCTCTCATGGTAGCAAAGACGGCGTTCCGGTGTACAAAGTGGTTCAGGGATAACCATGTCTATCCAGGCTGTGGATTCGGGCTCGGTGGCGGGGGGCGACGCGGTACCGCAGAAAAAAGGCCGCCGATGGCTTGTCACCTTCGGTCTGGGACTCTTCTTCATAATATCCCTTATTTCGGTGTACCAATTGGCCTATCGAGAGCGGATTTTTCTGGGGGTCCGCCTCTTGGACATTGATTTGGGGGCGCTGAACAGGGAGCAGGCCCAAAGACTTCTAAAGAGCAAGTACCAGGGATACCTGGACGGTACTCTTCTTCTTCGCTATCAGGATCAGGAGTGGCCGGTTACCCCCCGAAAGCTGGGGGTATCCTTCACCCCAGAGTCCACTGTGGCGGAGGCCTTTGGGGTAGGCCGGCAGGACGGGTTTCTGAACCGTCTGAAGATACAGGCGGAGGCAGTCGTCTGGGGGTGGCCGCTGCCCATGGCTGTCACCATGGATAAGGCCAAGCAAGACGATACCCTCGCCCCCATCGCCCGGCGTATACAAGTGAATCCGGTTGGCGCTGGACTGGTGGTGGAGAACCGGCAGGTAAAGGTCATCCCGGTTACCCAGGGCGTAGCCCTGGATGGGGACGCCTTGAGCCGCCTTCTGGAGGAGCGCTTCCGGAGTCTTTCCCTGGAGCCGGTGGAGCTACCTTTGGCCGCCCTCCCACCCCACCTCTTGCCTCAGGATGTGGAGGAAGCGCGCCTCAAGGCCCAGCGCTTTATCTCCAGTCCTCTGACGCTCACCTTTCAGGACGTCCAGTGGCAGTGGCGGGATGGCCCGGTGACCCAGGTAGTGCATCGGAAATGGACGGTGGATGAGGCGACCCTGGCTAATAGCCTGCGTTTTCAGGAGATGACCACCGTCGATGGAAAAACTACCCTGGGGGTGGAGCTAGACGGTGCCAAGCTGACTCCTTTTGTTCGTCGCATTGCCCAGGAGGTGAATGCCGAGCCTAGGGATGCCCGGTTCCAGTGGCAGAAGGGCCAACTGACTCCTGCGGTGCTCAGTCGTTGGGGGCAACGTCTGGATGAGGCGGCTTTGGTGCAGCGGCTCCAGACCGCCGCCGGCTCTGCAGAGCGAACCGTGGAGATACCGGTGGCCAAAACGCCCCCCACCGTGGCCATGGAAAACGTGGTCCGAATGGGCATTAAAGAGAAGATAGAGGAGCGGAGCACCTACTACGGCGGCTCTATCCCAGAGCGGGCGGTCAACGTGGAACTGGGGGCGCAGCGCCTCAACGGGGTGGTGGTGGCGCCCGGGCAGGTGTTCAGCTTCAACCAGGCGGTGGGGGAGGTGTCCGCCGAGGCTGGCTATCAGGTAGGCTTCTCCATCGTAGAGAAGGAGACGGTGCCTGATGTGGGAGGCGGTATCTGTCAGGTGTCCACTACC
Organism: Chloroflexota bacterium; assembly: GCA_016183425.1. Lineage (GTDB taxonomy): Bacteria > Chloroflexota > Dehalococcoidia > JACPEP01 > JACPEP01 > JACPEP01. The sequence continues at coordinate 22,908 of JACPEP010000017.1, forward strand.
CTCTTCCAGGCTATCTTCTGGGCCGGCTATCCCATCGAGGAGCGCTACCCCCATGCCTACCGTATGACTCGCTACGAGGAGCCCTATCAGGGCCTGGATGCCACCGTTTACGACCCTTATCTGGACCTCAAATTCAGAAACAATACCCAGAACTATCTCCTGATACAGACCAGGACGGAGAACCAGCGCCTCTACGTCACCTTATACGGTACAAAGCCTTCCTGGCAGGTGAGCTTGGAACCGCCCCGGCTGGAGAACGTTAAGCCGGCGGAGAAGGAGATCGTCCGAGAGTACAGCTCGGCGCTGGCCAAGGGACGGGAGGTGTGGGTGGAGAAGGCCGAGGACGGGGTGGACGTTACCGTGGTGCGTATCATCCAGGACGGGGGACGGGAGGTGCGGCGCGACCGCTTCTTCAGCCGTTACCGGCCGCAGCGAAACGTTCTGGTCATTGGCACCGGCCCGCAGGCCTGACTTCAAGGGCAGAAGATGACTGTGCTTCTGTCATCGCTATGATAGCGATACTCCTGGCCCTGGTAGCTGAGAATGATGCGGAAGCCCGGCGTTATTACCGCAGCGTAGGACATACCGGGCTGGGGGCAGCCCAAGCTGGTATTGCTCCAGTTCACTGACGTCACCTGGGCGACCGCTATCTTGTCCTTAGGGATGGACAACCGACGCGCCAGGTCATCTCTGGCCATCTCCACTATGCCCTGAGCACCTAAGGGCGGCGGCGTCGGGGTAACCTCCGCCCCTCCGCCTCCCCTGAGAAAGCAGGCCTGACCCAAGGCGACCACGGCGATGACTGCCATGGCCCCCCAAGACCTCCTCAACTGCTCTCCCTCACCATGCTCTCCTCCGTATGGCGGCGCAGGTTGCCTGGCCAGCGCTTAAAATGGGCTTCCTTCAGGTGCTGAAACTGCTGCTGATAGACGGCAGAGGTGATCCGTTCTGTGGACATGATGATGGCGTCTTCGTGATTATCGGTGTAGTAGCCAGGCCGAATACCGTTTCGGACGAAGCCAAACTTTTGGTATAGGGCCTGGCCGATGGCGTTGGTCGCCCGAACCTCCAGGGTCACAAATTGAGCCTGTTTCTGCATGGCCAGATCAATGAGGGCGATGAGAAGAAGCTCCCCCAATCCCTGATGACGAAGGCTCTCCCGTACAGCGATGGTGGTAACATGGGCCTCGTCCATGACCACCCATAGCCCCGCGAAGCCAGCGATATAAAAGGCGGGGGCAGTACCATCGTTGGTGTTTAAGACACGTTTCATACCCGAGACCAGGCGTTGGAGGGTTGAAACAGAGGGTGAGATGTTTTCCGGTGACGGTGGGATGACCCCAGACTCCTCCTCTTGCCTTCGGCTCACATCATAGACCACCAGATAGCTAGCGAGTTTATTATCTTGTAGCTCTCGTTTGAAGGCGGTGGGCGGCCACAGGGTAGAGAAGGCTTCTCTCTCGATCTCTGCCACCTGGGGTATATCCTCTAATCGCATATGCCTTATTGCATAGGGCATATCCTTCACCCTCAATTCCCTAATCTATTCCTTAACGCCATTGTATCATAACTTCTTTTTGCCCATCACTATCCTTAAGACCCCAAAATCGTTTAATATATGGGCGAGGAGATAGGTTTCTATCTTTTAGCCCAAAACCTGGGGAGGCGCTGTGCCTGATGAGGCGGAAATTGTTAATCGAGCCAAGAAGGGGGATGAGACAGCTCTAGCTGAGCTCTATGAGACCTATTTTGAACCGGTGTATCGCTATGTGGCGCTGCGGGTGAACAGCACTGCCGATGCTGAGGATATAACGGAGCAGGTATTCCTACGTATGCTGGAGGCCATCGGCTCTTATCAGTGGCGCAATACCCCTTTTTCCGCCTGGCTTTTTCGCATCGCCCACAATCAGGTGGTGGACCATTGGCGGCGCTCCGCCCGAGAGAGGAAGCTGGCAGTGGAGATGATGGCAACGTCAGAGGTCTGGCGACCCGTCAGTGCCGAGACGGCCCTGGAGGTCAGGCTGCGGTTGGAGGAGTTGGTCCAGGCCCTGAAACAGCTTACTGGGGCCCAGCAAAGGGTGGTGGCTTTACGCTTTGGTGCGGAGCTCTCCCTGGCGGAGACGGCCCGAATCATGGGCAAGAGTGAGGGGGCGGTAAAGGCCCTTCAGCACAGTGCGCTGGCTGCTATGCGGCGAATATTGAGAAAAGAGGAGGACGAGGGGACCCTTTAAGGGGTGACTCTTGGATGTTGCCATGTTGAGGCGGTCTTTGGATGATGTCTTAGAAGAGTGCTTGCGGCGTATGGCCCGGGGGGAGGGGATAGAGGAGTGCTTTCAGGACTATCCCCGGGAGGCCGAGGAGCTCAGGCCCCTTCTGGAGGTCGCGTGGGAGGTTATTTATGCTTCTCGCCAGGTGCCCCGGGCCTCCTTTCGGCGAGAGGCGGAGGGCCGCTTTCGCGCTGCCGTGGCGGCCCGGGGGATGGCGCGCCTCTCTTTCTGGCGCCGGCTTTCTTGGGCGGCGGCGGTAGCGATACTGATCCTGGCGGGAGGTGGCGGCGTGGTGGCCGCCTCCGGCGGCAGCCTGCCCGGAGAACCTCTTTACCCGGTGAAAACATCCACCGAAGAGATGCGTATGTTTCTAGCGCCGGGAGCTTTGGACAAGGCTCGTCTTCAGGCTTATTTCGCTGAGGCGCGGGCAGCGGAGATGGCTCGTATGGCGGAGAGGGGGCGGGATGAAGAGGTAGCCCCTCTCTTGCTTCGTCTCGCCTGGCATTGGTATCAGCAAGAAAGGTTCGTCCGGCTGACGGATTGGCAGGTCAAGGAGATGAAGGACCTGGTAGCCCTGGAAGGCAACCTGGCGGCAAGCGAGGCGCGCCAGGAAGCCGTTCTAAAGGGAATTCTGGAGAGGTCGCCTCTTCGGGCACGGGTGGCTCTGGAGCACGCCATCCGCGTCTCCCGAAGGGGCCAGCTCAGCTCTCTGGCTGTCCTGGAGGGAGTGCGGAAGGTAAGGGGCTTCCCTCCCTCTATTTCTTTTCCCCCTTCACCAGAGGAGCCCGTGGCGGGGGGCAGGGGCGACGAGCCTGGGTTGAGACTGGAATGGCGAGGGATTCTCCAGGAGAAAGACCCCCAGGGGCGCCTCGTCATCAGCGGCCTGGCTTTGGATGTAGAGGGGGCACAGATAGAGCCGGGCCTTACCCTGGGCCATCTGGTTCAAGCCCAGGTTGTCTTTCGTCGCGGCGAAGTGGTGGCCGTGAGCATCAAAGGGCTGGACCAGAGAAGTGAAAGCGGACGATAAGCCGCTCCCCTTCGCGCCCATACCTTCTCTTACGCCTAAGGCGTACCAGATTCCGAGGCTATGGCTATTCTCCAGAATACGTTCTCCATCTGGCCTGCCTGGTAGAGCGCCCGCAAGGTTCTCCTCGAACTGTGATCCAGGTTGTAAACAATATTGTCTGTGGGCAGTGCCCCTTTTTGGGCGATGGAGGATGCCAGGAGGGGAACGCTTGCGTGGAGAAGCGGGTGGGGGAACGGGATGTGAGAGTGATGGCCGCCTTGGCTTTGGCTCCGGGGCAAAATATTGCCTGGGAAAGGGCAAAAAGGAGGCTTGATCGCCTCACTGTAGACGACCAGCGACGACTGTGTTACGGTTGTCTATGGCAGGGCTATTGCTATCAAGATGAGGGGGTATGAAGGCATCCCGTACCGTCGCTACTGAAAAGAAGGAGGGGGACGCCACGCCCGTGGTGGAAGTGGTGGCGGTGGAGTTCAACTACGGGAAGCCCCGGGTTCTGGATGGACTCTCTCTGGCGGTGGCCGAGGGGATGAGTTTTGGTCTGCTGGGACCCAACGGTGCGGGCAAAACCACCCTTATTCGTATGCTGGTGGGACTGCTGCGTCCCCTTAAGGGCACCGTCCGAGTGTTGGGAGAGGTTCCCTCCCCCAGGGTCACCGGACGTATCGGGTATATGCCCCAGTTTCCGGCCCTTTATGGCGAGCTTACCGTGGCCCACAATGTGGATTTTTTTGCCCGTATGTACGGGATGGGGGATGGGCGGCGGCAGCGGGTGGAGGAAGCTTTGCGCTTGGTGGGACTATGGGAGCGCCGTGGCGACGCCGTCCTTCACCTCAGCGGCGGTATGCGGCAACGGTTGAGCCTGGCCTGCGCTTTGGTTCACCGGCCGCCCCTTTTGATCCTGGATGAGCCCACCGTGGGGCTGGATCCGGAATTGCGGGCCACTTTTTGGGACTACTTCCATCAATTGACCGCTCAGGGTAATACCATAGTCATCTCCAGCCATACTATGGATGACGCCGCCCACTGCGATGAGCTGGCCTTTCTGCGGGCGGGCCGGGTCATTGCCCAGGGAAGCCCGACCCAACTGAGGCAAGCCACCGGTCGTGAAGCCGCCACCTTGGAAGAGGCCTTTCTCCATTTCGTACGGAGGGGCTGATATGTCCGTCGAGAGGACACTGGCCATCGCCCAGCGCATAATCACTCAGATCCTGCGGGACCATCGCACCATGGCCCTTATCTTGATTGTGCCCACCATGGTGATGACGTTGGTGGGGCTGAGCTTCTACGAGCAAAAGGCGGTGCTTAACTTTGCTGCCCCCGCCATACTGGGGGCTTTTGTTATGTTTTTCGTTTTTATCCTTACCGGGGTGAGCTTTCTCAGGGAACGGATGCAGGGCACTTTGGAGCGGCTGCTGGCCACTCCGGTGAGTCGCGGGGATGTCCTGGTGGGCTATCTGGCGGGATTTCTCCTCTTCGCTGCGGTGCAGTCCCTCCTGGTAGTGCTCTTCCTACTTCTGGTGCTCCAAATCTCTTATCAGGGGGCGCTGTGGCATATCCTTTTGTTCGTGATGGTGATGGCCATGGCTTCGGTCAACATGGGCATCTTCTTTTCCACCTTCGCCAATAACGAATTCCAAGTGATGCAGTTCATCCCCATGGTGATGGGGCCACAGCTTTTCTTGGCCGGCGTGCTGCTGCCGGTGGAGCAGATGCCGGAGTATTTGCAGATCATATCACGGTTTTTGCCCCTGACTTACGCCATCAGGGGACTGAGGAAGATCATGTTGGAGGGGCAGGGTTTGGGAGGAGTTGCCACTGAGCTCAGTATACTGGCTGGGTTCGCGGTCTTGATGTTGGCCCTGGCGGCCATGGCCGTGAGGCGCTCTTAGTTTTTTCGGCGGGTGGGGGTCTGGGGACTTTTTACGGTGGCGTAAGGACAAGCTGGAAGCTCTGGTCAGTGGTGAGAGCGCCCTGGAATTCAATTTTGCCTTCCGCCAGCCTTGTCGGCGCCGGCCGAGCCCGAACCACCGTCCATCCTCGGGGAAGGGTTACGGTGACCCTAAGGGGTATGCTCAGGGTTCCGGGCTGTTTCTGGACGTCCAGGAGGTAGGTGGGGCGCTGGCGGGAGAGGAAGGCCTCCTTGGGCAACTGATATTCAAAGGCGATCTCCTTTTCCTCCCCCGGTTGGAGGGTAAAGAAGTTTCCAAACATCTCCTTGTCCTTTTCCCCGGGCCCAACGGTGACTTCGTTTAAGGCGTCGCCCCCTCCTTTGGCGCTCAAGAGGCTACCCGCGGGGAGGGGGATATAGGTTGCCCTCACCAGTTGGGAGCCTTGGGGCACGTAAAGCCTCGCGTAATCCCAGTAGCACCCCTCCAGTTTCTCCTCGTATTGTGTCGGCCGCTCTCTTACTTGAACACAGCGAATAACTTCCTGGGTGCTGGTGTTGCGGTAGGTAATCGCAACCCGGCCCCGGGCACCCCCCCGTTCATCCAACGCAACGCTATAGTCGATGGCCTGCTGGATGTTAGGGTTTATCTTGCTATAGCCTACATTGGAATCCACTACCAGGAAATAGTCCCCTCGGCTGGGGCGTAGCCCCCCGTCCCAGGAGTTGTCTTGCAGCAACCCCTTCAGCTCTTCATTGTGCGTACTGATGAGGAGGTGTTTCTCGGTGAAGGAGCGCTCCAGGGTTTGGAGCAACTCGACCTCCTCTTTGATGGTCAAATCCTTCCCCAATCGATAGAGGATTCCCTCTCCCAGGGCTTTCATAAGAAGCTTATGAGGTGGTATAGGCCGCCCTGAAGGTGGGGGCTCCGGCGGGGAGGTAGAAAAAGACTGCAAGAGGCGATCTATGAAGTTCTCGGCGCTCACCTCTCCGTATCCTGAGAGATAGATAGGGCCCAGGACCTTCAGTATATCTAGCAGGGCCTCTTGATCCACTGCCAAAACGCCGTCTACCTTCACTCCCTGCCCCTGGTAGTAGAGGTTTTCGGCTACTTGGGCCGCGGTGGGGAAATCGGGTGACCAGTTGGCATCTCGAAAGATCCACTGTCCAGCGTACATATACTTAAAGAGGGCTTCGGGGGGTGGGGAGTTGGCGCGGTAGGGGTCGTCCACCGTGGCGCTGTCCTGAAAGTCCATTTGGATGATCTTGCCCCGGTCCACCGTTACTAACCACACCCCAGCGATAAACCCGCCGGTGGCCCGTAGCTCCCAGCTATTTTGGGCCAGAACCAGGTACTTTCGTTGCTGAGATAGCCCGAGAAGCTCGTCGGCCAGGCGGGGGGCGAGGCGGGCGGTGGCCGTCGCTTTTTGGAGGCGGGGAAGAAACTGCTCCAGGAGAGACCGGGAGGGAGCTAAAAATGGGGAGAGGGGGACTGCTTCCACTTGCTGGTAGCTGGCGATGCCTCGGTCTAGGCGCCCTTTTGCCTCGCGAAAAGCGGCGTCCCTCTGCTGTAAAGCGGCCACTATCTCTTTTGGGAATTCCTCATCCTGGAAGAGGCGTAGGGGCTTTTGAGCCAGCAACAAGGCCGCTGGCGTTAACCCCGCTACTGTCAGTCGGGCAGCGGCCACCCCTTCCAGAGCGGCTTGTAAGAGGTGAGGTGCTCCTTGCATATCGGGGCCGATGACGGGAAGCAGGGACATGATGGCTATGGCGGGTCGGAAGGGTCCCGTTTCTTCTTCTACGCGCCGCAGGTGCGTCTCGCCCTGCTCTAGCTCCCGCTCCAGGGTGCCCAGAAACTCTCTTTCCCGAAAGCGTTCTAGCAGATAAGGAGTCAACTGGGCCACGTTTTTCAGGTGGCTCTGAGCCAGGGTGAGGTGGCTTCTGAGGGTCACGTACTTGGCGTAGCCAATATACGCCATAGCGCCCAGGGCAATGAGTAAAAACAAGTATAGAAGGGGAGTGACAATCCGGCGTTTCGGCATAGCGTCCTAGTTCATCGGTTCCTTCGATTATGAAGGAGCTAGGGGATGCGGATGACCTGGCCTTCCCTCAAGCCGGAGAGAACCTCCGTTTGGTTGCCGTCGGTGACGCCGGCCTTAACCTGTATTCGGTCTATCTTGCCTCCCGCCACTGCCTCCACGTACTGTTGTTGGCCGGAGGCCAGTATCGCTCGGCTGGGCACCAAAAGGACATCCCTTTTGATTTTGAGGTTAAAAAGGACATCGCCGCCCATTCGGACGGCCGCCGGCGCTTTATCCTTCTCGGTGAAATCCATGGTTACCTTATATACGCTCTGTCCCTGGAAGGTGGTGGGTTTGGCCGCGATCTGGCTCACCTTGGTGGGCAGAGGCTTTTGGGGGTAAGCATCCAGGGTTACCACCGCCGCAAGCCCCACATAAACCCGTTCTATATCCTCCTGGGCAACGTTGACCTCTACTCTCAGGAGGGAGGGATCGGCGATAACAGCCACGGGCTCGAAAGGCTGAACTGGGGAGCCTGGCGTGCTATCCACTGCGATAATGGTTCCGGAGAAGGGGGCCTGAAGGCGTGTTTTTTGTATTCGGGCACTAATTCTGTCTACCTTCAACTGGGCCTGTTTGACGGTGTCCTTTTTCATTTTGGCGCTTACCATGTTTACCTTCAGCTGGGCCCGATTGACCTTTTGCTCCTTGACAGACTTGCCCAGCAGGGTCCTTTTCTTCTCTATCTCCAGGGTCTGCTGCGACAGCGTGGCGGAGCGCAAGGCGCTTTCGGCATCCTCCAGCATAATGGCCCGGCGAAGGACCTCCGGGTCCTTGACCAGATAAGCGATCTCCTGATAGTTATCATAGGCCCGATCTCTGAGGGTCTTTCTCCTGGCGATGTTGACCTTGGCGTTTTCTATCTCGGCATCCAGGGCCTCCAGTTCAGTGTTGACGATGGAAACGTCCAGTTTGGCCAGTTCCAGCTCATACTGGGCATCCTCCAGGTCAAGGGACAGCTCGGCTTTGGCTAGCTTGGCCAGCTCCAACTCGTTTCTGGCGTCTTCCAAGTCAAACTCAATTTCTGGCTTCTCCAACTCGGCAACCAAAGCTCCCCTGTTCACCTGCTCCCCTACCGCCACCTTAAGGGATTTAAGCCACCCGCTATCCTCGAAGTATAGGGACGCTTCTTGACTGGCGATTACCCGTCCCCGGGCCTTGAGGGTCTCCGCGATGCTGCCTTTGGCCACCGTGTACAGAGCGCCCGGCTCGGGGGTTGGGGTACCGGGGATGACGAAGACAGGGGTAGGCTCCGACTGGGGGATATACTCACAACCCGCCGCAGCAAACACGGCCAAAAAGATTAATAGCCCTCGCACTCTCGTCAACGACATAAATCTCCTTACATCACGTCCCTTTAAAGGTAAGCATCACGCCCAGGGTTTTGAAAAGGATGAAAAGGTCCAGATAGGGGGATTGGTGCTTTATATAGTACAGATCGTACTGTAGCTTGACCAAGGCGTCTTCCACGGAGTTACCATAGGAGTAATTAATCTGGGCCCAGCCAGTGATGCCGGGGCGCACGAAGAGACGAGCTCTGTAGAAGGGTATCTGCGTCTCCAGTTGGGCCACGAAGTGGGGCCGCTCCGGCCGGGGACCCACCAGGCTCATCTCTCCTTTAATGACATTTACTAGCTGGGGCAACTCATCCAAGCGGGTGTGACGCAGGAAGCGTCCCAGCCGCGTCACCCGGGGATCGTTGTAGGAGGCCCAGCGGGGCCGGCCGTCCTTCTCTGCCTCTTGAATCATGGTGCGGAACTTGATGAGGGGGAAAACCCGTCCCGTTTTGCCCATCCTTTCTTGAGTGTAGAATATGGGGCCGGGGCTGTCCAGGCGCACTGCCAGGGCGGTGGTTAGCAAGATGGGGGAACCGATGAGGAGTCCTATCGTTGAGACAACGATGTCTCCCAGCCTCTTTAGCCCGCTGTATACGAAAGTGCCGGATTCAGGGTTGTCAGGCAGGGTTACGAACCAGTGGTCCCCCATGTGCTCCACGGGCACCCGGCCCGTGGCCAGCTCGTAGAGGAGGGGCATGGGTGTTATTTGTATCCCTTTTTGATAGCAGTCTAAGATGGTCTTCATCAGCTCACCGTGCATGTTGTGAGTGATGGCGACGATGATCTCCGAGGCTCCCGTCTCCTGCACTATTCGGGGAAACTCTTGCCGGGTGCCCAGGACGGGCATCCCCTCTATCACCTGCCCTGTTTTTGTCGGATCGTCGTCGATGAAGCCGACGAAAGAGTAGCCGCCATCCAGGTGTTCTGCGGCGGCTTTAGCGATGGTTTGTCCCGCCCACCCCGCGCCCACTACCAGGGCCCGCCGTCGAAAGGAAGGCCCTACTAGCATCCTCAGATAGAAGGCCCGCCACATAGCGATTAAGGTAAGGCTTATAGCTATGAAGAGAAAGGGAACATGGCGGGGTAACATGGTTGGGGGGAAGAAAAAGTAAACTACCGTGTATCCCAGAAGCATCTGAAGGCTGGTCTTAAGGAGCATGATCAGGGTATCGCGGTGCCTTGCTGACACCTTCGAGTCATAGCCGTCGTTGGCGTGGGCAAGGAAGAGGTAAACGACACTGCCCAGGAAGAACCAGTGAATTCGGCCAATGAGGAAATCCGGGTCGAACTCCCATAAAGAGCGCCACGCTCCTATCCACAGGGCGAGCGCCATACCCAGGTTGACCAGCAGCAGATCCACCGTGGCCAGCAAAAGTTTCCTTTCCGAGAGGCGAAGGGACCACTGCTGCGACGTCATCCCCAAGTCTCCCTGATGGCGCTGGGGGGGTGACCTTTCTCCACCTGGATGACGCTCACCCAGCAGTACCTCCCCATAGGGGGAGCGTGATGGAGAAGGAAATCGTCCAGACGCGTCAAGATGTCCATTATTTTGGGAGAACCAGGCACCGTCGGAAGCGCCAGCCAGAAGGCCACGACCAAAAGAGCGGTAAAGTAAAACTCCCGGTGGCTCACCCTGGGGAAGAATGCTTTTAGGCTATGGATGTCTTTCATGTTCAGGGGCTGCTCGGTGGCCGTTCTCCTTTTGGGTGTCAAACGCCGATAGAGGCCGATGATGGGGTTTTGCCCCAGAGGCTCCACAAACACCCCGCGACCGCCGGGCTTCAGGACGCGGGAGATCTCTTTTGATGCCAACGCCAGGTCCAGGTGATGGAGCACGCTGTGGCCAAAGGCGAGGTCGAAAGATTGAGAGATATAGACCATATCTTCGGCGCTCATTACATCCACGGTAACCCGGTGCTCCAGGTGGCGACTTAGAACGCGGCGTCGTGTCTCGGCCACCCGGGCTGGGGAGATGTCGAAGGCCGCCACCTCCGCCCCAGCCCCCGCGAAACGAAGGGTGTAAAAGCCATTCCCACATCCAATTTCCAGGATGCGCTTTCCTCTAACGTTATCCAAAAGCCCTATGGCATAGTTGTCGGCGTGGCGAAGCACGTGGGGAGCATACTTAAAGTCCAGGAAGCCTCCCCCTTTGTTGCCCCCGTCGTGGAACTCTTCTTCCACCAAGTGCCGCTGAGTCAAAGGAACCGACATGCTATCTCCGCTCCGGAAAACCTTCTGCCAGGCCTCGCCAGAACCCCAGTCCCCAGGCCATGTGTATTATCATGAAGACCAGAGGTAGGATAGGCAGGTAGCGCCACCCTCCCTTTGCCGCCAGGGGCGCCGAGAAGCTCACCGCCGCCAAAAGATAGATAAGCAGAACGGCAGCGAAAAGCCAGGCGACAATGGGTGTCGTCCAGAAGAGCAGGCCGCTGGCTGCCAGAATCAATATCAAGCCGGGAGCCGCCATCTGCCGCGGCAAGAGGGAGTGGTGCTTTCGCATCAGGTGAGTTCGCCACATGCCATACTGGAAATACTGCTTGGCCAGTCCCGGTAGCGAGTCCCGGCAGTAGTAATAGGTCTTTATGGCCGGGGTGAAGAACACCCTTCCTCCCGCCTGGCGTATGCGGTGGTTGAAGTCGTAGTCCTGCCCTCGCACCATGGTCTCGTCAAAAAGCCCCACTCGGTCGAAAACCTCCTTGGGGAAGGCCCCGGCATAGACGGTGTCGGCAAACTGCTCCCGGCTGGAATAGCGGTAGCGCGCATCCCCCACACCGAACCGGGAGCCGATGACTAAGGCGACGGCACTACCGATATAGTTGCGCCCTATCCCCACCATCAGGCCTCCCACGTTCCAGGCCCCCGTTTTCCTCAAATAGTAAATGCACTTCTTGAGATGATCGGTCTCCAAGACGGAATGGGCGCTCACCCAAACTACCTTTTCCCCTTTGGCATTTTGAACGCCCACATTGAAAGCGCACGGAGTTATTTTTCTGGGATTGTCCACCAGCCTTACACCAGGGTGCTCTTCCGCCAAGCGAAGCACCTCCTCCCGGGAGCCGTCGGTGGACATGCCATCCATCACCAGCACCTCCATACGGTCTGAGGGATAGTCCTGGCTGAACACCGAGTTCAGGCAGTGGGCGATGTACTTCTTCTCGTTGCGCATGGGGATGACTACGGAGATAAAGGGTAGGGAATCCTCCATCGCCCAGGGTGTGCGCTGGCTCTCTGCCGGGCTTTTCCCCCAACCCAGCCAGTTGGTGAGCTTTCCGACATCCCCCACCAGCTCTCTAGGAGAGGCCAGGTAGAGACGGGATCGGGATAGCGCCTTCTTCAGCAGAAGACGGGGCTGGCGGTTGTATCTATCGAACTCTCGGGCCGCCAACTCCGCCATCTGGGCCATGTCTTTGGCGCTCAGGTTAGCGGTGAATCGGTTGTGTGGGCTCTGGTGTCCGTACTGGCTCCAGTCCATGGTCTCGGGAATCAGCCCCATGTCCCGGGAGATCTGGTACAGCTTGGTGCCCGGGTAGGGGGTGAAGATGGAGTAGGTGCTCCAGTGGGGTTTGATCTCCTTCATGAGCTTCAGGGTCTCCTGAATGTCCTCCTTGGTCTCGTTGGGGAGGCCGATCATGAAGAAGGCAGACCAGTAAATATCGTGTTTGTTCAATATCCGCGCCGCCTCCCGAATCTTTTCCAGGGTCAGGCCTTTATCTATAAACTGGAGCACCTGGGCGCTGCCGCTCTCCACCCCCAGCTCAATGTTGTTACAGCCCGCCGCCTTCATCTCCCGCACCATCTCCTCGTCGATGAGGTCGAAGCGGGTATTGCAGCTCCAGTAGATGTCTCGACCCTCCTGGCGGAGGGCACGGCAGAGATCATGCACCCGCTCCCGGTTAACGGTGAAAGAATCGTCCCAGAAGGTAATCTGCTTGGTGCCATAGGTGTCGCGAACGTGCTTTATCTCCGCCATCACGTTGTCGATGGAGCGATAGCGAACGCGGCGCGTCCAAATCAAGTGAGCAGAGCAGTAGGCGCAGGAGAAGGGGCAGCCCCGGCTGGTGAAGATGTTCCCCATGGCCTCCGGGTCGTAGGCTTCCCGGTCTACCAGGGCCTCTCGAGCAGGGAAGGGAAGGGCATCCAGGTTGGAAATGAGCTCCCGGGGCGGGTTATGCGCCATCTCACCGTTTCTACAGTAGGAAAGGCCGTCGATTTCTTCCCCACCCCTCCCTTTTTCCAGGGCCTCCACCAATTGGACTAAGGTCTCCTCTCCCTCCCCCCGGGCCACGAAGTCCACATCCGGGTTCTTGAGCACCTCCTCCGTCTGAATGGTGGGGTGCTGACCCCCTAGGATGACCGGTATGTGGGGATCATGCTCCTTGCACAGGCGGGCGATGCGGCAGGCGGAGGCGAACTTCACTGTACGGGAGGTGATGCCCACCACATCCGGCCTATATGTGCGGATGGTCTCCGCCGCCTCCCGCCACACGGGATGGCCTTCATCTTTCAGGGCTTCAGTATAAAGGTCGAAGGTTTTCAGCAGTCGGGAGGAGCTGAGGTACTGGGGCTGACGGTGAAACTCGGCGTTGTAGATTCTTACCTCGTGCCCCCGCTGGAGGAGGGCTCCCCCCAGATAGCCCAAGCCCAGGGGATACCAATCGCATTTAAACCCCATGAACCTTTGAAAAGGTGGCTCTACCAGGAGGACGCGCATACCAAAACCATCTCTATGGGCTGGCCAAAGGCTGCCGGATCTGGGCCCGGACCTCTGCCGCCACCCGCTGGATATATTCTTCCGTCATCTCCGGATACATGGGCAGGGACACCACCTCCTCCGCGGCCCCCTCCGCCTGGGGGAAGCTTCCCTTTTCGTGGTTCAGGTGCCGGTAGGCGGGCTGAAGGTGAAGGGGGATGGGGTAGTGGACGCCCGTCTCTATGCCTCTGGCCCTGAGCCGTCCCTGCAACCCCTCTCGATCCTTGACTCGGATTACGTACAGGTGATAGACGGAGCGAGCGTAATCGGGCTCATGGGGAGTGGCCACCCCAGAGCCCGGAAAGAGCTGGTTGTATCGCTGGGCGATGGCACGGCGGCGCTGGTTCCACTGGAATAGTCGCCTCAGCTTCACCCGAAGCACCGCCGCCTGGAGGTTGTCCAGCCGATGGCCGAAGCCCTCCACCAGGTGCTCGTACTTGGACACCCGGCCGTGGTTGCGTAAAAGGCGAACCTGGTGTGCCACCTCTGGGTCGTTGGTGGTCACCATGCCGGCGTCGCCAAAGGCGCCCAGGTTCTTGGCGGGATAGAAGCTGAAACAGCCGGCATCTCCCAGACCCCCCACCCGGCGTCCTTTGTATTCGGCGCCGTGGGCCTGGGCGGCATCCTCGATCACCCGCAGGCCCCGCCGCCGGGCGATATGGAGAATGGGGTCCATATCCGCTGGCTGGCCATAGAGGTGAACGGGCAAAATAGCCCTGGTACGAGAAGTTATGGCTTCCTCAAGACGCCTGGGGTCTATATTGTAGGTCAGGGGGTCTATATCCACGAAGACGGGACGGGCTCCGCAGTGGGTCACGGCCTCGGCGGTGGCGATGAAGGTGTGGGGCGTGGTCACCACCTCGTCCCCGGGGCCGACCCCGCAGGCCAGGAGGGCCAGATGGAGGGCAGCCGTCCCCGAGCCGACGCCGATGGCGTGCCGGACGGAGCAAAAAGAGGCAAATTCCTCCTCCAGGTGGTCCAACTCCGGGCCCATGATGAAGTCCCCCTCCTGGATGACCCGCTGCATGGCCTCATCCACCTCATCCTTTATGGACTGATACTGGGCCCTCAAGTCTACCAGAGGGATGAGCATTCTAACCTCCTTGGTCCCCGTAGGGATGCTCGATCAGACCATAGGGGCAGTTAAGCTCGCTGATGTGCTTCACCATTTGAGCCGGATTGCCGACGACCACGGCACCGGGAGCCACGTCGCCCACCACTACCGCCCCGGCTCCCACCAGGGCATTTTCCCCAATGACAATGTCAGGCAACAGTGTGGCGTTGGCGCCGATCTTGGCCCCTCGTCCTACCCTCGGCCCCCGAGCGCATTCCTTGGCTTTAGGACAATAGGGATGGAGAGTATTCGCAAGGACAACCTGGGGCCCGATACGGCAGCCCTGCTCTAGTGTGGAGTGCTCGGGTATAAAGCTCTGGCTGTGAATGCGGACGTCGTCCTCGATGGCCACGTGATGCTCGATCACGGTATGGGTGCCGACGCTTACTCGGTTGCCGATGCGCGTGAACTCCCGAATCATGGCGGCATGGCCGGTGGCAAAGTCGTCGCCAATGACGGCGCCAGCATAGATCACGGTGTGGGAACGGATGATAGCGTTGCAACCGATAACCAGAGGGATCTCTCCCGGCAGAGCCCCCCCAGGAGGAACGCCGAGAACAACGAAGTCGCCGAGTTCAGCGTTCTCCCCCAGAGTAACGTTAGGATAGATGCGAGAGGTAGCCTGTGCTTTCACTCCGCCCCCCTCCTCTCGAAGAAGCGTTCTTCCTCCATATGCCCCTGGCCGTAGCGCCATAAAAGGGGGGAAAAGCGAATGCCCCGTTTCCAGCAAAACTCTCGCACCTCGTCGGCGAGGCGGTCCTGGACGCCGATGACCCTTTTCTGGGTCAGGTCGAAATAAGTGGCCTCCACGCTGGGCAGCGACAAGGGCATCATCTCCAATCCCAGAAAAACCACACGACGATGCTCCGCCACCCTCTCCGCCACGTCCTGGTCTATGACTTTCCCGTAAACGATGGCCCCCGAAACCCCTCCCGTTGCCTCTAGGATAATGACGCCGCCCTCCTCTCGCCGGGTCACCCGCCAGCCCTTGTCTTCCATAAGGCCCATAATCTCCGGCAGGCGGGCGCGAAATATGAGGTCCTTCTGCTCCAGAGTCAGGTCCCGCCCGGCGGCTTTAATCACCGTGGCTGGCACACCTCCCACCAGAGTTCGGGGAGGCACGTCGGCGGTGACGTACGAGTTCACCATGACCGCGGCGCCATCGCCGATAGTCACGCCAGGAAAGACGAAGCAGTTTACCCCCAGGAAGACGTGGTTGCCGATGGCCACCGGGCCCCAACGGGCGGGGTAGCCCTCCAGTATGGACTGCCAATGGCTGTGGGTAAAAATGATTGCCTTGGGGGCCAGACATACCTCATTGCCCAGGGTGATAGGGTGGCAGGGGTTGATATAGGAGGCGGTGCCGAAGAAGCACATGTCGCCCACCTTTAGCTTCGCCCCCGGGTCCTTGTGGCCGCCGCCGCCGATGACCACGTCCTCCTTGGTGTAAAGGAGGTCGCCGATGTCTATCTCCCGACAACTGGCCTGCACCCTGGTGCCAAAGCTTACCATGCGCCCCAGGCGCAGGCGGTCGCAGTCGATAATGGTGCCCTCGCCGATGACGGTGCCCGGGCCGATAACTATCTTTTGGGCCACGATAACGGAGCCTGCCTCTAGCCTTACATCCTGGCCGATGACAGCACCGTGTATACGGTACAGGTGTACCTTCATCTCAGAAGACAGTTTGGAAAAGCCCTCCCTGTCCCGGGAGAGGAGACTGAAGAAATGAGGGTCCAGCGCTCCGCCGCCCCCAGATATGGATACCCCGCCCCCTCCTTCCCAAGAGGTAGCTACATCCCGGATCGTGACCTCCCCTCGGGGTCCCGTTCCCGTCACGTCTTTAAGCTCTACTCCCTTCTCTCGGGCCAGCCGCCGAGCGGCGGGCGACGCCGGCACCCTTCCCTGAGATAGAAGGTTGATGGGGTATTCAGTATTCCCGTCGGAGGAGGCTACCGCCGCGATGGGAGCCACCTTGTCAAGTCGAACCTCCTCCCACTCCTCATCTCCCATCAAGGCGATAACACTCAAAACGGCGACGGTTTCCCCCTCCCGGGTCAGGATGCGTTTCAACTCTCCTGACTCCTCCGCCTCCAGCTCTACCACCGCTTTGTCCGTTTCGATGGACGCCAGCACCTCCCCCTTCTCCACCCAGTCGCCCTCCTTCTTGTGCCATTGGGCGATTAGGGCTTCGGTCATATTGGCGCCTATTTGGGGTAGGATCACTCTGGTCATATCTGTGCCATCACCTGGGTCACTGCCCGATAGATATCCTCCTTGCTGGGCAAGATGTGCTTCTCTAACTGGTAGCTGAAGGGTATGGGCACGTCTTTAGCCGCCACCCTTTGGATAGGAGCGTCCAGGTATTCATAGGCGCGCTCCTGGATCTGCATCCCCACCTCCGCGCCTACACCGCCCGTCTTGTGGCCCTCCTCCGCGATGACCACCCGCCCCGTTTTCTTCACCGATGCCACCACCTGGTTTATATCCAGGGGAGACAGGCTGCGGAGGTCGATGACCTCGACGCCGATGTTCTCTTTCTCCAGCTCTTGGGCCACCTCCAGGGCCATCAAAGTCAGGTAGGAGTAGGTTACCAGGGTTACATCCCGGCCCGCTCTCTTAATGTGGGCCTGCCCCAGGGGAACGGTGTACTCCTCCTGGGGAACGGGGCCCTTGGTGGCATACAACAGCTTGTGCTCCACAAAAAGGACCGGGTTATCGTCCCGAATGGCTGTCTTAAGAAGGCCCTTGGCATCGTAAGGGGTGGCCGGTGCCACCACCTTTAGCCCTGGGGTGTGGAGGAACCAGGCCTCCCAGCTTTGGGAGTGGCTGGGGCCGTAGGAGCGCCATCCTCCGGCGGGGGTTCTCACCACCAGTGGCACCTGCGCCTGGTCGCCGAAAATATAGTGCATTTTGGCGGCGTGATTCACCAATTGGTCCATGGCCAGGGTGATGAAATCCATGAACATGATCTCCACTACCGGTCTCATGCCAGTGACGGCCGCTCCCAGGGCCACGCCCACTATAGCCGCCTCGGAGACGGGGGTGTTCCTCACCCGCTCCGAACCGAAGCGCTCTAACATGCCTCGGGTGACCCCGAAGGCGCCGCCGTAGACGCCGATATCTTCCCCCAGGAGGAACACCATCTCGTCCCGGGCCATCTCCTCCGTCAGGGCCTCTTGAACACCCTGCCAGTAGGTCAGCTCCCTCATGCCAGCACCCCTCGCCCCTCCGGCACGTAAAGGCCCTCCATGCCCGCCTCCGGGGACGGCAGCGGGCTGCTATGAGCAAACTCTACTGCCCCCTCTACCTCCCTCATCGCCTCGTCCTCCAAGGCGGACAGGCCTTCCGGAGACAGAAGGCCTGTCTCCAGCAGTGTTCCTTGAAGCCTCAGGATGGGGTCTTTGGCCTGCCACTGGGCCTCCTCCTCTCGGCTGCGGTACAGGCGCTGGTCGCTTCGAGAGTGGCCGAAGAAGCGGTAGGTCTTGGCCTCGACGAAGAAGGGACCGTGGCCGGCCCGGGCTCGGTCCACCGCTTCTCCCACTACCTCCCTCACTGCCACAACATCGTTGCCATCTACAGTGGCGTGGGGCATGTTGTAGGCGGCCGCCCGCAGAGCCAGGTCCCTGAGGGGCACGGCCTCCCACACCGGGGTGGACATGGCATACAGGTTATTCTCGCACAGATAGACAATGGGCAGTTGCCAGAGGGCGGCCATGTTCAGGGATTCATGAAAAACCCCCTGGTTGACAGCGCCGTCCCCGAAGAAGCAGACCACCACCTGGTGGGTATGGCGCATCTTGATAGACAGAGCGGCGCCCGTGGCCAGGGGGATGCCTCCGCCGGTTATGCCGTTGGAGCCCAGGTGGCCGATGCTGAAGTCGGCCATGTGCTGGGTGCCCCCTTTGCCCTGGCAGTAGCCGTCTATCTTGCCGAAGAGCTCGGCCATGATGCGCTTGACGTCTCCCCCTTTGGCGATGAAGTGGCCGTGGCCCCGGTGGGTGCTGGTGATGTAGTCCTCTCTGCTCAGCACGGAGCAGGTGCCAGTGGCCACCGCCTCCTGGCCAGCGTAGAGGTGGGAGGTGCCCTTGATGAAGCCCTGGGCTACCAGCTTGTCCACCCGCTCCTCAAAACGGCGAATGAGAAGCATGGTGCGCAGGTAATCCACTAGCTCTGGCACGTTAGACCCTCTCTGTTTTACCCTGATGGTTCAGGGAGCGCTGGGCAGCCTCCAGGACCCGCACCACTCTAAGGCCGTTGTGGCCATCTGTCTGAGGCGTTTTGCCTTCCTCGATGCAGCTCAGGAAATGGCTACATTCATTGCGTAGGGGCTCGGTGAGGTCGATCTGGGGGATGGAGATGTCCCCAGAGTGAAGGCGGTATTGAAACTCGCCGTAGATCTCCCCTCTTATGTGTACCCCTTTGTCATAGACCTTCACCTTCGCCTCGTTGTCCACGTCATCGTAAACCACCATTTTCTGGCTTCCCACGATGGTCACTCTTCTCATCTTGCTGGGGTCCAGCCAGCTGGCATGGACGTGGGCCGCTATCCCCTCCGGAAACATCAGATGGATAAATACTACGTCCTCCACCTGGCTGTTCAGGTAGCTGGCGCCCCGGACGCTCACCTCCAGGGGCATCGCCTCCAGAAGGTAGAGGAGGATGGAAAGGTCATGGGGAGCGATGCTCCACAGGGCGTTCAGATCCCTCTGCACCTGGCCCAGGTTGACCCGAGTGGAGTATATGTAGTAGATGCGGCCGATGTTCCCCTGGCTTATCAGCTCCTTGATTTTGATCACCGCCGGGTTGTACTCGAAAATGTGTCCCACCATGAGGATACGATGGTACTTTTGGGCTGTGGCGACCAGCTCCTCTCCTTCTTTGGATGTCATGGTCATAGGTTTTTCTACCAGGATGTGTTTGCCTGCCTCCAGGGCCTCCTTTGCCAACTGCAGATGGGTCTGGGCGGGGGTGGCGATGACTACGCCATGAATGTCTTTATCTTCCAGGAGCTCTCGGTAGTCGCTGGTGGTCTTGGCGGCGGGATAAAGTCTCTGAGCTTGAGACAGACGTTTCCCATCCCTATCGCAGATGGTGGTCAGAGCACCCAACTGATGGAAGTTGCGGGCCAGGTTAGGGCCCCAGTATCCGTAGCCGACAAGCCCAACCCTAATGGTCAACAATCACCCCTCATAGAAACCCACGCTTTAAAAAATACCCTCTTGGGGGAGGGCTGTCAAGTTAGATTGCTAAAATATTTCATCAAGATTGGGAAGAATTTTTCAAAGCACTCTCCCTAGGGCAGGGGCTCTGAAAATCCGGGAAGATGATGACACTGCTCTCTTCATGTCTCTTGAAGCTCCTCCAGCACCGCCAGAAGCTCTCGTTTCCTTTTCTCCAGAGGGAAAAGCTCTTTAATACGTTCTCTAGCCAGGGGACCCAGGTTTGAGGAAAGGGCCTCTCCTATTCTTTCCGCCACCTCCCCAGGCTCCAGGCTATCGACGTAAAAGCCACAGTCCCCCACCACCTCCGGGAGAGCGCCCCGCCGGGATACCACCGGTACACACTCACAGAGCATGGCCTCGGCCAGGGCGCAGCCGAAGCTCTCCTGACGGGAGACCTGGAAGAAGACCTTGCTCCGGCTATAGGCGTTTATCAGCTCTTGCCCATAAAGCCCGCCGGCAAAGGTCACGTTGGGGGTCGCCATGTCCTTTAGACGGTGAACGCTCTCATCCAGCCATGGTCCCACCAGACGGAAAGGGAGGTGAGGCATCAGGCGGGCGGCGGCCATGAAGATGTCCAGACCGGTGATGGGGATAGAAATGTTTGAGATTCCCCGTACTGCCAGGACCATGTCCGCCCGGACGGCCTCTGGTACTGGCGCGAAGGTTGCCGCGTCGAAACCATGGTATATCGTTCTCATCCTCGCTTCGGGCGCTCCGGCATTGGCTATGGCCTGCTGACGAGTGAAGTGGGAGACGGCCAGCGTCAGGTGGGCGCGGCGAAAGACGTAGCGGGGGCACCACCCTTTCCACCGTCGGGATAAGAGGCCGTAACTGGGTAGCTCCGGCATTCTAACCACGTCGTAGCCCCCCGCCACCACCAGGCTCTTCTTCCCCAGGAACCGGGAGAAGAGGACCGTCCAGAAGGCGTGAAGGGCGCCGAACCAGGAGAAGGTGGCGTCGCACCACATGACACCTCGGGCCAGGGCGGGAAGGCTCCCCAGGCCAGTATAGTGAAGCTCCCGTACCTGGTGGGCCTCCTGAAGAAGACGCAGGTCTTTTTCCACAAAAGAAGACCGGGTGGGGTAGACGAAAAGAATCTTCATCGTTTCCCTTAATTACTCTTTGGGCTTCCACAGCCAGTAGTTGGCCGTTGTGTCAGAGACGTAGTAGTAGTCCTCCATGTTCATCCCCAGTTGCCAGAAGCCGCCCCGCCGGGAGATGATGAGGCCATATTCTTTGTTTCGAATCTTTCCCTGGAGAGGCTCCGGGTCCCAGTAACCCCTGCTCACCAGGTAGATAAAGTTGTTGTCCGGCCCGAACTCCACCTCTTTATCGGCGTCGCCCTCGGTAAAGTGACCATCCAGGGACAACACTGGTCTCTGAGCGGCGTTGATAGAGCTGAGAACTCGTTCCCTCTCCTGAGCCCTCTGGCTGTACGGGGAGGGGGGGGTATAGAGGTAGAAGAAATACTGCTCCTGGATTCGGGAGGGGAGGTTGGGGGCGTGGAACAGGGATAGCGCCTGAAAAAGAAGGAGCGACGGCACAAGGAGGGAAAGAATGGCATGCTGGGGGGTTCGGAGCGTCAGTTGCCACAGGTGGTGGAAGGAGAGGCCAAAAAGGATGCATAGCAGGGCCATAAGCTCGATGAAATGATTGGGGCCCACCGCCAGCACCGCCGTCGTCCTCAAAGTGACCACCAGGTTGGGAATGAGCCAGAAGCTGAAGATGGCCGCCTCTTTTCTCCAGTCCTGCCTTATGAAGTAGGCCAGTGCCAGGGCCAGGAGCACGGGGTGGACTATTATCAGGCGGTACAATTCCTTAAATAACCGCTCTACATCGGTGGGAAAGGTCAGGGGCACCGTGATGTTATGGAAGAAAAATTCGCCCTGGGTAAGATAGTTGAGGCCGAAAAAGATGGTCAGGACGAGGAAGGCAAAGGTGAAGCCAAATTGTAGTCCAGACGTCTTTTTCTTAAGGAAAATGTAAATAAAAGCAGCCACCGGCGCCGCGATCTCAGGCCCTTTGGTGAAAAGGGCGAAGGTGAGCAGAAGGGAAGAGAGAAAAATCGTGGTTGAGTTCAGCTTTCGGTACAGCAGATACATCCCGCCAAAGGCCAGGGCGACGCCCAGGAAGTCCACCCGATAATCGGGGGAGAAGCTATAGACAACGTAGGTGGAGAAGAAGAGAAAGGTAGCCGTGGTGGAGGTGAGGATGCTTTTTGTCTCTCTCCGCAGCACCAGAAATGTCACCAGCCCGATAAAAAGGGCCGAGGCGAAGGAAATAACCCTGCCCACCGCATAGAAGGTCCCGAACAGGCGACTCAGTGTCGCTACCAGCCATAGATACCCCGGTCCATAAAAGGGGAGGATGTAGGGTGGGGAGTTGGGGTCGCGATACAGGTCTTCGCCGGCGACAATGAGCTTGACCAGCCCCAAAAGGTAGGGCTCGTGATAATCGATAGAGTAGGGGAAAAAGGTCTCGTGGAAAGAGCGATAGAGAAAGAAGAGGAAATAGAGGGTGAGGAACAGCAAGCTGAGGCCCAACAATATCTGCTGGGGGAGGTTTTTAACGGCCTTGGCTTGGCTCATGAGAGGCTTGACTTAGGGTTGGAACAACAAATGAGCGGTCTCTCTCCCAGGTTTTGGTGTCCCAAACTAAAGAGGTTTTCCTCGTTAGTTGGTCTAACCAGACTTGGACTAATTTCCCCGTGAGACGAACAGGCCCTTCAGAACAGCGATACTTGTCTTCACTACCCATCTGAGTTCCTCCAAGGACTTGATGGATAAAACAAATTGCATAATCTTTTTGGGGCGAAAGTAGAATTCTCGGTATGCCTTCTTATAATAGAAAATAACCTCTTCCTTTTTAAGACCGTCCATTTCGTAGGCTGGCACAGGCACATTGAACCCTGTGCTCAAACCATAACGAGCATCTACCAGCAATCGGCCATTTCCCTTGACAAAATCGTAGAGTTCCGTTGCCGGAAGGGGCAAGGTGATAAAGAACTCGGCATTGTTAAGAGGCAGCTCTTTGGCCAGACGGATGGTGGCCTGCATCGTCTGCTCAGTATCTCCCGGCAGTCCCAACATGAAAAAACCATCCACGATGAACCCAGCTTTCTGGGCTAAGGTGCAGGCACGACGGATGGTTGCCACATCCGTCCCTTTCTTGATGCCTCGGAGTATCGCCTCGTCCCCGGATTCAATACCAAAGGCGATTCGGAAAACAGAGGCTTTTTTCATCAAGTCGATTAATTCATCATCAATAGAATCGGCTCGGATGCCATTTTGAAAATTTATGGCTAGCGGATATGACCGTTGGCTCAAAAGTGTCAAAATCTCCAATGCCCGTTGTCTTTTGGTAGCAAAAGCATCATCTAAGACGTCCAGTTGCTTAATGTGATACTTCTCCACAGCGTAATCAATTTCCTGGATTACATTTTGGGTTGACCGAAAGGTCACTCTTCGTCCAAAGGTGCTCTTGCTACAAAATGTGCACCCATAGGGGCAGCCTCGGCTGGTCATTATAGGCATCGCCGGAGTTCTTCTCACCCGATGGGAATAGCGGGTCAAGTTGGGAAGGAGGTCGAAGGCGGGGAAGGGTAACTGATCCAGGTTCCTTATGCGCTCTCGTGGCGGGTTGATGACCACCTCTTCTCCGCGCCAAAAGGCGACGCCACGAACATCATCGAACAAAGGTTTCTGACTGCGCCTTCGCTCCATTATTTCTAATACTGTTTCTTCTCCTTCACCAAAAATAGCTGCGTCAGCGGCACTGTTCCTTAGGCTCTCTCCAACCAGTGCTGAAACTTGAGGGCCCCCCATTATGACGGTTCTCGTTGCTGTCTCTTGTTTCAAGAGTTTTGATAGACGAACTGCCGCCTGGTAGGAGATTACATTGACCGAAATTCCCACCACACCAGGGTCGAGCCTCTGTATCTCCACCAAAATGTCGGATTCAGACATTTGGAGCACATGGGCATCAACAATGGCACAACTAAACCCATGCTCCCTCAGATAGCTGGCTATGTATGCTGGGCCCAAAGGCGGCACAAAGGTTGTCTCATTTATACCACGAGCATAGTCGGGAAAGGGATTGACCAACACTATGTCCATTCCCGGGGACTCCATCTATGTTTCACAACTATGTTTCACAACCTTCTCCTGAAGAGGCCCTGGGCTCATAACCCTATTTTGGCCCATTTCAGTTTTCTAAACCCGTAGAGGGCCATTCTCAAAAGTTGAAGGCCATGGCGGAATGTTTTCATCTTGGATTCACCAGCAACCCTTGCTTTATAATGCACTGGCATCTCCCCGATCTTAAGACCCAGCTTGGCGGCGCCAATAAGCAGATCGAAGTCACCCCAAGGACAGTGTCCCATCTCAATGTGGCGATAGTCTTCCCTGCGTAAAGCTTTAGTGCCGCAGAGGGTATCTGTGACTCGGCTGGCTAGCAACCAGGTGAAAATAAGGCTGAAGATTCGGTTACCCAGACGATGAAGGTGCCTCATAGCTTGCTTTTCTTGGGGGTATATCATTCTGGTGCCATTGGCAAAATCGGCCATGCCTTTATCGATCACTTCAAAAAAGCGGGGGAGTTCCTCTGGCGGAACCGCCATGTCTGCGTCCAGGACCATGATGACATCACCCAGGGCAGCATCGAAGCCAGCCTTTACGGCCCCACCTTTGCCCCGATTTGGCCAGTAGGAGATCAACTTCAGGTTTTCATATTCTCCTATTAGTTGAGAGACAACCGTTGCTGTCCCATCGGTGGAACCATCGTCAACGACGATAACTTCGGTATCACGTCCCATATTTGGAAGGCGACGGATGCACTTCTCAATATTTTCCTCTTCGTTGAAGCAGGGAATAATTACTGAGCAAGAAAAATTTCTTGATGTCAAAACCTGGGGGACCGCTTTGGCCACCAGATATTGCACTACACACAATTTCTTCAGCCCCGGGACAAGGGGGGCTACTTTGTTGAGAAGGTCCGATATGAAAGGAATGCATATGGGAAGTAAAACCCTATATCCTGTCTCCTGGATCTCAAAACCAGCCAACCTAAAAAGGGCCACCACATCATCTAGTTGCATCCAGTTGTGGGGACCTTCAGGCATTTTCATTCGTAGCATTTCGCCAACCCGTAGGATCGGCTCCCATATTGGGTTGACGAAGGATACCACCACCATTGTTGTTGGTTTGCCCACTGCGTGAAGCTCGTTGATGGTTGCCCAAATGTCAGTAAGGTGCTCCAATACGTCCTGTATGATTATGTAGTCGTATTTTTGTCCTCCGTCTAGCTGTTCGACGCCGCCGTATTTGAAGGATAGCTCGGGGTATTCTTCCTGAGCTCTCCTTACCATCTCCCGGCTAAGGCCGATGCAAGTTCCCTTCTGGGGTCTTAAGGACGATAAAACACCCGCTGAGCCGGTCCCTATTTCCAGAACATCACTGCCCGGTGGAACAAACGTTGCAAAGAGTTCCCTTATGCGGGTGAAATAATAATCGGCTTTCTTCACCCACTTTTGATAGTCCTCGGCAATATTGTCTAGATGTTGGGCAACATCTACTTTGTTCATGGGCTACCTCCGGTTAAGCATGCCCCCGAACTGAGTTGCTTTCCCAAGCCATATTTCAAATGTCCCTCACAGATATAGAGTCCGCAGCATCCCTTCGTTGTCCCGCACCCATTTGATGATTTCCTCGTATCCATCCTCGATGCCAACGCGGGGCTTCCAGCCGAGCACCTTTTCTGCCTTGGAGATGTCGCTTATGTAGATGACATGATCTGCTTTGCGCGGCTCTGGGATATAGCTGTTTCTTAGCCGCTTTTCAAACTTTCTTTC
Organism: Chloroflexota bacterium; assembly: GCA_016183425.1. Taxonomy (GTDB): domain Bacteria; phylum Chloroflexota; class Dehalococcoidia; order JACPEP01; family JACPEP01; genus JACPEP01. The sequence continues at coordinate 48,439 of JACPEP010000017.1, forward strand.
CATCAACTGGGTGGCCTCCACTAAAGATAGTGTGTGTTCTGGCCCACCCCCGATGTTGAATACCTCTCCCTTAATCCGGTCCAGGTTATTCATCTCCATCTCCACCAGACGGCATAGGTCGGAGGCAAAGAGCACATCCCGAACCTGTTTCCCTTGCCATCCGAAGTAGGTAAGGGGTAGGTCGAAGTGGGCGGCGATGGCCCACCAAGCCACCCATCCCTGGGCTACCTTTCCCCACTGCCAGGGGCCGGCGAGACAGGAGCAGCGATTGATCACCGTCCTCAGGCCGAAAGCGTCGTGCCATTCCTGACATATCAGGTCGGCACAGACCTTGGACAGACCGTAGATGGAGTGGTCGGGGCCGTCAATGGGAAAATCCTCTCCGATCCCTGGGCAGTCATCCCACACAAAACGGGTCTCCTCTTCGTGGCGAGGGATGGCGTTCACCTTGGAGCCGCAGTAGACCTTGTTGGTCGACCAGAAAATCACCGCCGCGCCGCTCCTTCGAGCGAACTCAAGGACATGAAGCAAACCGAAGGTGTTGTTGGTGAGGTCAAAAACGGGGTTGCGGTAGCCATCGATGGCCGATGGCTGGGCGGCCGTTTCCAGAATGACGTCGTAGTCTGTATCCAGTTGCAGAAAGTCCTCAACTTGTCGGATGTCGCCATGTATGAAAGGGATGTCCAGGGTTCTAAATTGCTCCAGGTTGTATTCAGCTCCTCGCCGAACAAGGTTGTCCATCACCACCACCTGGTGGTCCCGGGCCTTCAGATAAAAGGCCAAATTGGCGCCCACGAAACCAGCGCCGCCGGTAATAAGAACCTTCATTGGCTCCTCCTTAGAACACCCGAGAACACAAGAAAAGACATCTTCCGGAGAGCCTCCCTACCATATGTGGGCCCTTTCCGCATACCAGGTCCACATATTCCACTCCCAGGGGAAGGCGAAGAACTTCCATTGCCAACGGACCCGAGCCGAAAATTGCATCAGTCGGTAGGCCAGGCGCTTTGCGTGTCGGGGAAGAGTGTCAAGGAAAGGGGCGTCACCCTCAAGGGCTAAGAGGGGTGGATAGCTGAGCCCGTTTTGTTGGTAGAAGGGGAAGCGAGATAGCCGATAAATGGTGTTTAAGAGGCTTCGCCTCTCTCTGGGGATCCACGGCAGGTTGGCGATGTTGGCGAACTGGAAGTGGCTCCACTCCTCAAGGGTAACGGGAACCCTCAGGTTGTTGGCTACGGCATCGTGGAACAGAGGAGTGCCAGGATAAGGGGTATAGATGAAGATGCCGTTGATTTGGGCTTGCTCGTTAGCTCCCAGGATACCATCGATGGCATTGAAGGTCTGCTGTATATCCTCCTCCGTCTCAAAGGGGAATCCAACCATGAAGCTGAAGATGGGTACGATGTCCACGGTTTTGCATCGTCGGGCAGTTTCGATCATCTGGTCTACGGAGGTTCCTTTGCTTATCCTGGCGAGAAGCTCTGGAGAGCCCGATTCGCCCCCCAGGGTGAGCCTGCGGCAGCCGCTCTGCCGCATCAGCTCTAGAAAGGCGGGCTCATAATGGCTTGCATAGTCTACCCGGCACGTGGACTGCCACGGCAGGGTCAGGCCCCGGGAGATCATCCCCTGGCAAACCTCCCGAACCCTTTGCTTGCTGACGAAAAAGTCATCTTCATAGAAGATAAAGGCTTGAGGGTGAAATTGATGAAAGATGGCTTCCAACTGCTCTAACACCAGCTCCGCCTTCTGAAATCGCCATCTTCTTTTGTTAAAGGCCAGATTGTAGCAGAAAGCACAGGTGTGAGGACAGCCTCGGCTGGTGTTGAGGGTGAAGTCATCATCCTTATATTCAGGCATGGGCAGCAGGTGATAAGGCAGGGGGCCCAGGGTGTTCAGATCCATGAACCCTCGTCTCCCGTTATTTATTATTTTGCCATCCTCTTTGTACACTACCCCCGCCACCCCCTCCGGGCCGGCGCCCTCCTCCAGGTGGGACAAAAGCTCCACCAGGGTCACCTCCCCTTCTCCCTGAACGACGATGTCCACCAGCTCGTGCTGGATGGTCTGTTCTGGGAGGAGGGTGGGGTGGATACCGCCCCAGATGATGGGCAGATCCCCTCTCTCGTGACGGATGTGTTGGGCAATGTCCAGGGCGTTCAGGAGCTGGACGCCACTCATGCTGCTAATGCCAACGCATAAGGCGTCCTTTAAGTCCACCTTACGATAATCCTGAATCCTAGCATCGACAATGATGGGATTGTACCCTCTTTGTTGCAATACATGGGCCAGGGGCAAGAGGGAGAGGGGCAGGCTCACGGTGTAGGCCGTTCCCGTCTGATGGGGAAAGTTCCCCGGCCGCCGTCCCTCAGGATAAAAGAGGATGACATCCTTTTTTGCCGTTGCCATGTTGCTCCTTTCTCAGACCACCTTACCCCTGGCAAAAGAGGACAATGGGCGTTTTTGTCCCTGGTTTCCGTCCAGGTTTCGCCAGGTGCCATGACCGTCCCCCCTTCTCTCTGAAAGGGCGGCGGTGATGAAAGCCAGGGCATCCTCTATCCTCTTCTCCCAGGTATGGTTTCTTGACACTGTGGCCAGCTCCTCGCCGCTGGCCGGGGGATGGCCAGAGAGGGAATCGCCTATCAGCTCCACAAAGTGGTCGTAGTTTTTGGCGATGGCCACCACATGGGCAAACTGGTGGGCCACGGGCAGGTCGGTGGTAACCACGGGTTTGCCTGAGGCCATATACTCGAAGAGCTTCAGGGGACAACTGGACATGTTGAAATCATTGAGCTGGTAGGGGACGATGGCCACATCAAAGCTTTTTAGGTATTGGGGCAGGGTTTGGTATGGCCTGGCTCCTATAAAATGGACATTATCTCTTTCCTTCAACCCCTGCACTACCGGTGAGCTGAGAAAATTTCGGCCACGAGCTGGGGCATAGAAAGGCCCGACTAGAACTAGAGACCACTCCGGTTTGGCACAGGCGATGTGATGCAATAGATGGTAATCCACCCTTTCCGACAAGGTGCCCAGGTAGCCAATTCTGGGGCCTTTGATAGCCTCCAAGTCTTTGGGGACTGGGGTCTGGGGGTGGCGAGCCAGGGAAAAAAGGCTGTGGTCGACGCCATTGGGCAGAAGATGTATTTTAGAGCTAAAGGCTTCTTTCAAGGTTTTCACTCCAGGGCTGGCAACGAAAACCAGGTCCGCCTGTTGGAGTAGCCTCTGTTCTTGCTCCTGTCTGCGTCGCAGCCCCAGCCGGCTGTCCAAGGAAAAGGGGGTTAGATAGTCGTCACAGCAGTGGTAAATCAAAAGTTGTCTCGGAATAACCTGGGCGTAGTCCACCTGCCACGGGTAGAAGAGCCAGAGGACGGGGGCCTCTACCTGGAGCTTTTTAAACGTAGCTCTCAATTGCAAAGAGAGCAGCCACTGATTCAGTTGAACCGGAAAACGAAGCCTTTCTGTAAGATGGGGATGGAAGACGAAGAAAGGGGGAAATATCAGGGGATTTTGGCTCCCTACCTTTAGACTATTGTTTTTGAAAACTTGGCCGAGAACCCTCTTTATCCGGGCGCCATGTTTGGTGGTGCTGATGAGGCTGATAGGCTGTTCCAGACAGATGAGGCGAGAACGCCCCTGGAGCTGGCGGGCTAGCTCCGAAACTACAAAACGTTGTGTGTGTTCATAGCCCTCTCCCTGCCACGGCAAGGTCATGAAGATGACAAAGTCCGGGTACGTTGTCATGGCTCTTCTCGCCCGTTGGAAAGGAACTCCGCCATAATTTGTTCTATCTGGGATGCCCTCTTCTCCCAGGAGTTTTCCTGAGCTAACTTAACCCGCTGCATGACCTGTTTGGGTGAGTCTTGGGCAAGGCAATGGGCGGTGGCCTCAATAAATTCGGCAATCTCTCCCGCCACCGCTATCACCCCATCAAAGGCCAGTAGGGAAGGAATGGGCGTGGCTACCACTGGTTTGCCTGCTGCCAAATACTCGTGTAGCTTGATAGGATACATGGCGGCAGTGGCTTTGTCAACATGCCAGGGAATAAGGCAGACATCCATGGCCTTGAGGTGGCAAGGAAGCTCCGGGTAGGGTTTTTTGCCCAAAAAATGGACGTTGGGCTGAGCCAGTAATCTATGCCAGGCTGGTCCCAAGTTCCGTGCCTCTCCGACGATGACTATGTTCCATTGGGGCCGCTCCTGGGCCACTCCCAGCAATAGCTCCAGGTCCATCCGAAAGTCCACGGTTCCCATGTAGCCCAGAATGGGGTGGGAGAGGCATCCCATGTCCGACGGGATGGCCGTTGTTTCCTCTCTGGCCTGGCTGAAGTGGTGGAAATCGGCGCCGTTGGGCACGTAGTGGGTGTTGGGGTTCCACGCTCGCCGCGCGCCATAAAGGGCCTGGGAGACGGCGAGGACCAGGTCTACCTTCTCCACTATCTGACGCTCCTCGTCTTTGATCAAAGGGGCGATCCTCTGGTTTTGAGGGAAGGCGGCTATCTGGTCGTAGCAGTGGTACAGGGTGAGGTGCCACGGCGCCGTCCCCAGCAATCCCCGGGATAGGGGATCCATGAGCCACAGGATAGGCCGGGCCGGCCGCCCATCGTGGACGATATGTCTCACCAGGCGGCAGAAAAGGGCATCGTTTACGCGGCGGATGACCGGCGCCACCAGGGGCACCGCCCTCTGGGGAAGGAGGTGGGTGGCGTAGGGCACGGGGGCGACGAAGGTGTGAACGACCAAGTTCCTTTCACCCCAGTACGGCTTCCATCCCTTGAATAGGGTGGGGCGGCCCAAAAGGCGGCGCAACGGCCCTCCGGTCTGTAGCCGCTGAATATAGGCGACCTGGTGTCTCTTGGCCAGCTCCACCATGATATGGTAGGCCGGCCCCTCCCAGGAGCCCCAGGGCATGGTGGTGACGCAACATAGGTTATAGGACACGCTTCCTCGCTCCAGCGGCCCCTCCTTTGGCTCCGCTTAAGGCGGACTGGATGGCGGCTGACATCTGCTCCGCCCGATTGTCCCAGTCGTGCTCCGCTACCGCCGCCTGGCGTCGCCGCACCATCTCCTGGCCCGTTTCCGCTTCGCCTAAGGCGGACTGGATGGCGGCTACGAAACCCGGGCCATCTTGGGCCACGTACACCAAGCCGTCGTATTGGCTGATATTCTCCAGGGGTACGCTGACCGCCGGCCGCCCCGCCGCCAGGCACTCCCAGAGACGGTTGGGAACCATGGTATAGTGCACCTCTTCGTAGTCTTGTCTAAAGGGAACCAGGGCTACATCAATGCCCCCCAGGTAGAAGGGCAAGAGGCGGAAATCCTTGCTGCCCAGGAAGTGAACGTTGGGTAGTGACCTCAGAGCGGCGATGAGCCTCCTGTCTGCCTCTGGCTCTACTGGCCCTATTATCACCAGGGACCATTGAGGGCAGCTTATGGCGATGTGGTGAAGGAGTGCCAGGTCTATCTTTTGCCCGATGCTCCCCGCCACCCCCACTACCGGCCTCTTGATGTTCCGCAAGTCCTCCGGCAGCGGCGCATTCGGCCCCGTGGCCTGGCGGAAGAGGGCCACATCCACTCCGTTGGGCACCAGCAGGGGAAACCCTGACGGCTGCATCTCCTCCAGGTAGTGGCAGAGGCTGGGGGCGGTGGCAAAAATGACCTGGGCCTGCTGCACCACCTCCTTCTCCCAGTCCTGGATGGCCTGGTGGCCGCCGCCGGAGGGGTCCACAAAACCGGTGTATTTGTCGAAGCAGTCGTAGCACACCAGCTTTTCCCCCACCTGACCGATGAAATGCTCCAGGGCCCAGTTAAAATGGACCCACAGTATGGGGTCCCGAAAGTCTAACCTTTCCATTGCCTCCCGTAACCGTCTCAGGCGGAAGGCCCTGTTCAGCCTCCTCACCGCCCCAAAGCGGGATAGAGGAAGGGGATTGATGGTGGCAAGGGTAAACAGATTGGACTGGGGTTGTCTTGTCCCCCGCCGCCAAAGATTGCTCCATTCCGGGGGCTTGCGCAGGGGCGTCAGGAGGGATAGGGGAGGCTCAACCCATAGCACTCGGTTCCGGCGGGCAAGGCGGGACATAATCTGATGGCGCCTCCGCCACAAGCTTCGCCACGGGTGAGTGGCGATATAAACAATATCTTCTCCATCAAGCACAGCTTTAATCTTTAACTCGAAGGGGGCATTATCAAAGGTCGCTGCGGTAATGATTCATCTGCCGTCCCACTATCTCTTCACAGCCATGCAGACTACCGAGGAGCCAAAGGGAAGCTCAAGCCACCGGGAGCTTACCAGGGGGGCCTCCAGGCTGTAGAGGGCGGCGAGGAGATGGTTGAGAAAGGGAGGCAAGGGTTTGACGTCAGATTGGGGGTGGTCGTGAGAGGAAAAAAAGCGCCGCCACAGCCGAACTATGGCTACCCCTGGGAAGAGAAGGCTGTTGGAGTAGGACACCTTTTCCACCTCAAAGCCAGCCGCCGCTACCCTGCCACGGAGCTGGGTGGCGGTGTACCGTCTACCAGAGTGCTCGGCTACGTCATGCTCGCTCCACAGGAAATGATAGGCGGGCTCGCTGACCAAGAGGTGCCCTCCAGAGGAAAGGATCCGATAGCACTCCCGTAGCACCTGGAGATCATCCTCCACCCCCCGATGGTACAGGACACCTAAAACGGTGACTAGGGAAAAGGTGCCGCTGACGAAGGGAAGTTGGGCAGCAGAGGTCTGAACTAGGCGAGGCAGGCCTCGTTGCTGGCAAAAGGTAAGCGCCAGGCTGGAGTAGTCAGCGCCATACACCTGGCCATATCGAGAAAGGAAATGGGTGGTGCCGCCGGTGCCACAACCCACATCCAGAATGGTCTGGTTAGAGTCCAAACCAGCGTATTTCTCAATCAAACCGGCAACGATGTTCCGCTGGCCCAAAAACCACCAGTGTTCATCCTCTAAGCGAAATAGCTCTTCGTAGACCTCCGGCTCCACTCGTTCCCTCCTGATATTAGAGCGACCCGACCCCAGGCTTTGAGCAACAAAGGGTCCTGGTGGTACCCACGCGGTCTCCTCTATAGTTGAGTCGTTTCATAGCCGCCAGATAGCGAAGAAACCTCTTATTTGTCCCATGAGCTCGTCCCAAGACCTAGTCCTTACCAGCCTCCTCAGAATGTGAGACGGCCTGAGATAGAATTCCCGATTGGCCTGGTCTAAGAAGGTCTGGAACTCTTCTTTGGTCATCCCCTCAGGCACATATAATATGGCCGAGTGGTCTAGGATGCTAGGCATCTCATTGACATCAAAGTCATAGCCTTCTCCAACAAGCCTCTCGTAGAGCGCTGTCCCGGGAAAGGGGACAAACTTGTTGAAATGGGCGTAGTCCAACTTCAAACTCTTGGTGAAATTCAGGGTTCGTTGCATACTTTCCCGGGTCTCGCCGGGGGTACCGATGATAAAGTCACCCCTAACGCTAAGACCCACCTCCTGGGCCAAGCGCACTGCCCGTTCATTCTTCTCCACAGTAGAGCCCTTGTTCAGCAGTTTCAGCATCCTGTCATCGCCCGATTCCAGCCCAAAGAGGACTTGCCAGCATCCTGCTTCCTTCATATGCCTCAGCAGCTCGATGGAGACCGCGTCTACTCGGGTGAGGCAAGTCCAAGGGATTTTGAATTTTCCCTTGATGAGCCTGTCGCAGATCTCGAAGGCCCGTTTCTGGTTCAGGGTGAAGGTGTCGTCGAAAAACCTAATTTCCCGAGCCCCGAGTTTCTCTACCAGGAGCTCAATTTCACCTAGGACATTGTCGGCACTGCGGGCTCGCCAACGGCGGCCGAAGATGGCTCGATCGCAAAAAGTGCATCCGCTGGGACAGCCCCGAGAGGTCATCACCACCCCTACCGGCAGCTTTCGGTAGGAGGCTGGGGTTGGCTTATATTGAGAGAGGGGAGGCAGCAAATGTCTCGCCGGAAAAGGCAGGCTATCCAGGTCGGTAATAAAGGGCCGCGGGGGGGTGAGGGTAACCCGGCCATTCTCTCTATAAGCTATCCCCTTTATGGTCGCGAGGTCAGAGAGACCACCCTTTTCCATTTGCTGCACCAACTCAAGGGCAGTGATCTCTCCTTCCCCGATAACACCGACATCAAAACAGTGGGAGGCCATAGTCTGGACAGGAGCCGCTGTCACATGGGGCCCACCGATGAGGATAACGGTCTTTGGCAGAACCTCCTTCAGTCTCGTTGCCACTGCTTTGGAGGTAGGAAAAGCGGGAGTGGTGCTGGAGATGCCCACTACCTCGGGCTGTTCCCTTCTCAGTAGGTCTAACAATTCCGGGGCAGACGTGCCCAAGCTGCAATCATATAACTTTACCTCGTACCCCTCCCTCTCCAGAACAGCGGCAATGTAGGCTATACCCAAGGGCTGAACCACATTGATTACCGCCTTCATGCTGGCCGTCTTGCCTGCTAGGTCTTCTGGAGAAACGGGAGGGTATACTAAGGCAATTTTCATTGAATTCTATTTCTTCTTCCTTTGGCGTACCGCGGAGGGACCGTCATCTCCCTGGCTACTTTCAGCCAGGGAGGGAACCTTTTCCTTAACTCCTATTCTTTCCTGATTCGTACCGAAGTCGATAACGCCACAAAGCGAGGCGCCTCCTAAACCCACCTAGCAGCAGCGCACTCCCGGACGCACTCCACCACAAAGTGAATGTCTTCCTCCTTCAGGCTGGAGGCAGAGGGGAGATACATCCCCCGGCGACACAGCTCCTCAGCTACGGGGTAGCTCTCTTCTCCGTGCTGACTGAAGTAGATGGGTTGAAGGTGGATGGGGATGAAAAAGGTGCGGGTCTCGATACCCTTGGCGGCTAGCTTACGACGCAGCTCGTCCCGGGATATGCCAAACTCATCCTCCACCAGAATACCGTACATCCAGAAGACGTTCTTCGCCCATGGTTTTTCAGGGGGCAAACGGAGGCCGGGCACATCCCGCAGGAGAGAGTTATAGAGCAAGGCATGGTTCCGCCTCAGGGCCACAAAGTCGTCGAAGTGCTCTGTCTGGGCGAGGCCGATGGCCGCCTGGACGTTGGTCATCCGGTAGTTGAAGCCCACATATTTGTGCCAGAAGTGTCTCTCCGTGGAGAAGGCGTGGTCTCGTAGGTTGCGAGTGATGGCCGCGATCTCCGGGTTATTGGTGGTGAGCATCCCTCCTTCGCCGGTGGTGATGATCTTGTTAGCGTAGAAGCTGAAACAGGCTACATCGCTCAGGCTGCCGGCTCGTCTTCCCTTGTACTCTGCTCCGTGGGCTTCGGCAGCGTCCTCCACCAGGTACAGACCATGTCTTTGGGCGATATCCTGGAGGGCGTCCATGTCCGCCGGATGGCCGTAGGTGTGGATGGGCATGATGGCCTTGGTGCGAGGGGTTATCCTCGTCTCCACCAGAGCCGGATCCATGTTCCATGTCTCCATCTCCGAGTCCACCAGCACCGGCTTGGCACCGGTATAGGTGACCGCATTGGCAGTGGCGATCATAGTAAAGGTAGGGACGATCACCTCGTCCTCCGGCCCCACCCCCAGGGCGGCCATGGCCAGGTGCAAAGCGGTGGTGCCGCTGGTGCAGGCCACGCCGTAGCTGGTGTGGCAGCAGCGGCTGAACTTTTCTTCAAAGAGGGGAATGTACTTCCCCGCCGAGGATATCCAGTTGGTCTGCAGACAGTCCAAGACGTATTTCGCCTCGTTGCCCATGAGCATGGGTTCACAGACAGGGACGATTCCCCGCTCCACGTCCAACTCGGACACTGGTATCCGTCTAACGGAGACCTTCAACTCCGGCTCCTGCCCCGGTATGATGTGGGCACGGCGGCCCATCTCCTCGAGACTCAGCTCCGTCTTTTTAAGCACAAGACTCCTCCCCGGGCCCCCTCATTGCTGTCGGGACCGCGTTCTCTTTTTTTGAGCGACGAAAGGACGCTATTTTCAGCTCCGTCACCTTAGCCAGATACATCAGCCCCCGCCTCACGAACTGGCCGAGGTGGGGGGCGGTTTTAGATTGACCCACCAGGCGAGATACGTTTCGGTAGGGCACCTCAGCTACTATGAAGCCCCTTCTTATCGTCCGATAGAGGAGGTCGATGCAGTACTCACCGTAGTCGCCACGAAGGTCTATCTCTTGGAAAATCTCCTTCTTGGCGGCCACGTAGCCGCTGGTGTAGTCCGTTATGCGTCGATCTAGGATAAGGCGGGCCAGGCTGTTGATGAGCCGGCTGGAAGCTACCAACCAGAAGGACCCCCGATCATCGGCGGCCCCCGGCCGGTAGCGAGAGGCCACCGCCATGTGGGCTCCTCCCTGGAGGACGGCCAGCAACTCGGGAATCTTAGCCGGGGGATGGGAAAAATCGCAATCCATCCAGAGCACCATATCCCCCCGAGCCAGTGAGATGCCCTCAGCTATGGCGCTGGTCAAGCCCCGTCTCCCCACCCGTCGCAGAAGGCGCACCCTATCGTCCCTTTGTGCCATCTCCTCCACAATGCGCCACGTGCTATCGGGGGAATCGTCGTCTACCACGATGACCTCGGTGGCCGGGGGCGAGTGCTCCAGGATAGAGACAATCAAGCCCCCGATGTTGCCCCTTTCGTTATAGGTGGGCAGCACCGCTGAGACCCGGGGCATGAATGTCATGCCCGCCGATGCCCTTTCACTTCGTCTCCCTCAATACCTTGAGCACCTTTATGGTGGGCCCGCTGGTAGCCGAGTCGGGCCGGAACTCCGCCACTAGCGCTAAGCCCCTATTACCAGGGTCCAAAAGCTCCTTAAAGTAGACGCCTTCCCGCTCGAAGATGGGTCGGGCGGGGCTGTCAACCCTCGGCGGCGTCTCAAAGTACCGACTGTAATAATAGCTGGAAAGGATGATATATTCAACTCCCTCCTGGTGTAGCTCATCTGGAGTTTTGGGGTAGAGGGAGCGCAGCTGGTAGGTGGTCTGGGTGGAGAGGAATCCCTCCAGTCTCTCCCGAAGGCCGGCCTGAGCACCGTAGGCCTGGGACTGAAGGGAGATTTGGGTGCCGGGGTAGCGGATATAGTTCTCTCCCGTGCCTACCAGGGGTGGTGAGTAGTGATACCAGTCAAAGGCGAGGGCCGTCTCTTTGGGAATGTTTGTTTCGATCCACTCCTTGGCCACCACCCGGGTGTCTCTTTGACCTAGAGCCAGATTGCTTCTCACGATGGAGGCCAGGGGGAGACTAAGAAGGACGACGGCCGCCGCGGCCCAGACCCAGCTTCGCCCCCTGGCCAGGGGTGTCAGTAGCTCCACCACCATCCTCGCCCCCAGCACCGCCATGATGGGCCAGATGGGGAGCAAATACTCCAGGTTCCTCATTGACCAAGCGCCAATGAAGAGAATGAGGGCCAGAGTGGGGAGGGCCAGGAGCCAGTCCTGCCCCTTGTGCCGCCATAGGGCATAAAAAACGCCCAAAAGGAACACTGCTCCCATGGTCTGGTTGATGTCCCAGTGTTGGCGCAGAACCCATAGCCAAGGCAGCTCCCCCTCTCCCGTGGCGTGGCCCACCGTCACCCCTACCATGACCTCCGAGGCCTCACCCAGGTAGGCGGCAAGAAAGGCGGGGAGGCGCAGGAGCCAGTAGGGAGAGCCCAGGAAGAAGCCCCCCAGGAGGAAGAGGCCGGCCAGGAGCAAGCTTCTGTTCCAGACCAGACTCCGCCAGGGTCGTCGCGTTTTCCCCGGCGAATCTTCGGTCTCGCGCCAACGAAGGAAATGGGCCAGGTACAATGGAAAGACCATGAAGGCTCCGTTGTACATGGTAGAGGTGGCCAGCCCGGCGGTGAATCCAGCGGCCGCGTAGTATCGCCGTTGGCCGTGGGCATATATGAGGTAGCAGAAGAGGTAGGCTACGGTGGCCAGCAGGGTGGCGGTGACATCAGGCAAGGCCCATTGGCTCTCCCCGACGTGGGAGGGAAAGAAGGCCAGGAAGGCCGCCGCCACGAGGCCCACGGGAAGGCTGAAGGCCCTCTTGCCCAGGAGGTAGACGACCCCTATGGTGGCCGTTCCGGCGGCTGCCGTCGCCCAGCGTCCCAGGAGGTAGAAGACCGATGGGTCGGTGGCGAAGGTGAAGGCGAAATCGGTGACGTTTCGGAACAGCCCCATCAGGCTTCCCAGGGCGAAGTAGCTGGCATAAAGGCCGAAGAGCTCGTAAAGAAAAAGGGTGGGGTAGGCGAGAAAGCGTGGCTCCAGGGTATGCAGAATGCCGAAACGGGCGGCGTTATCCACTACCAGGGATTCATCGAAAGCGAAGGCATAGGGGAGTCCCCAGCGGCTGCCCCAGAGGCGGAGGCCCAGGCCGGTCAGGAGGGTAACAACCAGGAAGACAGAAGCCCGCCTCATGGCGTCGTAGTGGCCACTTCAGTATATTTTACCCGGGGGTCCCACAGCATCCACCCGGAGGCTCCCGCATCCTGGGCGGCCCGCTGCTGGGCCATTACATCTTGAGCCGTGTATGCCCGGCCGTCGAAAGCATAATCGGGAAAATCCTGAATCCAGGGTCGAACCGCAGTGTCTGTGCCTCGTAGCCTTCCTACGGCCGCGGCGGTGCTCTGATACACTATCTCATAAGGATAGGCCACCGCATATCGGTAGCCGGGGATGCCCTCTCGGAAAGTAGAGGGGTAAAGCATGGGAGAGATGACATCCACATAGAGGGCTATATCTTCTAGACGCTGCCCGATGCCCATTTCGTTATCCCACCACACGGTGTAGCCGAAGACGTCCACGGCCAGCTTGACCCCCCAAGGCCGTAGCTCTTTCTGAGCCTGGGCGAGGAAACCCAGTATGGTTCGGCTCCTGTTCTCGGCATTGTTCTCCTCAGCGAAAAGGGCGGTGGAGATAGCGCCGTCGGTGGGAAAGCGCACGTAATCAAACTGTATCTCGTCGAACCCCAGGCGGGCCGCCTCCACGGCGATGGCGATGTTGTAGCTCCACACCTCGCGGCGGAAAGGGTCCGTCCAGGCGAGACCTTCGGAGTCTATCCATGGCCCGCCGGTGAGACTATCTTTGATTGCCAGGGACGGCCTAGCCCGAGCCAGGGGGTCGTCCTTGAAGACTACGATACGGGCTATAGTATAGATGTTTTGCTCCCGGAGGTCCCGGAGCACCTGGGCCACGTCGGGCATGGGATAGTAATCCCGACTCAGGCCGGGGAGGTTCTGGGTAGAGCTGGGATAGGCAAGCCACCCCCGGTCCCCCTTGACGTCCATGACTACCGCGTTCAGGGGCGTGGTGTCCAGGAGGCGAAAGATGTGCTCTCGATAAGAGGGGCTTCCCAGAGAGAAGTAGGTCATATAGAGGCCCCTGATCTGTTTCTGGTAGGGCACGTTAACCACCGGGGTGGGGACGGACACTGCCGGCGGCCGGGCTTCTGGCTGTGTCTTGGCGGGGGAACCCCCGGATGGGATGACTAGCGCCTGTCCCACCCATATCAGGTCGGGGTTAGCGACGCCATTGGCTTGCGCGAGGGCGGCCACAGTGGTGTTGAACTTCAGGGCGAGCTGGGAAAGAGTGTCTCCCGGCTGAACGACGTAACTGGGAGACTCGGCGGCCAGAACCGTTCCGCTGCTCAGAGAGGCCAGCCAGAGGCTGGCGGCAAGGAGGAACCCGCTAACCCATAATCTCCCGATGCTTTCCATCTCGCCTTCCTCCACTTTAAGCCATTTGGGAGACGGCTGTCAACGACACAAAGCCTGAGACTGTTTAATATCACCCCCAAACCCCCTAGAGGGGGTTCAAGGAACCCCTTCGGGGTTAATTTTATTCGGGGGCACATCCCCCGATCCCCTTGCCAAAGGGGCTTCGCCCCTTTGTAACCCCCGTTGTTAAACAGTCTCCAAAGCCTCAGGTTAACGCAATCAAGGGACGAGGCAACATGGGAGAATTTACCTTTGGTGACTGGCCTATGCTATACTCTGATGCAATGCACCGGCCCGGTTGTCGCCATGGTGGAGAACTGAAGTGAAAGTTACCTGGGTACTGGGGAGGGTTCCGACCTTTCGGGCCTTCCGCTATCGGAGCTTTCGCCTCCTCTGGTTCAGCGCCTTCCTCTGGTCTACCGGCACCTGGATGCAGCAACTGGCCATGGGCTGGCTAATGCTGAAGCTGACCTCGGGATCGGCCTCCTATACCGCCGCCACTTTCGCCGTTCGTTCTTTGCCTTACCTTCTTTTGGGGGTCTTTGCCGGTGCGGTAGCCGATAGAATGAGCCGCAAGGGCCTCCTTATCCTGGTGCATCTGGCCTCGGCCCTGGTCAGCTTTCTCACCGCCGCTCTGGTAGCCCAGGGTCTCATAGACCCCTGGCTCATCTTGACCATTTCCTTTATCTATGGTGCTCTCCAAACCATCAGTATGCCCCCGCGGCAAGCCTTGGTATACGATATAGTGGACAAAGAAGATACCATGAACGCCCTGGCCTTGAACACCATGGGCATGAGATTCATGAGCGTGGTGGGGGCGCTGGTGGCGGGGCTCACTATGGAGACCATAGGCATAGCCAGCTCATTCCTGATCATGGGGGTCACTTACCTGCCGGGCATAGTCGCCCTTTATCTCATCCCATCTTTGGAGCGGGGTAGCCTTCGGGACCCGGAGTCTGTTTTCCGAAAGACAGTAGCGGGGCTGAGATATATCGTCACCAACCAGATCACGGCCACCCTTCTCATCTTGGCCATTGCTGTGGAGACATTCGCTTTTTCCTATCGGGTGGTGGTGCCTATCTTCGCCGATACGTTGCTGAAGGTGGCGGCCAGCGGCTATGGGTATCTCACCGCTGCGTCAGGGGTGGGTGCTCTTTTGGGCACCCTGTTGCTGGCCTCTTTGGGGAACTTCCACTACAAGGGCTGGCTCATTATGGGCATTTCCCTATTCTTCGGCCTTTTTCTATTGGGCTTTTCTGCCTCTTCGTGGTTCTGGCTTTCCCTCCTCCTTGTGATGGGGGTGGGGATGACATCGGCCTCTTTCGATGCCATGCAACATATTCTCTTGCAGCAGAACGTCCCGGATCAGATGCGAGGTACGGTGCTGGGGGCATGGCTGGTAAGCGTTGGGGTGGGGCCGGTGGGCATGATGTACCTGGGCCTGGCGGCGGACTGGATGGGAGCACCCCTGGCTTTGGCTATCAACGGAGCTGTAGTGGTTGTCATCTCCTTGGCGGTTATCCTGGCCCTTCCCCGTCTCCGCGCCTTGCGGTAGCGCCCAGGTGTCATGCCTCGCCCGTGCCCTTGCGAAAAGGATAACCTGATAGTACAATAGGGGCGAGAGAGGCTATTTTTCATACGTTCGGTGCTCAGGGAGGCCAGGATGGAAACGGGAACATGGCGCGTTAAGACAGGGCTGGCCCAGATGCTCAAGGGCGGGGTTATTATGGACGTGGTCACCGCGGAGCAGGCCCACATCGCTGAAGAGGCGGGTGCCTGTGCCGTTATGGCCCTGGAGCGGGTGCCGGCGGATATTCGGGCTGCCGGGGGCGTGGCCCGTATGGCCGATCCGGTCCGTATTCAAGAGATTATGAAGACGGTGACTATCCCCGTCATGGCCAAATGCCGCATTGGCCACTTTGTAGAGGCCCAGGTGTTGGAGGCTCTGGGGGTGGATTTCATCGACGAGTCGGAGGTGCTTACCCCTGCCGATGAGAAGCACCATATCTACAAGCATACTTTCAAGGTGCCCTTTGTTTGTGGCTGTCGTGACCTGGGAGAAGCCCTACGGCGCATCGGAGAAGGGGCGGCCATGATTAGAACCAAGGGTGAGGCGGGGACGGGAAACATTGTGGAGGCGGTGCGCCACATGAGGGCGGTTAGGGACGGCCTTCGCCGCCTTCAGAGCCTGCCCGATGAGGAGCTGATGGCCGAGGCCAAGGCCCTGGGGGCTCCCTACGAGCTAGTGGAAGAGGTACATGGCACGGGGCGCTTGCCGGTGGTCAACTTCGCCGCCGGAGGGGTGGCCACCCCCGCCGATGCTGCCCTCATGATGCAACTGGGCGCTGAGGGTATCTTCGTTGGTGCTGGTATATTTAAATCCAGCGACCCGCCCGCCAGGGCCCGGGCCATCGTCATGGCCACCACCCATTACAACGACCCTAAAATGGTCGCTGAGGCATCCCAGGGTCTTGGTGAGCCTATGGCGGGGCTGGAGATAAAATCCATTCCCCAGGAGGCTCTCCTCTCCGTCCGGGGGTGGTAGGGGTGGCCATCCAAATATTCCATTAGGGCAGAGCGAGTTGGCATGGGAATATGAGTGAAACAATTAAGCTTACCGCTGTAGTGTGGCGAGAGGGTGACTGGCATGTCTCAGAATGTGTCGAGTTGGGGATTGCCAGTCAAGGTCGTACCGAGAAAGCCGCTTTGCGTAATCTTAAGCAGGCGGTTCTCCTATATCTGGCCGATGATGAGACCGGTAAAGTCAGGTGGCCTGTAGAACTGGAGCGTAAAATAGTTCCTCTTATGTTGAGTGCCTAAGCTTTATTCGTATCGTCAGGTTATGCATGTGCGGGAAGCTCTTGGTTTTAAAATACGACATCAGCGGGGTAGCCATATCAAGTTGACAGATGGCTCCGGGCGAACGGTCATCGTGCCGAGGCGGCGCGAGATACCTCTTGGCACGTTCAATAGCATTCTTTGGTAAGCTGGTATTGATGAAGAGAGGTTCGAAAGTCTTCTGAAGTAGCGCGTGTTTGACTGCGATAGAGGATACCCATGAAGATCGGCGTGCTGGCCCTGCAAGGGGCTTTTGTAGAACACATAGCGGTGTTGCGACATCTGGGGGTGGAGGCGGTGCCCGTTCGGCTGTCCTCCCAGTTGGAGGGGCTGGGGGGGCTGATAATTCCAGGGGGCGAGAGCACTACTATAAGTCGCTTGATGGTGAGCAACCATCTATTGGGCGAGTTGAAGCGCCGGGGGGAAGAAGGTCTTCCTATATGGGGGACCTGTGCTGGCCTGATACTCTTGGCCAAGGAGGTAGAGGGGTTTGAGGATCCCACTCTAGGGTTGATGGATGTGCGGGTGCGCCGTAATGCCTTTGGCCGTCAGGTGGATAGCTTCGAGGAGGAGTTGTCTATCCTGTCCCTGAGGGGAGAGAGCTTTCGGGGCGTATTCATACGGGCCCCACTGGTGGAATGGGTGGGCCCGGCGGTTCGCGTGCTAGCCACCATCGCCAACGGTACGGCGGTGGCGGTGCAAGAGGGGAATTTCCTGGGCACTGCCTTCCATCCTGAGCTAACCTCAGATTTGAGATTTCATCGCTATTTTCTAAGCCAGGTGGGAGGGGAGACTGCCCCCATTTGAGGAGCGATGATCCGCACTCTTCGTCCCACTGACCTAACAGCGCTGGTTTCGCTAGCTGCCCAATCGCTTGGCGATGAGGTCAGGCCCAAAGGTAGATTGGAAGAGAAACCGCTCCGAAGTTCCTTGTTGGACATTTTTTTGCAGCAGTGGGAAGTGGGCAGAAGGAGATGGAGCTGGATCGGTATTACCCGAGGGGGCGTGGATGGGTTCCTCTCCATGCGAGGCCTGGCTGGTCCCGGAGCGTGGGAGGTGGATTGTCTGGTCCTTGCCCCAAGCTCCGGTAGTCTGGAGGTAGCTCTTTCTTTACTAGGTGCCGCTTCCCTCTCTGCTGGGCAGAGGGGGGTTAAGCGCCTATACATACGTTTTCCCAGCGATAGCAGTCTTTTGGATTCCGTTCAACAATCTGGCTTTGTTCCCTACATCAGAGAAGTTCTCTATCGTAGTGTGGAACCCATCTCTCCGTTATCCCTCCCCTCGGCTTATATGCTCCGCCGCCGCGCCTCGGAAGACGATCACTCTCTGTTCCATCTCTACTTGGAGGCCGTTCCGGGCGCTGTGCGTCGTGGCTTCGGGATGACACTAGATGAGTGGCAAGAGGCCTTCAGCGTGGTGGGGCGGGGGTATTGGGAAAGGCTGTGCTTTAAGGACGGGGCCTTGGTGGGCTGGCTGGGCGTGGTTAAGAGGGGTAAGCGGGGGCTTGTTGACGTAATGTCTAAACCGGGAGAGGACGAGGTGGTTCCCTTTTTGCTGGGGCAGGGGGCCTCTGCTGTGGAGGGGGAGGTGTTGGTTTGGGCGCCTCACTTTCACGGTAGGCTGCGTCAGGTGCTGGAGGAGAATGCCTTTGAGTCTTTGGGAGAATGTACGGCGCTAGTGAAGTCCTTGGCGGCCCGGGTGACCCATTCCGGTTTGGTTCCCGCCCACGCTGGGTGGTGTGGCTGATTATTGGTTTGAAAGTTTCATCCATCTTCTCTCTCCCTCGGGGAGAAGTGGACTAAGGGGATGAGGGTGTGGAGGCATTTTCATTCTTAGAAATGCTTTAAGTTGAAAGCCACTGAGGAAAATAAGGATGGAGTTTTCAGAGACCAGTGTCCAACGGGAGATAGTAGATGACTTGGATGCCTTGTTGGGGACGTTACCATCCCAAATTGCAGAGCCTATCGTTCAGCGGGGAGACCGTCATGACCTGCTAGAGGTTGTGATGGACTTGGGTCGTCTTCCTGAGGCCCGCTTTCCCAACCATGAGGTGATCCTGCACCGGCGGGAGGTGACGGAGGATGACCTGGCCTACGTGGTGGCCCGAATTGGCGCTTTTGGAGGCGATAATCGGGCGGGCATTGAGCGCACCCTGCACCGCATCTCCGCTTTTCGCAACCGCAAGGGACGCGTTGTGGGCCTCACCTGCCGCGTCGGTCGGGCTGTCTTTGGCACCATAAAGATAATTGAGGACTTGGTGCGCTCGGGCAAGAGCCTGCTGCTTTTGGGCCGCCCCGGCGTGGGAAAGACCACTATGCTTCGGGAGGTGGCCCGTGTGCTGGCCGATGATATGGGCAAGAGGGTGGTCATTGTGGATACTTCCAACGAAATCGCCGGCGATGGGGATATACCCCACCCTGCCATCGGCCGCGCCCGCCGTATGCAAGTGCCCACCCCGAGCTTGCAACATGCCGTGATGATCGAAGCCGTGGAGAACCATATGCCGGAGGTTATCGTTATCGATGAGATCGGCACGGAGCTGGAGGCCGCTGCCGCGCGAACCATTGCCGAGCGGGGAGTCCAACTGGTGGCCACCGCCCATGGCAATACCCTGGAAAATGTAACTATGAATCCTACCCTATGCGATCTGGTGGGAGGGATTCAAACGGTGACCCTGGGGGATGAGGAGGCGCGGCGGCGGGGGACGCAAAAATCGGTGCTGGAGCGCAAAGCCCCCCCCACTTTCGACGTGGTGGTGGAGATTCAGAGCTGGGTAAGAGTGGCGGTTCACCCTGACGTGGCTCAGGTAGTAGATATGATACTTCGGGGTCTGCCCGTGGTGCCCCAGGTGAGGCTCCTGGACGAGCGGGGACGCATCGGCATCGAAAAGGAGGTGCTTCCTCCTTTGGGAAGGCAAAGAGGGGATAGAGAGGTTAAGGGTGAGGAAAATGGCGTCACCCGTCTCCTCACCTTCGGGGTTAATCACAGCCTTTTGGGGGGCATTATAAGCAGCAGAGGGTTTCCAGTGAAGGCGGTGGAGCTGGTGGAGGAGGCAGATATGGTGTTGACCCTGCGCAGCTACTATCGCCGCAAGCCTCAGGTGATAAGGGACGCGGAAGCCCTGGGCATTCCCATCTACGTGTTGAGGAATAATACCGCGGGCCAGATAGAGCAGTCTTTGGCCAGCATTGTGGAGGCTCATGTCCCCCTGGATGCTGTGAGTCTGGCTCTTAAAGAGGCAGAAGAAGCCATCAAGAAGGTGGCTAGCTCCGGTCGGGCGGAGGAGCTCAGCCCCCAGCGGTCCTATATCCGCCGTCTCCAGCATCAGATGGCGGAGGCCTATAACCTCTCCTCCCGAAGCAGTGGCAAAGAGCCCTACCGCCGAGTAAAGATTTTTGCGGGCGCCCTTTAGCGCGAGGTGGCCTTTTTTGTTGTCTCCTGAGGCGACTTCCAAGTTTATCACCTTTGAGGGAGGCGAGGGGGCGGGTAAAACCACCCAGTGTCAAGCCCTTTTGAAGCGCCTCCGCCAGCGGGGTATGGTGGTGCTGCTAACTAAAGAGCCGGGAGGCACTCCATTTGGGCACGGAATACGTATGTGGCTCAAAGGCACCCGTCGAGAGAGAATTGTCCCCGAGGCGGAGCTTTTTCTCTTTCTGGCCTCTCGGGCTCAGTTGGCCTCCCAGGTGATTCGACCGGCCCTGCTCAGGGGTGAAGTAGTTATCTGCGACCGCTACACCGAATCCACCTACGCCTATCAAGGGTACGGTCGAGGGATAGACCGGGAGGCTATCGGTATTATGAACAAGGTGGCCACGGAAGGGTTATCTTCTGATCTGGTGGTGCTTCTGGACGTCCCTCCTGAATTGGGCCTGACCCGTACCGGAAACGATTACTTTCAGCGTGAGGGTCTGGAGTTTCACCGCCGGGTTCGTCAGGGGTATCTGGACATGGCAGCCCGGGAAGGGGAAAGGTGGCTGGTGGTGGACGCCGCTTTACCGCCTGGTGAGGTGAGTGAGATTGTCTGGGGCCGTGTTCGGAGGATGTTAGAGGGGAAGGGAGGCTGAAGTGGATCTCATGCGGAGCTTTCTTCAGAGACATCCCCGCCTGGCTATGTGGGCGGCCCTGGCGGTGGGGATGGTGCTTATTCTTCTCTTCACGGCCAAGGATGTCGGTCTGTTGCCCACGCAGATGGCGACTCTGTTAGTGTCTACCATTGTGCTGGCGGGTCTCTGTGTGTGGATCATCCACTGGGAGTGAGGGAAGGGCGAAACTCGCTATGCCCGCCTCATCATGTATCCCTCGCCCCGGATGGTGATGATCCGCTTTTGAGCTCCGGTATCGGCTAGCTTGCGCCGCAGGCGGTGAATACATACATCTACCACGTTGGTCTGCCCATGGTACTCGTCTCCCCAGACGCGCCGCAGTATGGTCTCCTGATTCAGAGGCCGTCCGGCGTGCTCCGACAGCAGGTATAGCACCTCGAACTCGGTAGGGGATAGGGAGAGACGTTTTCCTTCCAGGGAGACCTGGCCTTTAGGCCCGTCTATATAGAGGTCCCCTATCTGGAGCTCCCCTTTTCGTCGCTGCTCCCGCCCTCGATCCATACGCTGAATAACCGACTCCATCTCGGTAGCCAGTTGTTGAACCCGGCTTTGTCCTCGCTCGTGGATGATAGCGTGGGAGATAGCATTGCCTGCCAGCTCGCCATAACCCTGGGCCAGGCGCAGCTCTTCCGGGGTAAAGGCACGGGAAATATGGAAGTCGAAAAGGAAGATGGCGCCTACTGTCTCACCCCGGGCCTTCAGGGGAATGGCCACGAAGGTCCTCAGGGAAAGTCCCTGGGCCCAAGGGGGTAGCGCCCCTTTGCCTTCGGTCGTAGGGGACAAAGCCACGGCGGTTCCTGCAGCCATGGCCTTGGCGATGAGGGAGTCCGGCGTTGGTGTAAATGACGTCTCCGGGAGGCTGGAAATGGCTAATTGTTGGGGAGAGATGTTGCCCTGTTTAAATGTTAGCGAGGCGCCATCGGCTAGGAAAAGGAGGCAGTGGGAAAGGTTAAGGGCAGCGGGGGCATTTTCTATAATATCCTCCACCACGGTGCTGAGCTCCAGGGTACGACTTATGCTTTTGGCTGCTTCTAGCAGGCCGCGGGCTCGGTTCTCTACCCGTAGAATCTGTTGTAAAACCTCCTTTTCTTCCCTTTCTCTGAATCGTTTCTGGGCGAGATAGCCGCTGAATACGGCCAGAAAGTAGAAGAGGGGAACCTGGATGGCAACTAAGCCGCCCACCAGGTTTTCGGCACCTTGCACTATTATTAGGATGCCGTAGCCCAAAGAGAAGGCGGTGGCAGCGGCGAGGCTGCTGACATAGCCCAGGTATATGGAGTAATAGATGATGAAGACGGGAAATAGTATGAATAGAGGGCTTACTACGCCACCGGTAATGAACATGGCCGTGCTCAACATCACGGCATCTACTATTACCATGCCTATCACTGTGTAGGGGGAGGCGAAGCGGGGGAGGATGTAGTACCTGAGCGCCAGAAGATAGGCCAGGTAGACAAAAACAAGGGTCACCGCGGGCAGCAGAGCCACCTCACGCTGGAACCACAAAAGGGCGGCCGACGCTACCAGCAACGTCGCCAATCGGAACTTAAGAGTCTCCGACTCCGTTTTCAGGATGAGGTTTTCGGTCATTTCTAGATCTTTTGCTACCATACCATTATATTTTAGCATCTTTTTGACAACCTGTCAGCTTTTTTGGGGTGAGTGTTACAAATTAGATTATTGTTGTTCTGTAATTTTACACTATTTGAGGCTCTCCAGGAAGTGGCGCGCCTCCAGGTATCCAGGGTCGATGCTGAGAGCGGCCTCCAGGCTCTGCCTGGCCTCGGTTTCTTGACCCAGGGCGTGGTATACCTGACCCAGTCGCAAGTAGGTGGGAGCGAGACGTGGGCTCAGTTCTCGGGCGGCCAGGAATTCTTTTAATGTCAATTCCAGGGAACCTTCCTGGAAATAAACGGCTCCCAGGTTGAAGTGGGCGGGTAGGTTCTGGGGCTGAAGAAGGATAGCCTGTTGGTAGTGCTCCCTGGCTTCCTTCGCCGCCCCCCTATCGAAAGACAGATTGCCCAAGGCCAGGTGGGTTTCGGCCAGTACCTCAGCCAACTCGTCTCGGCTCAGGCCGCCGAACTGGGGCTGGGGACTGTCAACTCCCTGGGGGTAGGCGTCGAGAAGGGCCTGGTACGTCTTTTGAGCCTTTTCCCACTGACGAAGGTCCAGGTAGGCCCGGCCCAAGCGACGATAGGTTTGGGGGTCCTGGAAGGCCGGGTTTTTACTGCTTATGGCCTCCATTTCCCTCACCGCCGGTTCCAGCGTGGGCATGCCCAAGGCGGCCTCTTCCAGATACAGCCGGGCCAGGAGACCTCGGTAAGACACATTGCGGGGGCTGAGCTGGGTTGCCTTGCTGGCGGCGGAGATACCCGCCTCCAGATTCTCGACCCTTTTGCTTTCCACGAACTTATCTAAAGCTCTATTGGCGGCGAGGAAATAAGGCTGGGGGTCCAGGGGGTTGAGGCGGGCCGCCCAGGCGTACTCTCCCCGTTCCAGGAGGAACTGCTCCCCTATTTGTAGCGAGGCCCAAAGGAGAAGGATGGCGGCCATCCCCATTAGAATTGGCCTTATCTCTCTTGTGGGCGGCTTGGAGAGGGGTGGGGGGGTGGCGGCGAGCATTCCCACCTCGATCCAGAAGAGGAGACCCAGGGCCGGAATGTACCAGTCCAACTCTACCAGGTTATGGAGGCTGCTGGCCAGGGTACCCCCGATAAGGCCGGCCATCAGGGGGGTGGTGTTTCGGCGGTCCTGCCAGGCGCTCCATCCCCGCCAGGCCAGAGCGGCCATGAAGGCCAAAGCCAGCAGCAGGCCGAGCAGGCCCATCTCGGCCCCGCTCTGAAGAGGAAAGTTGTGGGCGTATTTGGAGAAGAACCGGGGGTCTTTTTGATATTCGGAGAAAATGGTCGGGAAGGTGCCTGGTCCGGTGCCCCACAAGGGATTGTCCTTCATTATGTTCAAGGCCCCCTCCCAGTAGTTCAAACGTGGCCCCAGGGTTCCCGTGGCCTCGCCCCCGGTGGCCGCTGACGCCACCGATGTAATAGCCCGGGAGCCGGTGCCCACGGCGTAGCCCAGGCTGGAGCCTTGAATGAGATAGGCCGCACCGGCGGTGAAAATAAGCAGGATGGCTAATAAACTAAGCAGTCTTTGCCAGTTCTGCCTGGTCAGAAGAAAAAGGATGGTGATTACCAGGCTGGGGGCCATGGCGAACCAGCCGCCTCGGGAGTAGGTGAGGAAAAGACAACTGGCCAGAAGAACACTGCTGCCGCCGTAGGCCAGGGCCTCCCGAAAGGAAGGGGCGGATAGATAGAGGGCCAGGGACAAGGGCAAAATAAGACCCAGGTAGCCGGCGAAGTGGTTTTTGTTGCCCAGGAGGGAGTTCATCACCGGCTGAGCCTCTTGACCCATCTCACCCCAGTAGAGGTAGATGGCCGCCATACTCATGACCAGACCTAGTAAGATGATGATCTGCGCTGCCAGACGCCACTGTGTCTGGCATGACCGGGGGGCGAGGATGCCGGCGGCGAGGAGGAAAACCAGGAAATAGCTGGCCCATTGGCCGCCGAAGGAGAGGCTGACGGCTACGTCCGTTGAAGGGAAGCTGCTGATGATGGCCCACAAGAGGTAAGCGGCCGCCGTTCCAGCGACGAAGGGCGCGGCGGGCACGGGGCCTCTAGGGTAGGTAGTAGGCCAGCCGCCGACGGCTGGCCTATACAGCCAGATAATGGCCAAAAGGGCGATGGCCCCCTGGGTTCCCAGAGAAACGAAGGGCATCTTGGAGTAGATGCCCAGAAGGCTGGTGGCCATCACGGCCACCAGTCACCAGTAGTGAATGCTGGTGCCCCAAAGGGACCCTTTTTTCATGGTCATAAATATAAGGGTAGGCCAGTCGCCATCGGCTGGCCTACCTTCGTTTATGCTTGGGCCCTCTAACCTCTAACCCTTTTTTCCTCCGTAGGGGCGCAGCATGCTGCGCCCCTACCTTTCTTGGTGCTCAGGCTACGGGTAGATGCCGTCCTGATAACCGCGGCCCGAGTTGGAGTCGGAGGTCACTCGCCCCTTGGCGTCTACGAACCAGCTATAAAAGCCGGTGCACCCGGAGCAGTTGCTGCTGCTGCCGGACTCAGGCACCTTGTTCAGGTATCCCTCGCTTATCAGGTGATCCATATTGATGTATACCGTGGTGCTGGGGGTATCGCTGCTGATTCCCGTCCCCGTGGGGTACACCCGCTTGGTAGCCCGCTTGGTATCGGTGTAGTAGGCGTCCACCGCCCCCTGTATCACCCGTCTATCGCTTTCATAGGCCCGGTCTTTGCCCCGGCCCAGGAAGCCGGTTACATTGGGCACGACGATGGCTACCAGGATGCCCAGGAGGGCCAGGACGATGAGAATCTCCACCAGAGTAAAGCCTTGCTGCCCTTTTCTGTACATCTCTTCTTATTTCCCTTCTGCTTGGGCCTTCTAACCGCTAACCCTTTTTTCTTCGAGTGTAGAAGGTGTACCGCTGATTATAACATATTCAGTAGGGGCGCAGCACGCTGCGCCCCTACCACCTTGTTGCTTGCTCAGGTTACGGGTAGATGCCCTCCGCATAGCCCCGGCCGAAAAGGGAGATAGTGGTCACTCGCCCCTTGGTGTCTACGAACCAGCTATAGTAGCCGGTGCACCCGGAGCAGTTCTCGGTGCTGGCGGACTCGGGCAGCTTGTTCAGGTAGCCCTCGTTCATCAGGTGCGTCATATTGATGTACACATTAGCGGCGGCGGTGTCGCTACTGGTGCCGTTCAGTGTCGGGTAAACCCGCTTGGTGGCTCGTTTGGTATCGGTGTAGTAGGCGTCCACCGACGCCTGCACCGTCCGTCTGTCGCTCTCCCAGGCCTGACTCTTGCCCCGGCCCAGGAAGCCGGTGACGCTGGGCACTACGATGGCCACCAGGATGCCCAAGAGAGCGAGAACGATGAGAATCTCCACCAGGGTAAAGCCCTTTTGCCCTCTTTGATTCACCTTTTGTCTCCTTTTCTCCTTCAAAACTAATCTACTCTTTCAGGGGGGGTCAGTCGTTGGCGACTGGCCTACCATATTCTGTTTTCCTCGTAGGTAGGCCAGCTACCCGCCACTGGCCTACCTACCTGCTGGTTGCGGCCACTACTTGGATGCCGGGTAGATCTTGATGTACTTGTCGCCCGCCTCAGTGAGCTTGAAGACATGTACGCTACGAGACTCTACGCCGTTGATGGTGGAGCCCTTGAGGAGTAGCCAGGCGTACACCAACTTGGTAGCGGAGCCGTTGGTCTGTTTCCAGTCAGAGTTGGCCGGCTTGCGGTTCACGAAGTCGGGGACCAGCTTCTTGACCATCAGGTTGCCAGCTTGGTCCCTAGTCCGGGTGGTGTCGCTGAAAACAAGGGTGGTGTAGGTAATGGGGGAGGTGGCGGCCACTTGCTGCAATGTCGTGGTGCCGTCTTCGTCGTACAGTTGTATGCCGTCAGACTTGATATTGTTGCTGACCACGGCGACCAGCTCTAGCCCGTTCTCGCCAGTGTCACCACCGCTATTGGGCTCCGGCCAATCGTTGTTTCGGGACGATTCGGTGTTGAACCGCTGTATCGCCTGCTGCATGTTGTAGGCGTCGGATTTGACCTGGCTATCCTCGCCGGCGGTCTTGGCTCCCATAACGCCGCCGCCCACGATGGAGGCCAGCACGGCCAGGATAGCGACTACTACCAAGAGCTCGACCAGAGTGAAGCCTCCTTCACTCTTCAGAAACCTTCTGATTAACCTGTTCATTTGTTTCCTCTTTCCTCTTCTAACCTTTTTACTTACCTACCTGTGGATGTGTAATTCCTTCTCCCGCTATCTCACCCCTTTCCTCTTTGTTCTAGATTTGGTTCTTGCGTCCTTTCTCCCTTTTTCACCTCCTCCATCCCTTTCGGGGACCCCCGGGTTGGGGAAACTTTCTTGTGTCTGTAACCTTGACTACCGTCTTTGTTTAACTGGATTAATAGTTATTACAAAATACTTTATTCAAGAACGATAGAACGATAACAAAAAAAAGGGTATTTGTCAATACCTTTTAGGGTGATTTTTTGAAAAATTTTGGGGAATTTTCCCCTTGTCAGCGGGGGCTGAGGAGACGGCGCAGCTCCTCTGGGGTCTGGGAGACGGCCAGGCCGTCCTCCAAGGTTATCGTGCGTTGCTTGATCAGGGATTCCAGGGCCTGGTCCAGGGTCTGCATGCCGAACTGGGCGCCGGTGTGGAGGAGGTTAGCCACCTGGTAGGTCTTGCCTTCCCGAATGAGGTTCCTGACCGCCGGGGTGGCGACCATTATCTCCACTGCGGGCACCAGGCCGCCTCCAATTCGGGGCAGGAGGGTCTGGAAGAGCACCCCTTCCAGGGACATGGCGAGCTGGAGACGAACGTGAAGCTGCTGAGCGGGGGGAAAGATGTCGATGAGGCGATCCACGGCTTGGGTGGCGCTGGGGGTGTGGAGGGTGGCCAGCACCAGATGCCCCGTCTCGGCGGCGGTAATAGCCGTGGCGACGGTCTCCAGGTCCCGCATCTCGCCCAGGAGGATGACGTCGGGGTCTTCCCGCAGGGCGTGCTTCAGGGCCTCGGCGAAGGACAGGGTGTCCACGCCCACCTCCCGCTGGGCGATGAGACACTTCTTATCCTGGTGCAGAAACTCGATGGGGTCTTCCACGGTGACGATATGTCGGGCTTCCCGCTGGTTAAGGTAGTCGATCATGGCCGCCAGGGTGGTGGACTTGCCGCTGCCCGTGGGGCCGGTGACCACCACCAGTCCCCTTGGCTTAAGGATGAGGCTCTTGCAAACCTCGGGGAGGCTTAGGCTCTGGAGGCTGGGTATCTTGATGGGAACCAGGCGAAAGGCGATGCTTATGGTTCCCCGCTGCCAGAAGCAGTTGACCCGGAAGCGGGCGACGCCGGGCATCTCGTAGGCCAGATCCAGCTCTTTAGTGCGGTGAAAGATTTCTTTTTGGGGCTGTGTCGTCACTTCGTTGAAGATGGCCTCGGCGTCTCGGGTGGTGAGGGGAGGTGCCGCTGGTATGGGGGCCAGAACCCCGTGGCGGCGCAGTATGGGCGGGCTGCCCACTTTGATGTGCAGGTCGGAAGCGCCTCCCTCCCCGATGAGAGAGAGAAGCTCCTTTACATCAATCCCAGAATAGCTCTCTGATACCATTGCAGCGCTGCCTCGCCCCAGACGAGGGTGAACATGGCTCCTAAAGTGAGGAAGGGTCCGAAGGGGATGGCCTCCCGCCGGCCCCGGAGCCGGGTCAGGAGGAGAAAAGCGGCCACTAGGCCGCCCAGGATAAAGGAGACAAAGGCGGCTACCAGCACCAGGGGGAACCCGGTGACCAGTCCCACTAGGGCCGCCAGCTTCACATCGCCAGCGCCCATACCGCCCCGATAGATGAGAAAGGGCACCAGCATGATCACAAAGAAGCTTATCCCTCCCGCTGCCGACCGCACCGGTCCCAGCCCTGGCCATAGAGGGGAAAGCAAAATGGCCAAGGCCAGGGAGGGGTATACTATGCGATTAAGGATGAGCTGCTGCTCCAAATCCATAACGAAAATGACCAGGAAAAGGTCGCTGTACACCAGGGCGATGGGGAGCTGAAGGCGGGGGCCGTACATAAGCCACAAGAGAGGGAAAAGGAGCCCGTTGGCCGCCTCCACCGCCACCATACGCCAGGGAAGGGCCGCCTGGCAATGCCGGCAGCGGCCTCTGAGCCACAGGTAGCTGAGTATGGGGACGAGTTCCCATGGCCTCAGCCGTTGGCCGCAAGCATCGCAATGAGAGGGAGGCGTGAAGAGGGACTGGCCGCGGGGCAAACGGTCGATGACGACGTTGAGGAAGCTGCCCACGCTGGCTCCGGTGAGGAAAAGGATAAGAAGCCACCAGAGCATAGTCTATAGCACCTTGAGGAGCAGGCCTATGTTCACCATAAACTTGGCGGTGGGGAAATCGGGGGGTTGCCGGACCGGGGGTGTCAGGGGAGGTACCGGGTGCCCCGTGGATTGATAGATAGTTTCCGCTATCTCCGAGACGTCGGTCAGGTCTCCCGTCAGGTATATGGGTACCGAGGTATCCAGGGGATTCTCCCGGTTGGAGTCGTTGTAGAAGACCAGGGTGCGTGCCAACTCCTCGGTGAGGCGGGAGTATTCGGACATAGTGGGTTCCTCGCCCAGGTAAAGGCTACGGGTGAGCACGGGTACGTCATCTACTACCACCACCAGGTCAAGGCTGTTGCTTTCGCTATTGACCACCACGGCATCCTTGCGATTTGCGGCCCGGGCCAGGGCCAAGGTCTTCAGGTCCACGGTGCGGGGGCGCAGCCCGGCGTTGCTCAGGGCCGTCAAGAGGTTCCGCAGGGGCTCTTTGGGCACGGAAACCACGTAAAACCGTCCCCCGGAGGCGGGGCCTCCTCTTGAAGTAAGGGTTTGCCAGCGGAGATAATGGCTGTCCGCGGAGATGGCCAATTGGCGGCGGGCCTCTCGGGTGATCAACGTGTCCAGGTTTGACCGGGCCGCCGGGGGCAGGGTGAGAATACGGGTGGATGATTGATGACCGGGCAAGGCGCACACCACGCGCTTGGTGGGGAATTTGCGCAGGGACAGGGTGTTGCGGATCACCTGGCCGATGCCGAAGGCATCGGCCACCAGCCCTCCCCGTAAGAAACGGGTGTTGAAGGGCACGCTGGCCCAGGCTTCAATCTGCAACCCTCGGGAGACGGTGAAGCGCAAGGTTCCCCCCTCGATGCTGAAGGTAAGGATAGAGGGGCTGAAGAGGGATGGCCGGGGCGGGGAGACACGCTCTCTTTGGGGTGGCGTGGCCTCCCGGATTCTCTTTTCCTCCCCTTCTGGGCTTTTTGATTTTAAGAAAGGCAATCTAAGTTTCAATGCTTCCCTCGTCGAATTATAGCGGGAATCAACGCCAGGCTCAATACTAAGGTAAGCTAGTGTTAAGTCTCATAAATCCATTTCCTCTCTCTTGACGGTTAGGTGAGGGTGAATTCCCCTCGCTATTCTTCCCTGTCTCTGGCATTCTATGGTGGCTGAGAGTACACCGTCAGGTCGAAGGAGGCGATCCAGTTGCCGGAGACGGGGTCGATGTTGAGGGTAAGCGCGGAGGCATGGAGGGTAGGGAAGGGACCCTTTTCCATGTCTTTAAGGAGGGCGCTGGCCTGGGCGGGGAGGGCCACTGCTTTTACCGAGAAACGGGTGGACAGATATTCCTGGGTGCCTATTTTTTCCTTTTTCACCTCGGCTAACGCCGCGCTATTTATCTCCACCCCTGAGTTTTGAGCGCTCTGTACCAGAAGGCTTAAGATTTCTAATGAGGGGACGCGTTTGGGGAAGACGGCCTGGGCCGAGGCCAGCTTCGCTTTGGTGTCATCTAGCTCCGTTTTCAAGGCTTCTACGTTGGCCTCCCTTTGCAGCTTGGTGGCGGCCTCCTGCTGTCGGGCCAGTTCCTTGTTCAGAGAGGTTCTTTCATCCTCTCCCTGGATAAAGCCCATAAAGGCCACCCCGTTGAGAAGGAGCAGAAGGGCCACCGCTACCAGCAGGATCCTTTCGATCTGAGTCAGTCTTATCTTCATGGCGGCGGGCCGGCGGCTACCTCTAAGATTATAACGAAGGAGACGCTTCCGGAGGGGGTGGGGAGGGGCTGGGGCAAGACAAGCTGGACTTTACCTGGTGGAGGCGAAGTCGGGGAGGGAACCGATACAGATTGGGGAGCGGCCTGTGCCTGGGGTGCCGGTGGGGTGGGGGTCGCCTGAGAGCCAGACCGGGTGCGCTGGAAAATGACCGTCCACACGTGGTAGCCGGTGAAGCCAGGCTCCAGGGTGTTTAGGTCCTTGGCTACCTCTGAGCTTATGGTGTCTGTGATGACCAGGTCGAAAGTCCATTTGCCTACCAGGAATTGGAAGTTGCCGTCGGAAGGGGGTATCCCCTGGGAGGGGTAGTAGGCCTCCCAGGGTGGGCAGCAACTGGAGACGCGAAAGCGCAGGTTGGGTATTAGGTTGCCGTTCTCATCCAGGACCTGGCCCCTTATAACGCTGTAGCGGTCTACAGTATCGGGGAAGGATTGCCGTTGCTTGGAGATGACGGCGTAGTAGAGCTGGGGTACTGGGGTGGGGGTTGGACTGGGGATGGTGGTGGGCGTGGGGGTGGTGGGGGTGCCGGGGGGTCGGGGAGTGCTGGTGGGAGAAGGGGAGGGGCCTGGCGTTCTGAAGGGAGTGGGGGTCGTGGTGGGGGCAGGGGGTAGGATGACCCGGGGGGTGGGGGTGGGGGGCGCGGTGCCCGTAGGGGTGGCCGTGGGCGTCGCTTTGTTGAGCTGCTCCAGATTGACGCTGGAAAAGAGCCCCGATTTCTGGAGGGCAACGGAATATTCTATGGTGGAAAGGTAGTGGGGAGCACCGCCCTTAAGGGTGATCTTGTTTCCTCCTGTCTGAGCGATGGAGGAGAGGCTGAGGCCGGGGGGCGCTAGACGGAGGAGGGTTTCCAGGACGCCCGACCACTTGACGCGGCCGGCGACAAAAATCTGGTAGTCCTTCTGCATCGTTTCCAGTTGTT
Source organism: Chloroflexota bacterium (assembly GCA_016183425.1). GTDB lineage: Bacteria > Chloroflexota > Dehalococcoidia > JACPEP01 > JACPEP01 > JACPEP01. Next base: position 79,627 of record JACPEP010000017.1, read on the forward strand.
TTTTGGCTTCGTCCACGGCGGAGCGCAGCTCTTTGGCCTGGGGCTCCAAGGTCTGGAGCTGAGCAATGGTTTTCCGGTTCTTTTGCACCGCTGCTTTCATCTGGGTTAAAGCCAGATCCTGCTCCGCCTTGGCCTGATTCACTGCCAAAACGGATGCTACGGCCACCGCTACGGCCAAGAAGAAGAGAAGGCTCAACATGGATACTGCCCGTCGCTGGTACTCGTCGGGCAGCAGGTTCAGGTCGACTACCCTGGGCCGCAGTTGGGGGCGGGATGTTTCACGAGCCACTGGTAATTATTTCCCCCCTACCATGCCTGGATGTGTTATGTTGTCGCTGGGGGCATTCTACCATAGCTGGGAATGGAAAGTCATCTGATGGGCAGTCGCCGTGAGAGCGTGTAGTGTAGGGGCGTGGCAGATCGCCACCATCGACACTGTCATTGCGAGCCCTTCCGCAGAAGGGCGTGGCAATCCGTCACAACGCACTTGGGGTTACGGATTCCCACGGCCTCTTCCGCTTCACTGCGTTTGCGGGTCGAGGCCTCGGAATGACAGCCAAAACGGTCATCGCAAGCCACAGGGTGTAGTGTAGGGGCGTGGCAAATCGTCACCATCGACACTGTCATTGCGAGCCCTTCCGCAGAAGGGCGTGGCAATCCGTCACAACGCACC
>JACPEP010000019.1 GCA_016183425.1 Chloroflexota bacterium
ACCAGACGGTAGAAGCACTGTGGCAACCCCCCGAGTCCGTCAGTATCACCAACCGAAAGGAGGCGGCGACTCTCCTCCGGTAACATTTCTAAATGAGTGAACAACTCCCCTTCGGTAACATTCTTATGTGAGTTGACACGTAGCTTGACAGTAATTTCAGACCCCCCTATAATACCTATAAACAAAGGAGGTCGTTGAAGAAGCGATATGTTTTACCTTGACCCCCTGTATCTGGTCTTCGCCGCCCCGGCTCTATTGTTGATGCTTTACGCCCAGTTTCGGGTCAACTCAGCCTTTAATAAATACTCTGCCGTTGCCAACATGCAAGGCCTTACCGGCGCTCAAGTTGCCAAGCGTCTCCTGGGCATAAATGGCCTAGAACATGTGGGCATAGAAGGCACGGGGGGGAACCTTACCGACCACTACGACCCACGATCTAAGGTGCTCCGGCTGTCGCCAAACGTGTACAGAGCCCCCTCCGTAGCCGCCATGGGTATCGTAGCCCACGAGGTGGGCCACGCCCTTCAGGATAGTGGTGGCTACTTTCCCATGAAAGTACGGGGGGCTCTGGTGCCCGCGGCCAGCGTTGGCTCCTGGATGGGATATATATTCTTCCTGGCTGGGATATTCCTGCAAATTGCCAACCTGGTGTGGCTGGGGATCATCTTCTTCACCGGCGCCGTCGCCTTTGCCCTGGTGACCCTACCAGTGGAGTGGGATGCCAGCAACCGGGCCAAGTTGATGCTGCGCAACGCGGCCATGGTCTCCACCACGGAATATGACGCCGTAAACACCGTGCTCTCGGCAGCCGCCCTCACCTACGTAGCGGCCCTTCTCCAAGCGGTAGCCAGCCTCCTTTATTACGTAACCGTAGCCCTGGGCATGGGTCGACGAGACGACTAGGCTTTTAATATCTCCCCCTTTGTTGTCTCAGGCCCAGCTTTTGCCCACAATGGGAGAATGACAGTGGGCGATGGGACAATCGTAGCAGTTGAAGGTGCGCACCTGGGGAAGAACCGCCCCCTTTGAAGCCTCAAAAAAGGTGATGGCGGGAGAAACCTGCTCCTCTCCACCGGTGAGAACGAGGGTGACAGCTCCCTCGGCACCACTCAACCCCCCAGCGGCAATGACGGTGGCCTTGGCCCCAGAGAGAATATCGAAGGCGGTTATCTCCGTGACCACCGCTCCTGCCACGGGCATAAGGTTGCAGGCCATACCAGTACAGTAGTCCAGATTCCGCCGCTGGGCCTCCTTGGACGCCTCCCGAATGGGGTGGGGCACCAGCTTTTCCAGTCCCACGGGGAAAATAAGAGGGAATCCCTTGCGACGGGACGCTGCTACCACCCGGGCAATGGTTCCCCCCTCCACCGGGTTCCCGATGAGCACCCCCACCGTACCCTCCATATCCAGAGCATTGACGCCCTTGATGTACACGTCCTGGGGCCCCATCTCCCCAAGAAGGGTGCCCAGCTTGATACCGGTTCGTAGAGTACCGTCCTTTATCACCCACGTGAGGCGGAAGTCCTCTGGGCCACCCCTTCCTTTCTCATCGAAAACATCTCCGGCGTCTTTGCTAACGCGGCTTCCCATCTCGATACAGGTCGCTTTGGGAACCACGATACCACATGCCCAAGCGGTAGTATTGGCCCTTTCCCCCAGCAGCTCCTCCACAATAAAGTATGTGCTGGAGCTGGGGTGAATAGCTATCACCCCTTCTTGGGCAGCCCTCTGTACCACTTCCATCTTGGCCACCGCTTTAGCAATAAGCTTCTTAGATTCGGTGGGGGTCAGAGTAATCTGAGCGCGCACCATAATCCTCCTTCCGACCTAGACTACGATAGCAATAGTATAGCAAATTACGAATTAAACCCGCCACCAAGACAATCTATATACTATTACGCCCTCTACAACAAGGTCAATGCTTAAGGCTCTTTTAGCCACATTGCCGCCAAACCCCTGAGGGGTGTCATTACCATAGAACTACCACACCCTACCACGAAAACCCTTGACACCCCTGGGGAGCTATGCTATATTTAGCGCCGATTCCATATGTCAACCATAGTCTCTTATCATAAGGAAGCTTACTTATGGTAGTGCGGAATTCATTTTTTGAAGCCTAGCCCAAGTGGAGGCAAAGGGACATAAAACTTGAAGGTCGTAGTCGCTTCCGTCCGCCTCTGGCGGACGGATTTTTTTCTGGAATTGGAGTAGGATAACTATGCGTAGCGACACCATCAAAAAAGGCGTAGAAAGGGCACCTCACCGGGCTTTACTCCGGGCCCTGGGATGCACGCCCGCTGAGATAGACCAGCCCTTCGTGGGCATCATAAATAGCTTCAGCGAGATCGTGCCTGGCCACAAACACCTGCAGAATGTAGCCCAGGCGGTCAAGGCCGGCGTCCTGCGGGCCGGCGGCACCCCCTTCGAAGTCAATACCATCGCCGTGTGCGATGGCCTGGCCATGAATCACCGCGGCATGGCCTACAGCCTGCCTAGCCGGGAGCTCATCGCCGACACCGTGGAAACCATCGTTGAGGCCCACGCCTTCGACGCCCTGGTTTTCATCCCCAACTGCGACAAGGTTATTCCCGGCATGCTTATGGCCGCCGTGCGCCTCAACCTGCCCTCCATCTTCGTTAGCGGCGGGCCCATGCTGGCGGGAAACTGGCCCCCCGGCGAAGAACACGCCGTAGACTTAAGCAGTGTCTTCAACGCCGTCGGCCAGGCGGCCACGGGAGGCCTGAGCCTCCAAGAACTGGCCGACCTGGAGGCCGCCGCCTGCCCCGGCTGCGGCAGTTGCGCGGGCATGTTCACCGCCAACACCATGAACTGTCTCACCGAGGCCCTGGGCATGGCCCTCCCCGGCAACGGCACCATCCCCGCCGTGGACGCCCGGCGCACCCAGTTGGCGAAAGAGACGGGGAGCCAGGTAATGCGTCTCCTAGCTCAGAATATCCGACCCCGGGATGTCATCACCTCCCACGCTATCGACAACGCTCTGGCGGTGGATATGGCGCTGGGAGGGAGCACCAACTCCGTCCTCCATCTCACCGCCCTGGCCCACGAAGCAGGACTCTCTTTCTCTTTAGCCGAGGTGAACGTCATCAGCGAGAAGGTGCCCCACCTCTGCCGCTTGAGCCCCGCTGGCGAACACCACGTAGAGGATTTGGACCGGGCCGGGGGCATCTCGGGAGTCATGAAGGAGCTTCAAGGACTGCTTCACCTGGACGCCCAAACCGTCTCCGCCGCTCCATGGCGAGGAGTACTGCCCCTCGCCAAGGTAAGAAACCACCGGGTCATTCGCCCCTTTTCGGAGCCTTACTCGCCAAAGGGCGGCATCGCCATTCTCTTCGGCAATCTGGCTCCCCAGGGAGCCATTGTAAAGCAAGGAGCGGTAGCGCCGGAAATGATGGTTCATCGAGGACCGGCGCGTATCTTCGAGTCCGAAGAGGCGGCCACCCAGGCCATCATGGCTCGCTCCATCCGGCCTGGGGACGTGGTAGTCATCCGCTACGAGGGGCCCCGAGGCGGGCCAGGGATGAGGGAGATGCTTACCCCTACCTCCCTCCTTACCGGCATGGCCCTGGATGGCCAGGTGGCTCTCATTACCGATGGCCGTTTCTCCGGGGCCACCCGCGGCGCCGCCATCGGCCATGTGTCTCCCGAGGCCGCTCGCCGCGGTCCCATCGCCGCCCTTCACGAGAAAGATATAGTGGCTATCGACATACCTCACTACCAAGTAAACGTAGAGATGGATTCTCAGGAAATAGAACGGCGCTTGGCCCAACTGCTGCCTTTTGTACCCAGGGGAGAGTCGGGCTACCTGAGACGCTATGCTGAAACAGTAAGTTCCGCCAGCCAGGGTGCCGTGCTGGAAAGGGGAGGCAACTCATGAAGAAAATGAAAGGGGCTCAAATTCTGTGCAGTAGCCTCCTCAAAGAAAGGGTAAATGTGATGTTTGGTGTGCCGGGAGGTACCATTCTCCCCTTCTACGACTGTCTCATGGACTACCCCCAGCTTCGCCATATCCTGGTGCGCCACGAGCAGGGGGCAGCCCACGCCGCCGATGGCTACGCCCGGGCCACGGGCAAGGTGGGCGTCTGTGTCGCTACCTCTGGACCCGGCGCTACCAACCTGGTGACAGGCATCGCCAACGCCTATCTGGATTCCTCACCCGTGGTGGCCATCACCGGCCAGGTGCGCCGCTCCCTCATCGGGCGCGACGGCTTTCAGGAAGCGGACATCACTGGCATTACCCTCCCCATCACCAAACACAACTACCTGGTGCTTTCCGCCGCCGACCTGGCCCGGGTGGTCAAGGAGGCCTTCTATATCGCCCGCACCGGCCGCCCCGGGCCGGTGCTTATAGACGTCCCCACGGACGTCCTCACCGAGGAAGCCACCTTTCAATACCCGGATCAGGTAGACCTTCTCAGCTATCGGCCCACCCTGTACGGCCACGCCGGCCAGGTGAAGAAGGCCAGCCACCTCATAGAGAAAGCCAAAAAACCCCTCCTCCTCGCCGGCAACGGCATCATCGTATCAGAAGCCTCCAGCGCCCTCAAAGAGCTGGCCGAAAAGGCCCAGATACCCGTCGTCACCACCCTTCTGGGACTTGGGGCCTTCCCCGAGAGCCACGTGCTCAGCTATGGCATGGTAGGCATGCACGGCATGGCCTACGCCAACCTGGCGGTACAAAATGCCGACCTCCTCATCGCGGTGGGCATGAGGTTCGACGACCGGGCCACCGGCCGCTTCAGCGACTTCGCCCCCCACGCCAAAATCATCCACATCGACGTGGACCCCGCCGAGATTGACAAGAACATCCACGCCGACATCCCCATCGTGGGCGATGTGAAGAACGTCCTGGAGGCCATAAACCAGAGAATAACCCCAGCCTTTCACGGGGAGTGGCTAACCCAGTTGGATGAGTGGCACCGGCAACACCCCCTCCCCTCCACCCAGCATCGCGATGGCCTCTTGCCCCAACTGGTGGTAGAAAAGATTTACCAGGTCACCGGCGGCGAGTCCATCATCGTCACCGGCGTGGGCCAGAACCAGATGTGGGCCGCCCAGTACTTCCGCTATGACAAACCCCGCTGCCTCATCTCCTCCGGCGGTCTAGGAACCATGGGCTTTGAGCTGCCCGCTGGCATGGGGGCTAAAGTAGGGCGGCCCCAGGACACCGTATGGGTGGTGGCTGGCGACGGCGGCTTCCAGATGACCATTCAGGAGTTGGCCACTATCGTACAGGAGAACATCGCCCTCAAGATAGCCATCATCAATAACGGTTATTTGGGCATGGTTCGCCAGTGGCAGCAGCTTTTCTATAAGCGTCGCTACATGGCCACGCCCATTACCGGCCCTGATTATGTCAAGCTAGCCGAGGCCTATGGACTCCTGGGCCTTCGCGTTACCGAGAGGTCCCAGATCCTTCCCACTTTAGAGCAAGCCATGGCCCACCCGGGGCCAGCGCTCATTGACTTCCAGGTCGAGCGGGAGGAAAATGTCTATCCCATGGTGGCCCCCGGCGCCTCCTTGGAAAAAATGATATTCATGAAAGAGGAAGAGAGACTACCCACATGAAAGATAGCAAACGCGTCCTGGTAGCACTGGTGGAGGACAAGTTCGGCGTCCTGAACCGGGTGGTCAGCCTCTTTAGGCGCCGCGGCATCAATATCGTGAGTAGTACTATAGGGCCTACTCACGAATACAACCGGTCCCGAATGGCTCTTGTTGTGGAAGCGGAGAACGTCGACGATATAGAGCAGGTCAGAAAGCAACTAGAGAAGCTAGTTTATGTAATACGTGCTCAAGACATAACAGGTGACAACTACATAGCCAGAGAGCTAGCTCTCATTCACGTTTGGGCTACGCCTGAAAACAGAACCAAAATATTCCAAATTGCGGAAATATTCCGGGCTAACATCGTTGATGTAGCGCCAAACCAACTCATCATCGAAATCACCGGAGACGAAGATACAATCGATTCTTTCCAAGACCTGATGAAGGACTTCCACATCATTGAGATGGCTCGGACGGGACGTGTTGTTTTAACCAGATGTAGAGATATGAGACCATTGATAGACAAAAGAGCGCTTATCGGCAGGGTTCGAATTGTCCTTGATGAATTTGTTTCCGAATATCACAGAATACAGGTAACGAAGCAAAAGACACACAATCAAGAGACACAATATGATACGTTTAGAAAGCGGCTTAAGAACATCTATGAGAGATTCGGCCTGATTAAGCAAGAATTCTCAATAGCTAGTAAGGAAATAGCACCCCACTTTCTCGCATCTGTTAGTAGTATTAGTAAGACTTTTGAGGATCTGAACACTGTGCTTGATATTGATTTGGTAGCAGAAGCCGGCAAATCGAAATTTGACAAGACTGTAGCGAAAATCCATACGGATGTGCAGAACTATCTCCAACAAGAAATGTGGATTCACTATGCCGAATTATAGGATTTAGCTTGACAGGATTTTGCCCCACGACTAAACTTTAGCCATCAATAAGAGGAGGATAGATATGCTTACTGAGATCATGTTGTACGTACCCAACAAAGCACGTGAGCTTAGCAAAGTTCTCGAAGCTTTAAAGGTGGTCAACATCCAAGCCTACAGCATCGAAGATGCTGGTAAACTTAATAGAGTCAGGTTGATAGTGAACGACTCAAAGGCCGCCTTGTATCAGCTAGACCTAAATGGATACAATAAGGAATATAACAGTCTTGTGTCGTTACCAGTATTAGGAATTGAATTACCTCATAGAGCAGGTGAGTTGTCCAGAGTAGCACAATTTCTGGGCGAGAACAATATAAACATAGAGCACAGCTTCCTAACGCTAGAGTTAGATAAAAAGAAAGCTATCGTGATAATAGATACAGACGACAACAGTAAGGCCGCCACAGTATTGAAAGACATCGACCTAAGAACATGTGATCACATTGAGGAACCATTAGAATCTTTAGCATCCCCACTACCTGACGGTCTGGATATTTACGCTGGCTCAGATAATAAAAAATTGGAAAATATGATAAAACGTCTAGAAAATGACTTTGTTGAGTTTAAGTCCACTATGAGGTACGACCTAGACACAAGTTCTGAGAATAAAGTAAACAAAGAACTGGGCAAAGCTATATGTAAAACGTTAGCTGCTTTTATGAATAGCAACGGAGGAACTTTACTAATAGGAGTGAATCCAGATAGTTCAATCAGAGGGCTAGAAGAAGATTTTAGCACCTTGGGCTCTCTAAAAAATGATGACGGTTTCTTACAAGTCTTTCGCAATATGATCGAAACCTGGGGTCTAATTGGCAACCTCCCCTTGATAACGCACCGATTCACAGACGTTGGTGAGAAAAGAATCTTCGTGGTTGAAGTTCGGAGAAATAGAGAAGAGCCTGTCTATTTAGGAAAAGACGAGGATTTCTACATAAGAGCTCTTTCTTCAAGCATAAAACTAAATACAAGAGACGCCTTGACATATATCAAACTCCACTGGCAATCAAGTAAGAAACGGTCTGTCAAATAGGCTTTCCCCGGATCATTTTGTGAGTGTTTGAGGTCTACGTTGGCCGGAAAAACGGAACACGAACATATTAAACAAATAGTAGCTGATCGGCTAAGAGCCGTTGGTGGTTCTTCCATCGTAATAACAGAGGTCAATATTAGAGAGGGCGGGAAATGCATCGGCAGGCCAGACATTGTTATGGTTCGCCCCCCTAAAGTATTCATAGTCGAGATAAAGCTTGACCAGTGGCAGATCACCGATGAAGTTTTGGCGCAAATGAAAGTCTATGGTGCGTTTGCGTACCGAACATATCTCTGCCTACCTAAGAAGCGATGCTCTTCATCGCCTATCTCACTATGTCGGGACAGACACATAGGGTTAATTGCCGTCAATATCGACCCAGATGATGGACCCATAGGTTTGTTAACAACGAAAGTACAAGCCGTTTGGAACCCGAGCCCTAAGAAATGGACAGAGTTAAGCGAAAGGCTTGAAAAACTTGGCATGGAGTCGCTTTACTTTGGGTGATGCAGTCTCAAAAGCAGGTGATCTACTAACATCTTTTTAGTCCAGAAAGGATGGTATCATGACGAAGATGTACTACGACGCCGATGCCGACCTGGGCCTCATCAAGAATAAGACCATCGGTATCCTGGGCTACGGCAGCCAGGGCCATGCCCATGCCCTTAACCTCAAAGACAACGGCTGCAACGTCATGGTAGGCCTCTATCGGGGAAGCCCTAGCTGGGCACGCGCTGAAGAGGCGGGCCTCACCGTGGCCACCGCAGATGAGGTGGCTCGCCGCGCCGATATTATCGTTATGCTCCTCCCCGAGCATGTCCATTCCCCCGTCTATTCCCAGTCTGTGGAGCCGCATCTGTCCCCGGGCAAGACCCTGGTCTTCGCCCATGGCTTTAACATCCACTACAGCCAGATCGTGCCCCCCAAAGAGGTAGACGTCATTATGATCGCACCAAAGAGCCCAGGCCACATCATGCGCCGCCAGTTCACCCAGGGGGGCGGCGTGCCCGGACTCATCGCCATCTACCAGAACGTCTCGGGGCAGGCCAAAGAGGTGTCCCTGGCCTACGCCAAGGGCATAGGCTGCACCCGGGCCGGGGTCATTGAGACCACCTTCGCCGAGGAGACGGAGACCGACCTCTTCGGGGAGCAGACCGTCCTCTGCGGCGGCGTCACCGCCCTCATCAAGGCCGGCTTCGAAACATTGGTGGAAGCAGGCTACCAGCCAGAGATCGCCTACTTCGAGTGCCTCAACGAGCTGAAGCTCATCGTCGACCTCATCTATCAGGGTGGGCTGTCTTACATGCGATACTCCGTCTCCGACACCGCCGAATACGGCGACTACGTCTGCGGGCCTCGGGTCATCGACGACCACGTGCGCCAGGAGATGAAGCGTATCCTCAAAGAGGTTCAGGACGGCACCTTCGCCCATCGATGGATACTGGAGAACCAGGCGGGTCGCCCCGCCTTCAACCTTATCAAGCGCAAGGAGCGGGAGGGGCAAATAGAGGTGGTGGGACGCCGATTGCGGGCCATGATGCCCTGGATGGACCCGAAAGAGGTATAGAACTATTATGGAGCTTGATACCCCAGGCTTAAGCCTGGGGTATAGAAATACTCAGCTTAAGTACAGGATATGAATAGAAAATGCTTTACCACGTCTGGTTTGACACCAGAGGGAGAAAGTGGCTCCTAATAGGTGAAGTAGAGGAGCGGGTAAAGTCTCTGCTGTGGCAAATAGCAAAAGACAAATGAGTTGGCTGGGAAAGTGGCAGACTCTATACCCCCGGCTTAAGCCTGGGGTATAGGAAAAACTATGCTTTATCACGTCTGGTTTGGAACCAAAGGGAGAAAGTGGCTCCTAATAGGTGAAGTAGAGGAACGAGTAAAGTCTCTGTTGTGGCAAACAGCAAAAGACAAAGGCATAAACTTGCTGGAATGTGAGACGGCGGTGAACCACGTGCACCTCTTGTTGCGAACTGAGGCGCACAACCTGCCTGCGGCGGTGCGGTTTCTCAAGGGCGTATCTGCCCGCAGGATATTCAAGGATTTTCCTGATCTCAAAGTGGACACCATGGCTAACAGTTTTTGGCAGGTGCGGTACGGAGCTAAGCCCATAGCCGAAGAGGCTAGAACAAGCGTCATCAGCTACATACGGAGTCAAAAGGAACGCCTGGAGAAGTTTGACCGGCCACGTAAACATATACCCCAGGCTTGAGCCTGGGGTATCGTGAAAACATGGGAGAACAGTCATGAATCGCGTCACCATATTCGACACCACGCTACGGGACGGGGAGCAGTCCCCGGGGGTATCCCTCACCCAGGAGGAGAAGCTGGAGATCGCCCACCACCTGGAGCGCCTGGGGGTGGACGTCATCGAGGCGGGCTTCCCCATCACCTCGCCGGGGGACTTCGCCGCCGTGCGCCTCATCACCCGGGAGATAAAGGGAACTACTATTTGTGGCCTGGCCCACGCCAATCCAGAGGCCATCGATCGCGCCTGGGAGGCCCTTAGAGGTGCCCAGAGCCCACGCATCCATGTCTTCCTTTCCAGCTCCGACATCCACATGGTACACCAGCTCCGGAAGAGCCGGGAGGAGGTGCAGGAGCTGGCCGAGGCCATGGTGGCCCGGGCCCGGGGTTACACCTCTGACGTGGAGTTCTCCCCCATGGACGCCTCCCGCTCTGACCCCGCCTTCATCTACCAGGTCCTGGAGCGGGTCATCAGAGTGGGCGCCACCACCGTCAACATACCAGACACCGTGGGCTATGCCACCCCGGAGGAATTCGGCGCCCTTATCAAGGGCATCCGGGACAACGTGCCCGGAATTCAAGACGTGGTGATCAGTGTCCACTGCCACAACGACCTGGGCCTGGCGGTGGCCAACACGTTGGCGGCCATCAGAAATGGCGCTCGCCAGGCAGAGTGCACCGTAAACGGCATCGGGGAGCGAGCGGGGAACGCCTCCCTGGAAGAGATAGTCATGGCCCTGAACACCCGCAAGGACTTCTTCGGCCTGACCACCAACGTGGATACCACCCAGATCTACCGCACCAGCCGACTGGTGAGCGACCTCACTGGCATGTCCATCCAGCCCAACAAGGCCATTGTGGGTGCCAACGCCTTCCGACATCAGTCCGGCATCCACCAGGATGGCATCCTCAAGGAAAGAACAACCTATGAGATCATAGACGCCCAAGCTATCGGCCTCTCCGGAAGCGACCTGGTGTTAGGGAAGCTCAGTGGCCGCCATGCCTTCAAAAAGCGCCTGGAAGAGATGGGGTACACCCTCAAAGACGATGAGCTCAATCGAGCCTTCGCTGCCTTCAAAGAGCTGGCGGACAAGAAGCACACGGTAACGGAACGAGACCTGGAGTCCCTAGTCGCCGACGAGCTGCGCACCGTCCAAGAGACCTACCACCTGGACCACATCCAGGTCTCTTGCGGTGACCACAGCGTGCCCACGGCTACCGTGCGCCTCATCGGCCCCAATAAAGAGATGCTAGCCGATGCCTCTCTGGGCAACGGCCCGGTGGATGCCGTGTTCAAAGCCATCAACCAGTTGGTGGGAGTTCCTTGCCAGCTTACCGAATTCAGCGTCAAATCCATCACCGAGAGCACCGAGGCCATGGGAGAGGTAACCATCCGCATCGAGGGTGAGGGACGAATGTACACCGGCCGGGGGACCAGCACGGATATCATCGTCGCCAGTGCCAAGGCCTATCTTAACGCCATCAACCGTCTCCTTGAGGCCAGGAGGGAGGCGGGGGAGAACTCAATTGCCTACCCGCCATCTTGACTGGCTACGCCAGGCTAAAAGAGACCTGGAACATGCTCAACGTTCCCTAGCCGCGGGGGATTACGAGTGGGCCTGTTTTGCCGCCCACCAGGCGGCGGAGAAGGCGGTCAAGGGCCTCTTCCAGAAGCTGGGGGGGGAGGCATGGGGCCACTCGATAACCATGTTGCTGAGCCACTTGCCATCTGGGGTAGCGGCGGATAGCTCCCTGGTGGACAGGGCCAAGGAGCTGGACAAACACTATATTGCGCCTCGCTATCCCAATTTTCATCCCACGGGTGCCCCCCTTGATTTCTACACCCAGGGGGAGGCGGAAAGGGCCATTGACCATGCCCGAAACATCGTTGCCTTCTGTGAAGATAAGATACTTTGACTACCAGATGGTGTGGCACAGCCTTAGGCAATGGGCCTCAGAGGCGGCTCTCAGGCACCCTGAGGTAGAGAAGATTATTGCCTTCGGCTCTCTGGTGCGCAGAGAGGCTGTACCTGGCAGCGATGTGGACGTGATATTGATTGTGGAGGAATCGCCCCTTCCCTTCCGGGAGCGCATTCCCCACTACATGCCGGAGGCCTTCCCGGTGGGGATGGATGTCTTCCCTTATACCCGGGCCGAAGTAGAGAATATGATGAGGGAGGGGAACCTGGTCCTAAAGCGGGCTTTGGGGGAGGGGATAGTGATATTTGAAAGAGGCTGAGAGGCTGTGAAGCAATTGGTTTTGGGCACCTGTCCAAGGGGTCAGCTAGATACAAAATCAGGGTGTTCGAGGCGCTCACCCACGAAAAACTCCCAGGCTCTGTGGCTTGCGATGACCGTTTTGGCTGTCATTCCGAGGCCTCGACCCGCAAACACAGTGAAACGGAAGAGGCCGTGGGAATCCGTAACCCCTGGTGCGTTGTGACGGATTGCCACGCCCTTCTGCGGAAGGGCTCGCAATGACAGTATCGGTGGTGACGATCTGCCACGTCCCTACACTACACGCTGTGAGCCTGTGAAGAAATTGGTTTGGGGCACCTGTCCAAGGGGTCAGCTAGATACAAAATCATGGTGTTCGAGGCGCTCCCCCGCGAAAAACTCACAGCCTCTGAACCTAAGGAAAGGAGAATAACTTGACCCTGGCCGAGAAAATCCTTGCCGCTCACGCTGGAAAAGACAGAGTGGAGCCCGGCGAACTGATCAATGTCCGGGCAGATGTAGTCATGGGCAACGACATCACGGCTCCCATCGCCATCAACGAGTTCCGCAAGCTGGGTGTGTCCAAGGTATTTGACCCTCAGCGAGTGGTGCTGGTGCCGGACCACTTTGTGCCCGCCAAGGACATCCTTTCCGCAGAGAACGCCAAGCTGCTCCGGGATTTCTCCCGGGAACAAGGCTCGGTCTTCTTTGAGGTGGGAAACATGGGCATCGAGCACGTCATCCTCCCCGAGTTGGGACTGGTTCTTCCCGGGGATGTGGTGGCGGGGGCCGATTCTCACACCTGCACCTATGGCGCTCTAGGGGCCTTCGCCACCGGCATGGGCAGCACCGACATCGCTTGCGCCATGGCCACCGGAGAAGTTTGGATGAAGGTGCCTCCCACCATCAAGATCGTATATCACGGGCAGCTTCCCCCCTGGGTGGGGGGGAAAGACCTCATCCTCTTTACCATCGGCCAGATCGGGGTGGATGGAGCCATCTACTCGGCCATGGAGTTCAGCGGCCAGGCCATCGAAAGCCTTTCTATGGACAGCCGCTTCACCATGGCCAACATGGTCATCGAGGCCGGCGCCAAGGCGGGTCTCTTTTCCGTGGACGCCAAGACCCTGGAGTACGTTCGGGGGCGGGCCAAGCGTCCCTACACCGTTTACCAGCCCGACGGCGATGCCCGCTACAGCCAGGTCCTGGAATACGACGTTTCCTCTCTGGAGCCGCAGGTGGCCCTCCCCCACTCCCCGGCCAACATCCGCCCCGTGAGCCAGGCAGGGGACATAGCCATCGACCAAGCGGTTATCGGGAGCTGCACCAACGGCCGACTAGGAGACCTACGGATAGCTGCCCAGGTGTTACGAGGCAAGTCCGTCAATCCCAACGTCCGCTGCATCATCATCCCCGGCTCTCAGGAGGTCTACCTCCAGGCCCTTCGGGAGGGGCTCATCGAGACCTTCCTCCGGGCCCGGGCGGCGGTGAGCACCCCCACCTGCGGCCCCTGCCTGGGGGGGCACATGGGAATCCTGGCGGCGGGGGAGCGGTGCATCTCCACCACCAACCGGAACTTTGTGGGGCGCATGGGCAGCCCCCAGTCAGAGGTCTACCTGGCCGGCCCGGCGGTGGCCGCCGCTAGCGCCGTGGCCGGGCGCATCGTGGGGCCGGAGGAAGTGTTGAAGTAGGGATATTGCCATAGCCATAGGTGATGTATAATTAAGCTACATCATCAAGGAGGCGAGGGCATGGGAACTTTGACCAAAAAGCCGATCCAGGTCTATTTGGAGTCGCGACAGGCGGAGACTTTGCGCTGGCTGGCCGATAAGAAGGGGGTCTCGGTAGCCGAGCTAGTCCGGCGCAGTGTGGACTGCTATCTGGCCCAGCTCCCGCCGGAAGAGGATCCGCTGTGGGGCATCATCGGGCTGGGAAAGAGTGGTTTGGGCGACCTAGCAGAACGGCACGACTATTACCTCTACGAAGAACCCTATGAGAAATCGAGAGGGGAGGGATAATGCCCCCCTACCTCTTCGTGGATACGGCCGCTTGGCTGGCCTTGGCCGATGCTGATGACCGATTCCATCACGCAGCCACTCGGACCTTCTCTTCTGTCGCGGAGCGTCGTTGGAACCTGGTGACGACCAATTTAGTGGTGGCTGAGGCTTACGCCGGGATCCGGCGGCGACTGCACCATCGAGCTGCGGTGTCCTTCTTAGACCGGCTGGCGCGCGCCAGTCGCCTGGAACGGGTGTTATCTACGAGAGAACTGGAGGAGACGGCCGAGGCCATCGTGCGTCAGTACGCTGACCAGGATTTCAGCTACGTTGACGCCGTGAGCTTCGCCGTCATGCGTCAGCGGGGCATCCAGGAGGCCTTTACCTTCGACCAGCACTTCGAGGCCGCCGGGTTTGCCGTGGTGCCGGAGGCGTGATCTGTGGCCGCCGCCAGAGCTACGGAGAGGCGGATATGGGACTGAGGCAGTAAAATAGTGCCGATAAGCGATTTTTTGCGGACGCATGTGTACGTTGACGGGAATAATTTTCTTCAAAGCGTGCAAAAGCAAGGGGGCCCCCGATTCATAGATTTTTACGTTCTAGCAAGGAGTGTGGCCCAACTCGAACCAAGTGTGCGGGAGTGGGTCCCAGGTACGGAATGCGCTGTAGCGCGATTATCCTACTATGATGCAGAGCCAGATGATACAGACCCTGAGAGGCAATAAAAACTACGGTACTTTAATGCTTTGGATAGATTGCCAGACTGCTGTGTTAGGCGCGGTTTTCTGCGGCGTGCATCCCGCTCATCACGGCGCGCTCAAAAGGGAGTAGACGTGCTGTTGGCCGTAGATATGCTTGAAGATGCGCACAGGGGGATCATAGATGTCGCAATGCTGTTCAGTGGCGACGCCGATTTTGCGCCTTTACTCGAGGCTGTTCGACAGTACGGCCCCCGGGTGATCGTCGTTGCACACAGCGATAGCCTTGCTGACGATTTGCGCTTAGTTGCTGACGTGACGGTTGAGATTGATAGACAGCAACACCTCGTGATTCCAGAGCTTGCGCTGTAGTAAGAACTTAACCAAGGGAGGCTTCATTTGATTGTCCAGAGCACCGTCCGTAAATACGTCGCCAACGTGGATACCGACGGCCTGAACCGATGGGGGAGGATAGGCTCATGGCAATAAGCACCAGTACTTTGAAACGCCTAGAGCTGCTGGAAAAAGAGATCGCGCAGCTTCGACGCCTGTCTCAAGGCGAGCGGCTCTACAAGTCCGTAGAACTCGACGGTGCCATCAAGGGTATCCGCTTCACTGAAGATGATATCGCGGAGGCCAAGCGCTCACTGTTTGGCGGTCAGGCGTAGTGGCAGAAGTCCACGCGTTAGACTCGGCGACGCCATGATACAGAGGTTAGGGCTGCTGGTCGAGACCATCTGGTAGCATGAGCAGTCCAACAAGGAGAAGATATGCCTAGTTTGCACGGCACAGTCCATAAATACGGCGCTAACGCGGATACCGATGTCATCATCCCCGCCCGCTACCCGAACCTCACCCAGGCGGAGGAGTGGGCCCGGCATTGCCTGGGGGAAGGGAAGGCGCGCCTTAAACCAGACGTCCACACAAGCTCGAATTTTTCTCCGGCTGGGATACAGGAATTTCTCAAAGTTTATTGTATTATTATGATGTGAGAGGGAGGTTGTTGTTCATGAAGGCTGTTGAATCGAGGGCCGAGGTTTATTTAATGGCTTTGCAATCACTTTCTAAGGCAGAAAAGGAGGCGGTTATCGCTCGCTTACTAGAAGACGCAAAGCTAAGGGAAGACATCCTTGACCTGGCGCTTATCCAGCAGCGTCAAGGAGAGCCCTCTAGGCCTTTCAGAGAGTACCTAGCGGAAAGAAGGAAGCAGGCCCGTAAGGGGTGAGGTACGAAGTCCAAATTGTCGCCTCCGCTGAGAGGGAGATGGCCAAACTCCCGACGCCAGTTCGTACACGTATCAGCAGAAGAATTCTCTCCCTGGAGGATAATCCCAGACCCAGGGGGCAAAGAAACTTAGTGGCCGTTAAGAATACCGTCTCCGAGTCGGTGACTACAGAGTCTTATATATTATCGATGACAAGGGTTACATCATCACAGTTTTCGCCATAGGCCATCGGCGAGAAGTATATCGCTAAGTCTGTGTTGTGCGACATAGACAGAATTTGAAGGAGATGTCCATGAAGCTAAAAGGTACAGTCCATAAATACGGGACCAACATGGATACCGATGTCATCATCCCCGCCCGCACAAAGGTGGCTACATTTCCAGAAGGTGCTTGAAAGGGTCTAAGAGGCAATGAACTTAGACAAAGTCCTTTGGAGATCCGTCACTGTAGAGCTGGCCCAGGAACTACGCTCGCATTTCGGGCCCCGCTTTAAGGGCCTGGTTCTCTATGGTTCCTGGGCCCGGAGCGAGGCGACCGAGGAATCCGATGTAGATTTCTTAGTGTTATTGACGGACTTTGAGGACTTCTGGGAGGAGTCCCGATGGGTCGGAGAGATAGGCTGGCAGCTTTCCTGTAAGTATGATTTGCTTGTTTCCCTTCATCTTGCGCGGTTTGAAGATTATCAGCACAAGATAACACCTTTCTTTATGAATGTACGCCGGGAGGGGATTTTAGTTGCATGAATCCGCTCATCAGTTTGTGGCCGCAGTGACCAGTTACCTAAAGGAGGCTTAGTAGTGAGATTGCAGGGCACAGTCCATAAGTATGGCGCTAATGTTGATACCGATGTCATCATCCCCGCCCGATACCTGAACCTGGTGCAGGCGGAGGACCTGGCCCGGCATTGTATGGAAGACCTGGATGCGGAGTTCATCTATCGGGTTAAGCCCGGAGACATCATCATGGCCACCACCAACTTCGGCTGCGGCTCCTCCCGGGAGCACGCCCCCCTGGCCATCAAGGCCTCCGGCGTGGGGTGCGTCATCGCCCAGAGCTTCGCCCGCATCTTCTACCGCAATGCCATCAACATCGGCCTTCCCATCCTGGAATGCGATGATGCCGTAGTCAACACGGAATCTGGAGATAGCCTGGAGGTGGACCTGGCCTCTGGAGAGATAAAGAACCTCACCCGGGGGCAGGTATTCCACGCCAAGCCCTATCCCCCCTTTATGCTGGAGCTTATGGACGCTGGGGGCCTGGTGGAGTACACGCGACGCCGGTTGGCGGGGAGGATGTGACATGCGCTTCAATATCGCTGTTCTGCCTGGGGATGGCATCGGCCAGGAGGTGATGGCGGAGGGCATCAAAGTATTGAAGGCAGTGGGACAACGCTTCGGACATTCCTTCCAGTTTTATTTCGGCGTGGTGGGCGGCGCTGCCATCGATCAGTATGGAGTCGCCCTTCTGCCGGAGACTCTGGAGATGTGCCGGGCCTGCGACGCCGTGCTCTTCGGTGCCGTGGGCGGCCCCAAGTGGGACGACCCCAAGGCGTCGGTGAGACCGGAGCAGGCCATCCTAGGGCTTAGAAAGGGATTGAACCTCTTTGCCAACCTGCGCCCGGTGAAGGTCTTTCCCACTCTGGTTAATGCCTCCACCCTCAAGAGGGAGATCGTTGAAGGAGTAGATATCCTTTTCGTCCGTGAGCTCACCGGCGGCATCTACTTTGGTCGCCCCCAGAAACGCTGGAGCACCACCCGAGGACGGCGGGCGGTGGATACCCTCGCCTATTCTCAGGGGGAGATAGAGCGCATCCTTCGGGTGGCCTTTGAGCTGGCCCGAGGCCGGCGTAGGCATTTGACCGTGGTGGATAAGGCCAATATCCTGGAAAGCTCTCGCCTGTGGCGAGAGGTGACGGAGGAGGTGGCAAGAGAGAACCCTGACGTAGAACAGGATTATTTCCTGGTGGACGCCTGCTCCATGCACCTCCTTCGCCGCCCTCGGGACTTCGACGTGGTGGTCACCGAGAACATGTTCGGGGACATCCTCACCGACGAGGCGTCCATGCTCTCCGGCTCCATGGGTATGCTGCCCTCCGCCAGCCTGGGGCAGGGGAAAAGGGGGCGGGGTGGGCGGTTAACCTTCCCCACTTTGGGCCTCTACGAACCCATCCACGGCACCGCTCCCGACATCGCTGGCCAGAACAAAGCAAACCCCTTAGCTATAATCTTGAGTGTCGCCCTGTTACTGCGCTTCTCCTGTGGCCTGGATGAGGCCGCCACAGCGGTCGAGGAGGCGGTTAACCAAGTGCTGGAGGAAGACTATCGCACCGGCGATATTATGAGTCCAGAGATGAAACAGGTGGGGACGGTGGAGATGGGAGACCTGGTAGTTAGCAAGGTTCAAAGGTGATCCAGCTTTACGATTGCACACTACGGGACGGCGCCCAGCGAGAAGGAATATCCCTTACCGCTGAGGACAAGCTGAAGATAGCCCAGAGGCTGGATGAGATGGGCATCCACTTTATCGAGGGAGGATGGCCAGGCTCCAACCCCAAGGATGTGGAGTTCTTTCGTCGGGCAAAGGGGTTCTCCCTCAACCATGCTAAACTGGTAGCCTTCGGCAGCACCCGGCGAGCCGGGGTTTCCCCGGAGCGGGACGCCAATCTGCGCGCTTTGGTGGCTGCCGGCACCCCAGTGGTGACCATCGTCGGCAAGAGCTGGGACTTCCATGTTACCCAGGTTCTTGAGACCACCCTAAAGGAAAACCTGGCCATGATTTTCGACTCGGTGAGCTACCTCAAAGCCAAGGGGCTGACCGTCTTCTTCGATGCCGAGCACTTCTTTGACGGCTTCAAGGCCAATAAGGACTATGCCCTGAAGACCCTAGGTGCCGCTGCCCGGGCCGGAGCCCACTGCCTGGTGCTTTGCGATACCAACGGAGGCTCCCTGCCCACCGAGATTGCCCAGGCCATCACCGCGGTGAAGGAGGCCATTGACTCCCCTCTCGGGATTCACACCCACAACGACGCCGAACTGGCGGTAGCCAACAGCCTGGTGGCCGTCCGTCTGGGGGTAAGCCAAGTTCAAGGGACTATCAATGGCTACGGAGAGCGCTGTGGCAACGCCAATCTTTGCTCCGTTATTCCGGCCCTACAGCTCAAAATGGGCATCCCCTGTATCAGCGACGAGCAGCTATCCCGACTGACGGAGGTGGCCCACTACGTCAGCGAGATCGTGAACCTGGTGCCCGATGCCCATCAGCCCTACGTGGGGCGGAGCGCCTTCGGCCACAAAGCCGGGCTTCACGTATCTGCGTTCATGAAATGTCCTCAGAGCTACCAGCACTTGCCCCCCGAGATGGTTGGGAACAAGAGCCGAGTTCTGGTATCAGAGCTTTCGGGCCAAAGCAATGTTGTGTACAAAGCCCGGGAACGAGGCTTGAAGGTAGACCACAAAGACCAGGCCCAGGCCATCTTGGAGCAAGTCAAAACCCTGGAAAATCAGGGCTTCCAGTTTGACGGTGCCGAGGCCTCCTTCGACCTTCTGGTGAAACGGGCTCAACCCGATTATCAGCCCCCCTTTGAGCTGGTGGATTTTATGGTAGTGGTGGAGAAGCGCCGCCGCCCCCCAAGCTCGGGAAAGAAAGAGGAGAGCCTTTCGGAGGCGATGGTGAAGGTGCGGATAAGAGATGAAGTCATCCATACTGCCGCCGAAGGCAACGGCCCGGTGAACGCTCTGGACGCCGCTCTCCGCAAGGCCCTACTGCAATTCTACCCCCACTTAGCATCAGTGCGCCTCACCGACTATAAGGTGCGTATCCTGGACGAAAGTGGCGGCACTGGCTCTCAGGTACGGGTGCTCATTGAGTCTACCGACGGTCGAGACCAGTGGCGCACCGTGGGCAGCTCCGCCAACATTATCGAAGCCAGTTGGCTGGCTCTGGTGGACAGCCTGGAGCACTGGCTTCTAAAAGAAGAGCCCGGCGAGGGCTTTTCCCCGCCGGGCTCACCTTCCTGAGTTTTTCCCCAAGCTCATAACTGGGGCGCTAAGATACTGGGCTTTGCCTGAGGCTCCTTGGGCACACTATTTCCTCCCCGATGGAAGGGCAGAATATGAGGTATGACGTTCCTCAAGCCACGTACAGACGGGGTTTTGACCACCAGTTTAGCATCCAACGAGCCGGAGGCGGTGACCACGATCACCTGGTTGCCAACCCCGATGCTGGAGATGCTTCCTCCGGTAAATCGGGTATCCGCAGTTATCTTGAAAGTGACGTTCTGAGACTGTCCATTGGGAGTGATGGTCAAGGAGTTGCTATCCACCGACGCCACAATCCCCGGAGTGAGGCTGAGAGTAACCGGCTTGCCATCCTTGTCCGTTATTCTCAGATCCCCACCCAGGAAATGCCTAAAAATCTCCCCGGGCGAAACGCCCTCCAACTCTTTGGGCAGAGCGCCGCCGAACTTTCGGGAGGGCTGCACCGGTGCCGTGCCCAACGTCACTGCTACATCCTTTGTTGTGTCACCCCTTTTCACAGTTACGGTAACACTAGAGCCCGGTGCCAACTTCGAAATGGCATCCTTAAGCTCTTTACTATTGGCTACCGCCTTGCCATTGATGGCGGTGACGATATCCTTGACCTGGAGTCCAGACTGGGCGGCCGGGCTCTGGGGAAGGACCTGACTGATGATCACCCCCGTCTTATCGGTGACTCCTAACCTTGCGGCCACCTTTTCGTTCAGGTCGGTGATGAGGATCCCCAACCAACCCTTGGCCCCAGACTCCGGAGTTGACGGCTGAGCGCTGACAAAGCGGCTCCCACCGCCAACGGCTACCGCCAGCAGACCGATGGCCAGCAAAGCAGCCACCGAATACATTATCCATCTCTTTTTCATCTTACCCTCCTTTTGTTTTCATTAATCTCAATGTAGCCCGATAAGCTCACGGTGGCCCCATGGTGACTCCAACCTGAATGACGTTGGCAGAAAGGGAGCCATCCTCTTTTCTATCTCCCCTTACCATAATTTGTTCCCCCACTTTGATTTCCGACAAAGTGGTCGAGATCGTTTTTTGAATGGAGGTATTTGGCGCCACAACTACTTTTGCCGTGGCTCCCCCTTCAGTTAGCACGGTAATGGTGTCGCCGGTCACCTCCTGTACCTTGCCGGCAACCGTCCCCGCCAGGGCGCTTCCGGCGCCCGTTCTCTGCGTGCCCCCCGACTGCCCCCGCGTACTCGTCCCCGGTGCCCCACTGGCTGGAGTGCCGCTAGGTGATGGCGTTTCTGCAGCCGCGGCCACCTGTCCTCCCGAAGTGGGCTGTCTCGCTGAGGCCGTCGCTGTTGGACTTGTCTTACCCTGAGATGGGGCAAAGGCGGCATAAGCGCCTCCCAAACCCAAACCAGCAACCAGGGCGATGATTACCAGAAAACCAAACTTCACCTTTGCCCCCCTTTATAGTCAAGGCCAATAGCGGTCATAGAAAAGGGTGTCATACAAAAGCTTCCCCAAGATTATGACAATAACCAGGGCGGCCACTCCTACCTGTGCCCACGAGGCCCATTGAGGCCACTCCTCCGGCAAAGGGACGAACATGATAGCCATGGCTAGGCCGGTAGCCAGCACGCCACGAAGCAGAGCACCTTTCATGTCTTGAACCACTACCAAAGCTACTCATATCGCAAAGCATCGATGGGATTTAGCCGGGCGGCCCGACTGGCCGGATAGATGCCAAAGAAAAGCCCAATAGCCGCCGACACCGATACCGCCAAAAGGACGATATCCGGAGTTATCAGAGCATTTATATACTGACCGTTCAGATTTATTCTGGCCAAGGCCAGGGATATACCCCATCCCAGGAGCAGCCCTCCGCCACCTCCCACCAGGCTGAGAACGGTGGCCTCGATGAGGAACTGGCCCAGGATATCCCGCCGCTTGGCCCCCACTGCCTTTCGAATGCCGATCTCCCGCGTGCGTTCAGTGACCGAGACCAGCATGATGTTCATGATACCGATGCCGCCCACCAGGAGGGAGATGCCGGCAATGCTGCCCAGGAAAAGGGTGAGCACTCCCGTCACCTGGGCGAAGGCCCCCAGAATCTCATCCTGGCTGGTGATGGTGAAGTCATCCTGGCCCGCAATGCGATGACGTGTGCGTAGGATGGCCGCCAGCTGTTCCTTGGCTAGTGCCATATCTTCGGCTCTGGCCACCTGGACGTTGATACTAGCCACCGTCTGGCCACCCTGAGCGGTGCGCTGGGCCATGAGGCGGAACTGAAGGGTGGTGATGGGGATCACCACCAGGTCGTCCTGGTTCCCCATGCCGGTGCCCCCCTTCTTCTCCAATACGCCGATGACCTGGAACTGGCGATTGTTTATCTTAATTCGCTGGTCTACGGGGCTAAGGTCCCCGAAGAGTGTTTCGGCTACGTTGGCCCCCAGCACAACCACCAGGGAGCGGGCCGCTATCTGCTGCTGGGTTACGAACTCACCATCAGAAACACGAAAGTTGCGTACCCCCTCATATTCCGGGGTCACTCCCAAAATTCGGGTATTAACGTTCTGACCTCCGGCCACTACCTGGCCGAAAAACTGGTTCTCAGGGGCCACCAGTGCCACTGCGGGAGCAGCCACCGGGTCGGCCAAGGCCTGGGCGTCCTCCAAGGTAAGGGTGGGACGCTGTCCCTGAGCACTCTGCACACCCCCCTCTCTTACCGCTCCGGGGCGAACGAAGAGAAGGTTGGTGCCCATACTTTGAATGCTGGAGGTGATGGTGGCCTGGGCCCCCCGCCCCACCCCCATGAGGGAGATGACGGCCCCCACTCCGATGATGATGCCCAATACCGTCAGAGAGGAGCGCAGCTTGTTAGCCATCAACCCCCGAAAGGCGACGTTGAAGCTCTCCAATAGGTTCATTCCTTCTCCCCCTGGTGAGCCATTTGAGTTCGGGTTACTTCTTCCTCACCACCGATCAACCCGTCCCGTACATAGATAATTCGCTGGGCATGGAGGGCGACGTCCCGCTCATGGGTGATAAGCACAACAGTCATCCCTTCTTTCTCATGGAGTTGACAGAGGATGGCCATGATCTCTTCGCTAGAGCGGCTATCCAGGTTGCCCGTCGGCTCATCGGCCATGATTATGGATGGGTTGTTGATGAGTGCCCGCGCGATACCCACCCGCTGCTGCTCACCACCGGACAACTCCGCCGGCTTGTGGCGCATCCGCCGGGAAAGCCCCACCCTCTCCAGAGCCTCTATAGCCCGTTGACGACGATGGTGGCCGCCGCCATAGAGAAGGGGAAGTTCTACATTGGTGAGGGCAGAGGTGCGCGGAAGCAAGTTGTAGCTCTGAAAGACAAAGCCTATCTTCCGATTCCTGATTTCAGCCAGATCATCGTCGCTGAGGCGGTCAACAGCCACTCCATCCAGAAAATAGGTGCCCGAGGTAGGCTGATCCAGACAGCCCAGGATGTTCATCAGGGTAGATTTTCCCGAGCCCGAGGGCCCCATGATGGCCACCATCTCTCCCCGCTCCACCTGGCAGTTCACCCCCCGCAGGGCGAGAACCTCCACTTGGCCTATACGGTAGGTCTTGACGAGATTGTTCACCTCAATAAGAGCCATCCCACTGTTGCTCCCTTAACGACCGGGCACCATTACCGGACCGCCAAAACCACCCTGCCCAAACCCACCCGGAACTCGCAGCGGGCCAGAGGTGGTGCTCGTCTCCACGACCACCGTCTCTCCCTCTTTTAGGCCATCCGTGATCTCCATGTTTCGCTCGTCGCTCATGCCCGTTTTTACCACCCGTGCCTGGGGCGTCCCATCAACCATTACCTGCACCACTTTTTCCCGGCCGCTGGTCTTCACTGCGCGCGAAGGCACCACCAGGACATTGTCCCGCTGCTCCACCACGATGTTGGCCAGAGCGGTAAGACCCTCTTTTAGCTCCACTCCTCGCTGGGGCGTCACCCCAACTCGCAAGTTGTAGTTAACCACCCCTTGCGTGCGGGTGGCGGTAGCTGCAATGGAGTTTATCTTCCCCCTTAGTGATACGTTGGGCAGTGCATCCATAGTGATGGCTACCTCCTGCCCAGGTTTGACCTTGGCCACATCTGTCTCGTCTACCACGGCGTTCATTTCCACTGTGGAGGGATCGATGAGGGTGACGATGACCTTATTGCTGGCGACGGAGTCGCCTATCTCTGCATCCACCTTAGACACGATACCAGGAAAGGGAGCCACCATGGTGGCCTTATTTAAGCTTTCTAGAGCGTTGTCCAAGGCTATCTGGGCTCTGGCTATTTCGGCCTTTTTCACCGCCACATTCAAGGGTTCGGCGCCCGCTCTCATATCCGCCAGCTTCTTCTCAGCATCCTTGAGGGTGAGCTGAGCCACCGTCAATTGCTTTTGCCTTTGCTCTACGATGAGAGAGTCGGGCTCGGCTAGGACATCGTTCAAGTGGTCCTTAGCCTTGACCAGGCTTTCCTGAGCTACCTTCACCTTATTTTCAGCATCTCTGAGATTCATCTCAGACTGGATACGGGCGCTGTCCAGCTTCTCCTTGGCCGTCACCAGGTTGTTCCATGCCCGGTCTATATCGTCTTGAGACGCTTTGCCTTCACTGAATTTGTTCAGCATTTCGCCGTGCTTGGACTCGTAGTAGTTGTACTCATACTCCAGCTTTCGGAGGTTATTCCCATTCGGATCACTCTTTCGGACAACCTCCAGATTATCCGTGGCACCATCCAGGGAAACCTGGGCATTGCGAACCTGTGCCCGGGCATCCTCGATAACCGTCTCGGTATAAGGGGTTATGGCCTTCTCCAGTTGGTCGCTAGCCGTATTGATAGCCACCTGAGCGTTGGTTACGTCAGCCTCCCCTTTGGCCAAATCTGTGCTCGAGTATGGGTTTTGTGCTGTGTCCAGGTCGTCTTG
Organism: Chloroflexota bacterium; assembly: GCA_016183425.1. Taxonomy (GTDB): domain Bacteria; phylum Chloroflexota; class Dehalococcoidia; order JACPEP01; family JACPEP01; genus JACPEP01. The sequence goes on from JACPEP010000019.1 coordinate 24,861, forward strand.
GGCCTTCTTAAGATCTAGCCGCACCTGGGCCACTGTCTTTTCAAGAGAAGCTACGGTCAGGCGATCCAGTTTGGCCAAAGGCTGTCCTTTCTCCACCCTATCCCCATCCCGAACGTTCACCTCCGCTACCATGCCCGCGGTGCCAAAAGCCAGCTTCGCCTGGCTGGGCATCACTAGGTTGCCGGTGGTGCTCACCGCGGCTGTCAAGCGGCTGCGCTGTACTTGTACTAGTTGCCGGTTAGGGGTGACCTCCGCCGCCCGGGCACCGCCGATGCGCTGGTAACCCAGGTAACCCCCTACCATAGCCACCCCCAGGATTACAAGGAGCAATACCGCCTTAAATGCTATAGCCACCTTCTTACCTTTCCCGACCTTCTCCGTAAGGAAACCCTTCCTTGAGCCCCTCTAAATTCCAATCATAATAATAACGTGCTGAGACCAAAAAGGTTAGCCCCCTCATGGCAATGTATGTGAAAATGCCGGATCTCGGGTACCGAGATGTCCTGGGCTCATGGTCATGAACTAGATACAATGACAAAGCAATCCCTTCAGCACTCACCTTTGAGAATGGTAGTCGGCATCGTTCCTGATGCCGACAGTCGAGGTAGGGACGGCCCAATTAGGTGGCCCCGTCGGGGTCGAGACGACCCCGACTACTGGGGAAAGGATTATTTCCCCGATGAGGCCAGAGCCTCCTTAGGCACGGAATAATGGCACAGGTTGCAGCTACCGTCTATTGTCCTCTCCGTGCCCTCGACGTTTACGAACTTCTGGCCGTGGCACCGGAAGCAGCCCGGTGAGTCTGTATGCCCCACGTTGTTGGGATACGTCTTCCAATTCACCTTCATCTCTGGGAAATAGGTGAGGTCAGCTATCTCCCGAAGCTTAACAATGGCCTGATTAATGGCCCCTTCCTTCTCTCGATACAGGTTAGGATAGGAGCTGCGATAAAAGTCGGGCAGGGCGGAGATGTTTGCCTGGGCTTTCTCGGGAGGGGTGAGAGCCTCCAGGCTTTTTTTCTTTATGTAGGGCAAAGTGCCATCCAACTGTCCCGTGGTCAGGGCTTTGTCCACCAATTCCTCCGGCGAACGGAAGACATGAGTGGCCCGGTTATGGCAATCGATACAGTCCATGAGACGTTTCTCTCCCGGCAGGCGGGCCTCCAGCTCCGGGCGGCGCTGGTCGGCACGGAAGAGCTCCTCCGTGGTACCGTCGGGGCGGCGAAAGGCAAGCCACCCGATGTCTTGACGGCGACGGTCAAGGGGCAGATACCAGATTTGGCTGGAGACGTGCCAATGGATGCCCTTAGCCTCCCCCTCGCCGCCTCCCCCTACCTTTAAGGCCAAGGCGCTGATGCTTGCCTCGTTTTTCTCCGTCAGGCCGTAGCGACGATAAATTCGCAGACGATCGTCGGAAACCTTCTGAGGCCAGTGACAGGTCTCACACGTTTCCCGGGCGGGGCGTAGATGAATCACCGGACTGGGAAGGGGCCTCGGATAAGTGTTCATCGCCGTAGCTACCGCCTGTCCAATGCCCGTGAGCTTCATTTTGACCTGCCACTCCGCCCCGGAGCCAATATGGCAGGCGACGCAGGAGACACGAGCGTGAGGCGAATTCTGATAGGCAGTATATTCGGGTTTCATCACTTTGTGACAGAACTGACCACAGAATTGGGGGGTGTTCATGTACTCCTCAACCCGAAAGCCGCCCATAGCGAAGAGGACAACCTCCAGGGTGCCGGCAATCAGAAAGAATATCAATCTCCGCCGCTGCCGCGGCTGCCTCAGATCGATAACGGTGTAGTTTTGGAATAAAGAGGAAAGTCGGTCTGTTCTAAGCGAGCCCGCCAATGCTTTACTTCTTGAGCGCCGCTGACCTTAAGGCTGCTCCCCCCGCTGCCTTGCCCGGCTCATAAGCACCCCAAGGATAAAGATCACGCCGCCGACCACCAGGGGTATCGGCATTAGCAAAAAAGCGAAGACGCCTATATAAGGATTGTTGGTGGGCACTGCTGCCACCATAATTAGAATAAAAAGGCCAAAGCTAAAGAGTAAGATGGCGGCACCAGTAGCCACCAAACTGTCGCACAACCACTCCCGCATGTTATTCGCCTTGGCTGCTTTTCAGCCCGTTAGCTTTCGGTAAAGGGTGGGGAGGCGGGAAGGGAGGGAGTAAATGTTGCTTACCACCTCATAGCGGATATCATGGCACATGGTGCGCAGATAGTCGTGCCCTTTACGATCTACCGTAAGACAGAAGGGGGTAATACCCTTCTGTTTGGCCTCAAACAGGGCTCGCTTTGTATCGTGGATGGCGTAATCCCGGTCCACACCGTCGTTGCTGTAGCCCCGGTCCTGGGGCCGTCCATCGCTGATAAGGAATAGTATCTTAGTCTTAGCGGCCTGGCGCACTAGCTTGGTAGTGGCGTGGCGGATGGCGGCCCCCATGCGGGTGGCCTGAACCGGCTCTATCTTGTCAATGCGCTCTTTTATACGTTGGGCGAAACCCTCCTCCAGGTCCTTGATGATGAAGAACTCCACCCGCTCCCGCCCCTGGCCAGAGAAGCCATAGATGCCATAGGTGTCCCCAATAGTCTCCAGGGCCCGTATGAGAAGGACAGTACTTTCCTTTTCCAGGTCTATGATGCGCTTCCGACGGCGACGGCGAGCCATTTCTTCGCTGCGATGGGTCTTTAACCAGGTAAGGTACTTCACCGGGTCATCGCCGAAGTCGGGCTCACTTAACGGCTCTCGATCCTCTTCGATATCCTCGGCAGTAGAAGCGCTCATATCCAGGAGGAAGGCCACCGCCACATCCCGGGCGATCTTGTTGCGCCGCCAGTATATCTTATCATCTGGGCTCTGGCCTGCTCTCCTCTCCACCACGGCCTGGATGACGGCGTCCAGTTCTACCTCCTCACCATCCAGAAGCCGCTTGGCCTTCTTGAACAGCTCAGGACTCATAAGCTCAAACTGTTTCTTCACTTCCGCCGATAGACCGGCATGATTTCTTAGGGTTAGATCGAAGAATTCAGTGTTGCCGCCCTCCAGGGGCCGCTCTATCACCTGACACCAACGAGGCCGGTAGTCGCTCACGCGAAAATCCCACTCGTCGTAGAGGAAAGTGGTTACCCCTTCCGTAGATAGCGGATTATCCCACAGTGATGAGCGCCGCGATCGGGCCGGAGTCTGGTCACCCCGCCCTCCCCCGGGCTGGGCGGGGAGGGGGTCGGTGAGCGGTTGGTTATCCCCTGCGTCGCTTAGGCTGAAGAGATCCTTGTCCAGCACATCTTTGAGGTTGCTGGGAAGAGAGGCAGCGGCCACCTCCCGCAATCCCTTGGGTAAGGCTCCCTGGCGCAGCTTCTGGATCAACTGCACCAACTCGGGCTGGAAATCCCCTCGATACTCCACCTCCTGGGGGCTATTGTAAGATACCTCTTTCCCCGACTCCGCTAGCTCCTCAAGAGATTGTCCCTCCCCACCGGGGGCGCCTTGGGACTCATCTGTCTCCTCTTGGTTATCCTCCCGCTCAGCTTCCACATTGGGCACTTGACTAATAATGGAGTAAAGGCGAAGGGTGGCCTCCGCCGAATCCTCTACTGTAGCTTGAGGCGACTGGATACCTTGAGCTACCTGGATCACCTGGGCCAGCCGCTCTCGCACCGCCAGGGGGCCCCAGGAGGGGACATCACCCTCCAAGCTCAGACAAACGAGAACCTCCAAAAGAGCCGCCCGAAGGGGCAAATCAGGCGGAGGCTGCCGACCCTCCATCGCCCGTCTCTGAGCCAAGCTATAGGCCCTGCGAATTCCCGGATACTCCCACTTTATTCGATGGTCGATTCGGCTGTCCTCCACCGCAGTGAAGATGTCCCTAACCAACCGGCCATCGTGGAAATGGAGAAAGAACCACTCAATATCGGTGGCACACCCCTCCCGAGGCGAGGTCGAAGTGAGACCAGACCTGAGGCTAGGGAAGAGGGCTCCCTCCCGCTCAAATACAAAATCAAAGCTGCCGAACTCCAAGTGTCCCGCTTGGTGAGTGGATAAAATCTTGTACCAGGTAAAGTTCTCTTGTCGATCAGGGTATTTCTCCACCACAGAGGGGAGAAATATGGTTGTCCCCTCCGTGGTGGACTTTTCCCCCTCTGTCCATCCCCGACTCTTAAGTTTTTGCGCGGGAAGAAGCTGGATGTCTTTCCCCGAGATAGCCTTACAGTACATTCTCAGCACCTCGGCCACCTGGGAAAGCTCCAAACGGCTGGAAAGGCGTTCCAATACCTCAACGGCACGGTTAGATTCCAGACAGAAGTAGGCCAGACCCCGTTCCTCGTTCTCCCACAGAAGCTTCATACCCTCTTCGAACCACTCATCCAGGAAGGAAATGCCCACTTTCTCCACAATAGTGGGGGAGCTTTTCAGGAACATCACCACCGCCTGGGGCGACTTGGCCATGAGCTTCTCTGCCAGGCTGATAACTTGAAGGTGAGCCGCCACGTCCTCTTGACCAAGTGCCCGACTGCCCTCCACCACCAGGGCGAGAGGTATTCCCTGGGACGCCCGCGCCATACGCTCTACCAGACTCAGAAACTTGGGGCGCGCTCTTTTGTCCACTCGCGACAGGCTTCTAGACCCGGCCTGCAAGTATGCCCTCACATCCCCCCAATGGCTCTCTGCCATGACCCAGGCCATGGTGAGAAACAGGCGCCGTTCCTCCCGTTCGATCTCCGGAATCGCCTCCAAAGCCGCTATAAGACACTCTTCCGCTGCCTCCTCAGACCTCTCTGCGACCGAGGAGATGCAGGCCACCAAATGTCCCGCCTCGTCCAGGTTAAGGTAACGGAAAAATCGCGAGCTAGCCTGAAAGAACTGACAGGCCAACTGCCCCGACCTCCACGTGCCCCGGTATAGACGTCTCCCCAAACGACCCCAGTCTCCAAGTTGGTGAGAATGGATGAAGGTCACTGTCTCCGGGCTAGCACAGAAGAAGGCCGCGGCCATAGTGGGAGATTCCTGCGCTAGATACTTGCCCCACTGCACCCAGTGCAAAAAACGGCTGAAGGGGAGAAGGGCCAACATCTGCGGGCTAGCCCTAAAATACTCCGTCGCCGCCTCCCAGGAGCGCAAGGAATGGTTTGCGACGCTTATACCCTCGTGGAGCCAGGCCTCCATATCCTCCCCCGCCAGGAGAGCCTGAACTATGGGCAACGTCCGCTCAAATTCGCTATACACTACCGAAGGAAACTGCTTCAATTCCTCGCGATAATGCTCCCAGCTATTCCCTTCCATATATCCCCTCGCCCTCTTCTGTCTCTTGGGGTGCCGTTTCCTCTCCCCACCCCCGACCCTCGTCGGGACTAACGAAGGATCGAATGACTGCCTCCCCGGTACTGGTATCCATGATAGCATAGGTAAGCCTAAAATCGTGCCTGGGGTCCCGAGCTTCTCCGCACGAGCCTGGATTAATAACCAGAACCCCCCCTACCTGACGAATCATGGGGTAATGGGTGTGGCCCAATATAACCACATCCGCATCTATCTTGGCCAGCCGAGGGATATAAGGATGGCTGGGATAGAGGTATTCCTTTTCTGGCGGCCACGGGCTACCGTGGACCATATAAACCCGTTTACCGTCTAACCGGGTTTCCAGCACCTTGGGCAATGAATTAAGAAAAGCCAGGTTCTCTGGGCTTATGACTCCGTCACGGCGCATCCGCTGACCATCCTGAGAAAGAATGACCTCCTCGTGATTACCCAAGACAGTTTTGATGCCCCGCTGGCGAAGGACATCCACCACCGGGTTTGAAAAGCGGTACTCGTAAACCATGTCGCCCGCGCACAGAATCTCATCCACTTCTCCCATCTCATCCAGGGCCCGAAGCAGCGCAGGAAGATTACAATGGACGTCGGAAATAATGCCTATCTTCACCGTCTTTATTCGAAGATGCTGGCTACCACCTCTTCTACGCTGCGTTGTACCTCCGCATCGTCGGTGAGAGCCCACACTATCGCCGCCTGGCAAGCCCGGCGGGAAGAGACCCCCTCCCTTATCAGTTTGCCAGTATAGATGAGAAGGCGGGTGCTTACCCCTTCTTGAAGGCCATGCTCCTTCAAGTGACGTATCTTCTCCCCTAGCTTGGCTAGTTCGACAGCGATATCCATGGCGACACCGCTCTCATGAGCTATGATCTCAGCCTCAGCCTGTCGGGGAGGATAGCCAAACTCTAAAGCTACGAAGCGCTGTCGGGTGCTTTGCTTTATGTCTTTAAGGGCACTCTGGTAGCCTGGGTTATAGGAGATAACCAAAAGGAAACCATCCTGAGCCTCTATCACCTGACCCCGCTTCTCCACAGGCAGGATCCGTCGGTGGTCGGTGAGGGGATGGATGAGAACGGTGGTATCCTTTCTTGCCTCCACGATCTCGTCCAGATAGCAGATGGCCCCTGCCTTTACCGCCCGGGTAAGGGGGCCATCGATCCACTTGGTGGATTCCCCCTCCAAGAGGTAGCGTCCCACCAGGTCGCTGGCGGTGAGATCCTCGTGACAAGCGATGGTCACCAGGGGCACCCCGCGCCCGTTAGGGGAAGAAGCAGCATCCCGAACCACCGCCAGCGGCTGCCCTAGACGATAGGCCATATACTCCACAAATCGGGTCTTGCCGCATCCCGTGGGGCCTTTGAGTAAAACCGGTATCTTCTGAACGTAGGCCGCCTCGAAAAGGGCTACCTCATCCCCGGTGGCTAGATAATAGGGTTCCTTCTCAACGATGTATTCCTCAATAGCATATTCTCGATACATAGTTTACGCTTTCCTGTTTACCCTTCCCTTGTGGCCGCTACCCTTCCTCCATCTCTATTTCAAGCCGGAAGAAATGCTTTCTCCCCAAGGCCCTCCAGTCTCCGCCACTGCTCCATCACTTGTTCCCTCACCCTGGCCAGGGAGCAATCAGTGTCAATGCTAACCTGTGCCCATCGCCTTCGTTCCTCTCGGGAGAGCTGAGATTGGACCCGGGCCAAGGCCTGCTCCGCTGTGAAATTGTTCCTCTCTTTCAGACGGCGAAGGACGGTGTCCTGAGATGCCTCGGTGACCCATACCTCGTCCACCATCCCTGTCCAGCCCGCTTCCACCAGAAGAGCCGCCTCCAGCACAATCACCCTCGCCCCTTCCCGCTTTAGAGCCGCCATCTCCTCTTTGAGGCGAGCCTTGAGGCGAGGGTGGACAATGGCGTTAAGGCGCTCCCTCGCCTGGGGGTCATTGAAAACCAACTCCCCCAGCTTCCGGCGGTCGATCTCACCCTCAGACCCCAAGACTGTTTCGCCGAAAGAAGCCACCACCTCCCGCCATACCTCGCCTCCCCGCTTCAAAGCCTCGTGGCCGGCCTTATCGGCATCCAAAATCACCCCTCCCAGCTCAGCTAATATCTGGGAAACAGTGCTCTTGCCGGTGGCGATGCCGCCGGTGAGTCCAATGACCATCATCTGGCTAGCCCGAGAGAAGTTCTTTACACTTTTCGGTAAGGGGGGGCAAAAGCTGACGGTAATCGGCCACTACCCCAAAGCGGGCATACTTGAACACGTTGGCCTCTGGGTCTTTGTTTATAGCCACGATATTTCGGGCACCCGAGCACCCAGCCATGTGCTGGCTGGAGCCGGAGGCGGCCACTACAAGATATAGGTTTGGGCTGACCATTTTGCCGGTGAGGCCGATTTGAAGTTGGGCCGGCAGCCATCCCGAGTCGCACACCGGACGAGTGCCCCCCCACGCCCCGCCCCCCGGTGACGATGATATGATTTCCGCATCCTCCAGCTTAACACCCTCCACCTCTTCAGTCACCTTCTTTACGAAGTTAACTCCGCCCGGCGGCACATTCACCGGTATAGAAATTACCTCACCGCGACGGGAGGTGTCCCTTTGGGCTTCTGTCATGGACTTGGGCCGTATAGTGGCCACCTGAGGCTTTGTCTCTGTTTTTAGAACGGCCAGTGCATTGCCTCCGTATACCGGTCGAGTTTGGAGAAGGCTTCTATCCTGGAGGTCGATGCTCAGCTCCACGCAGTCCATGGCCACGCCCGTCCCTTGGCGAAAGGCAAGGCGAGGCGCCAGGTCCCGCCCCAGAGAAGTCTGGCCCATGAGCACTATCTGGGGAGACAACTGGCGACACAAACCGTCCATGAGAGCAGTGTAGCTATCTGTTTGATAGTATTCGATACGGGGGTCATCGGCAACGAAGACCTTGTCCGCTCCACCCGCCACCAACTCCTGAGCCAAGGGCTGGACGCCCCTACCCGGCAGGAAGGCATAGAGCTCCTCGCCCAAGTCATTGGCCAGCTTACGGCCGATGCCTAGAAGCTCCCAACTGATAGCGGCCAAGCTTCCTTGAAGCGCCTCGCTGCATATCAATACCCCGCGATATTCGGTCATTAATTCGCCTCCTCCCCTACATGCCTAGATTATTTTGCTTTCCCTCAACCTCAAAGCCAGTTTGGTGGCGGCATCTACCACATCCTCCCCCTCCACAATCTCACACTTGGATTCTCTAATCGGAATAAACAGCCTAAGAAGCTTGGTACGAGCGCCCCTGGCCCCCACCTGGGACGCCTCGACACCGATGTCCTGAGCGTTCCACGTGGTTACTTGCTTTCGGGCGGCCATCATAATTCCCCTAAGGGTTGGGTACCGGGGCTCCCCCAATTCGTTGCTCACCGTAAGCAGGGCGGGAGGGGACACCTCCAGAACTTCAAAGCCATCGGCCACCAACCGCTCAACGCCCAGTTTGCCGTCGCTGACTTCCACCTTCTTGATGGGAGTTACACTGGGTAGGTTCAAGAACTCGGCGATGCCCAGGCCTACCTGGCCCGCATCCCAATCGGCAGCTTGACGACCACAAAGAACCAGATCATAACGTCCCACCTTCTTAATTGCCTGCGCCAAGGCGTACGCAGTGGCCCAACCATCGCCATCCCCAAAGGCCGCATCTAAAAGATGAATGCCTTCATCGGCACCCATGGCCATCGCGTGCTTGAGCACATCCCTAGCCGATTCTGGACCCAAAGTCATGGCCGTCACCTTACCGCCATGCTTATCTTTAATACGTAGCGCTGCCTCCACGGCCAGTTCGTCGAAGGTGCTGATGACGGGAGCGATACCCTGGGCGGGAATAACCTTGTTGGTTCCGGGGTCTATCCTGAAGCTGGCGGGGGGCGTCTCCGGGTCGGGCACCTGCTTAACGCAAACGATGATGTCCATCTACCCTCCTCGGCAAAAACTCTAGTCTTGTCACAAAAAGGATACGAACCTTTCACATGGCATATGTATCCCCTACTCATCTAGTTTACTATGTCCCAGTACGACCCTCCGCTACCGGAGACTATGTTAAACTGTAGCACGGTAGCCGTTATGGTGTCAACACCTTGTTGAGTGATCTCCCTTTGGGTCAGCATCGCATCTTCTATGGATGGCTGGTGGTGGCCGTTGCCTTTCTAGCTTATTTCGTTAGCGCCGGACTTACGCCGGGCGCTGTCTATGGCGTGCTTTTAAAACCCATGTCCCAGGAGATGGGCTGGATGAGAGCGACAACGGTGGGTGCTGCCACCCTAGGCGGCGTGGTGACGGGCCTGGCATCTCCCTTCGTAGGCGCAATGGTGGACAGGTACGGAGCTCGAGTCGCCATGGTTGTCGGAGCGATAATAGCCGGCGCTGTACTATTTGCCCTCTCGCAGATCCAGGCCCTATGGCAAATTTACCTCCTCTATGGCGTTATAGGCGCTCTGGCTAGAGCCAGTCTCGCCGAAGCAGTGCCCACCACCTTGGTAGCCAACTGGTTCGTAAAAAAGAGGGGCCGGGCGGTAGCCTTCACCACCATGGGCTTCTCTCTGGGAACGGCAGTTTGGGTTCCCGTGGCCCAGTGGATAATTCCTAACTATGGCTGGCGGATGGCGTGGGCAGTAATGGGCCTGGGAGTGTGGGGACTCATCACCCTTCCTGCCTGGCTCGTCGTGAGGCGCCGGCCGGAGGATATGGGGCTGATGCCCGATGGCGCAGGAGCCATCAACCGGCAAACAACCAAGCCTACTACAAAGGGGAAGGGAAATCCCCCTGAGGAAGCAGTGTGGACGATGAGAGAGGCCATGGGAACCCGGGCTTTCTGGCTGATACTGATGACCGTGGTCCTCACCGCCATGTCGGACGTGGGTATCATCACCCACATGGCCGCTTATTTCACAGATAGAGGGTTTTCCGCCGCCATAGCCGCCAGCGCCATCAGCACCTTTGCTTTAGTAGCACTTCTGGTCAAGGTCTTTTGGGGTTTCCTGGCGGAAAAGCTCCATGTAAGGTATTGCCTCATCCTATGCACCGTGGGCTGCGCCCTGGCCACCCTGGGGCTCCTCGTCGTTGGCGACGTGGAAACTGTTTACGGCGCGGTTATTTTTTACGGTCTAACGATAGGTGGCATCCTAACACTGCAAGCTGTAGTCTGGCCTGACTATTTCGGGCGCCCCTTCCTGGGCACCATTCGCGGCTTCGCCACCGTTCTTCAGTCGACGGGCGCTGCCCTGGGTCCTCTACTGGCCGCCTGGCTATACGACCTTCATGGAAATTACAATATCGCTTTCTCTTTATTAGCGGCCGCCTTTTTGGTCGCCGCTCTATTCATGCTGGTAGCCACACCGCCCGCTACCAAGCCTTCCCATGGCTAGGGGGCCCGTTGCGGCTACCCATAGCCCAGGGTGCCCCTTTCCAAAGCCTCCTTGACCGTTACTGCCGCTAGATGAGCTCGAATGCTGGTATCATCAGGTTGAAGGCGCATAGCCTTCTCCAAAGCAATATGGGAGGCAGCGTACCTCCCCTTTCGCTCCAAGAGAACTCCAACACAGTAATGATGACGGGCCTCCAGTGGCTCCAGATCGGCAGCCCGAAAATAGCATTCTAAAGCTTTGTCTTCCTCCCCCAGGTCCTCCCTCAACTGTCCCAGCTGGCTGTGCCACAGGGCGTGATGCCCCTCCAGGCTGATAGCCCTTTCTAAAGCCGTTGCCGCCTCTTCGAGACGGCCCAGCCTTTGCCACACCCGCGCTATGTCATGATAACAGCCAGCAGAGGCCCGAGAGGCGGCCGCCCGTTGGTAGCAGGCCATGGCCTCCTCCCACCTTTCCTGCAACTCGTAAACCCTGCCTACGCCCACCAGCAGTTGCGGGGACAGAGTTGGAGCCTCAATCAGTGCCTTCAGATGAGACTCGACCTCGTCCCTCATCCCCAGCAGGCTCAACAGCTCCGCGAGGGTATATCGGTATTCCCCTTCCTGGGGTGCCAATGCCACGGCGCGACGCAGCAACTCCACGGCCTTGGGAAGCGCCTTTTCCTCCCGATGAACAAGAGCGCGCTGATAGCAAGCCTCAGCACTGTCTGGATTGGCCTCTAGGACCATCTCCAAAATTCCAGCGGCGGATGCAAGCTGACCTTCCAGCCGCAAGGTAGCGGCTATCTTGACCTGGTACTCCTCTTTGGGCACCCCTCTGGCCGCCGCCTGGTACTGTTTACGGGCCTCCGGCCAGCGCTGAAGGGAAAGGTAAACCGCCCCCAGCGCGGCGTGGCTTTCGGCCGCATCCAAGTTTGCCGCCGCCTTTTCCAGCCAGGGCAACGCTTCCTCCGCCTTACCTAGTCGGTGCAGCAGTATACCCACCTGGAGACACCGTTGGGGGTTGTCCGGCTCAGAGGCTACCCCTCGCCTTCCCAACACCTCTGCCTCCTCCGCCTGGCCTGCCTCCAGATAGAGGTAAGCCAACTCCATAGACCAGGGCGATCCCTCGCCTTCAACCGCCCTCTCCATATCCCTAACGGCTTCTCCCAGAAGACCCAAGCTACGTTCTAGCTTCGCAAGGCGATAGCGAGCCTCGGGGTCCGGGTGACCCAGGGATACCGCCCCTTGGTATGCCCTCAAAGCAGCATCTGTCTCGCCTAACTCCTCCAGTGCCCTGCCAAGGTAGAAGTGAGCCTCGGCACTATCC
>JACPEP010000020.1 GCA_016183425.1 Chloroflexota bacterium
AGGTGCGTTGTGACGGATTGCCACGCCCTTCTGCGGAAGGGCTCGCAATGACGGGTTCGGTGGTGACGATCTGCCACGCCCCTACACTACACGCTGAGAGCCTGTGAAGAAATTGGTTTGGGGCACCTGTCCAAAGGGTCAACTAGATACAAAATCATGGTGTTCGAGGCGCTCCCCCGCGAAAAACTCACAGCCTCTGTGCGAAGCGAAGAATCTCAAAGCCTTATGAAGAGATTCTTCTCCGCCTCTGGCGGATCAGAATGACAAAATACCACTTTATTTTGTTGATGACCATTATATATATCAATATATATATATATCGACGTAAGGGGATTCCTCACCTGAAAAAGGCGTGTGTAGAGCACAGGGCGGAAGACGATGTCTTACCCTACCAAACCTGGTAGGTTAAGACTACCGTTTTGGTAGGGGTGATGGAAGCCAAGCTCTCTTATACTCGTAGACCATAGTCGTATAGTATAAGCTCGTATAGTATGATATATGATAGAAGGTATTGGCGTGCCCCGGAGCTTGTGTTGGCTATGAACCGTAAAATCGACGAACCTAAAGGGAAGTGGCCCCTCAATCTGACCGCCCTGCGGTGGTCGGCGATAGTCCTACCCATCGCATTCCTAGTGTCCATCGATGTGCTGCGGCAAACCATTCTGTATAGTCAGCTTCACTCAGTTCCGGGGTTAGTTGGCGTCTACCTGCTAATCTCCACCGCTGTCATTGCCTTCTCCTACACCATATTCGCTTTCATCCGGCGACTGGAGGAAAAGGTCGTCGACAGGAACCGCCAACTTTTGGCGTTGAATGAAATAGCTAAGGCATCAACCGCCAAACTACGTCTTCAAGAACTCCTGGAAACTAGCTTGGATTACGTGCTGTCCAGCCTGCCGGCCGACGCGGGCCTCATCTGTTTGGTGGACTTGGAGAGGGGGGAGCACTCGGCGATTTGTTCCCGCGGTTTTTCAGAGGAAGTGGTACACCGCATTCAGAGAGCCAAGCTGGGGGACGATCCCATCGCCCGGGAAGTGGTTGCCACCGGCCTGCCAGTGGTGATGGAGCGTATCTTCGAAGACCCGCGGGTGGCGGAAGCAGCCAGGCGGGCAGGAATCAAGTCCGCCATCAGCGTTCCCCTCAAGTCAGAGGGCCTGGTTAACGGCATCCTGGCTATCGCGACCCATGAAGAGCGGCATTTCTCTGCCAGTGACAAGGAGTTTCTAAACGGAATTAGTGGCCAACTGGGAATGGCGATAAGGAACGCTCTGCTATATGAGCAGTCCCTGTTGCAGAACCAGGAGTTGGGCGGGCTACTCGCCGTTGGGAAGGTGGTGACTTCCTCTGTGGATCTGGACGAGTTGCTGGATGCGTCGCTGGATACCATCATTGAGGTGACCTCGGCTGACGCTGCGGAAATGTGGCTGATGGAGGCCGACGGAGAGCTTGCCATGGTGTGTCATGGAGGAGCTCACCGTGAGGCGTTCCTGGAGCGCACGCGCTTCCCAGTAGGGGAGGGCATACCAGGGCTGGTGGCACAAAGCCTGGAGCCTCTAGTGGTGCACGATCTTCCCTCCGAACCGCGTTTCCTTCGCCAAGGGGTTACCAGAGCGGGGTTTCAGACGTTCTGTGCTCTGCCCATACGTCATCAAAGGAAGCTGGTGGGCGTTCTGGCGGTGGCTGCTCTTTCGGCGGAGGCGCTGAGGGAGCCGCGACAGCTTCGTCTTCTGGAAAGCATCGGAGAATGGCTAGCGCTGGCTATAGAGAATGCGCACCTTTACCAACAGGTCCAGGATCTGGCCGCTCTACGAGAACGAGAGCGCATCGCCCGCGAGATGCACGATGGGATGGCCCAGATGCTGGGCTTCATCAATACCCAGACCATGGCGGTGAAGAAGCTCCTCTCCAACGGGCAACTGGAGGAGGCTCGGGCAGAGTTAACCACCATGGAGAGCGTGGCCCGAGACCTTTACGCCGATGTTCGGGAGGGCATTCTGGGGCTCAGGGTTACTGCGCACAGCCAGAAGAAACTAATACCGGCTCTTCGGGAATATGTGGAGCGCTACACTGAGGCCTTCGGCGTCCCCGTAGAGATCAGCGCGTCACCCACCGCAGAAAGCTTTAGACTAGCCTCCAACGCTGAGATTCAACTCATTCGTGTCGTTCAGGAGGCGCTTACCAACGTTAGGAAACACTCCAAGGCGACATCGGTCACGATAACCTTCCAGGGCAATGATGGGAAGTTTGAAGTCACCATAACTGACAACGGCCGCGGTTTCGACCTGACCCGCCTGCCATCAACGGGCTGGCCACGGTTCGGCCTGCAAACGATGCGAGAACGAGCCGAGGCGGTGGGCGGGACTCTCCATATCGAGACGACGCCGGGTCACGGGACTAAGGTTGTGGTGAGTCTGCCCATATCCCGCCTGGATCACGCAGGGCATTTGCGATGAGGGTCCTTCTCGCCGACGACCACGCCCTCTTTCGCGCCGGGCTAGCCAGCTTGCTCAAGGCCTGGGGACTTCAGGTGGTAGGCCAGGCAGGGAACGGCAACGAGGCCATTGCTAAGGCTCGGCAGCTTCATCCCGATTTGATTTTCATGGATATCAACATGCCGGCCCTTAACGGGCTGGAGGCTACCCGTGCCATCAAGGCTGAGTTCCCCGACATCAAGGTGGTGATCCTTACTGTCTCGGACGATGAGCAAGACCTGTTCGAGGCCGTCAAAAGTGGCGCTGAAGGCTACCTTCTCAAGAACCTGAGAGAGGATGAGTTCGCTAACCTGGTAAGTCGTGTCGCCAGCGACGAGCCGCTGATGTCACCGGGCCTGGCAAAGAAGCTCCTCCAAGAGTTTGCCCGACTAAAGAGAGAAAAACGGGGCCCGGAAAGCGATGTCGGCTTGACTGACCGAGAGCATGATGTGCTGGAACAAGTGGCCCGGGGGTCTACCAATAAGGAGGTGGCCGCTGCCCTGTACATCTCCGAAAACACGGTGAATTACCACATGAAAAACATCCTTAGCAAGCTGCACCTGAGAAACCGCACCCAAGTAGTCGCCTGGGCCATGGAACACGGGATTACCACTCTACCAGGCGGCTAGAGCCTAACGCAGACGCTCCCCCACCAATCACCGCCGCTTCTGGCCACCTAAAAGAGTAGGCTCCGTGGCCAGAAGACTACCCCTTTTTCATGAGCACAAAACTACCACTCTTGGCGTTCCCTCACAAGCTGCCTTCTGTCATATTAGTATCAGGGTTATTGGGAGACATGCCCAGGGCGGTCCTTGTGCAAACCAAGCAAGTTGTGTTGCTCGAAACTATTCGCGGCAGACCTTATCTACTGGGCCTTTGTCCAGGGAAGACGGCCTCAGCAGGGAGGGAGGTGGCGTGGTGGGAATCTGAATATTTAGTGGTGCCGACAAGAGCAAGATAATGTGTGAAAGGAGAAAGGAATTGAAAGGACACTTACCCGGAATACGCCTCCTGGGGGCCGCGGGTGTCTTGGCGATGTTGTTGGCCGCCTGCACCAGCGGTGTTTCCCAGCAGGAATATAACGCCCTGAAGTCCAAGTTGGAGGCTGCCAAGGCCGCCGTCGTAGTTCAGTCAGGGAGCCTCCAGCCTATTCCGGCCAACGCGCAGCCCACGGGCTGGGACACCCCGGAGTCCATCAGGGGCGGGCTGACCCTTTTCGCTAAGTACGACTCCAGCGGCCCCGATGCTTGGGACGTGAAGGCCCACCCCGTGGTGTACGTGAGCAGCGAGGGCATGGCCAAGCCTTTTAGCCCCGGGAAGAACAAGTTTGCGGGTTTGTACATCATGGATGCGTCTAACAAGGAGGTCGTCGCGTCGGCGACGTACAATCTGGGCTATGAGCACACCGGGGCGGGTCACACCGTGGGCACCTCGCCGGACGGGAAGTGGTTCTACATCGGCGCCACGGTGAACATCGATAAAGTATCCACCCCACTGGTCCTCATCGTCAACGCCAGGACCCTGAAGATTGACAAGGCATTGAAGGGGCTGGCTCTTCACCACAGCATCGGGTTCAAGGACTGGATGGGACGAGACCGCGTCACCCTCACCAAGAATAGTGGTCCCGACTTCATCCTGGACCCCAAGGATGACAACAGGGTGGTGAAGGCGATAACCCCCGCCGACGTGGCCATGTTGGGCCACAACTATGTAACCATCGATCCCACGGGCAGGTTCTATTACCGGGGCCTGCGTCCGGGGTCCTGGGGGGGTGCAGGGGAGTTCGGAGCCACTGGTGGGGTAGCCAAGATCAACCTGGAGACGGGCGACATGACTTATATCTGGGGGTTGGGGGAGGATGGGAATCCCATCGGTATGGCCCACACGGCGGATGGTAAGTTCACTTACGTGAACGAGGCCCACGGTGACGCCGTCTACAAGATCGACAACTCAACGAACAAGGTGGTGGCTAAGACCAACGCCGGTGTGGCCGGACCCTACGGCCTTACCCTCAACTGGGACGAGACCCAGCTGTACACCATAGGCAAAGGCGAAGGGAGCCACAACACCGGCCACGTGATCGGGGTCATCGACACGAAGACCTTCAGGCCAACGCGCGACTTCAATCAACCCATCGTCCTGGGTGGGTCGGCCTCCAGCATAGACCATGGGATCCTCCACCCGGACCCCAAGGTGAACGAGCTCTGGGTGAGCAACATGAACGGTTGGGAGACCATCGTCTTGGACCTCAACACAAGAGAGGTGAAGAACTACATCCCCACCCCCAATGGCGGGGACACCCACTCTGGTGGATTCGTTCGGTACAGCGCGGACTGGACCGGTGAGTTGCTGACTGACATGGGCGGCCCCAAGGCAGCCGTCTTCAAAGCGAAGCTCCCGTTGGTCGCCGCAGCGCTAACCAAGTAGCATAGCATGAAGAGTACGCCCCCAGCCTTCAAGGGCTGGGGGCGTACTCGGCTGAGATGTATTCGGCAAAGAGGGGAGAGACCCTGGAGGCCACCCGAGCCATCCAGGTCCCCGATATCAAGGTGGTGATCCTTACTGTCTCGGACGATGAGCCGCAGTGAATTACCACATAAAAAACACCCTTGGCAACCTGAGAAACCGTGCCCAAGTAGTCGCCTAGGCCCTGGAACACGGGGGTACCACTCCACCAGGCGGCCCAACGTAGACGCTTCCGACTACCTAAAGTGGTAGGCTCCGTGGCCGGAAGCCTACCACTTTTTCATGAGCGCAAGACTACCACTCTTGGCGTTTCCTCATAAGCTGCCTTCTGTCATAGTAGTATCAGGGTGTTCGGAGATATAAGGGAGGCGTCCCTGTGCGAACCAAGCGAGTTGTTTTGCTGACCAATCGCTCTGTTCTGGTCGCTGGAGTCCAGAGGTTACTGCAAGGAGTGAGTGACCTGGAACTCACCATAATGGCAGATGGCGACCCTGAAGCGGTAACCAAGTTGGGAGCACTGGCTCCTCAAGTGATCGTGCTGGACTCGGGCGACACCTCTCTGGGCGAGGGGGTTATTACCCGGATGCTGACAGAAAACCCCAAGTCAAAGGTGATTGCGCTGAACCTCAACCGGACCGGCATTGAGGTATACAGAGTGCGACGGGTCCAACATACGGGCTTTGATGGGCTCCTGGAAGCGATTCGCGGCAAGACCATATCTGCTGGGCCTTTGCCCAGGGAAGACGACCCCAGCGGGGAGGGAGCACCATGAGAACCTGAACAGACATTGGGCCGAAAAGAGTAAGATAAAGGGTGATGTGAAAGGAGAAAGGAATTGAAAGGACACTTACCCGGAATACGCCTCCTGGGGGCCGCGGGTGTCCTGGCGATGTTGTTGGCCGCCTGCACCAGCGGTGTTTCCCAGGGGGAATATAACGCCCTGAAGGCCAAGTTGGAGACCGCCAAGGCCGCCGTCGTGGTCCAGGCGGGCAACCTCCAGCCGGCCCCGGCCGGGGCGCAACCCACGGGCTGGGACACCCCGGAGTCCATCAGGGGCGGTCTGCACCTGGTGTCGACCTTCGACTCCAGCGGCCCCGATGCCTGGGACGCGAAGGCCCACCCCGTGGTGTACTTCAGCAGCGAGGGCACTGAAGACTCGAGCCCTCTCTATGACAAGAAGACGCCCTACTTTGCGGGCTTCCACATCGTCGACGCCCAGTCGAAGCAGGTTGTCAAGTCGGCGTTGTTCAACGTGGGACGGGAGATCACGCGCTTCCCTCACGGTGTAGACGTCTCGCCCGACGGGAAGTGGGCGTATGTGGGCTGGGGGCAAAAGACGGCGGACGGGAAATCAACGGAAGGCGTGGTCGCCATCGTCAACGTCAGGACCCTGAAGATTGACAAGCTGTTGAAGCAGGAGAGCTACTACCAGGGGCAGATGCGTAGCCAGAGCCTGCACCACATTCAGGCGTTCAAGGACTGGCAGGGGCGGGACCGCGTCATCCTGCAGTGGGGGTTTGGCTCCGTTGGCGGCCCGCACTTCATCCTGGACCCCAAAAACGACAACAAGGTCGTGAAGGCGATCAACTATGACGACGTGAGGCCCCTGGGCCACCCGTTCACGACCCCCAGCCCCGATGGCAAGTTCATCTACGTGTCCATGGACTCGCCAGAGATCTCTGCCGCCGAAGCCCCGGAAGCCGCGATAGCGAAACTCAACCTGGAGGATGGCTCCGTAAAAATCATCCCGGGGGTGGGGCACCATCCTATCGGCATCGCCCACACGGCGGATGGCAAGACCACCTACGTGGTTGACGCCCATGGCAGCGAGGTCTACAAGATCGACAACACAAAGGACGAGGTTGTCGGTCGTACCAGCGCCGGCGTGGCCGGACCCTATGGCCTCTCCCTGAACTGGGACGAAACGTTGCTCTATGTAGTCGGCAAGGGAGAGGGCAGCCACAACCTGGGTGGCGTACTGGGGGTAATAGACACGAAGACCTTCAGGCAGGCGCGCGACCTCGTCCACCAGATGCCGATTAACCTTGGTGGGTCGGCCTCCAGCGTTGACCATGGCATCCTGAACCCAGACCCCGCGGTGAACGAGCTCTGGGTGAGCAACATGAACGGCTGGGAGACCATCGTCGTGGACCTCAACACGAACAAGCCCATCGCCTGGATTCCCACCCCCAACGGTGGAAATACCCACTCGGGCGGGTTCGTCCGCTACAGCGCGGACTGGACCGGCGAGCTGCTGCTCGACATGGGCGGCCCCAAGTCGCAATCAATTTGGGACATCAAGAAGGCCAAGATCGCGAAGCTGGCAGCCGCGAGGTAACGAATACGGATGTGCCCTCAGACCCGGCGGGTCTGAGGGCACATCTCCCACGGGATACATCAGATAAAATATATAGAGGGGAGGCTACGTTGAAGAGGGAACTGGTCATGGCGGTAGGCAGTATCTTCCTGGGAGGGCTAGTCGTGCTAGTCGCCGCCTGTGGTAGCCCTGCAGGCGCGAAGACGACTCAAGCCACAGCCACGGCGACAGCCACCGCCAGAGCTACAGTTGCCCCGGCCCCCACATCTTCAGCCGGCCCTTCCAATAGCGATCTCATGGCACAGGGGAAACTGATCTTTGAAAAAACGGCCGGTGGCATGGGGTGCACCACCTGCCACGGGCTGGAGGCAAGAGGAGCGGCTGCCCCCTACATCCGGGGTGCGTCCCTGTCTCGGGTCCGGGAGGCCCTTTCAAGTGTGTCGGCGATGAGCTTCATCAAGCTCAGCGACCAAGAGATCACGGCAGTGGTTGCGTATCTGAAATATCTTGGCGACCAGCCGTAAGGAGGCAAGAGGTGGAGTACACACATTTGGTCGACGCTAGATTACGCCAGGTGCCACTGGCTGCGGTGGCGGGGTTGCTGACCCTGAGCACCGCCACCGTGCACTTCATCGTGGCTCCCGCCCACTTTCAGGAGTGGGTAGGCTACGGGGTGTTCTTTTTGATCTTGGCGTCCCTTCAAGCCCTCTATGGCCTCGGACTCTTAGTGCGCCAACCACGGTTCGTGGTGTCCCCCCGGTACCTGCTGGCGGGTATCTTGGGTAGCCTGCTTATCATCGAGGTATACGCGGTCAGCCGCATCCTTGGCATCCCCCTTCTTGGCCCTCACGCCGGGCACGTGGAGGAGATCGGCGTCTTAGACGTTCTCTCTAAAGTCATGGAACTGGGACTGATAGCGACGCTGGCGGCCGCGTTGGTTCGCCTCCCCGGATTCAAGCCGTCCTTCGGGCCCGCAGCCAAACTGGCCACCGCGGGGTTCCTCAGCGCGGCCGTGGCGCTGGCCTTGGCCGGGGTTTTCACGCAGGAGCGGCACGACACACCTCTTGAGCTCCCATCTCCAGGGGCTCCCACACAGGCGTCGAGGGAGCTCTTGTCGCTTCTAACCCGGGGTGGCTATGGGCCAAAAGCAATCTCGGTGAATATGATTTATGCCCCGCCGCTTCTTTTCCAAGTGAGCGGGGCGGAGCCGCCAGCGAGCGCTTCTGAGAGACCCACCGTCGTCTTTATCATGGCGGAAGCGGACCACGAACACGACCTTGGCCTGCCTCCCCAGCCTCCCAAGGCACTTCTACGAATAGATGGAGGCGGACTCATTGAGCCCTACGAGGTCACTGTCCTCGCCGACGGCGAGGAGCACCGGACATCCCGGCTTCTGTTCCCCCTGCCCTCCGGCCTGGACCCAGGGGCGATAGACCAGGGAGAACACACTTTTACCATCGTCATCCCTCAGGGGTCGAACTTCTCCTGGCAGCTTCCCTTGAAGTTGCCGGAGGGGGCCACCACCGGGAACCTTCCGGGTGTGGCGACCGGACTCCAGGTTTCGGGTTTGACCCGACTCCTTACTCGAACGCGAGATGGGGTGCAGTACCAGGGGCACAGCGGCGTTCGCATTGAGGCGACCTACGCCACACCCGACTATTTTGCGGCCGCGTTTCCTCCGGAGGCAGCCTCACGCTATCTTCCCGATCGCTACACCATTTTCCTCCTCACCGAGAGGTTGCACGCCTCCGATCTGCCAGGCTCACTCCCGGAACTCACCCTGAGCGTAGAAGGACGGGATTATAAGCCAGCCCGGGAGGAGGAGGTCACTACTTCGCCCCATCACCGGGTTACCCTGGTTGGTTTTCCGGTGCCGCCCCCTGGGGGGGCAGGCCACCAGGTCATGGAGCTGCGCCTCCCAGGCGACGAGCGCCTGGTGTGGCATCTCCCCATCAGCTATGCCGGGGTCGGCTCTACTTCAGGCTTCCAACTTACCTGGGTCTCCATCCTAGCGGTCCTGGGAGGCTTGGTTGCCGCCATGTGGCCTTGCCTCTTCCAGCTAACGGCGTTTTTCATCCCCGCTCTGGGGGGTCTCAGCATGGAGGAGGCCAGTGGCGGCGTGAATCTTGGCCGCCGGTTCCAGGTTGTCAAGGCGGCGTTCTTTTTCGTTCTTGGTTTCACCCTGGTTTACACCGTTGGGGGGGCCTTGATTGGATTGGCGGCCCAGCGGCTAGGCGACACACCGGACTTCTACATCTGGCAGCGATACGCCGCCATCGGTGGTGGGATACTGATAATCATCCTGGCGCTGCGGGTCGCCTCCAAGGTTCGAGCGCCCCTGGTCTGCAAGATGCCCGTGCTCTCTAAGATGGCCCACAACCGTCGTTCTGCTAGCCCACTGGAGATGATGTTTGCCGGCCTGGCCTTCGCCACTGGATGCATGACTTGTTTTGGAGCCGCTATGGTCGTTGCCATGGTAGTCTACGTCGGGCTAGCGGGTTCTGTAGCCGTCGGCGCCTTAACAATGTTCCTGTTTTCCCTGGGCATGGGTATTCCTCTGGTGTTGGCCGCCATAGCCATGGCCAAAGTACTGCCCGTTCTGTTTCGGCTGGAGAAAGTCATACCCTGGATGGGCCTTGCCAGCAGCCTGCTCATGGTGGGGTTCGCCATCTTGCTTATCACGGGCAACTATATGGCCTTCACGGAGTGGGTCTATCGGGCAATACCAGTGGGATAGGCCCCTGGTGAGAGCACTCCAGTATAACGGCCATGTTGCAAATCAAAAAAGGTGAGTTTACCAGTCGGAGAGCCATGATAGACGCGGGGGCCATCAGACACGACTTTCCCGTCCTATCCAGAACCGTGTACGGCAAGCGGCTGGTATACCTAGATAACGCCGCAACCTCCCAGAAGCCACGGCCGGTCATCCAAACCCTGGTGGATTACTACGAGGGGTATAACTCCAATGTCCACCGCGGTGTCCACGCCCTCAGCATGGAGGCTACCCAGCGGTACGAGGAGGCCCGCCAGAAGGTGGCGGCCTTCATCCATGCTCCCAGTGCCGAGACCATCATACTCGTGCGCAACACCACCGAAGGCATCAACCTGGTAGCTAACACCTGGGCCGCCTCCAATGTAGGCCCTGGCGACGAGATTCTTCTTACCGAGA
Organism: Chloroflexota bacterium; assembly: GCA_016183425.1. Taxonomy (GTDB): domain Bacteria; phylum Chloroflexota; class Dehalococcoidia; order JACPEP01; family JACPEP01; genus JACPEP01. The sequence continues at coordinate 10,424 of JACPEP010000020.1, forward strand.
TGGAACACCATAGCAATCTAGTGCCCTGGCAGAAGCTAGCTCGCCAGAAGGGCGCCCGGCTGAGGTTCATACCGGTAACCCATGATGGTTTCTTGGACCTCTCTGATATAGATGAACTGCTTAACCCGAACACCCGCCTTCTCGCCATGGTGCATGTGTCCAACGTGCTGGGGACTATCAATCCGGTACGGGAGCTAACCCGGAAGGCGCACGCCGTGGGCGCGGCCGTCTTGATAGACGGTGCCCAGAGCGTGCCCCATATGCCGGTGAACGTTAAGGAACTGGGTTGCGATTTCATGGCCTTCTCGGGCCACAAGATGCTCGGCCCCACGGGCATCGGGGTGCTCTGGGTCAAGGACGACCTCCTTCAGGAGATGGAACCCTTCCTTTTGGGTGGGGACATGGTAAAGGACGTCCACCGGGAGGACGCCACTTGGAACGACCTGCCCTACCGTTTTGAGGCGGGCACGCCCAATATAGCCGATGCCATCGCCTTAGGCGCTGCCATCGACTACCTTAACGACCTGGGAATGAAGAACGTCCGTGACCATGAAATGCAGCTAACTCGCCATGCCCTGGAAGTCCTATCCGAGCTAGCAGGGGATATAGACTTGTATGGCCCCAAAGACCCTTCGCGGCAAGGTGGTATGGTGTCCTTCTCCAGCAGGGAGGTTCACCCTCATGACTTGGGCACTCTGTTGGATCGGGAGGGCATCGCGATTCGAGCCGGCCATTTGTGTGCTATACCCCTGGTAAGGGGGAGGCTTAAGGTGCCCGGCCTGGCCCGGGCCAGCTTCTACATATACAATACAGAGGAGGACATCGATCTGTTGGTAGCCGCCCTGAAAAAGGCCCTCACCTTTTTCAGGGCCAAGGGGGTCGCGGCCAGCCATGTTCATTAAGAAAAAGCCGGAGACGAACCGCCAGAAGTTCGACTTCGAAGAGTTGGACGAGCTTTACCGCGAAGTCATCCTCGCCCACTATCGCAATCCCCAAAACCGCCGCCAAATCGAGGACGCCGATATCCGCTGCGAAGGCTTCAATCCCTTTTGTGGCGATGAAGTGTTCATCCAGCTAAAGCTAGATGAACAAGAAGGCGTGGCGGAGGTCGGCCACCAGGCCCAGGGCTGCTCCATCTGCAAAGCCTCGGCCTCTATGCTGACCGAACTCTTGAAGGGCAAGACCTTAGAGGAGGCAGAGGCCCTCTCCCGTGCTTTTCACCGAATGATGCGGGGCGCCCCGACCTCTGACGAGAAGGCGAACGCTTTGGGTGGGCTGAAGGCATTTCAAGGGGTACTCAAGTTTCCTATCCGCATCCAGTGCGCCTTGCTGCCCTGGGCCGCGCTGGAAAGTGGCCTTAACGAGTATCGGGCGCGCATCAAAGATAGATAGGCCCCCGGCCGCTGAGACCGCCAAGGCGGTAACTGGGGCACCGAAGTCCACCTCTTTCTATATCTCCATCATGGTTATAGGGAACAGTTCCTCTGGATCCACCTGGATGAGGTGGTAGATATTGAACTCGTATACGTCACCCATAGGTATGTCCGAGGGAGAGAAGGGAAAGGCCAGGTTACCGGCGATGGCCTTCCGCCCGGGGTAGGTGCTGTGGAGGGCCACGGAGCGGACGATAGCACACACGGTACGAGAGGTGTCTTCCCTGGGCGCTACCACCTCTATGACCAGGCCCAGCTCCTGGGAAGAGATGGTCTTCTGGGGCTCCAGGGGTCCCATAACCCCGTCGCGGCCATAGATGTGGAACAGAAGGCGGTAGTCCCTATCCGACGTCAAATGAGGTAGAGTGGTAGCTACCCGCTGCCTTACGTTGGTCAGGTAGTCATCCAGGTGGTCAATGAGAATGGGGTCGCGGATACCGGCAATGGTGATGGTGCGGAAGCCCACCCGAGCGGCACCCTCGATCTTGATAGTATATTCCTTGGCCTCGGCAAACCGGGTGCCCCATATCTTCACCCTTCGGTCGTCAGCCTGCTGGAACTGGGTATGAGAAAGGTCCAGAGTGCCCTCGGGAAGGTGAAGCACATAGGGATTGCTCCTTTCATAAAGACTATGGGCCGCCACCGAGGCCACGGTACATACCTTGTCGGGATTGGGAGGCTCGACCAAGAAGCAATCATCGTAAATGTAGCCCAGAAGGGAATCCGAGCCATGACGGGGGTAGGCTGCGGCAGCGCCGCATTCCAGGATCTTCCCCATGTGGTAGCTCAACGCTAGAGAGAATCCCTGCCACACGGGGTAGGCGGCCACCACCGAGGCATCGCAGGCTCGCCCTGCGATGATCAGTTGCGCACCTCGGTCCAAGGCAGCTATGAAGGGGGCAACCCCCATCTGTCCCACTACTCTCGTGCTGCGCTCCACCTCCACCTCCGTCAAGGGACGGTCCAGCTCATAAGACCGCACCTTTCCCTGTCGCACCTTGTCCTTTACCGTCTCTTTGTCTATCTCTCCCGAGATGATGGCCGCTTTGAAGTGATAATCCCTTTGAGCAGCGACTTCCCTCACAATGTCCACTAGCCACTCCAGGTGGGGTCGGCCACCCGCCCCGCCCGCGGAGCCAATGAGGGCAGGAATGTGCCGTCGGTAGGCTGCCTCCAGGATCAACTCCAGGTCCTGCTTGACCATGTTACGGTTGGTAAAGGAGACCCCCGCCCCCAGGTAGTAGGGGCCTGGGTCAGTAGAGCCAGCATCGATAGCCAGCACCTGAGGCTCCCTTTTCAACCCCTCCGCCATGGATGACTGGGGAATGCCATAGCCCAGCATCCCCGCCGGAGCCAGGACAGTGAGGCTTCTACTCTCTTTCGTCACTCCTCGTCCCAGGGAAGCAAATATTCCATGAGAGGCACGTGTTGTTGAGCACCATAGACGTCAGTTTCCCCCACTGCTCCGGAGCCTATCGGTCTCTCCAGGGTGACCTTGATCGCCCATGCGGCGTCAAAATGGATAATCTCCAGAACGTCCTCCTCCCCGATCCCATAGAGGTGAGCCATTGCCCTTCTGGTGATGGCCTGGCTCGCCTTCACCCGTCGGTATGTTTCGCCCGAGGAGAAGACGACGTCCAAAGTCAGCCGGAAAGGGCCCGCATTCTTGCTGGTGACAAAGGTAGCGATATCGCCCAGCTTCACCATTTTCTCCGCCATTGTTACCTCCCATGGCCATAGAGCATGGACTTTGATGACACCATTATACCCATTTACCTTCGGGCGGGCAAAGGGAAATGTTTTCCGCGTGTACATCAGTTACTGGTTCTTGCCAGAAGCTGAGATGTGAAGCGGCGTGAGGGTGACGAAATCAACACCAACCTGCTCCTTCTCCTTCGGGGCAAGCTCTGATATGGCCAATTCGTACATTTTGGGGAGGAATTGCCGAGGACTCTGCCGCAACAGAAGCTATGCTCTGTCTCAGCCGTCAGTTTGTGAGCGCCATCCGAAAAGCCGGCTAACGACAAAGCTCAGCGGCGCGACGTCAGGAGCGTCTGTTGGAGCGCCTTGTTATATTTCATCCCTGGCAACCCAATAATCTGGTTTTCGATGTTGATGAGCTAGCGCAATCACAAGGATATGATCTTCTTCGATGGAGTACAGCAGTTTGTAAGGGAACTTGTGAAGCAGGCATTTTCTTACATCGCCGCGATCTACGGACCATGCTTGAGGGTACTCGGCGATTCGTAATGCGGCCCTTTCTACTTCCTCCTTGAATCTCTTCCCAAGCCCGGAATATTCAAGTTCATAGTAACGGACAGCATCTTCCAACTCCTGCTTCGCATACCTTGTGAATATGATGCGCATCATTCTTCCTTGAATATCTCCTCCATCGGAATGCCTTCTAGTCTCCCTTCTCTATACGCCTTGAGCCTCTTTTCTGCTTCCTCGGCCCATATTTCATCCAGTTTCTTGTCCGGCTCATCGAGACTCCTTATTAAACCTTCTACGAGGGTAAAGCGATCTTCCGGCTTTAGCTTTAAAGCCTCCTCTAAAAGTTCTTTTGTGCTCATTCTGCTTAACCTCCTCTTTCTTGAAACATAACGTTGCCGGTGACTTTCCGGCGCTTGTCGCCGGTAAAGTCCACCGGCGTGTTAGGCGGCATGTCCTATTCTTTCGCGCAACGGTGTAGAATAAATTCATCTTTCCCGACGCGCAGGATAGTAGTAGTGCTTTCTTGCGAGCCAAAGGGATTGGCATAACCACGCACTATTCTATCAGGCTCGCACGACACCCAATGACCATGGAGCATTCTGTTCAGCAATCCGTCACCAAGAATACGCGCAGCTTCGTCTGTTTTCACCACCCGAACAGGATCAACCGCCCATCCTGAATCCCACGCCTGCACTTCCTTTACCGTCGATTCCTTGTCCCTGATCGGAAGTTTCCAGAGCAGGGTCCTTGCCTTTGCATTCTTCCCGAAGATTCTATGGATGAAACCCATTATCTCTTCTCCGTGTCGGTGTGTCGGGCGGGCTAACAGTGTCTTTTATCCGTATTCTGTTTCGACCGCATACTACCACCGACTCCGGCGCGCGTCAAGAACGTCGGGCGCTGGGCCAACCCCTCCGTAGGACCGTGTCCCCGGATGCAGAACAGCAGGCCCTGGCCCAACTCCAGCTAAAGGTTATTCAAACAAATCCCGAAATTACATAGTCACTTTGCTTGTCACCGCATCAGGAAGTCAAAAGTTCAATTGCCAATTTCTTTTATGGGCAGCGAATCAATCATCTTTTTGTGCTCGGAGCCACGACACTGAGAGGGGTAAGAATGACAAAATCATCTCCGCCCGGCAGATGGAGCCTTTTGCCCGTCGCGGCGTCGTAGATGCCCGTGATGATGGTGTATTCTCCCTCGGGTAGGCTTGCTGGCACAGGCACTAGATGCTCGTCGGCTACCACCTCGCCCGGCACCCATGCTGTCGTAGGTGCCTTTCCCCCTTGAGGGATGGAATCGTCCTGGGCGACCAACCGACCACTGGTATTAAGGATTTGGACAAAGACGGTGTAGCTTCGGGACATTTGCTCTATTGCCTGCCAGTAGGGGGTGACTTTTAGCGTATCGCCGGGCGACGCCATCGGGACGGAGTCGTCCATCCTCCCTTTGACACTAGAGACTTCATAGCCCAGGAGACGAATCTTGCCATCGAACTCCTTAACCAAGGGGTACCTGGGAGAGGCGGCAAAGACGCGCGCTCTGGGCAAAACACGAATTCGGCCCAGTTTTGAGGAGGCCAATGGTTGGCCGCTGGCCACATCCATCACCTGGACGACCAGTTCCAGGTCACCTTCAGGGACAGCCGCGCTTAGCGGCAGGTTGTATCGGCCCCTCAAAATCTCACCTTCTCTCCACGCCGGCGTAGGATAGGCATCGCCTACCGGCCTTCCCATTAAGCTGGCCCAGGGGCTACCGCTTTTGTCCGCCAGCACCAGTCGGATGGCTAAGTCTTGAGGGACGGATCTGGCGGCTGACCAGACAACCTCTATCGACAGGCTATCGCCCGGCTGTAGCTCCCTACGCCCCAGGCTGTACCCGTGGATGGAGAGGCCGCCAAAAAGGGCCTGGTTCACATACTGCTGTACTTTTACTGTTTTGAGGTCAGCCGGTTTGGCCGATGGCGATAAGGAGATATTGCCCATGCGTAGCGTGGGACCCACGGGAATATGGTCTTGGTTGATGATGCTCAACGGGCCCCGCCGCGATACCACCTCCAGCTCCAGCGCGTATTGTCCGGGGGGAGTCTCGGCAGGTATGCGCAGGTTCAACTGATCTCGAACAACCTCGCCCATAGACCAGAAAAAGGTGGGGTACGTTCCGTCCGCCGGCGCACTGTCGCGAACGGCCCACAGAGTTCCATCCCGGCCGACTATCCGTGCGGTAACTACCAGGTTATCGTCCAGGGCTTTGGAGGCTTGCCAAAGTAGGTCAAGATGCACCGTCTCCCCGGAGCGCACCAGCCACGTATTGGGCCCCAGGGATATTGGTGAGTTGGCCCAGGGCGAAGCCTTGCCCACGCTCAGGTCAAGCAACCGCAAGCTATCTCCAAAGTTGACCGGCGCCGATAGAGCCGACGTTGCATCCAGGCCAGTTCTTGGTGACACATAAGAAGCGCTCCTCCCCACGACGATAGGGCCGATGCGTGCCCCCCCTTCGCCGGGCAGCAGAGACACTGCCCGAACTCGTCGCGGCTGGAGAAGCTCGCCATCTGAGGAAGACTCAAAGCCAACTTCCACTTGGTAGATGCCCGGGGGCGTGCCCGGCAAAATGGTCAGGGGCAAGGTAGTAGTGATCACATTTTGCGCCCCTGTTTCCGGATACTGGTAAGCCGACTCCGCGAAGGCCCAGGTCTGCTTGTAGCTGTTGGTTAGCCGGATGAAAGGTTTGAAGCCCGCCGTCGCGTCTCCGTTGGCTATGCGCCAGAAAATGCTCACCGGCAGGGTCGAGCCCGGTAGGACTCGGACTGCTGCGCCTCCAGAAGTCTCTCCCCCGGTCAGATCATAGCCCTGGATACTGACCCCCTCGTTCATGTCCACCATGAGGGGAAACTTGTGCTCCCCCAGGGGCGAATAGACCGAATCGTAGGCCGCTTTGCCTGACAGCCAGATGATGGCTACAGCGACAATAAGGCCCGCCTGCCCAAGGCGAGCCAGACTCTCGCCATGGATTTTCAACGATGGCCAGCCCAGGGGCGGAAGGCGGCGCGCCCTCAAATCCAGGGCCAGAAGACCCAACAAGACCAAGAGCGTTGCCGCCGACGCCATATCGCTGGCCTGCTGTAGAGGAGTCTCCCCAAAACGCAGTTCGATAGTGTGTTCACCCGCCGGCACCGTAAGCTTTATCAACCCGTAGGGGTCATGGATGCTGACCTCCGTCTCACTCCCGTCGATAAAGGCCACCCAGCCGGGAAAGTAGAGAGCGTTCAGCACCAGGGCACCCGGCTCTGGGGAACGAACCCGGTAGGTTATCCGAGTCGGCTTCCTTTCTAACTGGGTCACCTGCATCCCCGACGGTATTCGGCCGAAAGTAGGCCAGGCTTCCTCACCCAAGACAGAAGCCAGGGCGATGGGACTAGTGGCCGGGCGCTCTTTCACCCAGATAGGCAAGTACTCGGCCGCGGCCGACGTACCCACCGCCCCATAGGTCAGCTCGAACTCTATACTTCCCTTAGGGGAGATGTCCCCCTCTCGAAGAATAGACATGATGGGAAACATGCTCGCCACGCTGGAGGCGATAACTACTGGAACCAGCAGCCCGGTGGCCAGTGTGCGCCAGCGCCACGAAAGCACCTCCACCACCATGCCGGCGAGCAAAGCGCTGGGCAGGGCAATGAAGGCCAGAAAGCGCCAGGGGAACTGGGTGAGCTTAAGCAAGGGCGCGTTCTCCCATATCCCCATGGACCAGGGGAAGATGAAAAAGAGCGAAAGGGCCGCCACCAGAAGGGAAGCGATGACTTCCACCCGCAAGCCGTGCTTCAAACGACGATATTGGAAGACTAAGAGAACAAGGCCCAGGACGAGAAAAAGGGCCTGCAACGCACCCAGTTTATAGCCGTAAACCTCGGCGCTCCGAAAGACGACGCCATAGCGATGGATCAGCGACGTGGATAGCAACTCCTCAAGGGTGGGAAAATGCTCGTGGAAATTGAAGTGGATAAGCAAGCGGTCGAAATCCACCTGGGACTTTTCCAACAGCGCCGGCAGCCAGAAAAAGGTGGCCAGCCCGGCGCCGAAGATGGCCAGACCGGCCAGACGGGCCCCGTCAGATAGCACCGGTCGCCATTGCTTTCGGGGCCAGCCGTGCTGACGAACGAGGGCCGCCATGGCGTAGACGAGGAGGAAGCCAGAAAAGACGAGGGCGGAAGGGCTGTGAGTCAAGATCAGAGCGCCATAAGAGAGACTTCCTACAAAGAGATAGATGAAACCCTTGCGTTCTACGAGCCGAATCATCGCCCAAAGTATAAAAGGGTACCAGGCGTAGGCAGTGTACTCGGCCAGGTCGCCTCGGTAATACAGGTTGACCAGATGGTAGGGCGCGTACATGTACATCACCGCTGTCAGCAGGGAGGGGAACGGCGAAAGAAGAGTGCGGGCGTAAAGGTAAGCGCCCAGACCGGAGACGACCATTATGGCAGCGACGAACAGCTTAAGGGCATCTATGTAACCGGCCCCCAACAGCCGGAAAACCTCGGCCAGATAGTAGGTTAGTGGCGCATAGAAGTTAAAAAGGGGCATCCCCAGGCCCAGGAAGAAATCGGGAGCCCAGCGTGGGTACCACACCCCCTGGCGCAGAACCGTATCGTACTCCATTAGGCGATACAGATGGAAGAGCCCATCGCTGGAAGCAATAAAGTAAGGCTGAAACAAGGGCATGGTGGAGAAACTGGCCAGAAGAACGACCAGAAAGGCGCCAAACTTGCCGTGGCGAACCCTCATAGCACTGGAGAACATTATACGACTAGCCTCGAGATACCTAAGGCTGGGGAACGTTGGGACGGGCAGAAAGCATCACGGCCATGGGCAAGAGTACAAGGACAGAGCCCACCATAACGAGAGGTATCAAGCCAGCCAGTCCCAATAGCACTCCGGCCAAGACAGCGCCCAAGGCAGCCATACTCGCGGAGGCAAAGTCGCTGAAGCCTAACAGCCGTGCCCGTTCTACCGGACGGGTCGCGTCGCTAAGCATCGTCGTCGATCCCACGAAGGACACGTTCCACCCCACCCCAATGAGCAACATCCCGGGGAGCACTGCCTCCAGCCCTGGGCTAGCTACCAGAGCGAGAACTCCAAAGGCAAGGATGAGCAGACCCAGCACGATGGAACGCTGACGGCCAAGCCAGTCCACAACTTGGCCCGCCACCAGAACCAACCCAAACATCCCCACAAAGTGGACACTCATGGACAGCGACACCGCGGCCAGGTCATGGCCGCTCTCGATCATGATTACGCCGATAATGCTCATTAGGGAGGTCATAACCCCTTGGGCGACCACGGCCGCGAATAAGATGCCGGGCACAGTTGGTAGCCGGATCAGCCTTCGTAAAGGCCGCGCTAGTGCTCCGTCATCGGCGGTCCCGGATCTATCGACATTCAGTTGCTTGGAGATCTGGACAGGGTCAATCCTGATTCCATAGGTGATTACCAATCCCCCAACCAAGAGGGCCTCGACAACCAGCCAGGGAGCCCCCCCGGTGCCACCATGCACCCCGGCTAACAAGGGAGCAAAAACAATGGGGCTGATGATGGCGCCCACCGCGGCACCCAAGAGGACAAAGCTGATTCCCCGTGCCCGGCGCTCCCGGGGATACATATCGGCACCACCCGCCCGCGCCAGGTTGACGGTGCCACAACATATACCAACCAATGTAAGACCGGAAAGAAAAGCCAAAACAGACTCTAAGGTGACACCCCCGTACACCAGCGCCGTCCCCACGACACCAATAGCAAACCCAGCCCGTAGGCCAACGGCACGGCCTCTGGCATCCATGAGGCGTCCCATAAAAAGACTTGCTATGGCCCAACTCAAGAGGAAAACGCCCGGCGCCAGCCCACCCCAGGCGGTGGATCCCGTCAGATGGGAGAGGGTAACTGCTGAAGAGCCCATCACCAGTTGGACAACGGACCAACCGAGGGCCATGCACAGCGCCAGAACAACCGTATTGTACCGGATTACCCTGGCGAGAGCGTCTTGTGAGGGATTGCTTAAAACGCCGATATCCTTCCCCCCTCCCATCTTGTTGCCGTAAAAAATGGCCAGCCGTCCCGCCCTGGCTCGACAAAAGCCAGTATACCACACTCAGCCTGGTAAGGAGGTGACGTGTCACTGATCTGCCGGACGAGCCCATAACCTTGCAATTCCTCAGGGATAGGTTATAATACTCTGCAAGGTCTTGAACGCTGAGAGGAGAATAAATGAGTCTTTATCGTATCGCCTTGGTGGGATTTGTTCAGGCACTTTTAGTCAGTCTGTACGTGTGGGGCGTGGCGACGATTATGACGGGGGCTGGGTCTTGGTTCGGGCAGCCAGAACCTGTCTTGGCATTCATATTTGTGCTGATGCTGTTTGTAACCTCGGCACTGATCAGCGGCTCCATTGTTTTAGGGTATCCCGTCTATTTAGCTTTTGACAAGCGCTTCAGCCAGGGGGTAAAGGTAACGGGAGCCACAGCGGGGTGGCTCTTTATTTTCCTGGTTGTAATCTCCGCCGCATTTATCCTCGGGTAATCACTCCCCGATAGCTCAACGGTAGAGCGGGCGGCTGTTAACCGCTAGGTTCGAGGTTCGAATCCTCGTCGGGGAGCCAG
>JACPEP010000021.1 GCA_016183425.1 Chloroflexota bacterium
CGCAGGCTCGTCACCCACAACCGTTATTTCCCGTCGGTCGAGGAACTCAAAATGGCTCTGATTTCTCATTTTACGAAATGGGCGCAACCAAACAACCCTCTCAAAATATTATGCGCAAACATTTAAGACGTTTCATATAGGTTGAGTCATTATTCTCCCTTCCCTGGTGGGAGGGAGTTAGAGGGAGGGAGAATTCACCCTCACCTAACCCTCAAGGGAGAGGAATTGTTCGATGGATTTGTGAGACTTCACGTTAGGGAGGAGGTGTTTCCAAGCCCTTAGTCAGCGACTATAGTGCCTGTATCGGTGGGTGGTCTTTATGGAATGGCAAGGTTGTTGGTTTTAAGGAAGGAGAGCCATGGTTGATACTACTGAGTATTCCCATACCACGATCATCGTCGGCGATATGGAGCGGGCCTTAGGCTTTTATCGGGACTGGTTGGGGCTGAAGGTCGTTCGGGAGTACGTCATGTGGCCCGGCTCGCCCCGCGCCTCCATCTACGAGAAGCTCTTCGGCTCCTCTCCTATTCACTTCCGGTTGGTCGCTCTGGAGACGGACGACGAGCGAAAACGGCGCATGGAGCTTATCCAGTGGTTCTATCCCCAGCCCAGGCCCTTTGATACCGAATTGAAGCTGGTGGACCCCGGCTTCAAGTGGTTGGGCATCCCCACCCAGCTTCCTCCCAAGAAGGAGACCCGGAAGCTGTATGAAAACGCTCCCCATTATCTTATTGGCAAGTTCATCAGTCCCCCTATGGGTTTGGAGGGCATCCCCCCGCCCTACGAGTGTTGCTTTGTCCATGACCCCGATGGCAATATGGTGGAGCTGACCAACAACGATCACATGTCCAGCGTAACCGGGGATGTTGAGAAGATGGACAAGTGGTACCGGGAGGTGTTGGGGCTTAAAGCGGGCACGGACCACACGGCGACGCCGGATAGCCTTCGGGGCCGGGAGTACGAGAAGCTGATAGGGGTGCCCATGGGACACTGCCGCTTCGTCCGTCTCTTTGCCACGGATCAGGTGCAGCAACGCAATGGTGGCGTCGAACTGGGTCAGTACTGGAACCCTAAGACCATTCCGGCCCAGGGCCGGGACCAGTGGAACATAGGCTTCAAGTGGCCGGGGGTGAAGGTGAAGAACCTGGATGCCGCTTATCGAGAGCTCCAGGGCAAGGGGGTAAAATTCGTCTCCCCGGTGGTTGAGAGCACAAATCCCAATTGGAAGGCCTGCCTGTGCTTCGATCCGGAGGGGGGTATAGTAGAGCTTCTGGAAGCTTAGCAACAAGGCCACATCGTCGGTTCCTGTTCTGGTATTCTCCGGTGGCGTGGCGAGAAGGCATCGGCGGGAAGGAGGGGATATGATCGCCCGTTTTGGGCATGTCTCTGTTTGCGTGGAGAGTATCGAAAGGTGTCTCACCTTCTATCGAGACATCCTGGGGCTTCAGGTGGTAATGGAGCGAGACTCAGAGAAGGTGGAACCGGAGCACCGAGAGCTGTACAGGAAGATTCACGCTATGGCTGACCTGAGGTTCAAAAGGGTGGCCCTCCAGGTGCCGGGCCAGCCTAACTTCAGCCTTGAGCTGGCCCAATGGTTTTCTCCCACCCCCAGGCCCGTTCCCGCTGGCCAGCGGCTTAACGATACCGGGTTTCATGTCGTGGGCCTCCGCACCGACAATATCCAGGAGGTCTACGACAGGGTGGCCCGGGCGGGGGTGAAGACGGTGTCTGACATCGCCGAAAGCCGCTATCTCAAGTGCTTCAAGTGTTATGACCCCGAGGGCAACGTGGTGGAGTTCATCGAGATGAAGGTGTCTTAGTCAGAGGAGGTGCCGCCATAGAAGTCATAGCCTACAACCAAACCGCGATAGTAGTAAGGAATCTCGAAGCGTCCCTTCCCTTTTATCGGGACTTTTTAGGGTTGAAGGTGGTGCGGGAGGGGGGCGTTGGGCCAGCCGATGAGCACCGTAAGAACTATGAACAGCTCTTTGGTGCCTCTGGCCTTCATTACCGAAGCGTGGGTCTGGAGACGGAAAACCCCCGGGAGCCCACCAAACGCCACATCGAGCTCCTCCAGTTCATTTCGCCCCAGGGGCAGCCTTTCCCCGAGGATTTCAAGCAGCCCGATGTGGGATACAGTTGGGTGGGCATACCTATCAAAGACCTGGACGCCCGGTACGATTCTCAGCCCCACTGGATATACCATCGCTTCTGTGCTCCGCCCATGACCCTGGCGGGGTTGCCTCCCACGGCACGAGTGTCTTTTGTGTCCGAGCCCGATGGTAACCTGGTGGAACTAACCACCAACGACCATCTTTCCTTTTGTGTGGCGGACGCAGAAAAAGCCCTCACCTTTTATCGGGACCTTTTGGGGTTGAAGGTGGGCACCGACGGTGTTACCAATCTAGGGAGCCAGCGGGGGAAGGAGTACGAAGCGATGTTCGGGCTGCCCCGGGTGGCGGTGCGCTTTGTGCGCCTTTTCGCCGAGGGCCAGGTTCAGTGGCGAAACGGCGGCATTGAGTTCGGCCAGTGGTTTTCTCCTTCAGGAAAGGCCAGGCAGGAGCGAAACCTCTGGGACGTGGGCACCAAATGGCCGGTGCTGGTGATCAAAGATGCCAACGTTGCCTATAGGGAGCTCTCTGCCCAAGGGGTGCGGTTCATCTCACCGCCAGTGCAGCTCCGTCCTCCGGCCCCGGCCCGGGTTTGTGTCTGCTACGATCCGGAAGGCAACCCGTTGTTCTTGCGCCAGCCAGAGTAAGGAGACTGCTGTGAAAATACCCCTGACCCGCCGTAGGCGGGGAAGGGTCTCGGCCCACGGGTGTCGAGATTCTGAGCCTCCCCGCCATAGGCGGGGCTCAGAATGACATTTTTCATTCTAAGGATAGTTGACCGGAGAAGGGGGTGATGGACAAAGGAAAAACGTGCCGAGTGGCTAAAAATCCCTGTCGTAAAGAAAAATATTTAGAGGAGGCTAGTAATGGCTTTGGGAGTTACGGATAATCACCATACCTATGTCAACGTAAGCAACATGGAAAAATCTCTGGAGTTTTACCGGGACTTCCTGGGGTTGAAGCAGCTCTCTGACAAGGTGGTCTCTGGCGATGGCTACGATGCCCTTTTCGGTGCCCAGGGTGTCAGTATTAGAGTGGTTAGCCTGGAGACAGATGCCGGAGGCACCATCGCCGATAATAGGGACCCTCAGAGACGAATCGTGAAGCTCTGCTTCTGGCATCGGCCCCAGGGCAAGGCCGTCCCTCAGACGGCTTGCGATGTGGGGCTGCACTGGGTTGGCATCCCCATTCGTGACCTGGAAGGCCTCTATAATCGGCAGCCCCGCCCGGTCTATCACCGTTTCCTCTCTACACCTATACACATCAGCCCCGTCCATGCGGTGTGCTTCGTCTGGGACCCTGACGGGGTGCTCATAGAGCTGACCAACAATAACCACCTCTCCCTCAACGTCAGCAGCCACGACCGGGCCCTGTCCTTCTACCGAGACGTATTGGGGCTGCAAGAGGCCTCTGCCGGCCCGGCTACTGCCCCTCCTTCTGCGGCTATGGCGACCTCGGAGGAGAGGCGAAAGACGGTACGAATGTGGTTCGGCTTGCCTTTGCCCTTGGTTGAGTGGAAGAATGTCTTTGCCGAGAACCAGTTGGAGTATCGCAACGGCCGCATTGAGTTGGGGGTATGGCAGATCCCTGAGCCTTTGCCTTTCCCCGCCGACCGAAAGCCCTGGGACGTGGCGGTGACGTGGGCCGGATTCCGGGTTAAGAACCTGGATGCTGCTTATAAAGAGCTGTCCGGCAAGGGGTACCGGTGTCTTTCGGCGCCGGTGACGGTGGGGGAGCCCTCAAAACGGGCCTTCCTCTGTCAGGACCCCGATGGCAATATCCAGGAGTTCATACAGGGGTAAGGATCGGGAGTTAGATAAGGAGGTGCGCCATGGTTTCGGTGCTGGCCTATGACCATGCCACCATCGTGGTGGGAGAAATGGAAAGGTCCCTGGCTTTTTATCGGGACTTTCTGGGTTTGGCAACGGTTTTGGATGAGGTACTCAGCGGCTCAGACATGGATAAGCTCTTCGGAGGGCGAGGAGTGCAGTTACGACGGGTGAAGCTTCAGACAGATCAGCCCCGGGAGCCCAACAAGAGATTTGTGGAGCTGATTCAGTTCTACGCTCCGGCGGGCAAACCATACCCCAAGGATGTCTGGGCCTGCGACTTGGGGTTCCCCTGGGTGGGCATCCCTTTGAAGGATGTGGAAGCTCTCTACGATAATCAGCCGCCATCCTTCTACCATCGCTTCACCTCGCCCCCGGTGAAGCTGGGGGGAGGGCGAGCGGTCTCTTTCTGCGCCGACCCGGACGGGATGCTGGTGGAGTTGACCAGCAACGACCATCTGTCCCGAAACGTGAGCGACATAAACAAGGCCCTGGCCTTCTACCGCGATCTGCTGGGTCTCAGGGAGCCCCCCGATGCGGGGGCCTTCGCGCCTACTACAGAGATGGACGAGGTTCAGCGATGCCGCATGTGGTTCAGCCTTCCCAAGCCGGATGTAAAGTGGACCAATGTGTGGTCGGAGAGCCAACTGGCGGCCCGCAACGGACGGCTGGAGCTGGGAATCTGGACCTTCCCCAAGGGAAAGACCTTTCCTGTTCAGAACCTGTGGGACGTGGGGACCCGGTGGGCCGGCCTACAGGTGGCTGACCTGACGGACGCCCATCGGGAGATGACAGCCAAGAGAGTGACCTTCGTCTCGGCCCCGGTTTCCCTGACCACCGCCAAGGTCTGCCTTTGCCGCGATCCCGATGGCAATCCCATAGAGCTGTTTGAGAAATGACAGGGAGGTGAGAGGAGATGGCCATCCTAATCGGCTTCAACCACGTCTCGGTGGCGGTGAGCAACCTGGACAAGGCCCTGGCTTTTTATCGGGACCTGCTGGGGATGACTCTCATTCGGGAGGTGCCGCCGGGGCCACCGGCACCTAACCCCGATTTTGAGAGGGTCTTTAATTGCCCCGGGCTACAGATGAAGAACTGTCTTCTCCGGGCCGGGGGGCCCATGAACCCCATCGCCCTGGAGCTTACCTACTGGGAGAACCCCAAGTCAGGGCCCATTCCCGACCAGAAGCCCTGGCAACTGGGTTTTCACTCCTTGTGCCTTCGGGTAGATGATGTGGATGCCCTTTACCAGAAGCTGTCGGCGGCCGGGGTTCCCTTTCTGACCCCGCCGGTGACGAGCACCCCCCCTCGTCCACCGTGGAGGGCCGTCTTCTGCAATGATCCGGATGGCAATGTCGTCGAGTTGCTCCAGACCTTTTGAAAGGAACAGCGGATTGTGCCCCAGAAATGAAAGGAGGGCAGGATGTTAACTGGTGTATTCCAGGTATCTCGCGTGGTCAGCAACCTGGAACGTTCTTTGGCTTTCTACCGGGACCTGCTGGGGATGACGGTGGCCTCCGATGCCATGGCGCCTCCGGGGCCTGCCCAGACCAGCCCCTACCTGGACAAATTCTTTAACAAGGATGGGGTGCGGATGAAGTATCTCAGTCTGCGGAGCGGCGCCTTATATGCGCCGTCCTGCCTAGAGCTAACCTGCTGGGAAGAACCGGCCTCCGCGCCCATGCCTAAGTTTGGTCCTTGGGACGTGGGCTTTCACTGGTTGCAGCTTCGCGTGGATAGCGTGGAGGCTATGCATAAAAAGTTGTCTGCCGCCGGGGTACGATTCCTGGGGCCGCCGGTGGTTGCCGATCGGTGGAAGGCAGTGATGTGCTTCGACCCCGACGGCTACGGAATCGAGTTGCTGCAATCGCCCCTGGAGCCTTCCGCGTAGAGGGGAGTAGAGGGAAAAGGAGAAAAAGATGTGGCTTAAAGAAAATCACACCACCATTTCCGTGAGCGACATGGAGAAGGCCCTGGCCTTCTACCGGGACCTGGTAGGGATGAAGGTACGTATGGATACCGGCCCTACCCCCCGTCCCAACAATCCCTTCATGGAGAAGCTCTTCGACATGAAGGGGATTACCTGGCGGGTATGCCAGTTGGACATCGACGATTCCTATGTGCTGGAGCTCATCCAGTGGCACACCCCCACCCCCAAGCCCTCCCCCGCGGATAGCCAGCCCAAGGACATAGGCGTCCACTGGCACTGTCTCTACCACACCGATGTGGATGGCGTCTACCAGAAGCTGAAGGCAGCCGGAGTGCGATTCATATCCGAGCCGCAAGAGTTCGTCCCCGGCATTAAGTCTGTTTTTTGCCTGGATCCCGATGGGAACTGGATAGAGATTCACTCCCCAAGGCACTAAACCGCCCCGCGGCATAAATTTTTGGGTTCGGAGCTAAGAAACGGGGGCCGTGACCCCAGGGTTGCGGCTCCCGTTTGGCTACTGCTGATACGAGAGGGGGGTTGGAGAAGACGAGGCAAAGGGTGAGATGGGGACCGCCGGGGTCGGTAGCCTTGCCCTCCTACCGATGGGTCATTGCCGCCGTGTTCTGGTCCACGGAGTCGGCCACCTTCATCGTCTCCATGACCTTGGGCATCATGTTGCCCCGGATTACCCAGGATTTGAGCCTGACCCCTCTCCAGGGGGGCTCTTTGGCCTCGGTGCAGCAGCTGGCCACCGTCCTTCTTGCCCTGGCGTCTGCCACCTGGATTCCCCGCTACAACCCCCGGTTGGTCGGGACGGTAGCGGTGAGCGCGGCGGCGGCCATGCTTTTTGGGGAAGGCTGGGCTCCTACTTATGTTGTCTTTTTAGTAGTCTGCTTTCTCTATGCCGTGGCGGTGGTCATTAGCCGCACCGTGTCCGACCTCCTCCGTCTCCAGTGGTTTACCACTGGAGAGATGGCTCTTATCTATGGCATGGGCTCGGCGCTGCGCACCGTAGCCCAGGGGGTGGGCATGGCCAGCGTCTCTTTTCTGATGGTGGCCCTGGGGGGCTGGCGCAATACCTTTCACCTCTACGGCCTCCTTTTCGTGGCTATGGCGGTGCCCTGGGTGGCCCTGGCCCGGGAACGCAAGACGGAGGAATATCAGGCACGGATGGCCGCCCAGGAGGTGGCCCCCATAAGAGTGGCCATGGGGTACCGGGAGATATGGCTTCTGGGGGGCGGCATTGCCGCCCTTTCTCTGGCCTTTAACGCCTTCTATACCTTTTGGCCTACCTTTCTGGTTAATCGCTATCAGTTCCCTCTGGCCACTGCGGGCCTGATCATGGCTCTCCATCCTTTTGGTTCCGTGGCCGCCTCCTTCGGCGGCGGTATATTGTCGGATCGGTTAGGCTTGCGGCGTCCTTTCCTCCTTGTTTCGGCCCTGGGGTGTCCCGTGACCTATCTGGCCATGATCATAACGCCATCGGTGCCTCTCCTGGCCTTCTTCGCCTTTATCTCGGGCTTTCTTCTCTACGTCTCTAATCCTGCCTCCCATGCCATACCCTTCGAGCTGCCCCGGATAAAGCCTAAAGAGGTGGTCATGGCCAACGCTCTCCTCATGACGGTGCTCCAGACCGGCTCCGTAGTGGGGCCTTTTCTCACTGGATTCATCTACCAAACCTCGGGCTCCCTCTTCGGGGCCCTGGCGGTGGTCAGCCTTTTCCCGTTCCTTTTGGCCCTGGTCACCCGCTTTCTGCCTGAGACAGGGTGGCGTGCCCGAAGGGGGGAGACAGCGTGAGGCCGGAGGAAATGGCTGTGCAAACAGGTATTACCGGGGTCTAACCCTGGCGGGGAGCGTTTAAGAAAAGGGCGCATCGGCTGAGTTGGGGAAGGCAGAAGAAAACATCAGGGGGTGTCTAAAAAGGGAGGGGCCCATTACCCTGGCCCGCTTCATGGAAATGGCCCTCTACGGGCCGGGGGGGTACTATACTTCCCGGGGCAGGGTGGGAGCCGGTGGGGATTACTATACCAGCCCCAGCGTCCATCCCGTCTTTGGTGCCCTCATGGCGCTTCAGTTGGAGGAGATGTGGCGTCTTTTAGGCCGACCCTCCCCCTTCGTCGTCATCGAAATGGGAGCCGGCGACGGTTGTTTGGCCCGGGACATCGTCTCCTATGCTCAGGATATGACGCCCTTTTCTCTTCTTTACATAGCCACCGATCTGGCTCCGGGAACGCCCAGCGACGAAGCCATCCACTGGCTGCGCAGCCGGGGGGCTCCCTTTCGTGATGTGGTGGGCTGTGTCTTGAGCAACGAGCTGGTGGACTCCTTCCCCGTTCACCAGGTGACTATGGCGGGGGGGAGGGTACGGGAGGTCTACGTAGACCTTTGTCAGGATAGCCTGGTGGAGGTGTTGGGTGAGGTTTCGTCGCCGGCCATCGGAGCCTACCTGGAGGCGGCGGGGATTATCTTAGAAGAGGGGCAGCGGGTGGAGGTTTGCCTGGAGGTGGAGCCCTGGCTGCGAGGGGTGGCCGAGGCCCTGGAACGGGGGTTCCTGCTCACCATAGACTACGGCTATCTGCAGCAGGACTTATCTTCTCCAGGTCTCCAGGGCGGAACCATCGTAGGCTATCGCCGCCATGACCCCACCACTCATATTCTGGAACGGGTAGGAGACCAGGATATAACCAGTCTCGTCAACTTCTCCTCCCTGGTGTTGCTGGGACATAAGTACGGCCTGGAAGAGCAGGGCCTGGTCAGCCAGCGACGTTTTCTCACCAACCTGGGGCTTCATACCTTCCGGGATGCCCTGGCTCGGCAAAACCCGAAGGATTACTATGCCAATGGCATGGCCATGCTGGACCTGATTCGGGAGGAGGGGCTGGGCAGCTTTATGGTTTTGATCCAGAGCAAGAACGTGGGGCCATGTTCTCTCTCAGGCCTGACTGCTGGTGGTCCCCAGAAAAAGAGGCTGGCCTCGTCTCCGGCGGGCTTTCTCAACGTACCCCTCCTGGGACCACAGCATACGCCGCTGCTGGCCGGGAAGTATCCTCATCTGCTTTGGCCCGCCCATGGCGGGGATGAGGAATGACCGTTGAAGGTGGGGTGGACGGAGGGATTTGAACCCTCGATCTCCAGGGCCACAACCTGGCGCCTTAAACCACTAGGCTACGCCCACCGCGGATGGCCTAACGCCCCTTTGGAAAGGAGCGCCTAGTACAGTCTATCACAGGGGAGAAGGGGCAAACAAGGCTCATTAAGAGAGTTCCCCGACTCTCTGGCAAATGGGCCAGATGGTTCCCCTTTAAGACCAGGAGGTAGGAGCCGAGCTCCCCATGTTGCTGGATAGCAGGCCAAAGTCCGTGATGTTGACGATGTTGTCGGCGTTGAGGTCCGCTCTGGGGTTGTAGCTGGCGCCCCCGCAGTCTTCAAGTAGGAGCTGATCAGTATACCAGTCGGCTATGTTTACTTGTTCACTGTCACTATGAAGTGTCTGAGGCGGCATCGTGCGAGCCACTGAGTCAAGACCAACGCGGGCAAAGAGGCGTATTGGGGCTACTTTGGCTCCCAGGAAGGGGCGAATCCGTGAGTGAGGCGCGATACTTCGCCCGAGCCATCGCTCCTCACAGCGAAGATGGAATAGTCGGGAAACCTACCCCCATTGAAGGCCACCCACTTCCCATCTGGCGAAAAGGTGACATTGGGCCCGACGCTGCCAATAATATTTTTAGGCAACAGCTCGGAGATCGTGTCCTTTGGCTTAGCTTTTGCTGACACTGTCCGTGGATCGTCTTCTGGCAACTGGACAGGCTCTTCTCCTCTTTGATAGAGCCAGTAGGTGGGAGCCATCGGGGGAGGCTCGTGCTCGCGCGGACGATGGAAGAATTCCCTTAGCGCTTCGTAGTCAAGAATCTCGCTCCTATAGTATACCAGGCTGCTGTCCTCTAGCCATCGCAATGGTCCGTAGATGTATTCATTGCTTCCCTCGAGAAACAGCGTCTCCTGGGCAACGTCGTCGTAGATAGTCACCACCACCAGGCTGCTGCCGCCGCCACCCTCCACGCCCAGCCTGATATCTTTGTTTCTTGCCAGAGCCAATTGGGTTTGGTCAGGGGACCACATGACTTCACCACGGTAGCTGAATATTCCCAACCTTCTATCGCGCTCAACATCCACCAGTGTTAGACCCCGGCTGGCCGCGGCAGTGCCCACGTCAGCGACGATGTATTTGCCGTTGGGAGACCATGTGGGGCGTGTCACCGCCTCCACGGCCTTCAGCCGCCTGCTCGTTTCGGTGGTCGTATCGTAGAGGAAGAGTTGAGGAAAGGAAGTCTCTGTAACCCCTAAAGCGTGGTCAGCGTAGGCAAAGATCCTCCCCTCAGGAGACCACACCGGTCCCTCGAATTGCAGATTCTTCTTACTCCGTCGCTCGACAACCTTTGTCTCGCGCCCGGTGCTGGTATCAAGCAGGAAGATGTCGCCTCCGCGAGTAAAGGCAATTCTTCCCGCGCTGATCTGTTCTATGCCTTTGAGGGGTAAGGCGGTGTAATCGCCCCTTTCACTCCCCTTTAACTGCCACTGTCCGTTATCCCTGACCCAGAAACCCGTCTCTGAGTAGTAGCCCACCTCCTCGCCCATGTATCCTTGATATATGATGACTACCACTTCAAACTCGCAGGGAGACCTGCGCCTCGCTTCCGCTGGCATGTATGACTTTAGATAGACCTCACCTGAGGTAGCCTTCGCCTTATCCTTTTCTAGTCGCTTTCGCATGTATTGCACTACCGCCTCCTTAAGCGCATCCAGTCCTTCATCGATATCGCGCGATGCCGGGGTGCGGGTGGGCGTGGGGCTGGGGGTGAAGGTGGGGGTGGGCGTGGGCGGTATAGGAATGAAGGTGAAGGTCTCCATCATTCTCTTGTAGATGGGGTAGTCCTCCTGCAGGTGGGGAAAGTTGCGATGGCCACCGCCAGGGTCGTAGACGGTATGGATCACAAATATTTGGTCGTCGCGGGCCACATATATGCGCTCATCTGTCCGATCCATGCCCCAGACGAGCAATCGAGAGGCCGGCTCGCCGGCGGAGTCAACCAGGGTCCGCGCCTTGACATTGCTGACGAACTCAGGAACGGCGACCATCTTGTCCACCCACTGAGGACCGGTGAGCCGCATGGGATTGGCGTCGCGCCGGATAACAATGCCTGGGCTATCAGAACGTAAATTAATGAACACCATGTCAGGCGTGTTGTAAAACACCTGAGCCCCGGGAGGATACATGATGGAGTAGCCATAGGTGCTGTTGACGTAGGTCTTCCAGCCCTCCGTGGCGATGGGCGTCGTGGGCGCTGGGATTACAAAGGGTATGGGGGTCGGCGTTGCCATAGGCGGCGCGGGGGTGGGCCGGGACATTACGGCAACGGTAGAAGTAGCAGTGGGCGTTGGCGCACCCCAGGGGGCGCTCAGCCCCAGACCGGGGCCCACTAATGCCCCCATCCCCACCACCAGCAGCGCCAGGGCGGCGCCCATGGCGGCTCCCCATCTCCAGTCCACGGGGCGGCCTATACTTGGCATACCCATGGCTCACTTCCCTCTCGCTCAACCTGGGGCTAGTCCTTGTGTTAGTTTACTCCCTTTTTTGCAAAAGTCGGTATTTTCTGTGCTTGTCCTTCGACTCTCTCCCTTCAATCGTAGCGGCGGGCAAAAACGTCGTACCAGTTTCCGTCCCGCTCTACGGCGTGAAGCTCCACCTTCACTGTTTCACAGAAGCGGTCCAGGCGTTCCTTGGGGAGGAAACTGCGCAGCCTTTCCACCAGGGTGCGCCGCAGCTCCCGCTCCACCGTGGCGGAAGACCGCACCCCCTTTATCTTCACGGTCACCGGTGTCTCTCGCCTTCGAAAGGCGTGCATGATGTAGTCCAGGGCATCGGGCATTTCCAGAGCTTCAGCGGGGGCCACTGCCAGGCTTACCTCCTTTCCGATAAGAAAGACCAATCCGTTTATTTTCTGATTTTACTTCAAGTGATGGTTATTCTCAACAGGGGATGCCAGGGGAACTTGCTGAAGGCCGCCTTCTTTGCTATAGTTCTTGCCGTGACCGAGCGCCGGCAGGCCTCCGCCCATGCCTCTCAGTTCTCCCTTCACCGCGGCGTTCCCCAGCGTAAGGGGCCGTACACGGCTACCTTCTCTCTGTCGTCTTCCCGAGACGACCTTCTGGTGCATGTGGTGACGGAGCCATCTCTTCCCGACCCCGAAGGCTGTGAAAGAGGCTTGGCTGCCTTCGGTTCGGCCCTGACCCGCTCCGGCCCTTCCGTGACGGCCCGTCTCAAGGACGGCGTGGCTGCCCTCCATGGCCAGTTTCAAAGGGAAAACCGGGGCCGCGCCGCCGACCAAAGGGTTGGTGCGTCAGTTCTGTGTGTGGCGCTACGGGGACAGGAGGTCTACCTGGCCCAGGGAGGAGGGATGATGGGCTACCTCTTCCATAAGGACGAGTGGCGTGTCTTGGGGGAGGAGTCGGCCTTTCTGGGCTTGACGGAACCTCCCCCCCTTCGCTTCTATCGCCACCGCCTGGAAGAGGGAGATATTCTCCTTTTGTCCTTCAGCTTGTTGGGGCGGCGTGTCCCTCTAGACCACATGACGGATGTGTTGGGTGGCGAGCCTCAAGAAGTGGTGGAGCGGCTCTACCGCCTTGGCCACGAGGAGGGAGAGTTCGCCGCCCTGGTTGTATGGTGGGGCCCGGCCACTAAAGACACGGTGCCCACGGAGGTGGTGGTTGTTCCGTCTCCTCTCAGTAAAGCGACTCTATCCCTGCGTTTCTTTCTTCTCGCCGTGGCCGTCCTTTTGGCGGCTACCCTGGTGTGGTCTCTGGCCCAACTGGTTCCGGGCTACGTAGTTGCTGAGCGGGAGGCCCGCTTTCAGTCCCTTTTGGGACAGGCCCGAGGGCTCAAAGCCCAGGCTCTGGCCGCCTCCGATGACAAGGTTGGTCAGGCCAAGCTCCAGGAGGCCAGCGACCTTTTGCAGCAAGCCCTGACTCTAAAGCAGCGAGACCCGGCCGCCGTCAACCTGGCCGGTGATTTGGAGAAGGAGTTGCAGAGGATACGACGGGTGGTTCCCCTCGCCTCTCCCCGTAAGATCGTGGAGTTGCCCGTGGGGGCTCAGATAACCCAGATAGCCAACTATGGCGGCCAGATCTACCTTCTAGACCGGGGACGGCTGTATCAAGCCCCTTCAGGGGGTGGAACCCCGGCGGAGGCTTCCCTTTCTTCGGGCCAGAGCATCGGCCAGGTGATGCTTATGCCCGCCGGGGGTCTCCAAAAAGAGGGTCGCCTCCTGGTATGGGATCAGGAGCGAGGGTTGTGGACGTATGACAAGGGCCGAGGATTCCAGCCCTTGGTCATTCGGGGGGCTGAGGAATGGGCCAGTTTTGGGGCCGCCGTCGGTTACCGGGGCAATCTGTACGTCCTGGACGCCAAGGGCCGCCGGGTGTGGCGCTATATCCCCACCGACGTTAGCTATGACAGCGAGCGCCAGGGGCTGGTGGCGGCCCCGGAATCCGCCCTGGATATGGCTGTGGATGGAAATGTCTACCTTCTGACGGGAGACGGGCAGGTGATCAAGTTCAGCGGAGAGGTGAGGCAGGATTTTCCTCAGCGCGGGCTGGACAAGCCCCTCTCTTATCCCACCCGCCTCTTCGCTTCCGCCGATACCAAGTACCTCTACGTTTTGGATGGAGGCAACCGACGGGTGGTGGTTTTCACCAAAGAGGGGGAATTTCGGGCTCAGTTTCCCCTCTCCCTCCTCCCCGCCGCCCTTTTGGTGGACGAGAAAGGGGGCACCCTTTACTTTGCCATAGCCAATGCCCTATATGTTGCACCGCTGCCCCGAGAGGCGCTGGCGGGAGGCTAAAGGTGAGGCTTCTGGGCATTGAGACCTCCTGTGACGAGACGGCAGCGGCGGTGGTGGCCGACGGTGCCCAGATTCTCTCCAACGTGGTGGCCTCCCAGATTCCCCTCCACGCCGTTTATGGTGGAGTGGTGCCCGAGGTGGCCTCTCGACAGCACCTTCTGGCCATCCTGCCCGTGGTGAAGAGGGCGCTGGCGGAGGCCGGCGTCTCCCGGGCGGACCTGGCCGGAGTGGCCGTTACGGTGGGGCCGGGGTTGGCCGGTTCCCTCCTGGTGGGCGTCAACCTGGCCAAGGCCCTGGCCTGGGCTTGGAGTCTTCCCCTTCTGGCTATCAACCATTTGGAGGCCCACCTCTACGCCGGTTGGCTGACGGCGGAGGTGCCTCCTGATTCGGCCTCGCCCCCACCCCTCTTCCCCGTCCTTTGCCTCATCGTCTCCGGGGGCCACAGCCTACTGCTGGTTATGGAGGAGCATCGGCGCTACCGCTTTCTGGGGCGGAGTCGAGACGATGCGGCGGGCGAGGCCTTTGATAAGGTGGCCCGCCTCCTGGGCCTGGGCTACCCCGGTGGCCCTGCCATTCAAGAAGCGGCGCTGAAGGGAGAGGCGACGGCGGTCCCCCTTCCCCGCCCCTGGCTGAGGGGCAGCCCGGATTTCAGCTTCAGCGGCCTGAAAACGGCTGTCCTCCATCTCACCCTCCAGGAGCCGCCTTATCGACGGGAGGATGTGGCGGCTTCCTTCCAGGAGGCGGTGGTGGACGTTCTGGTGGCCAAGACCCTGGGCGCCGCTGCCCAAGAGGGGGCCCGAAGCATACTGCTGGCAGGAGGAGTGGCCGCTAACCAGCTCCTGCGCCAACGAATTATACGGGACTCGCCCCTCCCCGTTCACTTCCCCACCTCTCGCCTCTGTACCGACAACGCCGCTATGGTAGCCGCCGCCGGCTACTATCACCTCATCCAGGGCGACCTTGCCCCTTGGGATGCCGACGTCATGCCTAATCTACCTCTCCCGTAGCGTATTGAAAGGAGAAGCCATATGTCCGGTCTTTTGGACCCCATCACCGTCAAAGGGATCACCCTTAAGAACCGCATTGTCATGCCTCCCATGGCCAATAATATGGCCACCCCGGAGGGGGAGGTTACCGAAAAGCATCTGAGGCACTACGAGGCCCGGGCTCGGGCCGGGGTGGGCTTCATCATGGTGGAGGCCAGCTATATCGTAAAAGAGGGTCGCGGCTCCGATGCCCACCTGGGCATATACGATGATAAGCTCATCTTCGGCCTTAGGAACTTGGTGGACGTCGTCCATCAGTGGGGGGTGCCCGTGGGCATCCAGCTCAATCACTTCGGCTCCAAAGCCCCGCAGCGAATCACCGGCTGTCAAGCCGTGGGACCCTCCTATGTGGTGGCCCCGGGCAGTCAGGAGCAACCTCGCCCTATGACGGAGGCCGAGATCCAGGCGGCGGTGGCTGCTTTCGGTACGGCGGCCCGGCGGGCCGTGGCCGCCGGCTTCGATGCCGTGGAGGTTCACGGTGGCCACGGCTATTTGGTGTGTTCCTTTCTTTCCCCCTACACCAACCGGCGCCCCGACCTTTACGGAGGCGACCGGGAGGGCCGCCTCCGCTTCCCCTTGGCGGTGGTGGCCGAAGTGCGGCGGGTGGTAGGGCCTTCCTTCCCCCTTTTCTACCGCCTGGGCGTCATAGACATGGTGGCCGGTGGCCTCACGGTGGAGGAGAGCCGGCACGTCGCCCCCCGTCTGGTGGCCGCCGGAGTGGACGTGGTGGACGTTACCGGAGGGCTGGAGGGGTCGGGAAGGGATTTCTTCAAAGAGCAGGGGTTCTACGTCCCCGCCGCCCACCAGATAAAGCAGGTGGTCTCCGTGCCCGTGGTGGGGGTGGGCAACATCCGGGAGCCGGAGTTCGCCGACCGGGTGATCCGAGAGGGAAAGGTGGACCTGGTGGCAGTGGGAAGGGCCCAGCTGGCAGATCCGGAGTGGGCGCGCCAGGCGGCCCGCATCCTGGGCGCCTCATAGGGACAGCCGGGGGCATCGGGGGCAGTGGCCCGAGAGACAGTGGGTCTTGTGTAGGTAGAGGAGTCCCTGTTGGCGCCGTGCCGAATTGACGGCCCCCCTTTCCAGGCCCAGACGCTCCGCCATATCCTGGGTGACCTGGTTTTCCTCCATTCGGGGATAGCGGCGATAGATCTCCCGGGCCCGCTCTCCCGCTACCCCGCCCCGGCACCAGAAAAAGGGAAGCACCACGTTTACCACTATATCTCGGGCTCGCCCCGGGCCGATGAGGGTGCCGTCCCCCGGCCCTGGGCGGCCCAAATCCCTATGACTGGCCCAGTAGCCCTGGGCTGTCACGGACAACGCTGCCTCCAAGGCGCGCGGCAAACCCTTAGGCCAGTGGCTTTGGAAAAGGTCCGCCACCATGTGGGCTAGCCCTCGCCCCTGGTGGCGGTGAACCAGGTAGCTGGCGCCCGCCAAGCGACGGCTGGGCAGGTTCCGGGGCCGTAGGCCAACGAAGCACCAATCCGCCACTGATACCACCGCCTCCCGGCCTAAGTCCGTCCAGGCTGCCTGTAGCCCCGGGCACCACTCATCTAAGGCGGTGCTGTTCCCCCTCTGGTGGGGCAGCAGCCCGGCGCTGCCCAGGAGGGCCGCCTGAAGCGCCAGAAGACCGCCTTCCTCACCTATCGCCACCAAATCCGCCCAGGGCAAGCCCTGGGCCAGCCGGGCGAAGGGTATCCGGTTTTGGGAATAACCCAGGGCCTCCATGATGCCTTGATACAGGGCCTGGTCTTCCCCCACCGTGGTTGCCAGCTCTTGGTAGCCCTCTGCCTTCTCCCGCAGCCTCTCATCTCCCATCTCCTCCAGCCAATGTCCCAGTAGCTCTGGGCTCCCGCTACGGCAGGGCATTCTCTTATAAGCGTCTTCGGCGGCTGCCGGCCATTGGTGGGAGAGGCACAACACCCAGGTTTCTCCGCCTCTCTCTAAGAGGGTTGGGTGTCTCCCCTCGTCCCACAGCACCACGTGGAGGGCAACGTTGTTGTACTTTTGGTCTCGGTGATGGCCGTGCTGCCGCCAGTCTCGGGAGCGCAGGTGAATCTCCACGTCTCCTCGCCGGGTTTCACCCCTGGCGGTGGTGAAGACGGCATCCAGAAAGTCGGGCCCGCCGTGGCGACTGCGGCGGCCGGGGTACACTACCTGCAACCCCTGGCCATGGGTGGTGGTAAGGCGTCGGCGGGTGAAGGCCCCCTGGCCCCACAGGCGGCTCAGATCCGCCTCAGAGGTGGGAAAGTCCTCCGCCACGACGTGGCGGAGGACGGCGTCGGGTAGGGTGTAGACAAACACCTCACGGCCTCTCTATCAAGGCCTGGAGGCGCAGAGTATCAACACTGTACATGGCATCACGCCACCGCTGGGCTGTGGCCAGGGTGGGGGGTTTGTAGAAGGTCTGCCGCACCTCCACTGCTGAAAAATGGCGGTAGTACTCGGCCCGTGTCACCGGGAAGCCACCGCAGCCGATGTGGAGTTCCCCAGGGAATACAGCCATCTTGAGGCCCCCATGCCTTGAGTGCAAAGAACAGCCCCCCCCGCTACAACATTTTTACACGTTTCCGTGTATCTGTCAAGGGGTGACTTTTTTGACGCCTCCTTTTGAGACGGTCAGGAAGGCTGCTTCTCGGTGGTGGGGGTGGTGGGGGCGTCGCCCGCCTGGTAGGGGAACCCCGCCCTCTCTGCCACCATGGAGAGGAGGGTCGCCGAGGCCCCTCGGGGCCGATAAGCCCCCGTCTCCCAATCGCTGATGGTCTGCTGGCGGATTCCCAGCTCCTCCGCCATCTCCCGCTGGGTCATCCCCAGGTGCTGTCGCAAGGCGTGCACCTCATCCCGCTGCCACTGAACGCCCTTTCTGGCGGACCTTTTCATAGTTCCATCCTACCTGGTAACGTGTTGGGCTGTCAATCATTGTCCTGGAGATCGTTTAGGGGCGTCCTATGCCGAAGCACCAGGTATCAGGCCCTCGCCGGGGGCGTCAATAAACGGCCTCCCCTCCCTCACCGCCGCCTTCGGGGGCCATCAGGAGGGCGATTTAGCGAGAAAAAAAGAAAAACGGAAAGAACAGACGTGTAAAAAGCCTGATGATGCCTGTGGCTATGCGCTACCCGCCTTGCTCCCTTTTCCAGTCTCCTCTATCATAGCCCCATTAGCACTCTGAGGAAGGGAGTGCTAACGCAGTAACGTGCTCATTGGTATGGTGTGAGTC
Organism: Chloroflexota bacterium; assembly: GCA_016183425.1. Classification (GTDB taxonomy): domain Bacteria; phylum Chloroflexota; class Dehalococcoidia; order JACPEP01; family JACPEP01; genus JACPEP01. The sequence goes on from JACPEP010000021.1 coordinate 18,029, forward strand.
TCTTACTCTCTGGGTACTCAGCTAAGAAGTCGCATTATTGAGGAAGGAGGTATCATGGCAAAGCAACTGCTCTTCGACGAGGATGCGCGGCGCGCTCTCCGTTACGGCATCGATGCCCTGGCCGATGCGGTGAAGATAACCCTGGGCCCCAAGGGGCGCAATGTGGTTCTGGACAAGAAGTGGGGCACCCCTACCATTACCAACGACGGGGTGACCATCGCCAAGGAGATAGATCTCCAGGACCCCTTTGAGAACATGGGTGCCCAACTGGCCAAGGAGGTGGCCTCCAAGACCAACGACGTGGCTGGCGACGGCACCACTACCGCCGCTGTCCTGGCGCAAGCCATCGTCCAGGAGGGGCTACGCAACGTGGCCGCTGGCGCCAGTCCCATGGCCCTCAAGCGGGGCATCGAGAGGGGGGTACAGGCCATCGCTCAGGAGCTCAAGGCCATGGCCACCGCCGTCGCCAGCCGGGAGCAAATCGCTCAAGTGGCGGGCATCTCCGCCGCCGACCCCGAGATCGGCAACCTCATCGCAGACGTTATGGAGAAGGTGGGCAAGGACGGGGTGATCACCGTAGAGGAAGGCAAGGGGCTGCGCTTCGAGACGGAGTACGTGGAAGGGATGAACTTCGACCGAGGCTATGTCAGTCCCTACTTCATCACCAACCCCGATCGCATGGAGGCCGTCATTGAGGAGCCCCACATCCTCATTACCGATAAGAAGATCTCTGCTATGGCCGATATCCTGCCCCTCCTGGAGAAAATCCTTCAGATGACTCGTAACCTGATCATCGTCGCCGAGGATGTGGATGGGGAGGCGCTGGCCACCCTGGTGGTGAACAAGCTGCGGGGCACCATAAACTGCCTGGCGGTGAAGGCCCCCGGCTTCGGCGACCGACGCAAGGCCATGCTGGAGGATATGGCCATTCTCACCGGCGGCAAGGTTATCACCGAAGAGATGGGGCGCAAACTGGATTCGGCCACCGTTACCGACCTGGGCCGTGCCCGTCGGGTGGTATCCAATAAGGATGAGACCACCATCATCGAAGGCAAAGGTTCTGACACCGAGATTCAAAACCGCATTAAGCAGCTTCGTGTCCAGTTGGAAGAGACCACCTCCGACTTCGACCGAGAGAAGCTCCAGGAGCGGATGGCCAAGCTGGCTGGGGGCGTGGCTGTCATCAAGGTGGGCGCTCCCACCGAGGTGGAGCTGAAGGAGAAGAAGCATCGTGTGGAGGATGCTCTCTCCGCCACCCGGGCGGCCGTGGAGGAGGGCATCGTCCCCGGCGGTGGGGTGGCCTTCATCAACGCCCTGCCTGCCTTGGACAAGGTGGGTGCGGAGGGAGAAGAGGGCACGGGCGTCAACGTTCTCAAACGGGCCCTGGAAGAGCCCCTGAGACGCATCGCCATCAACGCCGGCGAGGAGGGCTCAGTCATTGTGGACATGGTGAAACGAAGCCCCCAGGGCGTGGGCTACGACGCCGAGAAGGGCGAATATGGGGACATGAAAGCCAAGGGCATCATCGACCCGGTGAAGGTCACCCGTTCTGCCCTGGAGAACGCCGCCTCCATCGCCGCCATGGTGTTGACCACGGAAACCCTTATTACCGATATTCCGGAGAAAAAGCCCGCCCCGGCCATGCCTCCGGGCGGTGGGGAGTTTTAGGAACAGTCCGTGTCTTCCCCCCGCCTTGGCGGGGGGAAGATATTTTTAGCCAGAGGGCCTCTCTTCTGAGGGGTCTTCTTTGGTTATGATGGAGGTCAACCATAGGGTCAGAAGGAGAGCAAGATGCAGACGGCAACTACGGTACACTTTCCTCAGGCAGGTCAGGATAACACAGAGGCGACCCTCCACATCGCCAAGGCGCGGGCTGATGAGTTGGGCATTAATACCATCATCGTGGCCACCACTCGGGGCAGCACCGGCGTCAGAGCGGCGGAGGTCTTCGCCGGCCGCCGCCTCATCGTGGTCACCCACTTCACCGGCTACAAGGAGCCCAACTCTCAAGAGCTTCTCCCCGAGCATCGAGAGCGAATCCAGGCGCTGGGGGGCGTCATCCTTACCTCCACCAGCCCCTTTATCGCCATCGGCCGCGCCCTGCGCCGCAAGCACCAGACCATGGCCCTGGAGGACATCATCGCCAACTCCCTGCGCATCGTGGGCATCGGCATCAAGGTGGTCTGTGAGGTGGCCTGCATGGCCGCCGACGCCGGCTTGGCGCGCACCGACGAAGAGGCCATCGCCATCAGCGGCACGGGAAGGGGAGCCGATACGGCGGTGGTCCTCCGGCCGGTAAATAGCTTCGACTTCTTCGACCTGCGTATATCGGAGATCCTGTGCCGTCCGCGCCTTAAATAGGCGGACGGTAGTCATACCCTCAGGACTGCCCACATCCCAAGCTAATGGTCTTTAACAAAATAAGCCGCCGCCCTGAAGGGCAGGCCTAGGGGGGTGTTGGGGCGCAGCATGCTGCGCCCGCTACGTACGAATCCTTCAGGGCAGGGGTAGGAATGTAGCACTACTGTGTGGGGCTAGATGTCGGTTTATTTAATCAATGACCATAAGCATGGGATTATCATGCCCCCGGCCTATGGAAGTTGACTAAATATGTTGACACCTATCTCCACCAGTAGTCGGGGTCGTTTCGAGCGCGACGAGGTCACGTAATCGGGGCCAGGGACGAACCCCTATTACTTGGGCTGTCCTCTCTTGGGCAACTTATTTTATCAATGACCATCAGCCGGGGGCCTTAGTAAACAAGCCCCCTAACTTGAGGGTGTTGATTGTTGATTAATGTCGTTGCCCTAAAGGTGATTGACTATTTAATATGACGGGCAGACGGAAAATCTTGGTCTCCAGCGGGGTTTCCAAAGGGGCAAAGCCCCTTTGGCAGGGGTTACAGGGGGTTGTCCCCCTGATTCACCATTCCTCCCCCTCTCCCTTCCAGGGAGAGGGGGACCGAGGGGGTGAGGGTATCTTGATTTTGCCCGCCTGGAATGCCACAATACCCCTGGGGGTGAGCTATGTCAGGACACTCCAAATGGGCCCAGATCAAGCGGCAAAAGGGCGTCGCCGATGTCCGGCGAGGCCAGGTTTTCACTAAGCTGGCGCGGGAGATAATCGTCGCCGCCCGTCAGGGGGGCGGCGACCCGGAGGCCAACTTCCGCCTCCGCCTGGCCATCCAGAAGGCCCGGGAGAGCAACATGCCCCTGGATAACATCGAGCGGGCCATCAGGCGGGGCACCGGCGAGCTGGAGGCAGAATCCCTGGTGGAGGTAACCTATGAGGGCTACGGGCCGGGGGGCATCGCCATTCTACTTCAGGTGCTCACCGACAACCGCAACCGCACCGTGGCCGATATTCGCAACCTCTTCACCCGCAGCGGCGGCAGCCTGGGAGAGAGCGGCAGCGTCGCCTGGCTCTTCGAGCCCAAAGGAATCATCACCCTGGATGCCTCGGCCAGGGACCCCGATGAGCTGGCCCTGGAGGCCATCGACCTGGGGGCCGAGGACGTGCGCATCGAAGATAGTGCACTGGAGGTGTACACGCCGCCCCATGACCTGGATAAGGTGAGGCAGGCCCTGGAAAAGCATAAGGTGCATGTCTCCTCCGTGGAGCTATCCATGGTGCCCAAGGCCACCATCCCGGTGGCGGAAAAGGATGCCCTCACCGCCCTGAGGCTCCTGGACAAGCTGGATGAGTTGGACGAGGTGCAGCGAGTGTACACCAACGCCGATTTCCCCAACGAGGTGGTGTCCAAATTCCAGGCGGGGGTCTGAGGATGCCCTTTCTGGAGCCGGAGCATGTTGCGGAGCGGGCCCTGGCTCCCGGTGTGACGGCCCATCTTATCCACGGAGAGCGCATGACCATGTCCCTGGTGGCCTTTGCTCCCCACTCCCAGGTGCCCCTTCACTCTCACCCCCATGAGCAGATGGGCAGGGTGCTGGCGGGGGATCTGGAGATGACCATCGATGGGGAGACCAGGGTGATCAAAGAGGGGGACGGTTACCTCATTCCGGGCGGCGTGGCCCACCGCGCCCGCTCCCGGGAGGCGCCGTGCACCGTGCTGGATATCTTCAGCCCGGTGCGGGAAGACTACCGATAGTTTACCGGGGCCAACGCCGTGAGCCCGTTTAATAACGGGGGTTTCGGGGGGCGAAGCCCCCTTAGACGGTCCGCCTCGGGCGAATGGGGGTATCCCACTGATTCTCAATTCTCCCCCCTCTCCATCATGGTCATCAACAAAATACAGTGGTATTTTGTCATTGCTATGAAAATATGGGGGTCCAGGGGGCGACGCCCCCTGGCAGGGGTTTGGGAGCCTGCCCTGAGCCTGCCGAAGGGGTGTCCCCCAAATCCTTCGAATATCCCCCTCTCCCGCTCGGTAGCGGGAGAGGGGGACCAAGGGGGTGAGGGCTTAGAACCCATTTTTACCCTGCGTCCTGTCCCGAGCAAATGGGACAAGGACGATTTCTACAATGAGGTTATCGGAAATAGCGGGGATGTATCATGACTAAAGAGCGCGTCCCTCCCGGTCAGTACGTGACGGAAAACTTTCCCATCCTCCACCTGGGGAGTCCCTCGGAGTTCGACCCGGAGGCCTGGGATTTTCACATCCAGGGGCTGGTGGCCCGTCCCCTCTGTCTTTCCTGGGCGGAGCTCAAAGCCCTACCCAGGACCGTCAGCGTCAGCGACTTCCACTGCGTCACCGGCTGGTCTCGCTTGGACAACCGCTGGGAGGGAGTGGCCTTCAAGGCCCTCTACGAGTTGGCCCAGGTTCAGCCCGAAGCTCGCTTCGTCACCCTCTGGGATCACCAGCTCTACTCCTCCAGCCTTCCCCTGGCGGACCTCCTGCGAGACGATGTCCTCTTGGCCTACCGTCACGACGGGAGTGACTTGGCTCCGGAGCACGGCGGCCCCCTGCGCCTGGTAGTGCCCCACAGGTACGCCTACAAGAGCGTCAAATGGGTGCGCGGCATGCGTTTCACGGCGGAGCAGGAGATGGGCTTCTGGGAGCAGCGGGGCTACTCCAACACCGCTGACCCCTGGAAGGAGGAAAGGTACGCTTAAGGCTCACACTCTGGCCCTTTGTTATAATAGGGCTCGATTATGATATGACCACAGTGGAGGTGAGACATGACAAGCAGAGCTAAGAGGAAATCTTTGCGGATCGTGGTGGAGGACGGAGAACCTTCAGGGGTGATCCTAGATATCGAGGAATACCGGGAGCTTCTGGAAAGGCTCGACGATGCAGAAGACCTTAAGCTCTTAGAGCAAATGAGGAAGAAACCCCTCAGGTACAGAAGGTTGGAGGAGCTCCTCGCCGAGCACTCCACCAGTGTATGAGGTCTATTTGGAACGAGCTGCGGAACGGGACCTGAAGCGGCTTGAGTCGGAGGGATTCCAGAAAATTATTACGGCTATAAAAAGGCTCGCAGAGAATCCCAGGCCCTCAGGCTGTCGCAAGCTCTCCGGATCCGAGAACGACTGGCGCATAAGGCTTGGCGACCACAGGATTTCTCTATGAGATTGATGATGGAGCGAAGGCGGTGAGGGTGATGCGCGTTAGACACCGTCGGGAGGCTTATAGGTAAAGCCAAAGCTGTCTGCCGTACTTAACTGAGCACCCAAGCACCGCCGACCCCTGGAAAGAGGAGAGATACGGGTAGAGTTGGCGTCCATTGGTGTCTAAGAGCCATCGGCGCTATAATAGTGGTGATGCGGGTCATGGAGGGATAGGATGGGCACCTTCTTTCATCGTATTACCCTGATAGGGCCTACCGGCGCCTCGGAAACTTTGGAGGCTATGGTGGACACCGGGGCCATGTTTACCACTATCCCCAGGCCCGTCTTAGACCGCATTGGGGTCACGCCCTTCGATTCAATCCCGGTACGCTTTGCCAATGGCCAAACAGAGAGATGGCCTATTGGGCAGGCTGAGGCAGAACTGAATGGTACAAAACGCCCCATCCTCTGCCTCTTTGGCTCCGTTGCAGCCCCACCTCTCATCGGCGCTCACACCCTGGAGGCCTTTCTTCTCACCGTTGACCCGGTGGAGCATAAGCTGGTGCCCAAAGAAGCCCTGCTGATGTAATGAAAGGCCCCTCCAACACTGCCGACCCCTGGAAAGAGGAGAGGTATAGCTGAGTGGGGAAATTAGGCGTAAATAGGCTAGATGTAGAACTCTAAAGCAGAGATAAGGTTCTGAGGTGGAAGTCCAGTTTACCGACAATATAGTCATTAAGTTAGCAGATGTGCTCAATCCCGTTGTTCAGCGAGCCAAAAGTATCAAGATTGCCGTCGCCTTCATGAAGCAATCTGGCTACTCTTTGATAGAACGGAGCTTGAGAGAGTGTTTGGACAGGGGTGGGGAAGTGGAGTTCCTGGTAGGCTTGGATTTCCGTATTACAGAACCAGGTGTTCTAAGAACTCTGTGGGGGCTTTCTAGCAGTGGTTTACCCATAAGATGCTATTGCTTTAGCGATGACTCGGCAAATGACATGCCTGTCTACCACCCCAAGCTGTATTTGCTAAATGACGATGAAAATGTCGTTTTTTCTGTTGGGTCTTCTAACTTAACCAGAGGTGGTTTGAGGGACAATGTGGAGGTGAATGCAGTAATCAAAGCGAATCTTCGAGAAGAAATCGTTTCAGATATCTATGGCCTTTACACAAGGCTGAAATTTGAACAAAAGCGAGTCCCGCCCGACCTAGACTATATCGAAAAATACGAAGCAGCCTATCGACAGGTTCAGAGAAAAAGCATCGTTGCCCTGCAGGGCAAAAAGGTTAGGGCTATAGTCCGGGAACTAAAGGAAAAAGAGAAAAGTCTGCCCAAGGTAGTGCCCACGGGCTCGGAGCTTTTCGGCTGGCAGAAATTGGTTTACGAAAGGGTCCCCTATGGTGAGTTTAGAACCAGCGATATGTATGTTTACGAAAAGGAATTTGAAAGCTACTATCCTGAGAACAGACATATCAAGGATAAAGTCAGGCAGATTCTGCAACAGCTTGGGACAATAGGCTTGTTAAAACACCCTCGCCGAGACAGATGGGAAAGAATTTAATGAACAGAGGGTAAAATGGGCCAAGCCCAAAATGTTGTTGTTACAGTAGATAGCCATTATTATCGCAAGCGATTCGAGGACTGGTTAGCAGGTGGAACTGTCGAATATAAAGACAAAACCTATTACTGGGCGGCCGAAGATGTCAGATATGGCTGGGAGATTGAACTAATAGATGAGGAGCGTTGGGGAGAAATAGAAGACGCGGAACGCTTGCGAATCACTGATTTTATCATACAGTGTCTTCGTAAGCATGAGTCAAGATATGAGACTGTTTAATAACGGGGGTTTCAAGGGGGCAGAGCCCCCTTGACGGGGGCCTGGGGGTGTCCCCCAGCTTCCAAAACAAGCCCGAAGGGCTTCCATCCCCGCCTTCCAGTTCGTCTCTGACTTCCAGCCCACCGGCGCCTGTCCTGAGCCGTTTGGCTGAGATCACGACGAAGCCTGGCGAAGGGACCAGTCCCCGGTGGTAGCGAAGCCGGGGCGGAAAGAGGCTACCAAATGAAGCCGATACGGTTCAGTGAACATGCTATACTGAAGATAAAGGTGCTGGAAGCCCACGGGCTCAAGGTAAGACAGGAGTTTGTCCAAGAGGTGGTAAGCCAGCCAGACAAAGTGATGGAGGGATACCAGGGCCGCCAAATCGCCCAAAAGGCCCTGGATCCAGACCACGTTTTGAGGGTCGTCTTGGAGGAGCAGCCGGACAGCATCCCTGCTTATCGAACTTAGCGATCAGGCCGTGGATTATGCGGAGGAGGCAGGCCCGTTGATCGTCCATTTCTCACCTTCGGGGGAGCCGGTCCTCCTGGAAATCCTGGACGCAAAAAGGTTTCTCCTCGGCTCCCTTTCCAGCCTTATGCAGGGGGCGGAGGTCACGCTGGCATAAGTAGAGTTGCCCATGCCTGACCTCAAAATCGCCTTTAGCTTCCAGCCCACCGACGCACAGCCCCAGGCGTGGGCTGTGTGATATGATCTATTTAGAGTCCCCTCTTTGAGGGAAGGGGGGCTTGCTTATCGGAGGTAGTCATGCAACAGAGTACCTATTTACTTTCGGTGGAGATACAACCCCTAGAAGAGGGTGGCTTTCTTGCCTTATGCTCGGCCCTGCCGGGCTGTCATGCTGAAGGAGAAACTATAGCCCAAGCCCTGGATAACCTTGCGGACGTAGCCCGCTCCTTGATAGAACTGCGATTGGAAGATGGTCTACCGCTTCCCGAGGACATTGTCGTCCTAGCTAAGCCAGGAAAGGTTCTCCACGGAGAGATCCTTGTATCGGTGGCTAGAGCGTGAAATATCGAGAGCTGGTAAGGAAGCTACGAAAAATGGGCTATGAATTTCGGAGACCAGCAAAGGGTAGACACGAAATCTGGTGGCATCCCCAAACCAGAAAATATACCACTATATCTTATCACGAAGCCAAAGACATCCCAAAAGGAACTATGTCTGCTATCTTGAAAGACCTGGGCATAACCAGAGAGGAACTGGTCTAGTAAATGCCCGCCTTCCAGTTCGTCTCTGACTTCCAGTCCACCGGCGCCTGTCCTGAGCCGTTCGGCTGAGCGTTCGACTGAGCTCACGCCGAAGGCTCACGACGAAGCCTGGCGAAGGGACCAACCCCCAGGCGATGGATAAGCTGGGGCGGGAAGATGCTACCTAATGAAGCCGATACGGTTCAGTGATCATGCTATACTGAAGATGAAGGTGCTGGAAGCCCACGGGCTTAAGGTCAGATGGGAGTTTGTCCAAGAGGTGGTAAGCCAGCCAGATAAAGTGATGGAGGGATACCAGGGCCGCCAAATCGCCCAAAAGGCCCTGGATCCAGACCACGTTTTGAGGGTCGTCTTGGAGGAGCAGCCGGACAGCATCTTAGTCATCACCCTCTATCCAGGTAGGAGAAGCCGCTATGACAAAGATTAGGTACAGCCCAGACGTAGATGCCCTGCTTATCGAACTTAGCGATCAGGCCGTGGATTATGCGGAGGAGGCAGGCCAGTTGATCGTCCATTTCTCGCCTTCGGGGGAACTAGTCCTTCTGGAAATTCTGGACGCAAAGAACTTTCTCCTCAGCTCTCTGTCCAGCCTTATGAAGGGAGCGGAGGTGTCACTGGCGTAGGCGCGAGTTGTCATGCCTTCTTTTCAAAATCGTCTCTGACTTCCGGCCCCCCGGCGCCTGTCATGAACCGTTCGGCTGAGCGTTCGACTGAGCTCACGCCGAAGGCTCACGACGAAGCCTGGCGAAGGGACCAACCCCAGTCTGATATGATATGATTTTCTTGGAGGCCACTCTTTGAGCGATGGGGGCCGGCGGCTCCGCAGCGTTCGTATTCAGCGGGCCTTGGTGGCTTTCCAGCGGCTGGGCTACCAGGTGGTACGGGTCAGGGGCAGTCACTACGTTTTGAAGCATGCAACAAAGGGGATGCTCGTCCTGCCCTTCCATAGGGGGACAGTTAAGGTGGGGCTCTTGATGGACGCCCTGGAAAAGGCGGAGATTTCGGTTGAGGAGTTTGAGGAGCTCTTATAAAGGGGCCACACAATGGAATATTCGGTAATATTGCATAAGGCTGAAGAGGGGGGATTCTGGGTAGAGGTGCCTGCCCTCCCTGGCTGCTATTCTCAAGGGGAAAGTCCAGAAGAAGCATTGACAAACGTAAAGGAAGCCATCGAGCTCTATGTTGAGGTCCTCCGGGACGATGATCAGCCCATCCCCAGAGACGAGGAAGTGGTCTTCAAGGTTGTTGTGGCTGCCTGACGATATGAGCCATGCCTGACTTCAAAATCGTCTCTGACTTCCAGCCCACCGGCGACCAGCCCCAGGCAGTGGACAAGCTGGTGGAAGGGCTGGAAGAGGGCTATCGCCACCAGACCCTCCTGGGGGTCACCGGCTCCGGCAAGACCTTCACCATGGCCAACATCGTGGAGCGGGTGCAGCGCCCTACCCTGGTCATCGCCCCCAATAAGACCCTGGCCGCCCAGCTCTACTCCGAGTTTAAGGAGTTCTTCCCCAATAGCGCTGTGGAGTACTTCGTCTCCTACTACGACTACTATCAGCCGGAGGCCTACATCCCCCGCACCGATACCTACATCGAGAAGGACGCCGACATCAACGAGGAGATCGACAAGCTGCGCCACGCCGCCACCCGCTCCCTCTTCGAGCGGAGGGACGTCCTTATCGTGGCCTCGGTGTCCTGCATCTACGGCCTGGGCTCTCCAGAGGAGTACCAAAGCTTCGTGGTCTCCCTGAAAAAGGGCGAGCGGCGAAAACGGGAGAAGATCATCCGGGGCCTGGTGGACATGCAGTACGAGCGGAACGATATCGACTTCAGTCGGGGCCGCTTCCGGCTACGGGGCGATACCCTGGAGATTCAGCCTTCCTCTGAGGAGATAGCCCTGCGCATCGAGTTCTGGGGGGATGAGATCGAGCGCATCGCGGAGGTAGACCCCCTCACGGGAGAGCTCCTGGCGGAGCGGGAGCAAGTGGACATCTACCCCGCCAAGCACTGGGTCACCTCTCAGGAGAAGCTGATGTTGGCCATCCAGGATGTGGAGGAGGAGTTGAAGACGCGCCTGGCGGAGCTCAAGGCCCAGGACAAGCTGGTGGAGGCGGCCCGTCTGGAGGCCAGAACCCACTACGACCTGGAGATGCTGCGGGAGGCGGGCTACTGCGCCGGAATAGAGAACTACTCCCGCCACCTGGCGCGGCGGCCCCCTGGCAGCCCCCCCTGGATCCTACTGGACTACTTCCCCGATGACTATCTCCTTTTCATCGACGAGTCTCATATGGCCATCCCCCAGATCAGGGGCATGTACCGCGGCGACATGTCTCGCAAGGAGACTCTGGTGGAGTACGGCTTCCGCCTCCCCTCCGCCCTGGACAACCGTCCCCTCAGTTTTGCGGAGTTCCAAGAGCGTGTCAATCAGGTGGTCTATGTCTCCGCCACCCCCGGCCCCTACGAGTATGAGCACAGCCAGCAGGTGGCGGAGCAGATAATCCGCCCTACCGGGCTGGTGGACCCCTCGGTGGAGGTTCGGCCTACCCAGGGGCAGATGGATGACCTTATCTACGAGATCCGCCTGCGGGTGGATAAAGGGGAGCGGGCTTTGGTCACCACCCTCACCAAGCGCCTGGCCGAGGACCTGGCCGACTACCTTCGAGAGATGGGGGTCAAGACCCATTATCTGCACTCGGAGATCGACACCCTGGAACGGGTGGATATCCTCCGGGACCTGCGCCTGGGGGTGTACGACGTGGTGGTGGGCATAAACCTTCTCCGGGAGGGGCTAGACCTGCCCGAGGTGAGCCTGGTGGCCATCCTGGACGCCGATAAGGAGGGCTATCTACGCTCTCAGTGGTCTCTCATCCAGACTATGGGCCGGGCGGCCCGCCACGTGGAGGGCCACGTCATCATGTACGCCGATACTGTCACCCAATCCATGGCCCGGGCCATTGAGGAGACCAACCGTCGGCGGCAGATCCAAACAGCCTACAACGAGGAGCACGGCATCGCCCCCCAGGGCATCAAAAAGGCCATCCGGGATATAACAGAGCGGGTAAGGGCGGTGGCTGAGGCCAAGGCGGAGTACCAGGTGGGAGTGACTGTCCCCAAGGACGAGCTTATGCGCCTCATCAAAGACCTGGAGTCCCAGATGAAAACGGCGGCCCGGGCCCTGGAGTTTGAGAAGGCGGCCTTGCTTCGGGATCAGGTCATCGAGCTGAGGAAGCAGATGGTGTTGGAGTCCGAGTCGCCGTGGCGGGAGGCTCTGGGCCTGGCGGCCAAGGGTCGCCTGTCCCCTCCCCCACGCACCCGCACCTGGCGCGTGCCCCGGGCCCAGTAGCGCCGCGATATTCCCATGTCTCTCTCGCTGAGCCTCTACATTCACATCCCCTTCTGCCGCGCCAAGTGCCACTATTGCGATTTTAACTCCTACCCCGGCCAGGAGAGGCTCATTCCCCGATACCTGGAGGCGGTGACGGGGGAGGCACGAGAGTGGAGCTGCCTTCTGGAGCGTCCCAGCGTCAAAACGATATATTTTGGCGGCGGGACGCCTACCCTTCTCGACCCGGAGCAAGTAGGGCGCCTTATGGATGTCTGCGCGGGATCTTTTTCTCTGGCCGATGACGCTGAGATAACCGTAGAGGCCAACCCGGAGACGGTGTCAAAAGAGTTGCTTCATGGGCTGCGACGCCTGGGGGTGAACCGTATCAGCCTGGGGGTGCAGAGCTTCGACGGAGGCCTCCTGAAGGTGTTGGGCCGGATTCATGACGTGGAGCGGGCGTTGACGGCTTACCGATGGGCCAGGGAGAGCGGTTTCCCTTCTATCAACCTGGATTTTATCTACGGCATTCCGGGCCAGAGCCTGGAATCCTGGCGCCGCTCTCTGGAAACAGCCTTGGAGCTGATGCCTGACCACCTCTCTCTCTACTGTCTCACCCTGGAGGAGGGGACGCCTCTGCAAAGAAAGGTGCTCCAGTGGGAGCTGGAGCCTCCTGACCCCGACCTGGCGGCGGATATGTATCTCCTGGCGGAGGAACGGCTAGGCCAGTCTGGCTATCTTCACTATGAGCTCTCCAACTGGGCCCGCCCTGGCCATGAGGGTCGACACAATCTCACCTACTGGCAAAACCAGCCCTACCTGGGGCTAGGAGCGGGGGCTCACTCCTACCTTTCACCCCGCCGTTTTGGCAATGCGGCGTCTATCGAAGAGTACATAGACAAGGTGTCCCCGCCCTGGACTGTAGATAAGCCAGGGGCGGCAGCGGAGATAGAGGTGCTCTCGCCTATCCTGGAGCAGGCGGATACCGTTATTTTGGGGTTGCGGCTGGGGACGGGGCTGGACGCGGGGGCTTTCGCCCGTCGCTTTGGGGTGGCGGTGGCGGCCCTCTACGGCCCTCAGATAGAAGAGCTGACTGGCCTGGGCCTCCTTACCCTGGAGAAGGGGTGCCTTCAATTGACGCAGCGGGGACGACTCCTGGGCAACGAGGTCTTTCTCAGGTTCCTGGCGCACACCAACACTCTATTTACCCCTGCCAGGTGAGGATAGAACCTACTTCCCCCCGATACTGGCTTTGAGGCCCGTACACGGGCAGGTTGTGGAACTGGCCATTCTCTTGATAGTAGACTATCACCTCCAGGCGATGTCGCCCTGACCCTGTCCTGGGGGAAGAGAGCTCGTAGAAATCGCTTACTCGCTCCCCCGCCGGCCAGCGGCTCGTGGGATACAGACCTAGCACCGGGTTTCCGCTGTCCTCCTGGGCCACCAAATGTCCATTTTCATCCTTTATGCGGACCGACACCGAGTAGTCCCGTTGGGGAGTGCCCATGGCCTGCCAATAGAGGGAAAGGGAAACCACCTGGGCGGCGGGGTCTGCCTCGGCTCCGCGCCGGCTACCGGCTTGCCATATGGTGACGCCCTCCAGAAGAAGCTCCTCACCATAACGCAGGTTTACCGCCGCCTGGGACGGCTCTTGAAACGTCTCCCCAAGAGGCAATATCTTGATCAGGGCACCGAAGTTAGTCAGCCGTTGTCCTGCTAGTAGGGGTGTGGCTTGGGCAGAATATAAGGGGCGGTTTTCTCCAGCATTCAAAAGAGGGGTAATCTCAGAGATGGGATAGACAATGCCCACTCCAGGGTTGACTCTCTCCACCAATTGGAGATACCAGAACACGGTGGCCTGCTCCCACTCGGCCACCAGAAGGGCGTTGGGCTCGATGTCGGGGAAGCCCATCATGCTCAGCCGTCGGGCTCGTTGGCCCCAGGAAAGCTCCTGGCGAAAGCTATCCAGCGGCTTCACCGCCATCTCCCGCATCTGGCCGTAGGTGGAGAGGCTACCCCAGATGAGAGGCGCAAGGTAGAAAGCCATCGCTCCCAGCACAAGAGCGCCCCTTAGCCGAGGCCGCCATTTGGCCTCTACGAGAAGCGTCACCGCCATCGCTGACATGAGGGAGAGGGGTGCCAGAACTGGCATGAGATAAGGGATGTTCAGGACGCCGGGGTCCGTATTCCATCTCAGGACAAAGAGAATGTCGAGCAGGACATACACGCAAAAGAACACCGTCAGTGGCCGATTCTTTCCCCATAGCCAGAAGGCTCCGGGAAGGAGGGAAACCAGGCCCAGCCATCCCAATTGTGCCCCCAGCTCTTGGCCGAGGAGTAGCGCCCGCCCTAAGAATTGAGCCAGAGGCGCCGTTAGCAAAGCGGAGGCCGTGCCCCCAGCCAGAACCAGCTCCATGAATCCCTTCAGGGTATTGGGATGGAACTGGTCGAAAGGGGCTCCGATGCCGGCCCGTAGCGGTAGATAAAGGTAGGTGAGGAAGGGCATCGGAAAGACGGCCCCTGCCCCTAAAAGCCATCGCCATCTACGGAGCATTTCGGCATCCACGAGGAGAACAAAAATGGGAGCGCCGAGCAAAGCAAAGGCAGCGGTGCGATGGTGGGCCAAGCCGAGACCCAGGGAGAAGGCGAACAAGGTGAACCATAGCCTTTCTCCCCTTTTGCTGGCCTTGTGGTGGCGTTGCCACTGCCAGGCGCAATAGAAGGTCAGGGTGGTGAGAAACAGGGTGGAGGAACGAACCCCCGCTTGTACTGACCATTTCCAGAAGAGGGGAGCCGTGCCCAGCGCCAGGGCAGCAATGAGGCTGGGGCCACGCCGTCCCGTGATGCCATAGGCTAGGCGATACTGGAGTTCTACCGCCAGAGCGGCGAATAGGGCGGAAAAGAGGTTCATGCGGTATGCCACGTTGCCTAAAGGCAGTTGGCTCCACAGATTGCCCAGCAGAGTAAAGAGCGGGTATCCCGTCTGGTGGGCGATGCCCAGAACGTAAGGAACAAATTGAAACTCGCCGCCATCGTGGCCCACCACATCGGGAGACAGGGTGAGAATGTAAGTGAGTAGGGCAGCGACGAATACCACGTGCCTACATTTGTGGCCGGGCGGTGTTGCAGATGTCCTGGGCGCACAAAGCGTAGACCTGGGCGGCGTCTAGAAGCTCTTGGACGGCCACGTACTCCCCTTTACCGTCGAAGCGGGCCTCTCTCTCGTTTCCGGGCCCTACGGTGATGGCGGGGATGCCCAGGCGGTTGAGGATGTTCATATCGCACCAGTAGCTGCCGAACTCTTCGGGCACCCGCCCCGGCTCCTTACCCTTCACCTGGGCGATGGCCTTCTCAGCCGCTTTGACCAGGTAGGACTGAGGGTCGTCCAGCCTGCCGCCAGGATTGGACATATACATCTCCACTCTCGTTTTCACCTGGGGGTCTCTCTGACTGACTCCCTCCAGTACCTGTTCCACCTCCTGCTGTACTGCTATGGGGTCTTTGCCGGGGATGGTTCTCACGTCCAGGTAAAGGTTGCAGATGGCCGTGGACCAGGTAGGTTTGTAGGGCCAGCCCCCCTCGATGGCTCCCATGTTGACGTTGGGCTTCACCACGTAGTAAGGGTGCTGCTCGGTTTCTTTAGCATACGCTTCCGTCTCGCGGCGGGTGTAGGCGCGGCCCCACAGGTCCAGGGCGTCGATGACCCGGGCCGCCTTTTTCACCGCGTTCACCCCCCGCTCGATGGCCGTGGTGCGGGTGAAGTGGCCCAGGACGCTTATCTTAAACCAGCAATAGCCAGGGTGAGCGGCGGTGATGTGGAGGTCGTTCAACTCGCCCACTATGGCGTAGTCTGTCCTCACGCCGTGGGTGGCCAGGTAGCGAGTTCCCAGCCCCGCCCCTCGGTATAAAGCGCCCTGATAGGGTCGAGTCACCGTCTCCACCGGGGTCTTCTCTATCTCCCCTACCACGGCGGCGATAACTACATCACCCTTGAGGCGGACTCGAGATTTAACAAGAGCGTCCACCGCCATAAGGTAGGAGGCCAGGGCGTGCTTCATGTTCCACGCCCCCAGGCCTCGGATGAAGTTGTCCTCCATAAAGGCCTTGGCCCGAAAGCCGGGGTGCATCTCCCCCAACACGGAGATGTCGTGTTCATCCATTCCCGTTAAGGAGGTGTCCATGTGGGCGTCGAACATAAGGGAGGAGCCACCGCCGCTGCCCTTCAGGATGCCGATGGCGTTGAAACGGTTGTCCTCCACCTCTTGTGTTCTGGTTTCCAATCCCAAGGCCCGGAAGCGCTCCAACATATACTGCCCCATGGCAGCTTCGCTTCCCGTGGGGCTGGAGATGTCGATCATCTCCATGAGCCATTTCTTCCCCGCCTCCACATCCACGCTGGCTGAAACGATGTTAGTATCGGACATGAAAAATCTCCTTCGTTGCTAGTTTCCGGCTTGCCTTTGGGGTCGGCTGGGGTTGGTGACCCTCTGGGGGGAGAAGAGCTCCTCTAGCTGCTGGGGGGTGAGGAGACCCTTTTCCATTATTACCAAGCGGACTCCTTTTCCCTTGACCAAAGCCTCCTGGGCGATCTCGGCTGCCTTTGCATAACCTACATAGGGGCTGAGAAGGGTGGCCAGGCCCACGCTTTCCTCGAAGAAGTGACGGCATCGCTCTTCATCGGCCTCGATGCCCTTGAGGCAGCGATGAACAAAGACCTTCAGGGCGTTTTTCATAATCTCCAGGGACTGGAGGAGGTTGTGAGTCATTACTGGCATATAGACGTTCAGCTCCTGTTGTCCGCCCTGGCAGGCCATGGCCACTACAAGGTCATTGCCCATGATCTGGTAGCATACCATATTTAGCATCTCCAGCATCACTGGATTCACCTTACCCGGCATGATGGAGGATCCGGGCTGGAGGGCGGGAAGATGGATCTCCGCCAGACCGGTTCTGGGGCCGGAGCTCATGAGCATGAGGTCGTTGCTTATTTTCAGGAGGTTGGCCGCCAGCAAGCGAAGGGTGGAGGATACTTCCGCCAAGGCATCGGGGTTCTGGGTGGTTTCGATGAGGTCCGGGGCACTACAGAGGGGGAGGCCGGTAAGCTGGGATAGCTGTGTCACCACCTTCTCCCGATAACGAGGGTGGGCGTTGAGGCCAGTGCCTACGGCCGTGCCCCCCAGGTTCAACTCATGGAGGCTTTCGGCAGCCTTCCTGATGCGGTCTCCGTTGCGGGCGATGGTGGTGGCGTAGGCGCCAAACTCCTGCCCTAGACGGATGGGCACCGCATCCTGCATATGAGTTCGCCCTGATTTGATGATGGCGTCGAACTGGTCGGCCTTTTCCCGAAAGGCCCGCTCTGCCTCTTCTATGACAGGGAGAAGCTCGGAGATCAAAAATAGGGCCGCCAGGCGGGCGGCGGTGGGGAAGACGTCGTTGGTGGACTGGCCCAGGTTCACGTGGTCGTTGGGGTGGATCAGAGAGTAGTCTCCCTTCTGGCCGCCCAGCAGCTCGATGGCTCGGTTGGCCAGAACCTCGTTGACGTTCATGTGGTAGGAGACGCCGGCGCCGGACATAAAGGCGTCCACCACAAACTGGTCCTGCCAGCGCCCCGCTAGCACCTCATCGGCGGCGGCCACGATGGCCTGGCCCAGCCTTTCATCCAACGCCTCCAGGGCCATGTTGGTCAGGGCGGCGGCTTTTTTCACGTAGGCCGCGGCCCGATTCATGTAAGGATGGAGTCTTTGGCCGCTGATGGGGTAGTTTTCCGTGGCCCTCAGGGACTGGATGCCGTAATAGACCTCCGCCGGCACCTGTCTTTCCCCCAGAGAATCTCTTTCCACTCTGAAGCTCATAGCGCCCCCCTCTGTTGAGCCACTTCAAAAACCTCTCTACACTCCTACCTCATGGTCGTCAACAGAATATGGTGACATCCTGTCATTCTGATCTCCGCCTCTGGCGGGGAGAAGGATCTCAATGTGCTTAGAGAGATTCTTCGCCTTCGCTGCGCTACGGCTCAGAATGACAACGAAGCCTGCCCCTTTTCGGGTATAACAATTAAACCATAAGGTAGGGCCCTACTCCCCAGGGCGGTGGCCAATAAAATTCTGGATATTGTGCCTCGTCTATTTTTCCACAGTCGGGGCACAATTGAAAGGGGTTTGCTCCACTGACGAGAGCAAACCCCCTGGGTTAGATCCGGGAAGATATTCCTATTTGTTGACTGTTACAGAGCTGAGGGGCGGGTAGCCGAAGCGCTGGGCATTGGCGTCGGCCAGGGCCTGGATAAGGGCCAACTCCTTCTCCGCCCCGGGGCGGAGAAGGTGGCGGAAGCGGCCCTGGGGTTTGAGATATTCTTCTACAGGGAGGCGTCGCCCCACCTTTCTCACTTCGGTAACGGTCCCGTTTTCCAACTCGTAAAGAGGGTAGAGGGCGGTCTGGACGGCCAGTTGAGCCAGCTTGATGGTCAGAGAGGTGTCGAAGGCCCAGCCCAGCGGGCAGGGGACATGTACCTGAAGATACTTGGGCCCCCTAACTGCCAGGGCTTTTTTCATCTTCTTTTGTAGATCCTGGGGATAACCCACGGAGGCCACGGCCACGTAAGGAACTCCATGGGCGGCGACGATGGCGGGCATATTCTTCTTGGGAATGACCTCTCCCCAGGACTGGCGGCCGGGAGGGGTGGTCATGGTTCTGGCCCCCACCGGCGTCAGGCTGCTCCGTTGGACGCCGGTGTTCATATAGGCCTCGTTGTCGAAGCAGATGTAGAGGACGTCGTGGCCCCGCTCTAACATGCCGCTTAGGGCTTGAAGGCCGATATCGGCGGTGGCGCCGTCGCCACCATGGGCGATGACCTTAGCCTCATCCTGGCGTCCCAGGGCCTTCAACGCCGCCTCGATGCCGGCGGCCACCGCCGCCGTGTTCTCAAAGAGGGAGTGAATCCAGGGCACCCTCCAGGATGATTCCGGATAGCGGGAGGTGGTTATCTCCAGGCAGCCCGTGGCTCCGGTGACGATGACGTCTTTGCCCGCGGCATCCAGGCATAGGCGGGCCCCCAGTACCTCGCCGCAGCCGACGCAGGCGCTATGGCCGGGAGCTATCAGAGGCTCGGCTCGGTCAAGGGGCGTATTCATCCTTCATCATCTCCAATAAGGCTAAGATTTAGGTCCACAAACTCCTGGAGAGTGGCCCCTTCCTCTAGGCGCTCCATAATCCATCTAAGGGAATCCTTGGTCACATCCCGGCCGCCCAGGCCGGCGATGAAGGTGCCCACCATGGGCCGCTCTCGGCCGTAGAGGGCGGATTTGATGTCTGCTGCCAGGATGCCCACCCCGCCTATGGAGATGGCCTTCTCTATCACAGCCACCCTTTCCACGCCTTCTAGGGCGCGGGCGACCGCCTGGGTGGGGAAGGGGCGGTAGGCCCTTATTTTCACCAAGCCCACCCGGTGCCCCTCTTCCCTTAGCTCGTCCACGGTGTCCTTTATAGTGGTCACTAGGGAGCCCATGGCCACGAAAGCCGTTTGGGCGTCATCCATGCGGTACTCCTCGATGAGGCCGCCGCTGTAACGACCAAAGTGGCGTCGAAAATCCTCGGCTATCTGCGGAATGAGGGTCAAGGCCACCTCCATGGCCTGATGCATCATGTACTTGACCTCCAGGAATTTGTCTGGCTCGCACCAGGTCCCCATGCTCAGGGGGGCTTTTGGTGTAAGGTAGTGAAGGGGCTGGTACGGGGGCAGGAAGGCATCCACTTCCTCCTGAGTGGGAATGGTCACGGGCTCAAAGGTGTGGGTAAGAATAAAGCCGTCCATGGCTACCATCACCGGCAATAGCACCCGATGGTCCTCCGCCAGCTTGTAGGCCTGGATGTGCATGTCGGCGGCCTCCTGGCAGTCCTCGGCGAAGAGCTGAATCACCCCCGCATCTCTTACCATGAGAGAATCTTGATGGTCGTTCCATATGCTAAGGGGAGCGGATAGGGTTCGGTTGGCGCAGGTGAGGACCACCGGGAGACGGAGGCCCGCGATATTGTACAGCACCTCGCTCATTAGGGCGAGGCCTTGGGAGCTGGTGGCGGTGTAGGTGCGGGCACCGGTGGCCGCGGCCCCTAAACATACCGAGGCAGCGGAGTGCTCGCTCTCTACGTTGACGAACTCCGACGCCAACTCGCCGTCGGCCACCATCTGAGCCAGGTTCTCCACAATGTGGGTCTGGGGAGTGATGGGGTAGGCGGAGATGACGTGGGGACGGCACCTCTTGACCACCTCTGCCACGGCTCGGGATCCCTCCAGCACCTCCATATGGAGGAGAGAAGCGCTTTTCTGGGACAAAACGACCATTTATTCTCCCTCTAGTTCCATTTCGATATCGTGGACTGGGCAGACCTGGGCGCAGATGCCGCAGCCCTTACAGTAATCGAAGTCGCAGTCGAAGGTCTTAGCCTCACCATAGACTACGCCTTCCGGGCAGCAGAGCTGACAGAGCAGGCAACCGGTGCAGGTTTTGTGCAGGAACACGGGCCGTCTCACCCGCCAGTCGCCTGTTTTGTTGGCCCGACTGGTGCCGGGCGAGGTGACCAGACCTATCGTCAGCTTCATTCCCTCTCCTTCTTGATCCAATCGTAGGCCTGTTGCGCCGCCTGGGCGTTCTTTTCCCCCACGGCTCCGGCAAAGCGTGCCATGGCGCACCTCTTAACGGCTTCCAGGCTTACCAGCCCTGTAACGGCGCAGAAGGCGCCCAGCATGACCACATTCACGATAGGCGTGCCAATGGCCTCCAAAGCTATCTGCCGCGCGGGCACCGTCCACAAAGTGGCGGAATCCCTCAAACCCAACTCCGCTGCCTTTTTGGCGGAGTTGGCGATGATAACGCCCTCCTTTTTGACGCTGCCCATGACCTTGGCGTTCCCCAGCAGCGTTTCATCCTGGATGATGAGGATATCGGGATTGGTGACCTGGCTGCGGGTTCTAATTTTCTGGTCATGGATGCGGACGAAGGCCCGCACTGGAGCTCCCATGCGCTCGGCACCAAAGGCAGGAAAGGCCTGAACAAACTGGCCGTCCTCGAAAGCTGCCGTAGCTAGTATCTCCGCCGCCGCCACGTTTCCCTGCCCCCCCCGCCCGTAAATTAGAATTTCCTTCATCTACACTCCAGTCTTAATAGCATAAAGAGACTAACTTCTATTTTACTATATTTTCCGTCACTTCTCATCTTTTGTGCTCATCGCCGTGGCCACCCTTTCTTTTTGGTAAGGAATTTAGCTAAAAAGCGCTGGATAAGGGAGGGAGGGAGTTGTACAATGGCTGATATGGATAGAGGAAGGAAGAGACAGGAACTACAGGCACACTTGTACTAGTATTGTCTTCCTTCTTTGGTTCGCCCTTTTTTACTTTGTCGGCTGGTTGCTTTCTAAGTCGGATGTGGCCTGTCCACTAAAGGGACACGGTGAACTGTGGTCTAGCACCTCCTTGAGGGGGGAGAAGGGCTCAGTTGAAGGACTACATTTCTCTTCTTAAGCTGAAGATAGTGGCCTTGCTGGTATTCGTGGCCTTGGCCACGGCAACAGTGGCGGGGGGAGGCCTGCCTATAGGGGAGCGTGTATTGCTTTTGGTGGTGGCGGGGGGATTGGCCTCGGCGGGAGCTACCGTTTTGAACCATTACCTGGATAGGGATATAGACGGGGTGATGGACCGCACCCGTCGCCGCCCCCTTCCCTCGGGCCGAGTGGGCTACCCCCGTCGTGTTCTAGGCCTCGGCGTTCTCCTGATAGCCTTATCGCTTCCTTTCTCGCTGCGTCTCAACCTTTATGTGGCTTTTTATACCCTTGCTGGAGCCTTCGTGTACGTGGTGGTGTACACCCTATGGCTGAAACGTCGTACCAAGTGGAACATCGTGGTGGGTGGGCTGGCGGGTAGTTGCGCTGCCCTGGCGGGGTGGTATGCCGTCAGCAACCAGCTCTCCCTGCTGGCCATCCTTCTGGCTGCCATTGTGTTTCTGTGGACGCCCTCTCATTTCTGGAGCTTTGCTCTGGTTCACCGCCAGGACTACGAGAGGGCGAACATTCCCATGTTGCCTGTGGTGGTGGGAGAGAAAAAGACTGCCTGGAGCATCATGGTTTGCACGACACTCTTTTTTGTCGCCTCCCTGCTCCTCTACTACTACCGCTTTTTTGACCACATATACCTGGTAGCTTCTCTCCTTCTGGGCGCTTTATTCCTTCTCGGCAACCTCCAGCTTTGCTGCAACACCACAAAGAGCATAGCTTGGCGGAACTACAAGTACTCTGGCGTCTACCTTATGGGCTTGTTCTTGGCCATATTTCTGGACCTGGCCATCTAGGGGAAGAGCGCTGCCCTTATTTGTTTGGGCCTTGTCCGTCTTGGGCGCGGCTGATAGTATGGTTATGTCCTTCCGTGGTACGAAACAAACGAAGGGGGATGAGACATGCAACCGTCTGAAGTTGGCTACGCTGTGGAAACGAACAAATCCTTTGATGAGGCAGTGGAGGCGGTTCACAGCGCGTCGCAAGCCAAGGGTTTTCGGGTTTTGACTGTCCACGATGTCCAGGCCCTGCTAACAGAGAAGGGGTTTCAGCAAGGCCCGCTAAAGATTGTGGAGGTCTGAAACGCTAAATACTCCAGCCAGGTTCTGGCTGCCGATATTAACCTCAGCCTGTGTCTCCCCTGCCGTATCAACGTTTGGGTGGCAGAGGGCCGAACCTTCATTGTTGGGATGCGTCCCCTAATGTTGCGGCAGGTGTTCCCTGAAGTTTCTCTGGGCGGCTTGCCCGAGGAAATAGATGGCGTAATTCGGAGCATCGTGGACGCGGCCAAGTAGCTCAAAAACTATACCCCAGGCTTAAGCCTGGGGTATAGGGGATGTTTCGCAACTTTTTCCGGTAGTAGTCGGCATCGTCCCTGATGCCGACGGGGTCATGTAGTCGGGGTTAGGGACGCACCCGACTACATGGGCTGTTCGCTGTTTGGCAGGGCAGCAACATACCGTGTCAACTCACATAAGAATGTTACCGAAGGGGAGTTGTTCACTCATTTAGAAATGTTACCGGAGGAGAGTCGCCGCCTCCTTTCGGTTGGTGATA
>JACPEP010000001.1 GCA_016183425.1 Chloroflexota bacterium
CACAGCGGGGTGGCTCTTTATTTTCCTGGTTGTAATCTCCGCCGCATTTATCCTCGGGTAATCACTCCCCGATAGCTCAACGGTAGAGCGGGCGGCTGTTAACCGCTAGGTTCGAGGTTCGAATCCTCGTCGGGGAGCCAGTTAAACTTTTGCTAATCCGGGTAATGAATAATGAATATGGTAACAGTCATACCTGCCGACCGCAGGTCAGCCGTGCTCACGCCCTCAAGCCTGGCTTGCCTGTCGCACCTGCCCACCGTCAATCTAACCGCCGGCTGCGCCCATAGTTGCCTCTACTGCTATGCCCGCGGGTATACCATCTATCCCGGGGAAGACAAGGTTGTTCTTTACCGGAACACCCTGGAGAAGATAAAGGAGAAGCTTGCTCACAAGCGGACGAAGCCCCGGGCGGTGTATTTTAGTCCTTCCAGCGATCTTTTCCAACCTGTGCCTGAAGTGTTGGCGCTGGGCTACCATATTCTGGAGCTTCTATTGACCCGAGGCATCGGCGTGGCCTTTCTGAGCAAGGGGCATATCCCGGATGAAACCATGAGCCTTCTCCTCGACCACGCAGATAATGTCAGGGCGCAGATAGGGATCATTACCCTTGACGAAGGCGTCCAGCGCATGTTCGAGCCCAATGCCGCCAGTCCCAGGGTGCGACTTAACCAGATAACAGAGCTAATCGCTGGTGGCATACCTACAGAGGCCAGGCTTATTCCTGTTCTGCCCGGTGTCACCGACACTGACGATGCCCTCAGACATCTTTTCTCTGCCCTTGCTAAAGCGGGGTCAAGTGTGCCGCAGCCAGCGCCCTTTTCCTCAGGCCAAGTGTTGTAGAATCCCTCAAGCGGAATGTTTGCGACAAGGAGGTTCTGCAAAGGCTTCTCGCATTGTACACGGATGCGAAGCGTCTAGTAGCCCCCGTGCCGAGCGCTCGTCCATCACTGCCTTGCCCCGCACCACAAGGGAGGAAATCTTTGCGCGCCTTAGATGCCTGAGCAAAGAATACTCTATAGAACTATCCATTTGTGCCTGTATGAACACGGATATTGGCTACGGCACTTGCAACATCAGCGGTACCTGGCCGGGGCAGTCCGTCCCCAATGTGCAACAAAGCCTGTTTGACAATGGAGGCTGAACCTTTGCAGAAGGGCCAAATGACGCTTCAGGATATCCCTGTCGCTCTCCTCGTAGCGCATCCAGAGAACAGCAATTTTATGGATGCGGGGACGCTTAAGAAGCTGCGCAGGCATATCGATCGAACAGGCAGGTATGAGCCTCTGACTGTGCGCCCCCACCCCTGGGAAGAGGGCAAGTTTCAGGTCATAAATGGTCATAGCCAGCGACGCTATCTACGATCTCGTAAAGCGTGTTTTGGCCAAAGGGGGAGTCCGCAAGCGCACCGAGATGATGAAAGTGATATATTATGTGAAAGCTGCTTGATCGCCGTGATAACCGTCGAGGAGCAGAGCCGTGACCGTGATCAGTATCCGTGAGCAGGTGGAGGCAGCGGATGGTTCCAATGCCGCCGTCAGCTTCGACCGCGAGGAAATCAGATACCCAGCCAGCGTCACAAACCCCTTCTCCCCAGAGGAGGAGGAGCTGGTGGAATGGTACTTCGAGGAACACCTGCACCTCCCCTTCGTGAGACAGGTGGAGGCACAGGCCGCTGCCGCGAGCATCAAGCGCTATGGCGAGGCGCTGTTCGAACAGGTTTTCGCCGACCGTGATGCCTACTCCCGCTACCAGCAAGCGCTACAGGCTGGTCTGGACAGCCTGCATTTCGAGATCGTCGGCTCACCTGAGTTCCACAGCTATCACTGGGAGGCTCTGAGGGACCCCTCGCTGCCCCGCCCTCTCGTTCTGGAGGCGCCGATGGTGCGCAGAAACGTCACGACCCAGCCAGTGCGGGCGAGGGTGCGGCCCTGGCCCACCATCAACCTCCTCATCGTCACGGCCCGGCCAAAAGGGAGGGGGGACGTGAGCTATCGCACTATTTCCCGGCCGCTAGTAGAGAGTCTCAGTCAGGCGAAGGTGCGGGTACACATTGAGATACTGCGCCCCGGCACATACGAGGAGCTGGTCAACCACCTTGAATCGATTAGAGACCGCCATGGCAGCGGCTTCTACCACGTCATCCACTTCGATGTTCACGGTGGCCTGCTGACCCACCCACAAATCATGAAGGGGTATGAGACCGACCACTACCTGTACCAGGGCCCCCATGACCCCGGCGACAGCGGGGAGTACGAGGGCTCGAAAGCCTTCCTCTTGTTCGAGGGAAAGAAGGAAGGGCAGGCGCACCCGGTAGAGGCCAGCAAGCTGGCCGACCTGCTGATCTCCCACCAGGTGCCCATAGTCGTGCTCAATGCGTGCCAGTCGGGCAAGCAGGTAGGGGTGGCAGAGACCAGCCTGGGGAGCCGCCTGATGCAGTCGGGGGTGCAGGTTGCGCTGGCCATGGGGTACTCGGTCACCGTTACCGCTGCCGAGCTGATGATGGGGCGGCTTTATGAGCAGCTCTTTTCGGGCCTTGACCTATCCACTGCCATTCGCCGTGCCCGGTTGGAGCTCTACAACCAGAGGGGGCGCCGCGCTTACTTCGACCAGGTCATTGACCTGGAAGACTGGTTGCTGCCGGTGGTGTATCAGAACCAGGAGATGCGCCTGGAGGTGCGCGACTTTACGCCGGAGGAGCACGCCCGCTACTACGAGCGCCGTGCGGAGCGCTACCGGCCTACCGAGCCGGCTTATGGCTTCGTGGGTCGCGACCTGGATATTCTGGAGATCGAGAAGCGCCTGCTTTCTCGCCGCAACATGCTGCTCATAAGGGGCATGGGTGGGGCCGGCAAGACGACCCTCCTGCACCACCTGGGCTTCTGGTGGCAGACTACCCACTTTGTTGACCAGGTCTTCTACTTTGGCTACGATGAGAGGCCCTGGAGCCTCCAGCAAATCCTGGTAACCATTGCCCAGAAACTGCTCAGCCGGGTGGAGTATGCGCAATTCCAACCTCTCAGCCTCAAGGCCCAGCAAGAGCATCTGTCTCAGCTCCTGCGGTCCCAGCGCCACCTGGTTATCCTGGACAATCTGGAATCCATTACCGGAACCTACCTCGCCATAAAGAACATTCTGCCCCCGGAGGAACGGGAGGCGCTACGCCGCTTCCTGGCCCAGATGGTGGGAGGCAAGACGCTGGTGCTGCTGGGCTCGCGGGGCGGCGAAGACTGGCTGGCCCAGGGGACCTTTGGCGACAACGTGTACGAGCTACCTGGCCTCGACCCCGAAGCGGCCTCAACCCTGGCCGACCGCATACTGGACCGTTACGGGGCGACACGCTATCGCAGCGACCAGGGTTTTCAGAGACTGCTCAAGCTGCTGGACGGTTACCCCCTACCGATCGAGGTGGTGCTGGACAACCTGGCCCGTCAGAGGCCGGAGGAGGTGCTGGCGGCGCTGGAGGCGGGGGACGTGGCCCTGGACAAGGGTGACACGGAGAAGAAGAACGAGAGCATCCTACGCTGCATCGAGTACTCCCACAGCAACCTCTCCCCGGAGGCGCAGGGGCTGCTCACATGCCTGGCTCCCTTCACGTCGGTTATCAACGTGCGCGTCCTGGAGCAGTACACCGCCCAGCTACGGCAGCAGCCGGCTTTGGCCCATCTGCCCTATGAGCGCTGGCAGGAAGTGCTACAGGCGGCGGCCAACTGGGGGCTGCTCAGTCCACACCCTGAGGTGCCGGGCTTCTTGCGTTTGCAGCCCACCTTGCCCTACTTCCTGCGCAGTCGCCTGAACGCGCCGGAACAGGCCGAGGTGCGGCGGGGCGTGGAGACTGCCTTCCGCCAGCACTATGAGGAACTGGGCGTCGCCATTGCGGTGGCGCTCCAGTCCAAGGAGCCGGAGCAAAGGCAGATGGGCCAGATGCTGGCAAGCCTGGAGTACGAAAACATGGCCACTGCCATGGGCTTGGCCCTGGAGGCGCAGGTCTCCATTAGCGGTCCCTACCAGGTACTGTCCCTCTATCTCGACGCCATCCAGGACCAGCGGCGGGGCCTGGAGCTGGGTGAGAGCGTCTTGCGCCGCCTGGAGGGCCATGCGGCGGAAAGCCTGGTCGGGCCCCTGGGCGTTGAGTTTGTCGCCGTCCTCATCAACGTTGCAAAACGCCAGCTTCTCCTCAAACAGTACCCTGCTGCTGAGGCATCGTACCAGAAGGCCTTGTCTCTACACATGGACCTGAACATCTTTGAAGAGAGGGAAAAAGCCCTCAGAAGCGCCTCCATCTACCACCAGTTGGGCATAGTGGCCCAGGAGCAGCGGCGGTGGCCGCAGGCGGAGGGGTACTACCAGCAGGCCCTGGCAATCAAAATCGAGTTCCAGGACCGCTACTCCCAGGCCGTCACCTACCACCAGTTGGGCAGGGTAGCCCAGGGGCAGCGCCGGTGGCCGCAGGCGGAGGGGTACTACCAGCAGGCCCTGGCAATCTTCATCGAGTTCCAGGACCGCTACTCCCAGGCCTCCACCTACCACCAGTTGGGCGTGGTGGCCCAGGAGCAGCGCCGGTGGCCGCAGGCGGAGGGGTACTACCAGCAGGCCCTGGCAATCGAGATCGAGTTCCAGGACCGCTACGAACAGGCCTCCACCTACCACCAGTTGGGCATGGCGGCCCAGGAGCAGCGGCGGTGGCCGCAGGCGGAGGGGTACTACCAGCAGGCCCTGGCAATCAAGATCGAGTTCCAGGACCGCTACTCTCAGGCCTCCACCTACCACCAGTTGGGCATGGTGGCCCAGGAGCAGCGGCGGTGGCCGCAGGCCCGTGACTACTTCCTGACGGCGCTAAAGACATACGTAGACTACAAAGATTCCCACGACGCCGGTATTGTCCTGAGCAGCCTGGCCCGGCTGTGGATGGCGAGTGGCGACGCGGACATACCCGCTGCCGTCGCCTCAATCCTGGGCGTCACCGCCGATGAGGCCGAGAATTTGCTGCGGCGTCCGGCTGGTGAGGGATAGTACCAGTCTCATAAATCGGCGTGCTAACCGAGATTCTTCGCCTCCGCTACACCAAACATGTCATTGCGAGCCCTTCCGCAGAAGGGCGTGGCAATCCGTCACAACGCACCTGGGGTTACGGATTCCCACGGCCTCTTCCGCTTCACTGTGTTTGCGGGTCGAGGCCTCGGAATGACAGAGTCGTAGGGTGAGTGAAGTGAAACGAAACCCACCACAAAAAGTGAAGGTGGGTTCCCCCCACCCTACATACTAATGTGAAGATTAGTGTGTATGTTGTGAGGCCATACAAAGACGCCCCAACTCTCGACCCTCAGGTGTTGTAGCGGTTCATGGCCGCCTCCAGCCCCTCATCGAGGAGGCAGAGGAGGGCCTGAACCACCCGCTCCCTCACCTCCCCCATCACCGCTTCCTCCTCTGGGGCGAAAGGGCTGA
Organism: Chloroflexota bacterium; assembly: GCA_016183425.1. Taxonomy (GTDB): domain Bacteria; phylum Chloroflexota; class Dehalococcoidia; order JACPEP01; family JACPEP01; genus JACPEP01. The sequence goes on from JACPEP010000001.1 coordinate 5,443, forward strand.
GGACGTAGTCCTCGGTGGCCATCTCCTCGGGCGGGCGGCTGATGCCCACCCGAACCCGAATAAAGTCCTGACTCCCCAGGGCGGCGATGATGGAGGCGACCCCTTTGTGGCCTCCCGACCCGCCCCCAGGCCGAATCCGTATCCGCCCCAGGGGCAGGTCCAGGTCGTCGTGGAGGACGATGATGTCGGGTGGGGGAAGATGGTGACGGGCCGCCAGGAGGCGTACCGCTTCGCCGCTCCGGTTCATGTATGTCTGGGGCTGGGCCAGAAGCAGGGGCTGCCCCGCCATCTGGCCCATGCCCACTCGCGCTTTAGACTGGCTTTGCTTTATGGAAATGAGGCAGGCTTTGGACAGAAGGTTGAGGCATTGAAAGCCCACGTTGTGGCGGTGGCGGGCATACTCCTGGCCGGGGTTGCCCAGGCCCACAATCAGTTTCATGTTTGCTTGCTAACGGCGAAGCAAAAAGATCCCTAGACCAACAACAAAGACGAAAGCGGCCACTCCAATTCCGGCCAGTAAGGGAGTCACCAGAAAGTCCAGGGAGATCTCCGGAAAGGAGAGAAGCGACGGGCCGAGGGTGGGGGTGGCCGTAGTGGCGGGGGTGGGTATGTCAATGCGCACCGGCGGGCCATAGTCCGGGGGAGGGGTCAACGGGGGGAGGGGAGTAGGGGTGAGGAGGGGGACGGGGGGGGGGTGGACTCCGGAGTAAGGGTGGGATGGGGTGTGGGGGTAGCGCTGGGGGTGGGGGTAGGGGTGGCGGTGGGCTCGCTGAGCAGAATCTCTCGAAACTCTACGTAGATCCTGGTATCTCCGGTGACTACGATGAAAGCCGGCTCGCTGGGACGGTCCGTCAGTTGAATGCTGAACTCGCCTTTTCCCAGGGTAAAGACGAAGCCCCCACCCCCTCCGGAGGGGGTGTCAGCGTACCAACCAGGAGAGGACACCCTCACCAGTGCCCCGGTGACGCCTCTCCCCTGGCGATCCACCACCGCTCCCCTCACCTCCTGGGGCAGAGGTACAGTGCCTCCCACTGGAGTCACCGTGACGGTGGGCCGGAACACGGAGGTTATGGGGGTGGCGGTGACCAGGGCAGAGACGCCCCCCTCCGGCGCCGCCACGGCTCCCTTCGTCAGGGTCAACGCCGCTGCCAGGGAGAGGGATATGAAAATGGCCCAAAGGTGCGCCAACCTTTTGTCGTGCCTGGTCTCTTTCATTTGAGTTATCCGTCCTATCAATAAGCGTTTTGGCCCCGGAAAAGGGCCACTATGGTGCGCAGCATTATCTTGATGTCCAGCCAGGGAGTCCAGTTTTCCACATACCACAGGTCGTATGAGGTGCGCTCCTCGATGCTGACATCGCCCCGCAGCCCGTGAATCTGCGCCCAGCCAGTGAGCCCTGCCTTTTCCCGATGCCGCTCCAGATAGCGGGGTACCTGGCGGCTGAACTGTTGAACAAAATGGGGGCGCTCGGGCCGCGGCCCCACCACGCTCATCTCCCCCATCAGAACGTTAACAAACTGGGGCAACTCGTCCAGGGAGAAACGGCGCAACACCGCCCCCAAGGGCGTCACGCGGGGGTCCCTTTTGGTGGCCCAAACCGGGCCCGTCTCCCTCTCCGCATCGGGCCGCATGGAGCGAAATTTGATAACCTTGAAGGACTTCCCATCCAACCCCACCCGCTCTTGGACGTAGAACACCGGACCCTGAGGGGAGGTGAGCTTGATGAGAAGGGAGATGCCGAGCATCAGCGGGGAGGCCAGGACAAGAACGGCGGCGCTGAAAACCATGTCCATGGCTCGCTTTAGGGACAGGTTCCAGCCCCGTAGGGCGATGTCCCGCACGGTAACCATGGGCAGGCCGTTTAGGTCTCCTATAGTGGCCGCCGTTGACATGATCTGGAAAATGTCGGGCACGACCCGGATGCTTACGTGGGCACCCTGACATTGGGCAATGATGTCCAATAGCTCCTCCCGGGACAGGGACGGCTCGGCGATGATGACCTCATCTACGGGATTGTTCTTTATGATGGCTCCAATCTGTCGCCAGCTTCCTATAACCGGCAGGTCGTCGCTAGTAGCCGGGGCACCCTCTGGGCCCACAAAGCCGACACCGCGATGCCCCAGAGCCGGCGCCTGGCGTATGCGGTGGATTATGCCCTGGGCTGCCTCTCCAGTGCCTACCACGAGCACCCTATCCTGCATAACGCCCCGGGCGAGCAAGAAACCTTGCACCCAGATCCAAACCGTGCGACCGGTCCAGATAAAAAACACCGCCAGGGCCCAAGCCCCGGTGAGAACAGCTCGGGAATAGGCAAAGTCGCGGGACAAAAAGGCGCTAGACGCCAGGGTAAGGACAGTGGCGATGGAAACGGAGACGAAGACCTGCTGGAGCTCGTCCATGCGCGACTGTCCCCGCTGAAAGCGGTACGCCCCACGAAGGAAGAAAACACCGGGAAAGAGAAGGGTCTCCACTATAAAAAGGAGGAGATAGTCATCCACTCGATGGTAGACTTGATAGGACACCAGCCCGGCAGAAAAGCGCAAATAGTAAGCCGCCAGAAGAGAGAGGTTGGTGAATATGACATCGTTGGCTAAGAGGGCCAGGGAGACCCACCCCTGACCCTTCCCGGCCCGACTCTCCTTAGCCATGGCTCTCTTCCTCCGTCGGTGCTGAGGGGGGGAAAGAAGATGCCTCTTTGAAAAGCTTCCTCAGAAAGGCTGCCAGTTCCTCGTCCATGATCTCTACCAGCCCCGATATGTCGGTGGCCTGAGCCACCTGCAAGAAACGTTCCCTGTCGCCCTGGCCGCGGTAAGCCAGAATATGATGCGCAATCTGGCGGCTGAGGCGCCGTTGTTGTTGTCTCAGGGCTGCCTCAATCTCTTCCAAAAGGTTGGTCACCCGCTCTCGGGGCACACTATCCGTCAATGTCAGATGACAGTGCCCACAGAGAGCGCTTCGCTGTAGGTCGGGGAGTGGGATGGGACACACCGGAACGCCCAAAGATTCATAGCTGGCCAGGGCAGATTCCGCCAGAGGCGCTCCCAACTCAACCACCGAGTTCAGATGCTTCAGGGCGGCGACCAATCCCTGGGCCGCCGCCAAAGCGCGGTTAAGGACGGCCTGTTCCTGATGGTAGTGACGGTGGTGTCGCTGATATGCCTCACTGTATCGGGCCCGAAACCACTGAAAGAGACTATCCAGGCTGGGCCATAAATGGGGATTGGCCTCCAAGTTGGCCAGGGTCAACTGCCCCAGGAGCGACGCCTTATCCAGATATAGCTCCTCATCTTTCTCATCCACCACCGCCTCTTCCAGGTAGGCCCTCGCCTTACCCGCCTCTCGGACGAAGGGAGCTATCTTGTGCCAGCGGCGCACCCGGGCCACATCCTCGGCCAAGCCCTGGGGCGAAGGATACATCTCCTTGGCTTCTATATAGAAACGGAGGCTGGAGGGGCTGGCCGCCAGCTCACTTATTCGTTTCAGAACGGCCCTATCCATCTCTCCCCAGGGAAGATGGCCCACTACCTCTCCAACCTGGAGTGAGGTCTCCCTTAGCTCCGAGAGGGCATGATGAAATCGCTCTTCTTCATGCGCTATCTCCTCCTCGCTGGAGAAGGACGTGAGGTCAGGCAAAACAACGGCGATAAAAGGCTGCATGGTACGCCACAAAAGGGGGCTGCTGTAACATACCCATTGAAAGCTGTCCTCCAGGCAGTCCATCCAGGAGTAGCGTGATACCTGATGCTGATTGAGCCTTTTTTCTCCGGCGCGTCCGCCCCGAAGCTCCGTGGACGGATGGCCGTAGGCGACAAAGGCCAGAAGGAAAAGGGAGATGGCTGGACAGGTCAGCCCGTAATGGCAGGCCAGTTCCCGATACAGCGGCCCCAGGGGGAGAACACCCCCCTCCCGTATCAGCTTCTCCTCCAAGATGGGAAATACGGGGCACCGGGCAGGATCGAAGGCTTGGGGATGAAGGGGGGTGGTCAACCCCAAACCAAGGGCAAAGCCTTCCAACTCCACAGAAAGGGGTATTTCTCGGGCCAGGAGGGCGCGAAAGAGCTGCTCCGCGTCTGGAGAAGAAAAAGGCCGGGGGAAGGATGAAGTGTCCACTAGCACCTGATGGTGGGCACCATCCAGCGCCTGAGCCAAGAGGTGGGCCAGGTGCGTTCCCTCTATTTGCGTCGGCCACAATTGAAGAGTAGAGCCGCCCCCGGCGACGATATGCCCCTCCCGCAGCCGCCCCAGGAGGTGTTTCCACCTTGGCGGCAGGGGCAGCCCCTTCGTCCCGGCAACGGGTAGCCGATACGGGGCGGCCGCCTTACCCATGGCCCGCTGGGGAGCCGCAGCCAGTGTTCCTGAGGCGCAAGGGATATAGAGGATCACCCGAGGGTCAGCAATATCCTGGGGCAAGATATCCTGGGGCTGGGTTAAAAGCACGAGACGGAAGTGGGTATCCTTCTCCTGGATGTCCCCTAATTGAGGATGCCAGGCGTCGGCCACTACCAACTGGCCGGGGTATTGCATGCCTCTGTGTTCTATAGACCATCTCAGGGCACTGCCATCTGTGCCATCAGGAGGAGGGGAACTCCGGGCCATGCTAGATCAACCTCCCTGCCAGAGGCGAGGGGGACGCAACAGGCTCGCCAGATAAGCCATCGCTCCGCGTCCGTAGATGGCGGCGACGATAAGCCACCCCAGAAGGAAAAAGGTGCTTCGGGCGTAGTGCTTACGGTAGAAAATATGCATCGCCCGGTAGAACTCCCAGGTGGCCCTCAGGCGGTGGCGGCGGCTGCTCTCCCCTTTATAGTGGATCACTGTCACTTTCGGATAGTAGACCACCTTCCATCCCTTAGCCTTGATACGGAAGGCCCAGTCCAGGTCCTCGCCGTAGAGAAAGAAGCTTTCGTCCAGAAAACCCACCTGGCGGATGGCCTCCCCACGAACCATCATACATGCACCCACCACAGAGTCCACCGCCGCCGTCTGGTCCGGGTTCAGGTAAGTGAGATTGTAGCGGGCGAAGCGTCGGCTCTGGGGAAACCTTTTGCTCAGGCCCAGCATCCTGTAGAAGGATACGGCGGGGGAAGGGAAACTGCGGCGGCAGGCCAGGTCCAGGCTACCGTCGGGGCGCACCAGCTTTGGCCCCAGGATTCCCACTTGGGGGTTGGTCTCCATGAAGTGCCACATATCGTACAAAGCATAGGGCGGCAGGATGGTATCCGGGTTGAGAAGAAGGATGTAGGACGAGGGGTGGGGAGGTAGCTCCATCAGGGCCAGGTTGTTGGCCCAGGCGTATCCCCGGTTGGTAGCGCTCTCGATGAGGTGGGTCTGGGGGAACTCTTCCCTTACCATGGCGGCGCTTCCATCCTGGGAGGCGTTGTCCACCACCCAAACCTCTGGAGCCACCCCCCGGCTCTGATATAAGGAAATAAGACACTGCCTAAGTAGGGAAGCTACATTGTAGCTGACGATGACTATGTACAGGTTCGGCATCCTGGGTGGATTATACCGCAGAGACGTTTCCGTCGCAAAGAGGGAAAGATAGAGGGCGTTGAGCAACGCTTTTCGACCATCCCCCAGACCCCCCATCAACGGGGCTTCGCCCCCTCGTCCGCCTATGGCGGATTAAACGGTCTCAAAGACAGTTTATTTATGCCTCCCACTGAAGGGAAGGGAAAGACGAGGTGGACCAACCCTTGACCTAAAAGGGTTGGGTAGCTTCAGTAGGGTCTTCCCCCCGCTTGGTCAGCCACCCCCCGTCAACCGTTTTCTATCCTCCTCCAACCAGGCGGCCTCCACCAAGGCCCAGAGGCCGCCGGAGACCAGAGAGTGCCCCCCCAGAACTACGGGCAATGGAGCCTCCAGGGCGCCCTCCGTGAACTCTCGCACCATAGGGTCTTTTATTTCGCGGACCTGGCCCAGGTCAGAGTAGTAGCGGTCGGGGCCGGAAGGATGAAGGCCCAGATGTCCAAAGACGACCCGGCTATCTATGAAGACGGCGTCTCCCAGTTGGGCCAGGGTTCGGAAGAAGGCGGCGGTACCCACCTGCTGAAGGTAGAATCCCAGGAGGGAGCGCACCTCGCCCCGCTCCTCACGGCCCTCTGCCCCCATCCCCCGCTCCTCAGAAAAAAAGCGCACCCGGCAGGCAGTTTCCTTCTCCAGGTAGGCCCAGAGGTGGCTTCCCACTCGCCCTGCCACCACCACCTGCCCCAGGGGGTCGGTGAAGGAGGCCATGGCCCGGCGGAGAGGTGTTGTGTCTAAAGCCGCCTGATCCAGGAAGGTCCTCAAGTGCGGCCCCGTCCCGGGATGGAGGCTGAGGATGAGAAGGTCGGTGGGGGTATCTACGTCCAGTTGAGTGGCGGCATTGCGAGGTAAGGAGACATCCTTGAGCCCCCCCTGGCGGCTGAGGAGGAAGGCCAAAGGGTTGTCCCGCTGGGGAAGAGGGATGGTGCTCAAAGCGGAGCCAGGGGTGAATGCCACCAGGTCTGCGGAGTAGAGGTTGTTAGTAATGACCGTGTTTTCTGCCTTGCCCAGTTGCTGGGCGACCTCCGCCAGGCCTTGGGTTCCCAGTAGGGGGAGGCCGCCGCCCCCCATGTAGAAGGGGCGCTCTACATGGTATTTTTCAATAACCTCCCGCAGACGCTGCCCCAGGTGGAAGGGCGCCCCTCCCGGGTCTATCTCAACCTCCGTCCCGGGCGGTAGCCCCTGGGCCATGGCCGGCTGGTTGGTGACCAGTATGAAGCCGTGAAAGGCGTCCGTCTCTACAGCCTGCTCAAGGATATCCCTGACTATGGCTCCCTGGGCTTCAAGGAGCATCTCTTCCACCGGACTGCCCCCGCTGCCGCCCACAAAGAGGATCAGAATCGCCTTAGCTACCATCTGTCTGTAACCAGTAAGAGTCCAAAGGACTATAAGGAATAGACCTGCACCTGGGGGAAGAGTCTTTCCACGTCTTGTCTACGGCATAGCTGAGTCCCGGGGATAAGGCAGGTGGCGGCGGCGGCCGCCGTCCCCAGGCGAAGGCCCTCCACCAGAGAGCCTCCCTGGTTCAGTACCAGCACCATCCCCGCCACCAGGGCGTCACCACTTCCGGCCGGACTGGCCCCCTCCACTTTAGGGGGTATTGCTCGCCACCGGCCCTGGTCGCTGATGGCGATGGCCCCCTCCTCCCCCAGAGACACCACCACCACCGGAATGCCGTTGTCGTGCACCTCCTCCGCCCCTTTGAGAATGTCATCCAACGTCCTTAGCTCCCTTTTCAGCAGCCTCTGGAGCTCTCGCCGATTGGGTTTAACCAGGTATGGCTTGGCTGTCAATCCCTGGGACAACGCTTCGCCGTCGGCGTCCAAGACGACGTAGCTCTTCCTATTCTTGGCGTAAAGAACGATATCGGCGTAGATGGAGGGGGGGATGGGGGGGGGGATACTCCCTCCCACCACCAGCCAGTTCCCTGGCCTCAGGTACTTCTTGATGCGCCGGTGCAGGCCGGCGACGTGCTGGGAGGCGATCTCCGGCCCCCGCTCATTGATGGCGGTGCGGATATTGCTGTCGGCGTGGATGACAGTGATGTTAGTGCGCGTCTGCCCGGGCACATGAATGAAGTCCTCGAAGATGCCCTGCTCTTTCAGGTCATGCTCGATAAACCTTCCTAGGCCTCCGGCCACGAAGCCCAAGGCCAGGCTCTCGTGCCCCAGGGTGTGAATGACCCGGGAAACGTTGATACCTTTGCCCCCGGGGTCAGTGCGACTCTGGGTAACCCGGTTGGTATCCCCCAGAACCAGACTGTCCACAACCACGGTGTGGTCTATGGCTGGGTTTAAGGTCAGGGTAATAATCATGGGGCGTCTTCCCTACCCCGTCGCCCTTCGATAAGCCGAACTAAAGGACCCATGACGGTGACCGCCACTTCGGGCACGCTTTCTCTTACCCTGACAACGGTATCCCGATTTATATTGTCGCCAAAAGTAAATTTCATCAAGGGATTGAGCAGGTCCTGGAGCCACCCTATAAGGAGATGGGAGCTCCGCACATGTTCCAATAGAACGATGGTGCCCTTTGGCCGGCAAACTCGCTTCACCTCAGCCAGGCCAAGAACGGGATCGGCCACGGAGCAAAAGACAAAAGAAGCGGCCACTGCATCGAAGATGCCATCGGCCAGGGCCAGATGCTCAGCATCCATAAGCAGCAGGTCTACCGCCATCCCTTCCCGGTGCCGCCTCTCCTTGGCCTGCTGCAGCATCTGTGGGCTCAGATCGATGGCCACCACCCTGGCCTGGGAAGGGTAATGGCTGAAGTTCTTCCCCGTACCTACCCCCACTTCCAGGACGAGGCCACCCCCCACCCGCCGCCACTGCTCCTGACGCCAGGAGCTAAAGGCCAGCCATTCTAAGGGCCACTCCACCAGGTCATACAGGGGCGCCAGGCGATTATAGCGCCTCTGAACTTTTTTAGCGGGAGCGCTCCTGGCCTGACCCACCAGTGCCTTCTCCCGCGGATACCTTCGCCTTCGTTAGCCCCAGGCGAAGAAGAATATCTTCTATAGCAGCCTGGAGGGGGGAATCCAGGGGTAGGGGTATAAGGGGGGTTCCTTCCTCGTCCCGCCGCGCAATCTCTTCCTCCTCCTCCAGGATAGCAATCAGCTCCAGGGAGTTGGCTTGCTCCATCATCTCCGGCGATAACCTCCGGCGCACCCGATTGATAATTAGGGCCACCCGCCCCACCCTGATGCCCAGCTCCCCTACCAACTCTTTTATGCGCCGGGCAGCGGTGAGCCCCCTCAGAGAGGGGTCGGAGACCAGCAGGAGGAGGTCGATATCCCCCGATCGCTGACGGCTAAGGTGCTCCATGCCCGCCTCGTTGTCGATGACCACATAGTCATAGCTATTCACCAGACGCTCCAGGCAGAGACGGAGCATATTGTTGGCGGCGCAGTAGCAGCCCTTGCCCTCCGGCCTGCCCATAGCGATGACATCAAAGCCGGGTGTTTCCACCAGGGCCTGGTTGATGCGTACCTCCAGATAGTCTTGCTTGGGCACGCTGGCGTCGAAGCTGCCCTTCCGGATGCGGTTCAGCATCTCCTCACGAACGTCCCCCACCGTCTCCTCCACCTCCACCCCCAGGGCAGCCGGAAGGTTGGTATTGGGATCCCCATCCACTCCCAGCACCGTACCCTTTCGAGCCAAAAGGCCGATAATGATGGCTGCCAGGGTGGTCTTCCCCGTCCCCCCCTTGCCTGCCAATGCTATGACTATGCCCACCGCAACCTCCTCTCCGTCCCTCGGCTCAAGAGAGAAATGGTAACTAAGATAACTACCGGCCAGCCCCGGGGAGCTGACCGGTCTACTTGCCAATATACTGAGAATATAGCACCTTCTCCTAAGGCCGTCAATTTCATCCCAACTCTTCTTGACACAGGGACCGTAGGATGTTACTATCCATCCGATTTCCCAGAGCGGGACTGTTCAGTTCTATTCTATTTAATTAGAAAGGAGTTGCTTTATGAGCCCCGAGCAAGAAAGTGTCCTGGTCAAGCCCGTGCCTCTATCTGCCCAGCAAAGGGAGTGGCTGGAGAAGGCCTGGGCCCAGATAGACCGGGAGCGCCTGACGCGCCTGGCCATGGACATGGTCAATATCCCTAGTCGCACGGGCGAGGAAGCAGACCTGGCCCGGTTTATGGTGGATTACATGAATGGTGTGGGGCTGGAGGCTTTCTACCAGCACATAGAAGAGCGGCGGGGGAACGCCATCGGTATGATACGAGGCAGCGGCGAGGGCCCCGACCTCCTCTTCAATGGCCACATGGATACCTCGTGGACGGGGGTGGCGGAGGAGGACTATCCCCTCACCGGACCCCAACGCCGGGACCTGAAGTCCGAGGCCTATTTGGAGGATGGCAACATCCGGGGCCTGGGGGCGGGGAATATGAAAGGCCCCGACGCCTGTTCGGTGATGGCGGTTGAGGCGGTGAAGAGGGCTGGTATCCCCTTGAAGGGCACGGCTATGGCCACCCTGGTGTCCGGAGAGATCGAGAAGTGCCAGGTTCAAGGGGCTGTTCGCTCCTATATGGGTCGCCACTACATGGGGGAAGGCATCGGCTGCGAGTTCATGCTCCTCCACGGTATTCGATCCGACTATGCCATTAACGTGGAGCCCGGCTACCAGGTTATCTGGGAGGACTCTGGGCTGTGCTGGTTCAAGGTGCAGATCAAAGGTGTTATGGGATACGTGGGTACCAAGGGCGGCGATATTTACAGAAACGCCATCGTGGAGGCCACCAAGGTGATAAACGGCCTGGAGGAGTGGGGCCAGGGGTATACCAAGCGGCACCACAAAGGCCTCACCCAGCCCCAGATGGCTATTGGCGCTATCGAGGCAGGATGGCCCTACAAGCCGGGGATGATACCGGGCATCTGCAACATCTATATGGATGTGCGCACCAACCCTCGGGATGAGCTCATGGAGGTTAAGCGCGAGTTTGGAGAGGCCATCCAACGCATCAAGGGCACCAACCCTGGGCTGGAGTGTGACTGGGATATGTACCTTTCTGACCCCGGCTCCATGACCGACCCTAATAATTGGATCGTTCAATCTGTCATAAGGGCCTGGGAGCACGTGGAAGGCAAGAAGCACGTCAACGTGTTGGGGAGGAGCGGCTCCAGCGATACCAACGTCACTCGCCGTTGGGGTATTCCCACGGCCCGCCTGGGCCCCCACGGCAGCATCAGAGAACCCTCCGGCCGACGTTCTTATGGTGAGGCCTGTGACATCGATCTCATGTATCGGGCCACCAAGTGCTATGTTTACGCCATAATAGACACCTGTACCAGAACCCGGGAAGAGGTGGGTTTGCCGCGGCCCGGGCCTATCGTTAACCCATAGGTTTTAGACAAGTGTAGTATCGAAGGGCTTTCTTATAAAGAGCCTCTTGCAGAAGGAGGGCCAATTTAGGTGCTCTGGACAACGGATAAAGTTCCCCGCAGTACCCCTGAGGAGGCCAAAGCCAGGCTGGATTCCGACGACAACATAGTTATCTTGGATGTGCGCCGCGCTGAGAGCTACGAGAGGCGTCGGATAAGAGGGGCTATTTCCATTCCCTTCGCCCAGCTCAGGGATGAGATGCATCGCATTCCTAAACAGGCACAGGTCATTACCTATTGAACATGACCCAATGAGTTTACTAGTGCCCGTGCGGCACATATTTTAGCGCAGAATGGTTATTCCGCAGCCGCCCTGGTGGGAGGGCTTCGGGCCTGGATGAACGCTGCCTATCCCACAGAGCCAGAGATGGGCCAGTCCTGACGACAAAGGGAGAAGTGGGAGGTGGTGGCGGGGGGCCTCAGTGCCTGGCAGGAGGCCGGCTCTCCCCTGATGCCGGAGCCGTAGCCGTCCCAGACAGTATCTGGAGGCCATAGGGGCACTGGTGTCTCAAAGAGCACCCGGAGCACAGGGGCACTTTGCGGCAGGTGTCCTTTCCATGGCGCACCAGAAGGGCGTGATACTCGTTGAACAGAGATACGTCGTGGGACAGGTTCTCCATAAACAGGGCCTGGTATGAGGTATAGTCCTCCTTGGGGGGCGCTAAGCCCAGGCGCTGGAGAATGCGCCGGGTATAGGCATCGATGACGAAGATGGGTTTGTGGGCAGCGTAGAGGATGATGGAGTCTGCCGTCTCCTGGCCGATGCCGTGGATGGAAAGAAGCTCACGGCGCAGGGAATCCAGGGAGAGGCGGAAGAGGTCGTCCAGTTTGTCCCCATAGCCATCTCCCAGGCGCTGCGCCAGGGCTTTCAGCTTGTGGGCCTTGGCGTTATAGTAGCCACAGGGGTAGATGAGCTGGGCAAGCTTTTCCAGGGGGAGTTGCTTTATGGCCGCGGGGCTGAGGGCCCCCGCCGCCGCCAGGTTGCCAATGCCCTTCTCCACGTTGCCCCAGGCCGCCGACTGGGTGAGGATGGCCCCCACCATGACCTCAAAGGGCTCCTTGGCCGGCCACCAGTGCTGGGGGCCGTAGGAATCCCAAAGGACCTGATAGAGGTGAGATAAGGCTTTACCTCGGGTTTCCCCTGTCCCATCTTCGGGCAAAGGAACTGCCTGGAACGGGATAAACTCTTTTTCTGTCACCACTATTTACGCATAAAAGCTACACGATCAGCATGGCATCCCCTAAGGAGTAAAAGCGGTAGCCCCTTTCTATAGCCTCCAGGTAGGCGCGCTGGAGGTAGTCTTCGCCGGCGAAGGCGGCGGTCAGGAGGAGGGGCGTGGAGCGGGGGAGGTGGAAGTTGGTGATAAGGCCGTCCACCACCTTAAAGGCATACCCGGGCTGGATGAAGAGGTCGGCCCAGCCATCGAAGGGGTGAAGGGGCTGATGCTCTTTACCCGCTTCCCAGCCGCTGCGTCGCCCCGCCTCTTCCAGCACCCGCACTGTGGTTGTACCCACCGCTACGATGCGCCTTTTCTCCAGTCTCGCCTGGGTAAGGTGGTGGGCTACCTCAGGGCTTAGAGAGCACCATTCTTGGTGCAGATGGTGACCATCCCTGGCCACGGGACGGAAGGTGTCCTGGCCCACGTGCAAGGTAACGAAGAGAATCGGGATGCCCCTCTTCTCCAGGTCTTTCATCAAGGAGAGGGTGAAGTGGAGACCGGCGGTGGGGGCGGCCACGCTTCCCCTGGCCCGGGCGTAGACCGTCTGGTACTGCTCTGGGTCTGATAGGGGTTGGTGGATGTAGGGGGGCAACGGGATAGCGCCCCATTTCTCTGTCGGGTCTTTGTCAGGGAAGCGCAGAATCACGATGCCTTCCCCCCGCCCTTCCAACACCTCCACCCAGGTATCGTCTCCCGAACCCGGAGGCCCTCTGCCAGGAGGAGGCTCCAGGACGATTCGCATCCCGGCTCGCAGACGACGGGCGGGGCGGGCCAGGGCCTCCCAGCAAGCATCGTCCAGGGAGCGCAAAAGCAGCATTTCCACCCGTCCCCCCGTATCCTCTTTTCGTCCCCAAAGGCGAGCCGGAATCACGCGGCTGTCGTTGGCCACCAGCACGTCTCCTGGGTGAAGGCAATCTCCTAGCTGGTGAAAGAGCCGATGTTCTAGGGAGCCATCACCTCGCCTCAGGGCCAGAAGGCGAGCCCGGTCTCTAGGCTGTTGCGGGGTCTGGGCGACAAGGTGAGTGGGAAGAGGGTAATCAAAGTAATGGCTAGCCATGAGCTATCGGGGAAAGATACGGAGAAGGATGTTTACAATGATGGTCAGAAAGAGGCTGAGGAGGAGAAAGGTGGCTACGGGAAAGTACAGGGAGAAGCCGTCTCGCTGGACAAAAATGTCGCCGGGCAGTCTTCCCCCGTAAGGCAGTTTCCCCACCAGAATCAGCACCAAGCCCAAGAACAAAAGCCCACCCCCCATGAGGAGCAATAGTTTTCCTACGCCGGCGAGAGGCAATAGCGACTCCATATGACGACTCCCATCTCCCCGATATTATAAGCGCCGCCCTTCCCGGTGTCGAGGTGGTGTGTCAGACGCGCACTGAGAAGCAAAGGGGAGTCCAGCCCTGTCCTTCAGGGCAGGGGTAGAATGATATCACTATTGGGTGGGCTAGTGTCCTGTCTTCGAAATTTCTTGAACAATCCGCTCCTCCTTCGACACGCTCAGGATGAGCGGGGAAGAAGGGTTTCCCCGCTCGTGGTGAGCCTGTCGAACCACGAACCTATGGGTCGAGGACCCTGATTTATGGGATGTCGGTTTATTTAATCAATGACCATGAGGGGGTTTGGGGGTGATCCCAAGGTGATATTAAACATCTCATCAGGGGAAGGTTGTTATGCCCAGCGCGCGATGCTATAATGGCTTCAGGATACACATTCTATGTCGGTACTTATCCGCCTATTTGGCTTCACTGCTAAATATTGGAAGGCGGTGGTGTTGGCCTATGTCTGCCTTCTGGGGGCCACTGCCTTCGCCAGCATCGCTCCCTGGCTCATAAAAGAGGCCATTGACCGGGGCATTGCCATAGACCTGCAAACGGGCATCGCCCGGGGCAATATGTCCCTTTTGATACAGGTGGGCGCTTTGGTGCTGGTGGCAGCGGCGGCCCGGGGCGCTTTCTCCTACGGGCAAAGCTACCTGGCGGAGCTCATCTCTCAACGGGTGGCCTACGACATCCGTAACGCCCTCTATGACCGCTTGCAGCGCCTCAGCTTTGCCTTCCACGACCGTTCCCAGACCGGCCAGCTCATGTCCCGAGCCACCGCCGACGTTGAGGCGGTACGAACGTTCATCAGCATGGGCTCCATGCGCAGCATCTACGGCATCGTTCTTATCCTGGTCAACTCCGGCATCCTCTTCTCCCTTCACTGGCGACTGGCCATGGCCGTTCTCCTCAGCCTTCCCCTCCTGGGGGGACTGGCGGTGGTAATGAACATTCAGCTACGTCCCATGTGGTTGGGAATCCAGGAAGGTATCGCTCAACTGGGAGTTCTCCTTCAAGAGAACATCTCCGGGGTTCGGGTAGTCAAGGCCTTTCACCGGGAAGGCTACGAGAGTACCCGCTGGAGCCAAAAGGCCAAAGAACAATACGACCGAAACTTCGCTACCAGCCGTCTCCAGGCTTTCAACACTCCTCTGATGTCACTCATTCTTCTGGCCGCCATGGCCTTCATACTGTGGTATGGAGGCAACGAGGTCATCGAGGGAAGGTTTACTCTGGGGGGCCTGGTCGCCTTCAACAGCTACCTCATGATGCTTATATGGCCGGTGAGGACGCTGGGCATGATGGCTAACCTCATCCCCCGCTCCATCTCCGCCGGGCAGCGCATCTTTGAAATCCTGGATGCCCAATCGGCGGTGAAAGAGGAACTCCACCCCCGGGAGCTATCTGAGGTCGAGGGCCAGGTGCGATTCGAGAGCGTCTCTTTCAGCTACGACTCGGTGAGCCCAGTGCTGTACAACGTTTCCTTTGAAGCAGCGCCAGGGACAGTGGTGGCTCTCCTTGGCCCCACCGGGTGCGGCAAGACCACCGTGGTCAACCTCATTCCCCGCTTCTACGATGTCACATCAGGGATAATCACCATCGATGGCACGGACATTCGGAAGATCAGCTTTGCTTCTTTGCGGCGCAACGTGGGGATAGTACAGCAGGACGTTTTCCTCTTCACTGCCTCCATCAAGGACAACATTGCCTACGGCGCGGTCAACGCCTCCCTGTCAGAGATAGTCACCGCCGCCAAGGCGGCGCGCATTCACGACTTCATTATGAGCCTGCCCCAGGGCTACGATACCTGGGTAGGTGAGCGAGGCGTCACCCTCTCCGGCGGACAGAAACAACGGGTGGCCATCGCTCGCACCCTCCTCACCAACCCGCGCATCCTCATCCTGGACGATTCCACCTCCAGCGTCGACCTAGAAACGGAATACCTCATCCGCCAGAGTCTGGAGGAGCTAATGCAGGGCCGTACCACCTTTATCGTCGCCCAGCGCTTGTCCAGCATCAGGAATGCCGACCTCATCCTGGTATTCAAAGACGGTCAGGTGGTGGAGCGGGGCACTCACCAGGAGCTTCTGGAGAGGGGCCAGCTCTATCGCCGTATCTATGACCTCCAGTTCCGAGAGCAGGAAGAAACGCCCTTCCCGAGCGAGGATGAAGAATCATGGCCAATAGCAGAAATCAAAAGATAAAGGAGGCGGTATCATGAAGTGGTTCCTACTATCAGCGGTTCTTGTGGGCCTTAGCGTGGCGTGCGCTGGTTATGGCACTGCCCCCGCTCCCACCCAGGCGCCCGGGGCTAAAACAACCCCCGGAGGGATAAGGGAGATCGCCGTCACCGAGAAGCTGGCCACCTTCTCCCCGGCCACCATTACCGTGGCCAAAGGGGAGAAGGTACGTCTGAAGCTGACCAGCGCCGACTTGGGCCATACCTTCACCGTGGATGAATTGGGGATTGACATCAACGTGCCCGCGGGACAAACGGTGACTCAGGAAATAACGGCCCAAAAGGAAGGCACCTTTACCCTCTACTGTCGCCCCCATCGCTCCCAGGGTATGACAGGCAGCTTCGTGGTAAAGGGTAGCTAGAGGAAGAGACGCCTACCCCCCCCTAGCTCTGGAAGGACGGATATGCCCCGTACTCCTTTCGCCAAGTACCATCGGGCCGACGAACCGGCCATGCGTCAGATGCTTGTCCAGGCCAGACAGGCTGCCTTGAGTAAGGCTCTGGCTCGGGTGGACATCCTCTTGACTGCGGCCAAGGGTGAAGAGGCGGCTCTACTTACGGAGAAAAGGCGAGAGGTAGAAAGGCTTCTCTCTAAAGCGAAACAGGCGATGAGGAAGACGTAATGTATCACGGAGGAGGCGGAGGTTGGCACGGTCCCGGCCACTGGGGAGGTGGTCAGCATGCTGACCTGGACGAAAGCCTGGGCCGGATCTACGACCATCGAGTGGTGACCCGGTTGGCCAAGTACCTCCTTCCCCATAAGTGGTGGGTGGCCCTGGCCGTGGTATGCATGCTGGCTTACACCGTGGCCCAATCGGTGGTGCCCCTGCTGATAGGCATGGCCATTGACCGCTTTATAAGAGGCGGTGATCGGGAGGGGCTTACGGCCATCGTCCTCCTGTTTTTCTTCAACGCCTTGGCCTTGTGGGGAGCACAGGCGGGCCAAACGGTAACTCTATCCTGGGTAGGCTACGGCGTCCTTTTCAGACTGCGGCAGCAACTCTTCGACCACCTCCAGCGCTTGACCCTACGTTTCTTCGACCACAACGAGGTGGGCATCATCATGTCCCGGGTGCAGAACGACGTCCTGTCTCTCCAGGAACTTCTCACCTCAGGCTTTATCTCCATCTTCGGCGATCTTCTAATGCTGGTGTTAGTAATCGGCATCATGGTTTCTATGAACCCCCGCCTCGCCCTGATAACCTTGTCCGTTGTTCCCTTTCTAGGGCTAATAATGGTGATATGGCAATCCCACGCCAAGACGGCTTTTATGAGGGTGAGGCAGGCGGTGGCACTGGTATACGCCGGCCTTCAGGAGAACATCTCTGGGGTTCGGGTTATTCAGAGCTTGGTACGAGAGGATGTGAACGTCAGGCTATTCGATGGGGTCAACGCTTCCCATTTGGAGGCAAACCTCCACGCTGGCCGCCTAGCGGCCACCATGATGCCGGTCATTGAGCTACTTATGGCCCTGGCGACGGCCTTGATCATTGTCTTTGGCGGTGCTCAGGTGCTGGGTCAGCAGCTCCTGGTGGGGGAACTGGTGGCCTTCACCCTTTATGTCACCCGTTTCTTCGAGCCTATCCGTACTCTGACCATGCAGTACACCGAGCTACAGCGGGCCATGGCCGGCGGTAGCCGCATCTTCGAGCTTCTGGATATGGAGCCCGATTTTGCGGACGCCCCCCAAGCCCAGGCTTTGCCACCCATCCAGGGAGAAGTTTGCTTCCACAACGTGAGCTTCGAGTATGAGAAAGAAGTAAGGGTTCTCCACAACATTGATCTTCTCCTCGCCCCGGGGGAGACGGTAGCCCTGGTGGGGAGAACGGGAGCCGGGAAGAGCACCCTGGTCAGCCTTCTGGCCCGCTTTTATGACGTCGCCGAGGGAAGCATAACCGTGGATGGCTACGACATTCGCCAGGTGACCCAGGGCTCCCTGAGACAGCAGATGGGAATAGTACCTCAGGATCCCTTCCTCTTCTCGGGCACCGTGGAGGACAACATCAGGTATGGACGCCTTGAGGCGACCTCTGAAGAGGTGGTTGCGGCGGCCAAAGCCGTAGAAGCCCATGACTTCATCCAGCGCCTGGAGCTAGGGTATCAGACCCCGGTGCAAGAACGAGGCCTCAACCTCAGCACCGGTCAACGCCAACTCATCGCCTTCGCTCGCGCCATCATTGCCGATCCCCATATTATCATCCTAGACGAGGCGACGGCCAACGTGGACACCCAGACGGAGGCCGTCATCCAGCGGGCACTGCGCCAGCTTCTCCGCGGTCGCACCGCTCTGGTCATTGCGCACCGGCTGTCTACGGTAAGGGAAGCCGACCGCATTGTCGTTCTGGAGCAGGGAAGAATAGTAGAGGAGGGAAACCATACCGGCCTTCTGGCCCGTGGGGGCCTCTACGCCCAGCTTTACAACATGCAACTAGAGCGGGGCTCTCCCACCCCCCAGGCCACCAGCCAGGCATCTGGAAGACGGGCTTACCAAGAATAGACCAGAAGGGAAAGGGCGGCGGCAAAAGGTCCCTTTTGGTGCCCCCAGGGGAATTCGAATCCCCGTTTCCACCTTGAAAGGGTGATGTCCTGGGCCTCTAGACGATGGGGGCGAGGCTGAAGGTAGTGTATCACGGTGGCTGTCGCCAGGCAAGAGAACCTTTGACCTCTCCATTGGTCCCTGGCTTATTAGAGCTAAGGCCATCCTCTACCCCTTGCCCCAGGCTTCGCCATAGACTAAACTAACACAGATAGCGGGGAAAGGGGTCAGCATGAACATTATCGTTTGTGTCAAGGAGGCGGTGGACCTGGAGCAGGTGCGGGTCAACGAGTCCACCCGAGAGCCCACCCTGGAAGGTCTACCCTTGGAAATAGAGGACCTGAGCAAGAACGCCGCCGAGGAGGCCGTGCGCCAGAAGGAGCAACATGGCGGCACGGTGGTTGCCCTGGCCGCCGGCTTGCCCACCCTCAAGAAAACCATACGAGAGGTGCTGGCCATGGGTGTAGATGAGGCAAGGCTTGTCCTTCATCCCTCCCTGGCTACCACCGACCCGCCTTCTATAGCCCGCATCCTGGCCCGTGCTATCTTACAGACGGAAGATTACGGCCTCGTGCTCCTGGGGGAAGGCTCGGCAGATAACTTCTCCGGCCTCGTCGGCCCCATCATCTCGGAGACGCTGGGGCTGCCTGGGGTCACCGGCGTCAGAGAGCTGAAGATCCAAAACGGCGTGGCCCGATGTACCCGGGACCTGGAGGATTGCTATGAGGTGGTGGAGGTGCTCCTGCCCGCTGTAATTACGGTCACTAGCGAGATAAACGAACCCCGCCTCCCCTCCCTCACCGACGTCCTTAAGTCCTCCCGCAAGCCAGTGACGGAGCTTCAGGACCTGGGCCTGAAAGAAGAGAATCGCACAAGGCGGGTCAAGAACATCGCTCCCCCCTCCAGTCGAAAAGGCGTCCTCTTCCAGGGAGAGGCCGGGGAAGCAGTGAAGAGTCTGTTGGAGGCCCTGCGTCGCGACGGGGTGCTGACCTAGAAGAGGCAACATGGCCAAGATTCTCGTTTTCTCGGAAAAGAAGGAAATGGGTCTACTGTCTAAAGGCTGGGAGCTCTCCGCCGGAGGCGGAGGGGGGCAAGGTGTGGCGGCGGTGGCATCCTCGGCCGAGGGGATGGCGGAATACTTCTCCTACGGTGCCAACCCAGTCTACCAGGCCGATGGCGACCATACCGCCGCGGAGGAGACGTGGGCTGATCTGCTCAGAGGAATAGTGGAACGAGGAGGGTTTCAGCTTGTCCTCCTCACCTCCACCAAGCGAGGCAAGGAGATCGCCGCCCGACTGGCCTATGCCCTGGGGGCCGGCTGTGTCACCGATGTTACCAGCCTGAGATGGGAGGGGGAGCGCCTCCTGGCCGATAGGTACACCCTGGGGGGCAACTGTGTCGCCACCGAAGAGATACTTACTCCAGTTAAAGTGTGTGCCGTGATGCCTTACGCCTTCCCCGTGGGGCAGCCCGATCCCGCGCGTCGCGGCGATACGGTAGTGGTAACCCTCCCGGGGGAAAGCCAGAAACGGGTGATAGAAAGAAGGGCCAAGGCCCACGAAACGGTGCGGCTAGAGGAGGCCGAGCGCATCGTAGGGGTGGGGAAGGGCCTTCTCCATAAGGAGGACCTGGAGATGGTGATGGAGCTGGCCGGGGTTCTGGGGGCGGAGGTGGGCTGTTCCAAGCCTCTGGCCCTGGAGCTGCACTGGTTCTCGGAAGACCGCATCATCGGCCTCACCGGGAGCAAGGCCAGTCCCAAGCTATACCTGGCCCTGGGAGTTTCGGGACAGATCCAACACATGGTGGGGGTGGGGCGGGCCAAGACCATCGTGGCCATCAACAAGAGTGCCGACGCTCCCATCTTCAAGGGGAGCGACTACGGCATCGTGGGCGACCTGTACCAGGTGGTGCCCAAGCTGGTGGAGGAGCTGAAGAAAGCCTGACCGTACCTCTGAGGACGGCGCAGATCTTTACGCACCACTTGGGGCCGCAGGTGCGGCATGTCGCCTCTCGCGGAGGGAGACTCCTAGGGTTTTGGAGCGGGGCGAATCTCTATCCAGTTCCCATCAGGGTCGAGGACAAATACTGACTTCCACCGCCCCGCATCCACCGGCTCTGAAATAAACCTAACACCGGCCGTCTTCAGCCTCTGATAGAGACTATCCGAATCAGTGTCATAGAAGCACTGGGAGCGAAAGCCCAGATCGCAGGGTCTCATCTCGGTGGGGAAGGGCCTGGGGGTGGGGGCATGCCACTGGATGAGCTCCAGGACGTAGGCATCCCCCGTTTCCAGTTGTACGACCCGATGTAAGCTGACCCCCGAGAGACCGAAGAGCTTGTCCATGAAGGGATCGGGGGGCCGGGGACCGGGGCCTGAATCCCGACGCACCTTCATCCCCAGCAGGTCCCGGTAGAAGGCCAGGGACTTATCCATATCCTTCACCGAAATGGCACCATGGGTCTCCTTCAATAACATCTTTTCCTCCCTTTCTCTTTTCGTCTCTTAAGAAGGCGACCGAGACTCTGGCGGTGACTCAAACAACCCACTCCCTCTATCATCCAGTTCGAGGCACGTGGCTGCCTCCCACCTTTGGATGGTCATCGGCGGTCCCAAGCAGTGCCCCCCGGCGGCTAAGAGCTTGAGATACCTGACACCACCGTCTCAGGCCAGCACATCCCTACGCATTTACCCCCGGCCCGTAGTTGTATAAGTGCGCCCCCCACTGTACCGGATGAAAATCAGGCAGTTTTTTCTTATTGTAGGCCCAGTTGTAGGGGATCTGGAACAGGAAGATCCAGGGGGCGTCTTCCTTGATGAGGGCCAGGAGCTTCTTGTAGATGGCCTTCCGCTTCTCCGGGTCCACGGTACTACGGCCCTCGCCGAGGAGCTTATCTGCCTCTGGATTGGCGTAATAGCTGTAGTTCTTGTTGCTCTGAGAGTTAAGCTCCTGGCTGACGATAATGTCCA
This sequence comes from Chloroflexota bacterium, assembly GCA_016183425.1. Lineage (GTDB taxonomy): Bacteria > Chloroflexota > Dehalococcoidia > JACPEP01 > JACPEP01 > JACPEP01. Next base: position 26,641 of record JACPEP010000001.1, read on the forward strand.
CATCCAGGGAGGAGGTGCCCCGGCAGGCCTCGATCAACCCGTAAGGCCCCTCCTTCTTCTCCCAGGCCGTCTGCGCGAAATTTGCTGCCGCGGCGTGGGGTGTCAGCTTGGCCTTTATGCCCACATCGGCCAGGTAGCCGGCGATGGCCTGAGTGTACTCCTTCGTCTCCGCGTAGCAGGAGCCAGTGGTGTCGAAGACCACCTCGAAGCCGTTGGGGTAGCCCGCCTGGGCCAGGAGCTCCTTGGCCTTCTTGGGGTCATAGGTATAGGGCTTCAGGTCCTTATCGAAGCCGAAATAAGCGGATCCCATAGCGCTGGCATTGCGCTCCGCATATCCCTTCATGATCTGTTTGATGATGGTGTCCACGTCCACGGCGTAGTTCATAGCCTGGCGCACCCGCCTGTCCCGAAGGGGGCTGGCCTTATCGAACTGGCTGATCTTGATCATGGGGGTGCCGCTGCCCTTGACAGAGAGCAAGCCCAACTCGGCGCTGGCTTTGAGCTCTTCGAAGGCCTCCGGTAGTGGGCCATAGATGATGTCAAACTCTCCCGTCTTCAAGCCAGCCAGGCGGGCCGCCGGCTGAGGGATGGGTCTGAAGACGATCTTGGGGATCTTAAGGGCCTTCTCCCACCGCTCCCCCTTTTGCCACCCCCACCACCCTTCGTTCATCTCCAGCTCTATCCGGTCGTCCTTTACCCATTTCACCCATTTGTAAGGGCCGGTACCGAAGGGCTCCTCGGCCTGGGCCTTGTTCCCCCGAGGCCCCTGGTTGTGCTTCATAGGGACCACCGTGGACTGAAGATACTTGAAGGGGATGGTGGGGTCCGGCTCTTTGGAGATGACCCGGACGGTGTAGTCGTCCACCACCTCTACCTTCTCAATGTCCGTGAAGTCGCTCATGTAATTGGGCTTGAAGGCGGCGTCCTGCTGCCGCTGCGTGTTGAACTTAACCACCTCGCCGGTGAAGGGCTCCCCGTTTTGGAACTTGACGCCCTTCCTCAGCTTCACCTCCCAGGTGCGGCCGTCCCCCAGCCACTTGTGGCTCACCGCCAGGCCGGGGATGACGTCCAGGTTGACCCCCATCTTGAACAGGCCATCGTAAACATGGTCCCGGACACCCACGCCCGTGATGCCACCCTCCAGGTGGGGATCTGGGGTTCTGAGATCGCTGCCGTAGGCCACCGTCACCCTTTCTGGCACCTTAGCGGCCTGCGTTCCCCCAGGGGCTGCCGGGGCGCACCCCAAAAGGGATAGCCCGGCCAGGCCAATGCCGGTCCGTGCCGCCAGACTCAGGGCGCGGCGGCGAGACAGCCGCCGCTGCCAGACTTGATCCCAGTAGCTCCTAGTCTCTCTCATGCCTTTATCCTCCTCATCTTCATACTAGGGTTTCTGACTAGAACCCTTATTTGTACGTCTCACGGCATTCAAAGCCCACCTCTATCGTCTCTGCAGTACCTCCAGAACTCGCTCTGGGGTGGCAGGTAGGTCGAAGATGCGGACTCCTATGGCGTTGGTCACTGCATTTATTACCGAAGGTGGGGTGGCGGTGATGATTATGTCTCCCGCACCCTTAGCGCCGTGAGGGCCCGAAGGCACCGGCTCCTCCACAAAGATACACTTTATCTCGGGAACATCCTGAAAAGTGGGTATTCTGTAATCTTTAAAGCTCCGTGTTTTGCCAGGTATAAAGGCCTCCTTCAAGGCATAGCCTATCCCCATGAGGAAACTTCCCTCCATTTGGCCCTCCAGGTTCAAGGGGTTCATGACTTTACCCGCATCCAGCGCCGCCACTATACGCCGCACCCTTATTTCCCCGCTCCGGGTGTTGACCTCCACCTCGGCAATCTGGGACACGAAGCCATAGACCTGGCCCAAGTTCCCCTGACCGGTCTCGGGATCGAACTGGCTGGGGACACGGGCTTTCCATGTCCCTTTTTGCCGTAGGGAAAGGCCCTTGCCCTTGGCCACCCCTGCCAGTCGTTCCAGGCTCGCCCGATGCGCCGGGTTCGCAACAGACACAGCGTAACCACCTTCCAGACGGACCTCCTTATCCTCCAGTACCTCCGCTGCCATCTGGAGAAGCATCGCCTTCATGTTCCGGGCGCCGTCCAGGATAGCGTTGCCGTTAGCCTGGGTGGCCGAGGAGCCAGCAGTCATGGCCGTACTGCCGGCGGTTATCACCAGGGAGTCCATCGGAACCTTCAGTTCATTGGCTACAATTTGAGCGAAGATGGTGTAGGCCCCCTGCCCCATCTCAATGGCCTTCGACTCTACCCAAATGCGTCCGTCCTCTTGAAGCTCCAAAAAAACCTCTTGGTCCCCCGGCGTCGAGGCTCGCCACGTGGAAGCGAGGCCAATGCCCCGGCGCCACGGAGACGGAGCCGGCTCCTGGGTCTGGCGGGCCTTGGCCTCTTCCCAATAGGGCTGTATAGCCTTAAGGGTCGCCACCAACCCAACGCTTTCGTCCAGGATCTGGCCTGTGGCCGTTTGATCACCTAGTTGAAAAGCGTTCCTAAGGCGGAGCTCCAGGGGGTCTATATTGAGGCGTTGCGCCAGAATATCCATCTGGGACTCATAGACGAAGGCAGCATGGGTGCCCCCCAGCCCCCGCATCGCGCCGTGCTTGTGCACGTTAGTAGCCACTGCCTTACCCCGAACGGTAACGTGGGGGACGTTGTAGGGTCCGGGGGCGTGGACCACATTCAACGGAAAGTCGCCGGTGGGTTGAACACCGATAGGGTAGGCTCCGCCGTTGCACACCAGGTCTGCTTCCACCGCTATCAGCTTACCGTCCCGAGTCGCTCCCGTTTTGTATCTCATGTTCATGGCAAAGCGCTTCTTGGTAGCCATCATTACCTCTTCTCGGGTGTAGACCAGCTTCACCGGCTGGCCGGTCTTGAAGGCCAAGAGAGAGGTGATCATCCAACAGTGCTCTACATACTTGCCACCGAAGCCGCCGCCAACGTAGGTTGGAACTACCTTCACTCGCCCCGTATCGACGCCTAGAAGATTGGCAATGGCCGGTCCTAGAGGGCGAGCGAACTGGGTGCAGGTCTGAGTGACCAGACGCCCTTCTTCATCCACATACGAAAGGGCGGCATCGGGCTCCAGATAGGCATGCTCTTGGAAGGAGGTGGTGTAGGTGTTCTCCTCCACTACCTCTGCCTGGGCAAAACCCGCGGCCACGTCCCCATGGATGAGGTTTCGCGTGAAGTCCAGGTTGCCCTCAGGCCCCAACTGGGGCGCCTTTTCATCCAAAGCGGCCATAGCATCCAGCACCGCCTCCAGGGGTTCATATTCTACCTTTATCTTGCCTACAGCTTTCTGGGCAACTTCTGGCGAGGTAGCAGCTACCACCGCTACCGGCTCTCCCATGAACTGCACCTTTTCTTCCGCCAGCAACGTCCAGCCTTTTCCCCCGGGACGCATACAATTGGCACCCGGAACATCCCCAGCGGTGAGAACGGCCACTACCCCTGGCATCTTCTGGGCCTCGGTCAGATTTATCTTCACAATGCGGGCATGGTGATGAGGGCTCCGCAGCACCTTAGCGTGGAGCATACCGTCCCGATAGAGATCGGGGGCAAAGACAGCCTTGCCCGTGACTTTTTCGTAACCATCGATGCGAGGAACGCTAGACCACAGCAGACTGTCGGGTTTGGGCCGCGGTGACCCGCCTCGCATAAGATGGGCCGCATAAAGGATGGCATCGGTTATCTTCACATAGCCGGTGCAACGGCACAGATTTCGCGATAACCGGCGCGCTATGTCCTCTTTGGTTGGGTTGGGGTTGGCATCCAGAAGGGCCTTGGCGGCCATAATCAGCCCGGGGGTACAGTAGCCACACTGAACTGCTCCCGCCTCGATAAATGCTTGTTGTAGAGGGTGGAGTTGACCACTGTTAGACAGACCCTCGATGGTAACTACAGATCGGCCCCCCACCCGACTCATGGGGAGGCGGCAGGCCAGGGCTGCCTTGCCGTCCAGGAGGACAGTGCAAGCGCCACACTCCCCGCCGTCGCAGCCCTCCTTGGTGCCCATCAGGTGGAGGTCGTCTCGCAGCACCTTCATCAGGTTGCGTTTCGGGTCGGCGATTATCTCTCGACTTTGGCCATTGAGGGTGAAGGAGAATCTCTGTCCGTCCATGCCATCCGTCCCTTCGTGCTATCCGTCTTTCTGTCCGAGTTGGGCTGACCCGACGCTATGTTTCGGCAGCTACGCCGGAGGGTTGTTTTGTTCCTGGGGAGAACATTTTATGTTCCCGACTCCGGTCACCCCGCATAGGTCTTACCGGCTTGTTTGCCGCCGACGCGCACATCAGCCATTGCGGTGAGAGTGTAAGGCGATAGGCCGCCCCTTGTAAAGCGTAATGCACATCCAATATAATCAGCTAATAATTCTATGCAATTATGACGAGGAGCCAGAGCGTGCCGTTTCAGGAGCAAGAAGTTCGAGCCTTAATAAGCTTGCTGCTGCGCTTTCGCAGACAAAAGGAGCTCGGTGAGAACAGCCAAAGCGCCATTGCCCGGCGAGCCGGTATTAGCCAGGCGAGGGTGAGCAACTGGGAGCAGGCTACGAACCCTGACCATGCGCTGGGGCGAGAATCGCTAAAGAGGCTGCTAACCTTGGGCCTGCGCTTTCCATACGAGGAAGTTGATGCCATCCTGTGGCTCGCGTGTTCACTATGGCGCGACGATAAAGACGTTCTTACGCCGGGTGAGGTCAAGGATTTTTTGGAAACCGTCTATGACCACTCGGCTGTCTTTCAGAGAAGAGGTCCCCAAGAACATGAGCGTATTCTTACAAAAATACTCAAGCGCATTGAAGAAAGAGCTCGGCCCGCCTCTCCCCTCACTATATTCTCAGCAGCCCCCTCCGGTCACTTAGATTTTGAACGGTCACTTCTGGAGATGGAAGACACCGAGCAACCCAGGATGAACGTGACAACCTTACCGCCCTTTTTCTGTCGCCCCCCCGACATTGAAGAGAAATGGTATCGGCAAATATTCGGAGCCGATACCAAGGGATGTAACGATATAGTACAACTGGTGCAGCAAAGGTACGACCTGTGGAAGCGTTGGATAGAGAGGTACTCGCATAGGGTCATCGTAGAAAGAACAGTTATTGAGCGTTATTTTGCGGAAGGCCGGCAGGGGAAGCTTGCGTACAAGCCACAAGAGGTGAGGGCGCAGGGCGAGAGGTGGATTGAATCGCTACAGCGCCACGACAATTGCGCTGTCGCTATAAGTGATGCTCCAGATTTGATGAGGTATATACTGGTCGGTATTTCAAACCTTATGCTTGTGTTATCAGCACCACGGCAAGCCGCCCCGGCACATTTGGGCATCGAGGCTATTCGCATCACAGATCCTTTGGTCATCCTCCGCTTTCGGCTGGAATTCGAGGAGACCTGGCAGAATATTCCCGAAGAGAACAAGGATAAAGAACGGGTTATAGAATGGCTAAGGGTTCAAATCTCCTGACGCCTCTTTAAGCTCTAATACCTTTCAGCCGTACCGCAACTGGACCCCGAAGCTGCCCCGGGGGTAGTGCCAGTCCAGGCTGCGGGGAAGGCAGGCGAGGAATCCTTTGGGAGGGGTCCGTCCGGGAGACGACGTATCCCCCCTTCAAGGCCATCCCTTCCAGCCCCGTCTCCAGAAGTTCCGAGCCCACCTGGAGAAGGCCCAATTGACAGGCCCTAAAATCTGTGCATGAGTTCTGGTCAGTTGCCTGAATAGTCCAGATTGGAGAAGAGGGGAGTGGTAGGCCGGATCACTTTAACGCCTTTCAAGGAGATGCCCCCACCTGAGGACGCCACATGACAGGAGTTGCAGCCACTTATGGCACGGTCGTAAGCTTTCGTGAAAGCCGCCAAATCCTGGGCCTTGACCGCTTCCTGCAATTCGGTGTGAGCAGGCTGCCACCATGCTCTGAGCCCCGCAGTCCTTGCTGGCCTGGTCACCTCTATCGCCTTTAGCGTCTCGTCGGAGCGATATATCTCGAAGTCGACAAAGGTCCAGTTGCTGGCCTGGGCTGCGAACCACATAAGGTTGAAATGATCTGTTAACTCCATCATCCGGGGTGCCGTGCCGGCCTGGATCCTCCAAAGGGACAGATCCGCGGAGTACGCGTTGAGCTTGTTGTAGATGGCTTGTTCTACGGCTAACCTTTCTGCGTCTGAAATAGGAGCTACCGCGGCTGATGCAGCCGTGCCTTCGTCGGGTGAAACCCAATGCGCGAAGGCGCTGGCGGAGAGATCTCGCGCCGCACCTTTGGTGACCCTGTACGCAAAAGGTCCGACACTGCCCTTGGCGGCAACGGAGCTCACTAGCCAGGCCGCCGCTCCGCCATCGGAGCTGAAGAAGCCGCTGCCGCTAGGGGTGGCGACTGCACTGCTGAAGGTCGCACCCGCTGGCATTGAGCCAGCCACATAGAGATTTGAGATAACCTTGTCGCTGGGGTTGCTGACCATGATGGAGTAAACTACTGAATCATCGGTGGATGCGCCGGAAAGCGAAACAGAAATGGCGCTACTCGGTGCAGGCGCCGGAGCAGGAGCCGGTGCGCCAGATACCTGGTTCCAGGCACCAAGTGGATCGGTCAAATGCGTCGAGATAGACTGGAAAGCTTTGCCCTTATCGGTCAACGTGCCACCCCCCGCCGGGTTAACGTGGCAAGCGGCACAGGCCTGGCCCGTCTTCGCAGCGTAGTCCGGTACGGCCATGCCGGGCGTTGGCCGGATCAGTGCCGTGACGGCCGCGATGGCCGTGGCCAATGCTATCAAGAGCACTGTTCGGTTGGGCATAGATAGTCTCACGACGATGACCTCCTCCTTACAAGATAATGCTATCCTAATGAAGGGTAACCGAGCCGGGTTTCGCCGTCAATCCGAAAACGTATGTAAATCAATGCAGGAAAAGCTGCAACTCAATATAGAAGGCTATGTAGGAGATGGGGGTGAAACTGCGTAGTGACCAGAAATAAAAAGGGTGACTAGGACCAAGGAGGTGGGTAGATCATGTCATTTGCTGGGGGTGATGAGCCCTTTACGAATGGCATATTGCACAACCTCAGATCGATTGTGCAAACCCAGTTTCTCCATAAAGTTGGCGCGATGGCGCTCGATGGTTTTGGGGCTCAGCGAGAGCTCTTCACCTATCTCTCGGGCGGATCTTCCCTCTGCTGTCATACGCAGGATTTCACGCTCTCGGCATGTGAGGCGGCTGTAGCTTTCATTCTCTTCCCCCGCCTGAACGCGGCGCAGATAATCGTCTAGCAGCTTTCGCCCGAGGCTTGGATGAAAAGCCACGCCGCCACGAGAAACTATTCGCAACCATGAGACAACTTCCTCAGGAGTAGCCTCTTTGAGTATATAACCAGATGCCCCAGAGCTCACTGCCTCGAAGAAATACTCCTCGTCGTCGTGCATCGTAAGCATCAGGACTCGCGTGTCCGGATTTGTCTGCCGAATCTCGCGAGTAGCCTCCAATCCTGACAGGCCAGCCATAGCTACGTCCATTAGCACGATGTCCGGAGCCAACTCGCGCGTTTTTGCCACGGCTTCCCTGCCATCTTTGGCCTCTGCGATAACCTCGATACCCTCTTGCGAATCCAAAAGAAGTCGTATGCCCGCCCTCACGACGGCATGATCATCTGCGATCAATACGCGAAGCTTGTCCATATTAGTTCCTTTCCACCAGCGGAAGACACACGTTGACTCTTGTCCCACTACTTGGGCTCGAATCGATAATCACCGTGCCACCCAGGAGGAGCGCTCGCTCGCGCATACCCATGAGTCCGAGCCCACACCCACTCTCCAGATGAGCTGTTGCTTTTGCCGGATCGAACCCAACCCCGTCGTCCTCCAAGACAGCTCTTACCTCCGATTCACTACGATCGAGCCGCAGTACAGCACGCCGTGCTTTGGAGTGGCGCGTAACATTATTCATTCCCTCTTGTAGAATGCGGAATAAAACTGTCTCGACCTCCGGTGGTAAGCGCCCATCCACTCCATTTGCGAAGACCTCAATATGTACAGAAGAACGCTTGGCCAGGTCCTCAGCTACCCGACGCAAAGCGGGTGCAAGTCCGAGGTCGTCAAGAAGAGCCGGCCGAAGTCCAAGGATAATCTTCCTGATACCTTCCAGAGTTTGGATAGCAACCTCACGCACATCCTCAAGAATTCTCCCCGCTTTAACTGTATCACGAGGCAGAGTCTCGGCGGCCGCTCCCAGGCCCATGATAACTGCGCTGACACTCTGGCCCATCTCGTCGTGCAACTCGCGAGCCACTCGCTTACGTTCCTCCTCCTGCGCGGCTATCACATGTGCGAAAAGGTGGCTGCGCACCTCCTCCTTTTGCTGTAGCTCCTCCCTCTCCCCGATGAATCTATCGGTCTCGATTTGAAAAATCTCGAGGCCTCGGATAACCCCAAGTGCGATTCCTAGTCCAGCTATTGAGCGTAACACGGGAGGGGGGATCGCGCCAACGCCGACCAAGAATGGAAGGTCGGGTAACGTCAAGAGAGACCATCCACCTGGCAGCGTTGAAAAGACCCATTCGCCTCTTGAGGCGATCAGCCCCGCCACTATCGCGTACAATCCAAAGCAAAGAGCTGTCCAGCGGAAGTACCAGGCAATTCGTTGGGCGCCGGAATCTGCCACGATCTGGGACTGACGAATCATCCCAAAGCTGGCCACGGCTGCGCCTGTGAACCCGATTATGAATCGAGCCAAGTCTGTTGTCTGCGGAAATCGCATTGATACATCAGCTCCAGTGAGTACAATCGCTCCCGTACCTACAGACAGGGCTAACCATGCGAATAGCACGATAATAGGGAATAAGCATAACAGTAAGGTATGTCTTGAGATTGGGAAGGCGATTAGGACCCCAAACTGGAGGAGCAAATAATATGAGAGTACCAGCGTCACAGTCCGAATGGCCACCAGGGTTGACACCGTATCCGCAGAAAGATACGTGGACTGAATCGGAATGAAGGCATGCCCCCATTCGTACACGCCGTGAACTATGCCGAAGGCGGCCAGCCATTTGAGGTGATGTGCGAGAGCAAAACGGCTATGTTTGCGTGATCGGAGCGCTATAGCTACGCCCAGCGTGAAGAATACCTGTCCGTAGGCAAAGTAGACGATGACCTCGTTGATTCTCAGAATGTCCGGTATGATTTCCACGGCCAGCTCAACATCCACTCAGTCTTGTGGTAGGTGATCACATCGACGGGACAGGTGATCATGAGTACATTATAGGCCCCCTTGATACTCTCAATCAATTTCTTGGTCTTTGGCATTCACCAGACTCGTCCTGAGTCCGGACGAAGGAATGGGCATCATCCCCTACAATTTCAGCAGAGATATTGACATGACCCTATAACCCATTCTTGGCCTGGAACCACATATTGACAACCGTTATCGGTCAACGATATAATCCCTTACGTGAAACCTGAAGATCTGTACGCAGGCTTTGTGCATCTCCACATCCTTTATCACACTTCAAAGGGGCCAATCTTCGGGCTATGGATAGTGGAGGAACTGGCGCGCCACGGCTACCAGATGAGTCCGGGGACTCTCTATCCTGCCCTCCACAGGCTGGAGCACGCTGGCTACCTGACCTCTCAGCGCCAACTGGTGCAGGGGCACTTCCGCAGGGTTTATTCTATCACACCGACGGGCCTTGAAATCCTGGTGCAGGCCAAAGACAAGGTGCGGGAGCTGTTCGGCGAGCTATTTGAGAGGTCTCATGCGTAGGGCAGCGGCTAGCGGTGGCAAATGCAACACCTGCACTATCCAACTCGTGCGCATCGCCTACTTGCGGGCGCCGTGGTTCCGCGTGTTACGAGGGCCTCTCAAGTGGGGAATGATGGCCCTGGGGTGGCTCTACCGCGTGGACCCTCGGGCGTACGCCGTCCCCATCGAGGGCTGCGTCGGCTGCCTCCGCTTCACCAAGACTGAGCTGAGAGAGCGGTCGGCAATGTTCCGCTGGTTGAACGCCCGCATCAACCCCCTCTTCGACCGCATCCTGGAGTCTATCGTGACGCCGGACGAGGTGGCTGAGGCAAAGCGCTATGCCGCACTTATGCAATCAACTCTGAGGAGGTTTCATGGATGAAAACAAGACGGAAAAACCAGAGAACGGTTCGCTTCGTCGGCTGCTCGAAGTCCTTTGGGTCGCTCTGCGGCTAGGCCTGACGTCGTTCGGCGGGCCGATTGCTCATTTGGGCTATTTTCGTGATGAGTATGTAGTGCGCCGCAAGTGGCTTGATGAGCATACTTACAGCGATGTGGTGGCGCTCTGCCAGATCCTGCCTGGCCCTGCCAGCAGTCAGGTGGGCATCACGGTGGGCATCATGCGAGGAGGGCTACTTGGTGGCATCGTGGCGTGGCTTGGCTTCACCTTGCCGTCGGCCATTGCGTTAGTGGTGTTTGCGTACGGGATTGGATCCTTGAACGTAGCCGACGCTGGTTGGCTCCACGGACTGAAGATCGTGGCGGTTCCAGTTGTAGCGCAAGCTGTTTGGGGAATGGCACGGGTTTTGACTCCGGATAAGCCTCGTATCACGCTCGCTATCGTCGCAGCCATCGCGACTCTGGCATTTGCGGCCGCGTGGACACAAGTGCTAGTTATCGTGGTCGCAGCGCTCATTGGCTGGCGGCTGCTTAGATCAACACAGGCGGTACCAGAGATTCACGTGCCCGCTCCCGTTAAGCGCACTCATGGCATCATGGCCCTCGTCCTGCTGGCCGTCCTGCTCATAGGCTTGCCTATTGCCCAGCAGTTCGCCCCGGGCCAAACCCTTGCTGTGTTCGACAGCTTTTTCAGAGTCGGCGCCCTCGTGTTCGGTGGTGGCCATGTAGTATTGCCCCTGCTTCAACATGAAGTTGTGCTACCCGGATGGGTGACAAACGACCAGTTTCTGGCTGGCTACGGTGCCGCGCAAGCGGTCCCTGGCCCGCTGTTTACGTTCTCAGCGTACCTTGGTGTCGTTATGCTGCCTGGCTCGTATGCCTGGCTGAACGGCGGGCTGGCCCTTGTGGCGATTTTTCTTCCTTCATTCCTTTTCATCATTGGTGGGCTGCGGTTGTGGAGTGCGATCCGAGGACATACGAGTTTTCAGGCAGCCTTGCGTGGGGTAAACGCAGCGGTGGTGGGCTTGCTCTTGGCCGCGCTATATCAGCCAGTGTGGACCAGTGCCGTGAAGACACCAGCCGATTTCAGCCTAGCGCTGGCCCTGTTTGGGCTGCTCGTGTTCTGGCGGGTGCCGCCGTGGTTGTTAGTGGTGTTCGCCGCCATAGGGGGCGCAGCAACAGCATTACTCGTGCGCTGAGACGTTCAGACGAGATACCATCTGTAGTGCAAGGTTTTTGTCCACTTCTGCTATATTTAAGGTTGTGGAGCGGGAGACAGGCCGCTCTGCGTCGTTCAACCCCTCTAGTCGATGACTGCTATCGCTTCAATCTCGACAAGGAGTTCGGGTTGAACCATTTGTTTGATGCACACCGTAGTGCTGGCCGGCACATGCCCCGCAAAGAAGCGCTCCCGAACCCCCCGCAGCTTGGGCAGGTCGTCTGGGTTTACTACGAAGGTGGTTATCTTTACTACATCTTTGAAGGAGGCACCAGCCGCTTTGAGAATCTCGCTCAAGTTCTCATAGGCTTTTTCGGCCTGGGCTCTTACGTCTCCCACGGCCACCACTTTGACGTCCTTATCCCAAGCCACCTGCCCGGAAATAAACACCATGTTGCCCACCTTCACCGCCTGAGAGCGAGCGGGATTGTGCATTATGTTAGGCGGATTGATAATCTGTTTTGTCATGACATCGCTCCTTCTTTTCTTCCAACTCTAGGCACCGTCGGCGGCGGTGACAGATGACCAGCCTTCCTAACGTCTCGTATGAGGGCGGATCTCCACCCAGTTCCCGTCAGGGTCCGAGCAGAACACTGTGGGCCCCCGCCCCAGATCCACAGGCTCAGAAACGAACCTGACACCGGCTGCCTTCAGCCTCTCGCAGAGACCATCAAAATCAGTATCGTAGAAGCACTGAGAGTGGAAGCCCACGTCGTTGGGTTTCATCTGGGCGGAGGAGGGCTCGGGGGTGGGGGCATGCCACTGGAGGAGCTCTAAAACGTAGGCATCGTCGGTCTCCAGATGCGCTATCCGGAAGCTGATCCCTGACAGGCCGAAGAGCTTGTCCATGAGGGGGCTGTGGGGCCGGGGGACGGGACCCGTATCCATGCGCACCTTCATCCCCAAAAGGTCCCGGTAGAAGGCCAGGGACTTCTCCATATCTCCCACGGAAATGGCAGTGTGGTTATCTCTCAACAGCATCCTCTTGTCCTCCATAAATTCTTATTTCTGTGTGGAACATCATCTTTGGTGGAATGTCTTTTAGAACATGCCATTCTCTCCCGGGCGTTTACCCCTTCTTCTGTCATAAGTTGGAACCTCCTTTGCTAACGGCGCCGTTGTGGCCGTCATTTTGTCACCAGCCAGCTAGAAACGACACCCTTCTGGGCCAAGGCACTAGTGTCCTCTCCGCAGTAGCCGGCGGAGGCGAACATGGGGGTCCGGGCTACCTCTTTTCTGTCTCCCTGGGATGGAACGGGCCGCCAGGCCCATGCCATGGCTACCAACTATTCGATGACAGCGATGGCCTCCATCTCCATCAAGAAGTCGGGGTGCGCTAGCCGCTTAACGACCAAGCCGGTGGCAGCCGGCCTGTGGTTGCCAAAGTAGCGGGTGCGAACCTCCCGTATTTTACCCATATCCTCCGGGTTTACCATATAGGTGGTCATCTTCACTACGTCTTTGAAGGTCGCCCCCGCGGCTTTAAGGACCTCGCCCATGTTCTCATAGACCTTCTCGGCCTGGGCCACTATGTCTCCCTTCCCGACCACGGGATTATCTTTGTCTCGGGCTACCTGGCCGGAAATGAAGATCATGTTTCCCACCTTGATGGCCTGGGAGTACAACGGGGAGGGAGGGGTGTTTGGTGGATCGATGGACTGCTTTGGCATAGAAACCTCCTTACGTCTCGAACTTTGGCCTGTACCTGCTATTGTTTCGGACGCCCAGCAACGCCCTTCGGATTCTATCTACCCCCAGTTGAATCACTATCCCTAGTTAGCCCTCTTCTGAGCTAGGGCCGCTCGGATCTTGTTTGGTGTGGCGGGCGGATCCAATACGCGGACACCGATGGCATTGGCGATGGCGTTGGAGATAGCGGCCGCCGCCGCCAACACCGGGATCTCGCCGGCCCCCTTGGCACCATAGGGTCCCGTGGGCACCGGGTCCTCCACGAAAATAGAAACGATGTCAGGCATGTCTTGGGTGGTGGGGATGGGGTAGGTGCGATAGCTTTGACATTCTCCCGTGACAAACTTCTCTTTTATGGCAAAGCCCAGACCCATGGCGATGCCTCCCTCCACCTGTCCCTCCAGGGCCTGAGGGTTGATCACGGTGCCCGGGTCCCCGGCGTGCACGATGCGCACCACCCGCACCTGGCCTGTCTTTACATTCACCTCCACTTCTGCAATTTGGCTGGCGTAGCAATAGATGGGGGTTACCACGCCTTGACCCGTTTCAAAATCAACGGACGGGAATTTGGGCCAGGCATGGCTGCCCACAAAGCGCCGGGCCATCCCCTTCGCCTGGAGGGCCGCCGCCAACCGGGTTAAGGGAACCCTCTGGGAGGGGTCCGCCCGGGACACGACGTAGCCATCCTGAAGATCCACCTTTTCCGTTTCTGTTTCTAGAATCTCTGAGCCTACCTGGAGAAGGGCCTTCTTCAAATCAGCAGCCGCCCGCTTAACGGCCATGCCACAAAAATAGGTCAGCTTGCTGCCGCCGGTAGTGACGGGGTAGGGGGCCAAAAAGGTATCGGAGCCGATAAGGTGGAAAGCCCCGGCGGGCAGGTTCAACTCATCGCCGGCCATCTGAACCAGGATGGTGGAGGTGCCACTCCCCGCCTCCCCAGCCCCGGTTAGGATCTGAACCCGGCCATCGGGCAAGAGCTCCACGGCTGATTCCACGGGGGCTAGGCTTTGTTGGCCATAGCCCCGCCAGGTGCAGCAAATGCCCAGGCCTCTCTTAATGGCCGAGGTATCGCCATCCTGTTTCAGTCTCGCGCGAGCGCGCTGGTAGGGCTCCTTTAGGGCCTCCAGTGTGGAGCGGGCGCCCACGCTCTCATCTAAGAGCTGACCGGTGGCCGTCTCTGAACCAATGACGAAGGCGTTGTTGAGACGAAACTCCAGGGGATCCATTCCCAGCTTCTCCGCCAGGAGGTCCATCTGGGCTTCTACGGCAAAAGCAATCTGGACGCAACTGAAGCCCCGCATGGAACCTGACTTGGGGGTGTTGGTGCACACTGCCTGCGCCTCAACAAAGACGTTAGGCACCACATAGGGGCCCGTGGCGTGGGTCGCGGCAAACGAGGGGACGCTCATGACGGACAGGCCGGTGGGATAGGCTCCGGAGTTTGCTATGATTTCCGCTCTCATTGCCACCAGCTTGCCGTCCTTGGTGGCTCCGGTGCGGTAGCGCATGTGGTAAGGGTGACGCTTGCAAGAAGCCTGGAGAGACTCGGCCCGGGTGTAGACCACCTTCACCGGTCGCTGAAGTTTGTAGGCCATGAGGCTGGTGACGGAGGCGACGTAGAACTCGCCCCCCTTGCCCCCGAAGCTGCCTCCGATGGGGGGAGAGATGACACGCACCCGATCCTTGGCGAGGCCCAGAACTTGAGCCACTATCTCCGCCCCTCGGTAGGGATGAGCGATGGGGGTCCGAGTGACTACCCTTCCCTCCTCGTCGATATGGGCCAGGGCCGCCTCCGTCTCTAAATAAGCGTGCTCCTGGTGAGGGGTGATATAGGTGTTCTCTACGATTACATCTGCCTGAGCAAACCCTTTTTCGGCATCCCCCTTGACCACTCTTTGAGCAAACTCCACGTTGCCCTTGGGGTGGAGTTGGGGAGCATCCTCCTTCATCGCCTCGAGGATGTCAAAAACGGCCGGTAGGGGCTGGTAATCCACTTTTATTTTAGATAGGGCTGCTTCAGCCACCTCTTCTGTTTCCGCCGCCACCGCCGCCACCCCTTCCCCAAAGAACCGGACCCGATCCTCAGCGAAGACATAGGCTGAAGGACGAGCCCCGGGCAGATTGTTCACCCCCGGTATATCCCCAGCGGTGAAGACCCCCACTACCCCCGGCAGCTTCTTCGCCTCTGAGGTGTCTATACCTTTAATAAGGGCATGATGGTAGGGACTACGCAGAACCTTGCCGTAAAGCATGTCAGGGAGGAATAAGTCGCCAGCGAACTTGGCCAGGCCACACACCTTCTTCGGAGCATCGATGCGCTCCACGCTCTCCCCCACCAACCGGTCCCCTTTGCGGAAGGAACGCTTTTCACCGCCCCCCATAAGATGGGCGGCGTAGAGAACGGCGTCGATGATCTTGACATAGCCGGTGCACCGACACAGGTTACGGGAGAGTCGCCGCACCACCTCCCCGCGAGTAGGGTTGGGGTTGGCCAAGAGGAGGGCCTGGGCCTGCATGATTATGCCTGGGGTGCAGTAGCCGCACTGAACGGCCCCACACTGGATGAAGGCATCCTGAAGGGGATGGAGACGGTCTGGGGCTCCCAGCCCCTCGATGGTGATCACCTCTTTCCCCACCACGCGACTCACCGGCAGGCGGCAAGCCATGAGCGCCTTCCCGTCCAATAGCACGGTGCAGGCACCGCACTCTCCCTTGTAGTCACAGCCCTGCTTGGTGCCGGTAAGCTCCAGGTCCTCTCGTAACACCCGGAGGAGAGACCGCTGGGGCTCCGCCTCCAGGGAGTAGGCATTCCCGTTCACCATTAATGAAATTTGCCGCTTCGCCATGGCCTTGCCTTTCTCATGGAGGAAAAAACTCGCCTTCTAGCCGAGCCATTCCCCGTCATATTAACAAAGTTTTCCCGTCACAACTAGCCGTCTAAAGTGGCCGCCCGAGGACGATGAGTCTAAGGCCCGGTGGGGCCATAGTCGTAGAACCCCATGAGATACAGTCGGGGCTGGGCGTAGGGCAGCTTCTTCTTATTGATGGCGAACTCGTAAGTCCATTGCCACAGGTAGATGGCCGCCGGATCCTCGAAGGCCACATCCTGGGCTTTCTGATAGATCGGGACCCGTTTCTCCTGATCCATGGTGCGTCGCCCTTCTTCCACCAACCGGTCGAATTCGGGGTTATTATAGGAGGCGAAGTTCTCCGTGCCCTTGCTGTGGAAGGATTGGTAGAGCATGAAGTCTGGGTCCAGGGTGGCGGTGCCCCGAGTGCTGTATGTGAGGCCCACGGGCCCCTTCCCGCTTGCCATGGCCGCTCGTTCATAGTCCTCGGCCGCGGAGCGGGGTACGATCTTGGTCTTTACCCCCACCTCGGTCAGATACTGAGCAATGGCCTGAGCGTTCTCTTTCTGATAAGGGTGGCCGCGCTCGATATTTTGAAACTCCACCTCGAAGCCATTGGGATAGCCGGCGGCGGCCAGGAGCTCTTTGGCCTTCTTGGGATCGTAGGGGTAGGGCTTATGGTTGGGGTCGTAGCCCGGGTAAGAGGAGCCCATGATGCTGTACTGGCGTTCCGCGGTACCACCCATGATGGTCTTCAGCATGGTATCTACGTCCACGGCGTAGTTTAAGGCCTGGCGCACCCTTTTGTCTCGCAGTGGCCCAGGCTCGAACTGACTGAACCTGATCCAGGGGGAACTGCCGGAGCGAACGTAGCGGGCCTCTAAGCTAGGGTCGTCCTTAATGGACTTGGCCCCCTCGGTAGTAATGGGGTGGAAGATGTCCACATCTCCAGTTTTCAGGGAGGCTACCCGAGTCGCCTCCTGGGGGATAGGCCGGAAAATGAGCTTTTTGATTACTGCCGCTTTCTCATAGGGTGCGCCCGGCTGCCAGCCCCACCACCCCTCGTTGGCCTCCATTTCGATACGTTCATCTTTAACCCACTTGAGAAACCGGTACGGGCCGGTGCCCACGGGTTGGGTAGTTAGAATCTCATTTCCCTTTTCCTTCACGTATTTCATAGGTACGATGGCGGACTGGATGAATTTGAGGGGCACGGTGGGATCTATGGCCTTGGAGATAATGCGAACCGTTAGGGGGTCTACCACCCTGACCTCGGTAATATCCTTGAAATCGGTGAGGTAGCGGGGCTTGAGGGCGGCATCCTGCTGCCGCTCCACGTTGAACTTCACCACCTCAGCGTTGAACTCCTCCCCGTTGTGGAACTTCACCCCCGGCCGGAGCTTGAACTCCCAGGTCAGGTCGTCCACCACCCGAGAGCTGAGGGCCAGGCAGGGGATGAGGGCCAGCTTGGGATCCCTGCCTCGTCGAAAAAGGCCATCATACATGGCATCGTAGATGTCGTTGTCGGCCCGCCCGCTAGACATATGGCTATCAAGGGTCTTCAGGTCAGTGGCGTAGGAAAAGACGGCTGACTCTGGGGCCTTGATGGCTGGGGTAGGGGGGGTCTGGGGCCTTGGTGTCGGCGTGGCGGCACCTGAAGGAGCCTTGGTGGGAGTTGGCGCCGGGGTGGCGGCACATCCCAAAAGGGCTAATCCTGTTGCGCTCAGGCCAACTCGCGCCGCTGCCCGCAGCGCCTGTCGTCGCGACAGCCGTCTCGTCCAGTATCCTTCCATTTGCTACCTCCTTGGTTTATCCTTTATGGCCAAAAAATACCCTCGTCTTTTCCAGTGGGGCTACCCCTCTCTCATGTAAGGGTTTCACGTTGGCGACTCCGGTCACTAGGCTATGGTGCGGAATGGCTTGTCTACAGGTAACTCACGCAGTAAACTGCCCTCTGGAGAGGGTATGACGACAGGTCGCGCCTTGTAAAGCGTAAAACATACATATATAATCAGCTAATAATTCATGAGATTATGACGCGGGAGACGGAGCGTGCCATTTCACGAGCGGGAGGTTCGAGCCTTAATAAGCCTGCTGTTGCGCTTTCGTCGCGAAAAAGAGCTGGGCGAGAGGAGCCAAAGCGCCATTGCCCGGCGAGCTGGTATTAGCCAGGCGCGAGTAAGCAATTGGGAGCAGGCTGCCAACCCAGACTACACGCTGGGAAGGGAATCCCTCAAGAGGTTGCTTACTTTTGGCCTGCACTTTCCATACGAAGAGGTTGACGCCATCCTTTGGCTCGCCTGTTCACTATGGCGCGACGACAAGGATGTTCTCACACCGGGGGAGGTCAAGGATTTTTTGGAAAGCGTCTACGATCATTCGGCTGTCTTTCAGAGAAGAAGTCCGCAAGAGTATGAGCAAATTCTTACCAAAATACTCAAGCGCATAGAAGAGAAGTCTCGACCTGCCTCTCCCCTCACCATATTTTCAGCGGCCCCCTCAGGTCGCTTGGATTTTGAGCGGGCACTTCTGGAAATGGAATACACCGAGCAACCCAAGATGTCCGTGACAAACCTACCACCCTTTTTCAGTCGCCCCTGGGAAATCGAAGAGAGGTGGCACCGACAGGTTTTCGGAGCTGATACTAAGGAATACCACGATATGGTGCAAGTTGTGAAGCAAAGATACGATTGGTGGGAGAGTTGGATAGAGAGATACCCGTATCGGGTCATTGGAGAAAGAACAGGAATCGAGCGCTATTTTGCTGAAGGCCGACAGGGGAAGGCTATGCTTAAGCCTTCGGACGTGAGGGCGCAAGGCGAAAGGTGGATTAAGTTGCTACAGCGCCATGACAATTATGCCTTCGCTGTTAGTGATGCTCTGGTTTTGATGAAGTACATATTGTTCGGTATTTCCCACCTTATGCTTGTAGTATCAGAACCAAGGCAAGACGACCCGGCCCGTTCTGGCATCGAGGCTATTCGCATCGCGGATCCTTTGCTCACACTCCGCTTCCGTCTCGAATTCGAGCAGACCTGGCAGAATATTCCTGAAGAAAACAAGGATAAAGAACGGATAATCGAATGGCTCAGGGTTCAGATCTCCTGACGCCTCTTTAAGCTCTAATACCTTTCAGCCGTACCGCAACTGGACCCCGAAGCCGCCCCGGGGGTAGTGCCAGTCCAGGCTGCGGGGGAGGCAGGCCACCAGACAGGTGCCGCATTCCAGGCAGCCCTCGAAGTTAAGGGTGACGCTGCCATCCCCATTGGCCGCGTAAAGGTGGGCAGGGCAGGTCTTTATGCACCATTTGGGGCCGCAGGTGCGGCACACCGCCGGATCAGGGACGATGTGAGGGCCTTTATCCACCTTGAAGGTGTCCTGCCCCAACTTGGCCTCGATGGAAAACTCCACGCTCATAGCGTTTGGTGAACCTCCCAGGCGTCCCGGGCCAATTCCCACCAGGAGACCTGCTTTCTCAGCTCCCGCCTTAACGTCTTTACAAAGGACTCCTTAGGCTGGCCGTCCAGATACAGCATCTCCTCCAGAGCGGCGCAGGCCGCTTCTGGGTACTGGCGATAGAGCCGGGGATTGTTAAGGAACCGGCCCACCCGCTGGAAGGTGCGAAAGTCCCTTAATACAAAGCTATCCCTCAGCAACGATTCATATACCGAGAGGCTGTTGGCAGAGAAATCCCCCGCCTGGTGCGCCTGTTCTATAGCTTGGGCCGCCATGACCCCTGAGGCCACGGCGTAGTCCATGCCCCGTACCGTCAGCCCCAGGTTGAGGCACAGCCCGGCAGCATCCCCCACGAGTAGCAGGCCGTGGGTACAGAGGGGCATTATCCCTCTTAGGCCCGCCTCGGGCAAGAGGTGGGCAGAGTACTCCTCGAGCCGGGCTTCTCGCAGAAGTGGGCTTAAGGCGGGGTGATCCTTCAGCTCCTCAGTAAGGCGGTACACCTCATGATCCGAGTCCATGGCCTCCCTGACCCCTACCACAACCCCCAAGGATAGGGTGTCCCGGTTGGTGTACAGAAAACCACCCCCCCGCAGACCCTGGGAGGGGTAGCCCACCATAAGCATGGCGGCCCCTTCCCCATCCTCCAGTTGAAATCTGTCTTCGATAACCCTTTGGGGGAGGGACAGAACCTCCTTGACGCCCACGGCGCAGTCCTGGGGTCGGGGGATACCCCGGAGGCCCGCCTTCCGGGCCAGGGTGGAGCTAGCGCCGTCAGCGGCCACCACCACCGCCGCCGCCACCTGGTCTCCACCGGATACGATGCCCGCCACCCGGCCCCCCTCCCAGCGCAGGTCGTCCACCGTCATCTTAGGCACAACCATCGCCCCTGCCTCCTCCGCCCTCTCCGCCAGCCAACCGTCGAACCGGGCTCGAAGTACGGTGTAACTGTGGGGATGGCGGCGGTAGCGCTGGCTGGCCAGCTCCAGGCGCACCCAAGCCTCCCTGTTCATGAAGACCAGAGACTCCCTGGTCACCGGCCGCTCCAGGGGAGCCCCCTCCCAGATGTCGGGAAGAAGCGTCTTCAACGACTGGATGTAGATGCGGCCCCCCGTGACGTTCTTGGCGCCCGGGTAGTCCCCCCGTTCCACCACCAGGACGCCCACACCATTTTGGGCCAGGTGGTAGGCGCAGGCCAGCCCCGCCAGCCCCGCCCCCACCACGATAACTTCGAACTGTTCCACGCTAGCGATAGGGCATGTACTCCCGCCCCAGGATCTCCCGCCCCAGGATCACTTTTATGATATTCAGGGCACCCTCTGCCCCCACCATGTAAGACATCACCCCCCGCAGGGCCATTTCCAACTCGTTTTCCTTGCTATAGCTGGCGGCCCCGTACCACATCATGGCCCGTTTTATGGTCTCGAAGGCGATCTGGGGGGCGTAAAGCTTGCCCACGGACACCGCCTTGGTGGTCTCTGACAAAGTATAGCGGTCGGGGTTGGGATAGTTGTCTATCATCCAGGCGGCCTTGAGCACCATGAGCTTAGCCATTTCTATCTGGCAGTATTGCTCCACGATCTCGAACTGGACGCCCTCGAACTTGGCAATGGCGCTGCCAAAGGCCTCCCTTCGCTTGCAATAGTCGATACCTATGTTCAGAGCCGCCTCCGCGGCGCCGATGCACGCCGCCGACACCAGGACGCGGGCGGCGTTGAAGCCCTCCATGGCATAGTAGAAGCCCCGGTTCTCCTCCCCCAGCAGGTAGCGAACGGGCACCCGAGCCTCCCGATAGCTCAACTGTCCGGTGGAGATGCCCATGCGGCCCATGTCCCGAAAGAGGAGGGTACTGATGCCCGGAGTGGCCACCGGCACATAGATGAAACTCATCCCCCGGTATCCTGCCGCAGCGTCTGTCCGCACCAGGGTCAGATGGCCTCCGGAGCCCAGGCGCTGGCTCTCGCCAATGCCGCTGATGAAGGCCTTCTCCCCGTTGATGACGAAGTAGTCCCCTTCTCGCCGCGCCACCGTCTTGATGTTGGCCAGGTCGGAGCCGCCTCCCGGCTCGGTGGTGGCGATGCCCAGGAAGGACTTACCCTCCACCACTTGAGGCAGGACATCGCTTTTGGCCTCCTCGGTGCCATACTTGGCCATGATGATGCTCCAGCCCGCCTCCAAGAGGTAGAAAACCACCGTGGCCATGCTGATGTCCCCCTGGGCGATCTCCATGGCCGCCAGGGCGGCCATGGTCAAAGAGCCGCCGGGGCCGCCGTACTTCTCAGGAATAGTGATACCTAGAAGACGAAGTTTGGCCATCTCCTGGAGTAAGTCCTCAGGGATTTGCTCCTTATCGTCGATCTCCCGGGCCCGGGGCTGAAGCTTCTTTGTGCAGAACTCCTTCACTACTTTCTGAAACAATTCCTCGTCGTCGGTCAAACGAAAATCCAATGCGACTGTCCTCCTTCCCCAACTACACCCAAAATATGGGCTCCCTCTTGGGAGCCCTTTTTCACCCGTTATAGAACTATTTTATGCTAAAGAGGCGTCACTTTCAATCCGAGTCCAGGTGCCCTAATCCGTGAATTATTATGTAAATCTCTCTCCTTTGTGGTGAGAGGTTAGGTGAGGGTAGGTAGTCCCCCTCCCCTTAGTCCCCTCCCACCAGGGGAGGGGAAGGACACTCAGTGGGTGAGCAATCTGTATCCACGGATTATGGAGGTATCCTTACATCCCCATCCGCCCCATCATGGGCTGCGTTAGAAGCCACAGATTCACCAGGGAAAAGACGAGAAGCATGGCCACCAGAGGGGCGTGGTCTCGCAACACCCCTCGGCCGTCAGGCAAAAGCCGACCATATATGCGATGGGCGACCAAAAGGGCGTAGGCCAAACCCACCAGAAGGAGGCCCAACTGAAGGGGCTGGATCACCGGCAGGGGCAACACCGGGCCCAGTTGCCAGTAGGCCGTGCCCAACAAGTTCCATCCCAATCCCAAAGGGTCCGACGCCAGGGGGATTATCCACTGTCCCTCCAAGAAGAGATGCTGTGAGTTGTGGGCTAAATGGTAGAAAAGGGCCAGGGGCAGGAGGGGGTAGGCAAAGGCAATGAACACCCTCTTTAGAGGTAGGGATGGATTAGGCGATAATGTGGCCGCCAAACGGGCGAAAAGGAGGCAAACCAGGGGGGTCATGGCCAGGATAAGGCCCATCCCCAGGGTAAAGGCCGCCACCGCTGCCCCTCCCCCACCTCCCAAAAAGGAAGCGATGGTAGCGGTCAGCCCGCTCCAGGCGGGAGTCATGGTCACACCGTGGAGGGAGGTCAGGCTCAGCACCACCAGGGCCAAATAAGCCTCGTCGGGACGGAGCCTGCGGGCCTTCACCAGGTCGGTGGCCGGAGGCCGCACGTTGAAGGCGATATTGTCGTAAGGACAGGTACGCAAGCACTCGGTGCACAGGATGCAGTCGGCATTGACATCCATGTTGCCCACGTATTCATAGACGGGGCAGCCATAGCCCTTGTCGTTGCCGTGTAAACAGTCCTTGGTGTGGCAGCGGTGGCAGACCTCTTTGTCCTTGCTCCGCAATTCCACCGGAGAGAAGAGGGCGTAGAGGCCGCTCACCCGACCTACCAGGCAGCCGTAGCGGCAGAACGGCTTCCTTTCGAAATAGAGAGCGGGCACCAGCGCCAGCATCAAGATAAGGAGGCCCAGGCCAGCGGTGGCCCAGGGAACAATGGTGATGCCAAAGCCCAGCTCCAGCCACGTCAGCCCCACGAAGAGGCTGGCGGCCATATATATATTTCTTAAGGCTTTGGGCCAACGGAGATTCAAGGAGAGGGTGGTATCCCTCTTCCCCCATAGGGCCAGGTGCTGGACCCACTCCGCGATGGCGTTCCAGGGGCAGACCAGGCACCAGATTTTGCCCAGGAAAAGGATAAGAAAGATAAGGGCCGCCCACCAGATGGTCCAGGTAAGGATGGGGGCCACGTTCATGTAGCCTATCTGGATACCAAAAAAGCCAGCGAAGAGGATAAGAAGAAAGGCTATGACCACCGGCAGCCGCAGCCAGAAGGGAAAGGCAGGATGCGTCACCGCCCGCCGCAAGGGCCCTATTTGCAGTATGTCCCGCCGAGGATAGATGCTTCCTTCTTCCCGCTTTCGACTCTCCAAATAAACAGGTACCGAAAGAGAGAGGCTGACCATAGCGAAGATAGTGGCATATAACAGCCACCCCGATAGCCCAGTCATGAGCATAACTACCCTTCTTTCTCTTTACATACCGCAGTGAGTTTGTCACAAAGAAGCATCATGCAGTAGGAGGAGGGCTGCGCCTGCCGCCACCAAAGAAAGCCGCCAGTAGGGCGAGAACACCGATGCCCAGGCCCACCAATATAGTATCGTGGAAGCCACCAATAAAGGCCAAAACAGCCACCGTATCGGCATTGGAGACGTTTCCCGCCAGTTGCTGGGTGTAGAAAAGCTGCCGCGCCGCAAAAATAGTGCCCGCTGCGGCCAGCCCCGTGGTCTGGCCCAGGGTGCGACTGGTGGCCGTCATCGCCGCTGCGGTGCCAAACTGATCCCGGGGCACCGAGCCCATGAGGGCGCTGTTGGTGGGCGTCTCAAAGATGGAGCCGCCAATGCCTATGACGAGAAGGCGAAGCAAGACATCCACCACGCTGGAACCTTGATCCAGATTCGCCGCTGCGAAGAGACCGAGGCACATCAGGGCCAGTCCCCCTACGGAAAGGGGTCGGGTGCCCACTCTATCGGAAAGCCAGCCGCTGAAGGGAGAGACAATCACCATGGTGAGGGGCATGGCAGTGATTATCAGCCCGGTGGTGGCCGGAGCATAGCCTCGGGCCTGGATCAGGTAAAAGGGCATGAGGAGCATGAAACCCCGAAGGGCGAGGAATCGCAGAAAGAGGCTGGTGCTGGCACCGGCAAAGGCGGGCACCCGGAAGAATTTCAGGTTCAGCACCGGGTTTTTGGCCCCCTTTTCGGCAAAGAGAAAAAGAAATAGCATGGTGGGGGCCATGGCTGACATAGCCATCACTAGCGGCGATGTCCATCCCCGGGCCTGGCCCTGGTTTATGGCCAGAATCAGCGCACTGACCCCTAAGAACAAAGTGGCGGCGCCCCTGATGTCCATCTTGACGCTACGGCGCGGTGGGTCGCTCTCCTTAGGCAGTGCTATCCAGCCCAAGGCGATACCAAGAAGGGCCAGAGGTATCCTGATCCAAAATATGGATCGCCAGCCCAAAGTGTCTATCAGCAGCCCACCCAGGGCCGGCCCGGTAGTGAGCCCCGCTCCTATCGTGGCTTGTATAATGCCCAAGGCCTTGCCCCGCTCCTGAGAGGGGAAGGCAGCGGCAGTAATAGCCGTACCCATGGCAGTCGCCATGGCAGCTCCTATGGCCTGGAGGATTCGGGAAGCAACCAGGTGGAAGAAATCCTGGGCAAGGGAGGAGGAGATAAGACCCACGGCATAAACTATGAAGCCAGCCAGGTACATTCGTCTCCGCCCCATGGTGTCCCCCAGTCGGCCCCAAGTGAGCATCAGGCCAGTGGCGGTCAGCATGTAGGCCAACTGCACCCAGATAATTTGAGTGAGAGTAACATCGAAGACCCGGGCCAGAATGGGCAGGGCGACATTTACCATGGTGTCTTCCATGGGTATCATGGCCGTGGAGATGGATACAGCGCCAATAACCAGCCACTTGTGGGCTGCCCCGGCCCCCTCGGTACGACGGGCGGTAGCCTCCCTGCTCTCAAGCATGTGTTATATCTTATCACCTTATAGGGGCAGAATGTCTGGCTAAGTATGGCTGGTGCACCCTAGGTCATGGCCATTCTCATCTTCAGGGGCCGCTTCCCTTCTTGAAGGTTACTCTTTAATGGTAACCTTAACCTCGTGCCGACCCAAAGGCTTGTCGCCCCACTTCCCATCCACAAAGATGATCCATGACCCCGCCATGGTAAACTTCACCGTGCCCACATAGTGGCCGTCTCCCTTGTTGGTCGTACTCACCAGGTTCTTCTCCATCCTCATGGTAGTATGGACGACATCGAAGGTCACGGTGGCATCGGTGACCGGCTTGCCACTATCATCGGTGAGGTAGAGGTCTACCTGGTTCTCCCCTATGGGGAGGGTGCTGGAGCCGAGGGAAAGCTTCAAGCCCCCCGTGCTGCAAGCCACCAGCAGAAGTAAAAGGGAAAGAATAAGGACACCAAATCTGGTCATCTCGCCCTCCTTTAGAGCCTCGCAGTAGTAAACGCGGCAATGGCTCAGGAAGAAGCCAGTGGAGGAGGCTTTAATGGAGGCGGGAAAAGGGTCTCCTGGGGGAAGACACCATCCTCGGGGACAGAGAAGATGCTGTTGTATTGAAAGGTCAGGGCTTGCCGCTCCGGGAGGGCCACGCCTCCCCCAGAGAAACCCAAGACCATCCCAGCATCCATGTACCTGACCAGAGTAACCTCGTTGCTTGGCGAAGGTACCGTGCTATCGGCCCCGTCGTTTCCTCCGTGGTGGTGGAAGCCTGGGTAGAGGTTATGAATGGCTACTTGCTCCGGGTAAACGTGGCCGCCCTCTATCCAGGCCAACGTTGCCACCGCGGGGAAAAAGATCAGGCTCCAGGCCAGCAGCAGTGGCAAGGTCAGAATAGCGGCTTTTAAGACCAGGTTGCCTTTCACAAGAAACCCCAGATAAGGATACCATCTACGTCAACAACCGTCCAGGAGACGGGACCCTTTTTGCAAGACCCGAAGTGGTGTGGTACTATCTAGGCTAAATGTACTCCTCGTCGATGACCCAGCCGCCCCCGGGCGAGCCCCCGCCTATGGCGGGCCTGCCATTGTACCATGGCCGCTGGGGGTCTCCCGACTTTTCCTCGGGCTCTTTGCGCAACTGGCTGGTGAAAAAAGAGCGCTTTTTCCTAACTGGGCGGCACGGGCGAGGGGGCCGGGTGCTGGACCTGGGCTGTGGTGGTGGGTGGCGTTTCTTCACCTGCCTGGGTAGCGTCGTCGGCGTGGACATTTCCCCCTTATCTCTCCAGGGAGCCCGACAGGTCTATCCCCAAGTAGTGGCCGCCCATCTGGGTCACCTGCCCTTCGCCGACGACAGCTTCGACGTGGTGGTTAGCCTGGATGTGCTGGGGCACATTCCTCAAGAGGAAAAGGAGCGAGTGCTTCAAGAGATCTACCGTGTCCTCCGGCCGGGGGGAAGAACCCTCCATTACATAGAGACGGAAGGAGACGATCCCCTGACCCGCTGGGCCAAGGGCTATCCCCCCCTCTATCGGCGTCACCTCATACTTCCCGAGGGCCATGTGGGGTTGGAGGCCCCCCGGCAGGCCATCCGGCGTTTCCGGAAGTTGGGCCTACGTCCCCGCCGGGAGGTGCCTGCTTATAAAATGTTCCTCTATGTCCAGCGCTGGGCGCAGTGTTTTGATAACGAGTATGCCCAGAAATCGCCCCTTCTCAGGGCGGCTGTGGCTCTGAGTAAGACGGTAACAAAATGGCCCCCTCTTCTCCTTTTGGCCAACGGGGCCATGGCCCTCCTTCTGGAGATCACCGATCGTCTGCTCCCCTTCAGTTGGGCGGGAGGCGTTATGGTAGACTACGATAAGGAGGCGGCAGGGTGGAGCTGAAGCAATACTGGGCTATAATCCAGCGCCGTCTCTGGATGGTAGTCGGCCTTACCCTGGCGGCTCTTCTGGTGAGCGGGATGCTGACCTTTCTCGTCGCTCCCTCTTACGTGGCCACCATGCGTCTGGTGCTCAGTGTCCCGTCGGAAGAACCCCAGGGTCAATTCTTCCGCTACGAGAAGATATACACCTTTCAGACCTCGGAGTACCTTATCGACGATTTCTCGGAACTGGTCACCAGCACCGCCTTCGCTCAGGACGTAAAAACTGAGTTGGGAGATACCAATGTTGATCTGACGGGCTTCACAGGCACCAGGGGTCGGAAGGTGCACCGTATCTTCACCCTTCAGGTGCGCTCCCCAAATCCAGACGAGGCCAAACGCCTGGCCGATGCGGCGGCCAGGGTCATCGAGAAAAAAGGGGGGGAGTATCTGGCTCAACTCCAATACTCCCAAGCCCAGGTACGAATTATCGACCCGCCCATAGTAGCTCGGGAAGGCGGGCTTCTGGGTATCCTCCTTAAGATAGCCGCCCCTTCGGCCCTCGCCCTTCTGGCGGGGTTGGCGCTGACCTTCCTCTTCCACTATCTGGATGGGGCTCTCTACGAGGTGGGAGAGGTGGAGGGTCTGCTGGGGGTACCGGTGTTGGGACGGATACCTCCGGAGAGCTAAGGCGCGCTACACGCCGAAGGGCTCCCGGAGCCGGCATTGCCTTGACACCCTCAAGCCAGGGGAAATATACTTAAGGGCGCCAACGGGCCATTAGCTCAGTCGGTTAGAGCGCAGTCCTGATAAGACTGAGGTCTGTGGTTCGAATCCACAATGGCCCACTTTGCGAGCATTTGTATAATGGAGTGCGAGCAGTTAGAGATCGCCAGCAAGAACTTGAGGGCTTTCTGTGCTTCTGCGCTAGCGGTGAGATGAAGAAGGCCATTGCCGTGGCCGCCTTACTCAGACAAGTTGCGAACGACAACAAGCTGTTGCGCCTTGTCCCCAGTGGTGGTAAAATCACCATCGTAGAGGCTAGCGCCTGAGACGCCAAATGTGACTGGGGGAGACATGAGCGAGAGGATTTCTCTAGACGATATCGAGCCACAGCAGTTCGATAGCCTTGTGGACCTGCTGGCTGAATGGCTAGCCCAGGGGGAAGTGAAAGTACGGTTTCGCATGCCAGCTCAGGTCGAGCTTGATTTTGTTGAAGAGAAGGTCTCCCAACAATTGAAGAGCGCAGGGCTTCCTTCTGCCTGCATAGGACAGTTGCGGCTTGATGTTCCTTTCATGCTCTCCGGCATTCTTACAGGATATAGGAATGCTGTCATGCGTATGTTAGCCGACCATGCCAAGGTATCAGCCAAGGGCACTAAACCCACCAGGGATCAAATCACAAAAGAACTTACGGCACGAGCCCAGCGCGTCGAGGAGAAGCTGGTCAGCGCCGAGTTGCGCCGTCAGTACGTAGTGAAGCGGACTGCCAAGGCAAGCACATACATCGACACATCGTGGGAAGTCGTCGAAAAACAACAGGACAGTGTGCGTGGCTCCGTGCCAAAGCAAGTATATGCCACACTGCGGGTAACGGCGCAGAAGCCCAGCACACGTGCAGGCGATGTCGGGTTCTTGCCTCCGTTTAGCTTTGGCCTTCTGAATCCTCCCCAATACGATGAGCTCACTCTTACCATGACCACCGAGGACTTGCAGGATATAGTAGACAGTCTCTCCAAGGCGCTCAACGCGCTAAAGCAAGCCAGTACGGCGAAGGCGGAGTCATAAGATGGTACAACCGAGGCGCGAAGTACGGATGGAGCGACCTTTTCAGATCGAGTTCCCTTGGGCAAACGATCCTGTAACGGAGATTGAAGAGGATGTTTCGCAGAGGACATTCCGGAGCTACCTTCTTGCTCTTGACATTGACCGGCTAGACTACCTATTTCGAGCCTCACGCAGCTCCTCAGAGCCTCGTTATCAAGCTGAAGTTTTATTGCTGCAGCTAGCGCGACGCGTAGCCATGTTAGAATCTCGCATGAGCCATTCTATCCAACCTGTTCTAGAGAAATTCTCAAGAGCCCTTGAACACTACCCAGAAAGGGACCCGTTTCCGGCAGCAGCATCCGGTGAATACGATTGGTGGAAGCAACTAAGAAAAATGTCCAACACTGTTGGACGCATTCGGGGCGTTTTCGAGGACCTCCACGAGCGGTTGAGGGTGTACGTTGAGTTGACCGACCAGTCAGAACAGCTTCTACGGTTGGCAAGGGCGACCGGCAGCCGACACCTCCGGGAGGCTGCGCTGTTCCTCCATGATGCTGTTAGAGGTACTTACAGCGAAGACTTGACCATCGCCCAGGTTGAAGCCCTTGGTAGCGTTCTGGAAACTCTGCGGGACTTCGATTTGGACAGGGAGAAAGTGTGGGCTGTCGATCAGAGCCTGAGAGAGTCTGGCTTTGAGACTATACCATCCGACAAGTTCAGAGCCCCTCAAGATGTCCACCGTTAGCGATGCCCCGCCAATCCTCTTCCTGGAAACCACTATTCAGATAGATCGGGTGATCGGCACCCAAGACCGCCGCGCTACGATCACTTCGCACATTGGTGGACGACGCCTCTGCACGTCTGGGCACGTGCTGGGCGAATACAACAGGACACTGATTAGAGACGCAATAACCTTCCGGGACTTGCTCCGCTCGTCACCGAGCGTAGAGGAGGCCATCAAGCGTCTTGGCAGGTATGCACCTTACGGCCGCAAGTACCGCCGGACTGTAGATTTGCTTGCCTCTATAGGATTTGATAGCGACAGGCAGAACACGCTGGACAGGCTCGAGATATACATTGATTGGTACCTTCACAAGCGATTCTGGGAATCAATAGACCCGTCCATCTCAACAGATAACGTCAGATGTTTCTTGAGGCTATGGCAACCGAAACTACCAGATGGCGAGACATACGACTTAGTCGGCTTGAAATGTATCAAGGACAATCCACCCCCGTGTGAGGTCAGTGCGTTTATTGAGCAGCACAGAAGCGAATTGCAATATTTTGCCCAGGAGGCGAGGAGTCATCCTCGGCCGAATGTGGCCAGCGCGGCAGAAGCGTTTCGCCGAATCATCGCTGGCGAAGAAGTTCCCTTCGGGGAACGCTCCAATTGTTACGCGATTGCGGACACTCTGATTGTGCTTGAGGCACCCCCTGATGCGCTGGTCTATAGCGCCGATGGAGACGTTCATGTCATATGCGACATTTTCAGCAGGGCAAGGTACACGGAGGTTGGAACGAACGTCTGACCCTCTCTTGCAATGCTGGGTGCACTTCCTTTTGGGGGCCGTACCTCACATGGCGAGAGCCAAACGAAGCTCACAGGTGGGCTGAGTTCTTAATATTGTCCCCCCAGCTCCACTTGAGAATTCCTGCTATAATTTCAATTGAACTTCTGAAACTGCTACAATCGTGGATGAGGGTCAAGAGGGGCAAAGAATGCTTACAGAATATATTGCTGCTGCCTTAAGCCGGGCGAAGTATGAAATTATTGACGATGAAGAGCCCTGCTACAAAGAGGTTCCAGAGCTTGAGGGGGTATGGGCTTCTGGCAAAACACTTGAGGAATGTCGGCATGATCTGGCTGAAGTTATTGATGGCTGGCTTGTAGTAAGACTCAAAAAAGGATTGCCTATCCCCCCAATAGGTGAATACAGAGCCGTAGGGTGGGTGAAGTGAAACGAAACCCACCGGACGGCCAAAAAGGGTGGGTTCCGCTGTGCTACACCTACCTACCAACTGGCTTGCCCGTTTCTGGCGCAGGTTTTACTAAGGCTACAGGTATCTCGCGATGACCATAGTAATTATGGCAATAGCAACAAATACGAAGTTGGTCTGAGTGAGTTTTGTGACCCGCTCCGAAAGATGATGCAGTTGCTGCGCCTCTTGAGGAGACGGAGGACGTCCCTCAATACTGCGCCCTAGTTTGTCAAGGCGGATGCCCGTGGGCACGATGAGGCCGAAGCCGATAACCATGACAATTATGGTAGCAACAGCACCAATAATAATATCCCACCCCCATGCGGTTGACCATAACGTATCTAAAGCGCCGGGATTGAGCAAAAAAATCATTGCAATACCGGTCCCTAGGATAATGGTAAAGCTGGCGGCCATTATCGGGGTCAATATGGGGGTTATCGCCCGCATGACAGGCGTCTGGACAGACGGACCTAGCTTTCTCAGGCGAGGCTCCAGGATAAGTGTCATGAAGATATAAGTGCCTCCCACAAAAATACCAAAGAGAATGTGAAACATCCGTAATGTGTCAAACACTGGGCACCTCCTTCTATAGATTATGCATAATGTATATTCTGGGTGACCATCGTGTCAATACCGTCGTCGTAAGATAGCGCGGTAGTCAGAGTCGTCGAGGGGGAAGGCTGGATTCTTAACCTTCTGTTTTCCTTTCCGCCCCTAGCGGGCCCGGGATGCGAACCAAATTGACGCATAGAGAGGCGATGTGCTATTATCCCGTATTGAGAAGGCATAAGTTGCTACGAAAGCGTCTACTGTCGATGCTCACGGGGGCTGTGGTGGGGGTGGCGGGTGGACTCACTGGCGTGGGTGGAGGACCCATCATGATCCCCATGCTGGTGGGGGCGGTGGGCTTATCTCAACATGAAGCTCACGGTACGTCTCTGACCGCCATGGTTTTGATGACAATGGCGGCCGCTTTGGTCTATGCTCACGGAGGCTATTTTGACGGACTCCTGACGGCGGAGCTGGCCGTTGGTAGCACCATAGGCGTTGTTGTAGGGGCAAGATGGATGATGAAGGTGCCTGGCAGGCGACTCCGCCAGGGCTTTGGCCTTTTTCTTATTGCCACCTCGGTAAGCATGTTCTTTCGGTAGGAGAGATGTTTGAGGGAGAGGGTATTCCTCAGGTGCGGTTAGGATGACGGTGGCGCTGGGGATCTCAGTGGGGTTGGTGACGGGGGTTTTGGCTGGTATGTTGGGGGTGGGCGGGGCGGTAATCATGATTCCCGCCATGGTATGGCTTCTAGGCGTAGACCAGCACACGGCCCAAGGGGTCTCCCTGGCCGTTATATCCGCTACTGCTTTAGTGGGCTCCTTTGCCCATTACCGTCAGAAAACGACTCGCCTGGACGTGGCTCTGTGGATCGCCCCGACGGCCGTGGTTTTTGGGGTGGCGGCGGCCAGCGTGGCCGGGAAGTTGGACGCCGGCCTCCTGCGGCGCCTGTTTGCTCTGCTCATGATGTATCTGGGCGCCCGCATGTTCCTGCAACGGTGACGAGGGCTAGTTGATGAGTACCCTAAAGGAGCTTCATGAAGAGATGCTGGGGTGCGTCCTATGCCCCCTCTCTCGCTCTCGTAGAGTGGTGGTGCCGGGGGAAGGGAGCGAGAGAGCAAGAATCGTTTTTATCGGGGAGGCGCCGGGGTGGCACGAGGATCAGCAGGGGCGGCCCTTCGTGGGGCCGGCCGGGCAGTTGCTGGACGAGCTTATGCGCTCTATCGGCCTGCGCCGAGAAGAGGTCTATATAACCAACGTAGTCAAGTGTCGCCCGCCCAACAACCGAGACCCCTTGCCCCTGGAGGTTCAGACCTGCACTACTCGGTGGCTAAGCCTCCAGTTGCAGCTAATCCAGCCTCAAATCACTGTCACCCTGGGCCGCTTTTCCCTCAATCTATACTTCCCCCAGGTCACCATAAGCAAGGCCCACGGAATCCCCCGCAAAAAAGACGGCGTTGTCTACTTTCCCATGTATCATCCCGCGGCCGCCCTCCACCAAGCCAGCCTTCGGCAGAGCCTGGACAAGGACATATTAAAACTGAAAGAGGTATTGGCCGAGGCAGAGCCGGTGCCGGAAGAGGCGCCGAAGCCGCAGCAACTGAGTATGTTCTGATATGAGCACGGAAACCCTGAAGGTCATTCCCCTGGGCGGGCTGGGGGAGATCGGTAAAAACATGATGGCCCTGGAATACGGTGGCCACATCCTGGTCATCGACTGCGGCCTTATGTTCCCCCAGGAGGAGATGCTGGGTGTCGATCTGGTCATTCCGGACATTACTTACCTTCGAGACAACCGGGAGCGGGTGCTGGGCATACTGATCACTCACGGCCACGAGGACCACACCGGCGCCCTGCCCTATGTCTTGCCTGAATTGAAGGTGCCCGTGTATGCACCTCCTCTGGCCCGAGGGCTTATCTCGTTGAAGTTGAAGGAGCACAACCTGCTAAGAAGCGCGACGCTGGAATCGGTCAGGCCCGGGGATGAGTTGGCTCTGGGACCCTTCCAAGTAGGCTTTTTTCAGGTGAGCCACAGCATTCCTGACGCCACGGGGCTGGTTATTGACACGCCCTTGGGGACAGTGGTGCATAGCGGCGACTTCAAGCTGGACCATACCCCTGTGGATGGCAAAACCACCGACCTGGGTCTTCTGGCCCAATTGGGCCGGCGGGGAGTGCTGCTTCTCCTCTCCGATTCTACCTATGCAGAGGTGCCCGGCTACACCCCGTCGGAAAAAACAGTGGGAGAGACCATGGATCGGATTATGGCTGAAGCAGAGGGGAGGGTCATCGTGGCCACCTTCGCCTCCCATATCTCCCGGGTGCAGCAGGTGATGGATGCTGCCGGGAAGCATGGACGCCGCGTCTATGTGGTGGGACGAAGCATGATAGAAAACGTGAACATGGCCCTGGAGTTGGGCTATTTGGAGGCACCTCCCGGTCTCATAGCCAAAGTGGATGAGTTGCGCTCATCGCCTTTGAACCGCATCGCCGTAATTACCACCGGCACTCAGGGTGAGCCCACTTCCGTCCTGGTACGAATGGCTCACGGCGACCACCGCTTGCTCAAAGTCATCCCCGGGGATACAGTGGTTGTCTCCGCCAGTCCCATCCCAGGCAATGAGCAGGTGGTCAACCGAACCATAAACAACCTGTTCAAAGAGGGAGCCCAGGTTCTCTACGGCCGGGTGGCCAACGTTCATGTGCACGGCCATGGCAGCCAGGAAGAGCTAAAGATGCTTCTCAGCCTGGTGAAGCCCCGCTATATGGTGCCCGTTCATGGAGAGTACCGCCATCTGATGCTCCATGCTCAGTTGGCCAAGACTTTGGGTATATCCCCTGACCATACCTTCGTTTTGGAGAACGGCGATGTGTTGGAGATCGGGGAGGGGGAGGCGGCGGTAACGGGGCGAGTCAACAGTGACTACGTTTACGTGGACGGGTTGGGAGATGTGGGGAATATCGTCCTCAGAGATAGAAAGCACCTGTCTCGCGATGGGATACTGGTGGCCATCATCGTCGTGGACAAAAGGACGGGGCACATCGTGGGGCGGCCGGATCTGGTATCGCGAGGATTTGCCGATATAGATGAGGCTCAGGGGCTGCTCGACGAGGCCCGGGACCTCATCGCCAAGGGGTTGGATCAAGGGGGAAAGCATTACGCCGAGTGGTCTTTTGTTAATACTAAAGTGAAAAACGACCTGGGCCAGTTCCTCTATGAGCGGACAAAGCGTCGCCCCATGATCCTGCCTATTGTCATGGAGGTTTAGGAACGGACATGGCCGCGACAAAGGGGAGGAGACGGGCACCCCGGGGAGCCAATAGAGGGGCGGTGAGGGGCGCTGCCGCCATGGCCCGAGGCTCAAGGACCGTCGCCGGGATAGTGGCCGCCATTGCCCTTGTCCTTTCCCTATGGTTTCTTCCCATTACCTCCTGGCTTCTGGCGGGGCTGCAAGGCCTCTTTTTGGCCCTGGGCCTAGGGGTCTTCTTGGTTCTCCTGGGGCTGGCTTACGTTACCTGGCGACGTCGCCGGCTGCCCTCTAGCTGGCAACTTAGAGGGCGATGGCTGGGCGTCTTTATTCTGGGCGTGGCCCTCTTGGGGATGGGCGGCCTGGTTTCTCCGCCAGGGTGGTCTATATTCGGCGCCTCTTTGGAAAAGGCCAGTCTGGGGGGAGAGCTAGGCCGGGGCATCGCTGGTGGCTACTGGCTAGGGGGCGTGTTGCGCCTTCTGGCGCTATTGGTGGTGGGCGGTGCCTTGGTGACACCTCGCCAGGGAGCGGGCCTGGGCACAAAGGCCTTGGCCGCTTATGGCTCCCATCGTTTCCGGCACCCCAAGTCAACTGATTCCTCACCCGGGTGGGAAGAAACGCCCCCTGTGGTGCCCAAAGCGGTCACCCCTGAAGGGCACTCTACCATGGCTGCCCCGTCGGAAACCACCGCTCCCAATAGTGGCTGGGAGCTTCCCCCCCTGAGCTTGCTGGACAAGAACCAGGAGGGGGAGCCGAACCAGCAGGACAACGAGGAGAGGGCGCGGCGCATTGTAGAGGCCCTGGCCAGCTACGGCGTGGAGGCTCAGGTGGTACAGATAAACGCGGGGCCCACCGTCACTCAGTTCGGGGTGGAGCCGGGGTGGGAGCGCCGTTATCGGGAGACAAGGGAGCGGGACAAAGACGGCCGTCCTATGCTGGATATGGATGGCCGGCCCAAGGTGAGGCGGGTAGAGGTAGCCAAGACCAGGGTGAAGGTGGAGAAGATAGCCGCCCTGACCAACAACCTATCCCTGGCTCTGGCGGCTCCCAGCGTCCGCATCGAGGCCCCCGTGCCCGGAAAGTCTGTGGTGGGTATTGAAGTCCCCAACGTCACCGCCGGACTGGTTGCCCTGCGGGGCGTCATCGAGAGCAGCGCCTTTCAGCGCCTGAAGGCCCGCTCCCGCCTGGCCCTGGCTCTGGGCAAGGGCACGGCGGGAGAGGCCGTGGTGGCCGACTTGGCTCGGATGCCTCACCTTCTCATCGCCGGCGCCACGGGCAGCGGTAAAAGCGTTTGTCTCAACTCGATAATCGTGGCTCTCCTGATGCACTCCATACCCGAAGAGGTGCGTCTCCTCTTGGTAGACCCCAAACGGGTAGAAATGGTGGCCTTCAACTCCGTGCCTCACCTGCTGGCTCCGGTAGTGGTAGAATTAGAGAAGGTAGTGACGGCCCTCCGCTGGCTCAGCCATGAGATGGACCAGCGTTATCGGGAGATGGCCGCTGTATCGGCCCGAAACATAGAGGCTTATAACCGTAACCCCCAGGTGGACAAGCCTTTGCCCTACATTGTGATGGTTATTGACGAGCTGGCGGACCTGATGATGTTCGCCCCCTACGAGGTAGAGAGAACCATCTGCCGTTTGGCGCAACTGGCCAGGGCCACCGGCATCCATCTGGTCATAGCTACCCAACGCCCCTCGGTGGATGTCATCACCGGGCTTATCAAAGCCAACTTCCCCACCCGCATCAGCTTTGCCGTCACCTCCTTTGTAGACTCCCGAACCATTCTGGATGGCGGCGGCGCCGAGAAGCTGCTGGGGCGGGGAGACATGCTTTACATGCCTACTGATGCTGCCAAACCGAAGCGGCTCCAGGGGGTCTATGTTTCCGATGCCGAGATCGAACGGGTGGTCAACTATTGGGCCGGCCGCCGTTCCCAAAGTCCTCTCGTACCTCAGTTCGAGGAGGCCATAGAGTTGGGGTCTGAAGAAACCGCCCCCAGTGATTCTTTGCTCGCCCAAGCCAAAGAGCTGGCGGCACAGCACCCGCGACTTTCGGCGTCCTTTCTTCAGCGACGCCTCCGCATTGGCTATCCTCGGGCAGCTCGACTTATGGAAACTCTGGAGGAAGAGGGTGCTCTGGGAGGGGAGATGGCCCAAGGCCGGGAAGACGGGAAGAGGGTACGGGAACCCTAGTTCGGGACGGGGTGCCTTTGGTGAAGAATCTGTCAGAGCTATTGACCTACCTGGTGAGACCGTCGCCTCGGAGGGAGGAACGCCTGCCCGAGGCGGAGAACTGCGTTGCCTGTAACAGCCCCCTGGCCGACTCGGAGCTATACCAACGCTACCGGATTTGCCCCGCCTGCCGCTTCCACTACAGCATCTCGGCCCAGGAGCGAAGAGAGCTCCTGGCCGATGAGGGCAGCTTCCGGGAGGTGAACCGTTTCCTGGTCTCGGTAGACCCCCTTTCTTTCTCTCAGGGCCCGTCATACCGAAAGCGAATCTTTGAGGCGCAACGGCGTACGGGGCTCACCGATGCCGTAGTTACGGGACGATGTACCATCGATGGACGGCCAGTAGTAATGGCCATACTGGATTTCGGCTTCATGGGAGGCAGTATGGGGTGTGTGGTGGGAGAGAAGGTGGCGCTGGCCTTTGAGTTGGCGGTAAAGAAGAGGCTGCCCTTGATCACTGTGGTGGCCAGCGGCGGCGCCCGGATGCAGGAGGGTATTTTGGCCCTGATGCAGATGGCCAAGACCGCCGCCGCCGCCCGACGTCTTCAAAAAGCCGGGTTGCCCTATATCTCTGTCCTCGCCAATCCCACCACCGGGAGTGTCTACGCCAGCTTCGCCAATCTAGCTGATGTCATTCTGGCCGAACCGGGAGCTCTGGTGGGATTCGCCCCCTTACGGGTGGTAGAAGAGGTGGAGGGGAGGCCCCTTCCCCAGGGAGCCCACACTGCCGAGGCCCACCAAGAGCGAGGGATGATCGACCATGTGGTAGACCGCACCAAGCTAAAGGAGCTAATCTCCCTTCTCTTAGACACCCTGGAAGCGGGCTACCGTCTAACCAGAGGAAAGGGAGGGGCCCGGTACCAGATTCGGGAGCGAGCCCGGGAGTCGGTGTGGCAAACGGTGCAACTGGCGCGCCACCGACAGAGGCCCACCGCTGTGGACTATATAGGAAGAATGGTGTCCAACTTCGTGGAGATCCACGGCGATCGAGTCTACGGCGACGACCCTTCTATAGTTTGTGGCCTGGGGGACCTGAGCGGCCAAGCGGTGATGGTGGTGGGGCAGGTGAGGGGCCCGGAGGGGCAGGAAAGCCGCCCCTATCCCGAGGGCTTCCGTAAAGCGCAGCGGGCCATGGAGCTGGCGGCCAAGTTTGGCCTTGCGGTCATTACCTTCATCGATACCCCAGGCGCCTATCCCGGCCTGGAGGCGGAGGAGCGGGGCATGGGTCAGGCCATCGCCTCCTCCATCGCCCTCATGTCCCATCTGCCCACCCCTATTATCTCCGTCGTCATCGGCGAAGGCGGAGGCGAAGGGGCGCTGGCCCTGGGGGTGGCCGACCGCACCCTGATGCTGGAAAACGCCATCTATTCCGTCATCTCTCCAGAAGGTGCGGCCTCCATCCTCTACCGGGATGCCACCAAGGCGGGAGAGACCGCCTCCGCCCTCAAGCTCACCGCCCAGGATGGCAAGGAGTTGGGGGTTGTCGATGTGGTAGTGCCGGAGCCCCAGGGTGGTGCCCACACCGACGCCGATGAGGCGGCCCGCCTTCTCAAAAGCTTTCTGGTGCCGGAGCTATTGTCGGTGCAGTCGGTGTCCATACCCAAGTTGATTAAAGCCCGCTATCAGAGATATCGCCGCATGGGAGAGTACAGCTCTTACTTTGGGGCCGCCGTGACTCGGGAGATGGCTCACCTTCAGACTACCATCCAAGAGAGAATGGAAACCCTGATAAGGCACCGCCTGCGCCGTGGCAACCCCTGAGCAGGAGGTTATGGCATGAAGGACCCTAAGGGGCCCCAGAGTGACAAAAAAGTGGACGTAGCCATCGCCCGCGGCGGCTCTGTTGGAGAGTCCCTTACCCAAGCCCTGGATCTATGTGGTGGCTTGACCTTCATCCATCCCGGCGACACGGTTCTGGTGAAGCCCAACATCGGTTTCGCCACCCCCCACCCCAGCACCACCAATGCCCAGCTGGTTTACGAGATGGTCTTGAAGATCTGGCAGCGGGACCCCCGCCGGGTGATCGTGGGCGATCGGGGCAGCTATCGGGGAGCGACCATGGATTTCATGAGGAAAAGCGGCATCTTTGACGCCGCCGGAGAGGCAAAGGCGGAGACCATTTCCTTCGACGATGGCCCTTGGGTGAGGGTAAGACCCAAAGAGGCGACTCACTGGCGAGATGGCTTCTCTGTCCACCATATAGTTCAAGAAGCCGACCACATCATCTCCCTGCCCGTGGTAAAGACCTACAAATCGATAACCTTCACCATGTCCCTCAAGAACGCCGTAGGGATGATTCGGCCTGAGGACCGATTGACGGTGCTTCACGCCGGCGGCCATGAGGAGCCCCGGTTCGGCAGCCTCATCGCAGAGATAAATCTGGCGGCCCGGATATCCCTGGTGGTCATGGACGGCACTCGGGCCATGATCGGGGGCGGGCCGGAGACGGGGGAGGTGGTGGAGCCGGGGGTGATTATAGCCGGTGGCGACTTGGTGGCGTGCGACATGGTGGGACTGGCCTTGCTCAAAATTTTGGGGGCCCCGGAGGCCATCACCGCCCGCGGGGTAGCGGAACACTCCCAGATACAGCGCGGGATAGAGTTGAAACTAGGCGTAGCGGGGGCCGAGGCGATTGCTCTGCATGGGCATGGGTTTGCACAACTGGACGAGCTAAGAGGTATTTTGTTAGGGAGGTGAGGGATATGAAGTCCAAGATGGCTAAGCTCGCCACCAATTTTCTTGTCTTGATAGCCCTCAGTTTGGTCATCAATTCTGTCGCCCTGGCCGCCATGGGCGGCTGCGCTCAAAAGGCGGCGGTCACTCCCACGCCTGGGGGTGGCGTCGCCCCCCCTGCTCCTACCACCACCACTACCCCCACCGCTCCCACCACCCCGCGCGCCGCTCTGGACTCCCTACCGTCCTTCTCCGATGTGGCAGCCAGGGTAACGCCAGCGGTGGTTTCTATCTTCACGGTTCAAGTGCCGCCCAGCTTCTTTCTCCAGCCGACGCCCCAGGAGGGGGCTGGCTCGGGCGTTATCTTCGACTCCAAGGGCTATATCTTGACCAACAACCATGTGGTAGAGGGCGCTACGCAGCTAACCGTCAACTTGCCCGATGGACGGGTGTTCAAAGGTGTGAAGGTCATCGGCCGAGACCCCGTCACCGACCTAGCGGTAGTGAAAATAGAGGGGCAGAACCTTCCCTCGCTTCCCCTGGGTGACTCGGACAAGCTTCGGGTAGGCGACTGGGTGGTGGCCGTGGGCAACGCTCTGGCCTTGGAGGGCGGCCCTACCCTGACCGTGGGCGTAGTGAGCGCTCTGGGCCGATCCATACAGGTGCCGGGGGAGATTCTTCATGACCTGATACAGACAGACGCCCCCATCAACCCCGGCAATAGCGGCGGGCCCCTGGTCAACCTGCAAGGGCAGGTGGTGGGTATAAATACCGCCATCGATGTTCGGGGTACGGGCATTGGTTTCGCGGTAAGCATGACCACCGCCCAACCGGTGGTACAGCAGCTCATGACCACCGGCCGGGTTGTCTGGCCCTGGATTGGGGTGGGGGTGGGGCCGGTAACCCCAGCCTTAGCCTCTGAGCTAAAGCTGAAAGTGGATAAAGGGGTTTATGTGGCCAGTGTTACCCGCGCCAGCCCTGCCGCTCAGGCCGGCCTGCGGCAAGGAGATGTTATCATTCGGTTCGAGAGCCAGGAGGTAGCCACCGTACGACAGCTTCAAGAGGCCATCCGACGCCAGAAGATAGGAGACCGAACCCGTATCACATTCATTCGGGATGGGCAGGAACAAACGGTTACCGTAACCCTGGAAGAGATGCCCCGTGGGCTCTAGGAGAGCCGCCATGGGGAAGAGACCATGTAGTCGGGGTCGTCCCTGACCCCGACTACATGAAGGGGCAAATAGTCCTCTTCACGCTTTCTTGACTGCCAGGACTACCTGGTGGCCGTCCACTCGGTGGCTTTGCACAAAGGCACCCTCTGTGGGCACTACCGCCACCAGATCGCAGGATAGAGTCTCCCGCTTGATATAGTCAGCGAAGTTCCTCATCACCTGGTGGATGGCCTCTTCCCCCTGGTAATAGGTGTGGATGCGATCGGCGATGTCGAAACCGGCGGTGCGGCGCATGGCCTGGAGGCGACGCACAATCTCGCGCGCCGTGCCTTCGTCGGCCAGCTCAGGGCTAACGGTCTTGGGCACGGCGACAACGTAGTTCCACTGGGTGACAACGCTGTAGTCATCGGGGAAGGCTTCCTTATCAGCAGTACCCACCTCCAGAGCCTTGACGTTCAGCTCCTCCAGCAGGTGGGAGGATAGCCTTTGGAGCCAGGCCGCCTCGCCCTCCGAGCCTACCTTTACCGTCACCTTTGCCAGGGGCTGGCGCACCTTGATGCCCGCCTTTTGGCGGGCATCTCGGCCCAGGCTGCAAATGAGCCGGGTAAGCTCCACCGCCCTTCCCAACTCTTCGTCCACCAAGCTCTTGTCGGCGGTGGGGAAGTCCGTCAGATGAACGCTCTCCGGAGCCCCGCTGTCCCAGGTGCGCACCAGATTCTGGTATAGCTCCTCAGCCAGGAAGGGGGCAAGGGGAGCCATCAGCTTGGCTAGCGTCACCAGGCAGTGATAAAGGGTGTGGTAGGCGGCCATCTTGTCGGCGTCATTCTCGCTCTTCCAGAAGCGACGACGGCTGCGCCGCACGTACCAGTTGGACAGGTTATCCACGAAGGACTGGATGTGGCGTCCCCCGTCCGTGGAGTTGTAGCTCTCGAAACTGGCCGTCACCTCTTCCACTAGCCGGTTCAGCTCCGATAGGAGCCAGCTATCCAGTTGGGAGTATCGGCCTGGTTTGGGGGTGGTGCCGGGGTGAAAGCCGTCGATATTGGCGTAGGTGACGAAGAAGGAGTAGGTATTCCACAGGGTGCTGAGGAACTTGCGCACCACCTCCGCCACCGCCTCCGGGTCGAAGCGGCGCACGTTCCCGGCTCCGGTGGCCGTGAACAGATACCAGCGCAAGGCATCGGCGCCGTAGCTGTTGAGCACCGTCCAGGGATCAACCACGTTGCCCCGGGACTTGCTCATCTTCTCCCCTTTGCTGTCCAGGATATGGCCCAGGCAGATGACGTTTTTGAAGCAGGGCTGGTCTTTGAGAAGGGTAGCCAGGGCGTGAAGGGTGTAGAACCAGCCCCGGGTCTGATCCACCGCCTCGCAGATAAAGTCGGCGGGGAAATTCCGCTCAAAGGTCTCTTTGTTATCGAAGGGATAGTGCCACTGGGCGTATGGCATGGCCCCGGAGTCGAACCAGGCGTCCAGCACCTCCGGGACGCGCTCCATACTGGACCCTTGGCATTTAGGACATCGGAAGGTGGCCTCATCGATGAAGGGGCGGTGGAGGTCGAAATCACCTCGAGGGCCGGAGTATTCCGGCATCCCCTGAAGCTCCTCCCGGCTCCCTATACACATATGATGGCCGCATCCGCGGCAGCGCCAGATAGGCAGGGGGGTGCCCCAGTAGCGCTCCCGCGAGACGGCCCAGTCCACATTGTTCTCCAGCCAGTCCCCAAAGCGCCCCTCCTTGATGTGCTCCGGGTACCAGCTGATTTCCTTATTGTTGGCTATCAGCCGGTCTTTTAAGGCGGTGGTTTTGATGTACCACGAGCTTTTAGCATAGTAGAGAAGGGGCGTGTCGCAGCGCCAGCAGAAAGGGTAGGTATGAGTAATGGTGCTGCTACGCAGGAGAAGGCCGCGACGGCGCAGGTCTTCAATGATGAAGGGATCGGCGTCCTTGACGAACTTCCCCGCCCAGGGCGCTACGGCATCGATGAAATTGCCCTTCAGGTCCACGGTGTTGATGAGGGGCAGACCGTTGGACTGCCCCAGGTCGAAGTCCTCCTGGCCGAAGGCGGGGGCGATGTGCACGATGCCCGTTCCCTCCTCCATGGACACGAAGTCCGCCGGCACCACACAATGAAAGTAACCCTGAGGAAGACCAAAAGAGTAAAGAGGCTCGTAGTATAGTCCCGCCATCTCCCCGCCGGAGGACTCCGCCACCACTTTTGCCTCGGCGTCCCCCAGGGCTGACTTAAGAAGGGCCTTGGCCATGATCAGCCGTTCCACCACACCATCAGGAGAAAGGGTCTCCACCGACACATACTCTTCGTCGGGGGCTACCGCCAGGGCAACGTTGCCCGTCAGTGTCCAGGGGGTGGTGGTCCAGGCCAGGAGGGTCGGCACTGGCCCCGTCCATTCCGCCTTTTGGGGGTCCCACCCCAGCTTCCGAGCCACCTGGTTGTCCTGGCGCTGCACGTCTTTGCGGAGACGGAAGAGGACGTAGACGGAGGGGTCAACGGCGTCGTCCCGATAGCCCAGGGCTACCTCATGGGAGGAAAGGGAGGTGCCGCAGCGGGGGCAATGGGGAGTCACCCGGTAGCCCTGGTAGACCAAACCCCTGTCCCACAGGCTCTTTACTACCCACCAGACAGACTCGATGTAACCGTTGGTGAAGGTGACATAGGGATTGGCCATGTCCAGCCAGAAGGCGA
This sequence comes from Chloroflexota bacterium, assembly GCA_016183425.1. Lineage (GTDB taxonomy): Bacteria > Chloroflexota > Dehalococcoidia > JACPEP01 > JACPEP01 > JACPEP01. The sequence goes on from JACPEP010000001.1 coordinate 69,936, forward strand.
TGCGCTCCGTCATGGCCTCCCAGTCTTTGACGTAGCGGAAGACGCTGGCTCGGCACCGCTCGTTGAATCGGTGGACCCCATAGGCCTCGATCTCCGCCTTGCTGGAGAAGCCCAGCTCCCGCTCCACCTCCAGCTCCACAGGCAGGCCGTGGGTATCCCACCCCGCCTTGCGGGGGACGTAATAGCCCCCCATGGCGCGGTACCTCAGGATAACGTCCTTGAACACCCGGGCCAGGACATGGTGGATGCCGGGGGTGCCATTGGCGGTGGGAGGGCCCTCATAGAAAGCGAAGAGAGGGCCATCGCGCCGCCCCTCCAGGCTCTGGGCAAAAATGTCCCTCTCTTTCCAAAAGCGGAGGATGTTTGTCTCTAGCTCTGGAAAGCTTACCTTGCTGGTTACGTCTCTAAACATCGCCACTCAGTGACATACGAAATAATCCCGTCCCCTTGGGGGACGGGATAGCTTCCCCTCCAGTTTGAGCCTAGAATAGCTTATCACGGGGTAGAGGAAAAATCAAGGAACTGTACTCACAATACCAACCTCTCAGAACAAGATCAAATCCTAAGGTCAAGAGCAAAGACAATGCCCTTAGCCACCGCAGTCATCCTCTCTGGAGATAACGTGGTAATTCGTTCCGTCAGCCTGGACTTGGGGATGGTTAGAATATCGTCTAGGTTTGCTACACAGTATGTCGGCATTCCATCTTCTTTCCCAAGAGGCACTTCCACCGGAATGTTGCGAATGGTGCGGGTGACTATGCCAACAGTCACCGAGGTTCTGACGTTATATGCAGCATCCCTTGACAACAAAAGAACCGGACGTTTACCAATCGGCGGAGACAGTTCAGCCCACCATATTTCGCCGCGCCGCATTTACCATGACTCCGCGGACAGGAACTCTCCCGACGTTGCTACTTGTATCTCCCCCATCTCTGGCTCTTCTGGGATTTTTGTGTATCCCTGCTGATAAATCCTGTCTAGCTCTTCATCGTTAACTTTTTGCAAATAACTCAGACAGGCTTGGCGAATTAGTTCGGATCTGGTTTTATGCTGCTTTTTAGACAAGCTATTCAAGTCTTTAAGGAGCATTTCATCAACTGGTACTTGTATCAACTTCTTGACCACCTAATCCCTCCACAATATTGTTACACAACATTGTACACATTGCATTACACAATGTCAAAACAGCTTGCGAGATGGCGGGAGCTTCTGAAAGCTAACTAAGAGGTGTACAGAAAAACTGATGGTAAACGTCGGCTAATTTTCGCTAAAGTTTTGTGAACAATGGGCGATACAGAACTTGAACCTCTGGCCTTCTGTGTGTAAAACAGCGGCGTCAAAACGGTGTGGCCCAAAGCTGCGGTTGCCAGGGAAAAGCATCTGGCTATCATCTAAAAATCAGTCCCTCTGAACCCTTCGATAAGTGCTCTCGGTGCGCCTTCCCACTCGGAGAATGACCACCAGGTTTTCGTTGTCGTATACCTCATAGACCACACGATAATCCCCTACTCTGATACGGTAAGCCCGTTCTCCACCCTGAAGCTTGCGCACCCCCTGGGGACGGGGCTCCTCAGCCAAGGCCATTATGACAGGTTCCAGCCTATCCCGCACCGGGAGCAGCAGCCGTCTCAGCTCCCTGCCCGCCGCCGGAGAGATTTCCACCCTATAGGGCACTGGACTTTCTTGTCTCCTCCGCCTTAAGCTGCTTAAAGAATTCCCCCACCTCTGTGCCGCCCTTCTCCTGCCACTCCCCTCGAGCTCCCTCGATGGCGGGTAGGAGCTCGGCATCCTCCTGGGCTTCCAGCCATTCCCGCAGAGCCTCGGTCACCACATCCTTCAGGGGGCAGTTGCGCCGGGCTGCCTCCACCTTCACCGCTGTATACAGGGCCTCATCCTCAAAGAGAACGGTCATCCTCTTCATCTTTATTCTCCTATCCTATTGCTGACTCAGTCACTTCTACGCCGCTACGACAATTACTACTATACGCCCATACGCCTAACCCGTCAAGCCTCCCTAATGGCTATGTGTAGTGGGTCTGCCGCTGTGGAGGCAGCAATGTAACAGGCTTTTATGGTGGCTGGTTGGCTTTGTGGTGGAGCTGCGTGGACGGTATTAAGAACTTTCAGCCTAACTTTCCAACATTAGGCCAAGGTTATACAGCGATCATGCGCCCGTGAAAGACTTGCATGATTGAAATTGCTCGAATGCTACCAACAGAATACCTCTTTTTTGCAACTCCGCTGCAAGTCCCTTAATTAACCCCTTCACTTGTTCATCTTGTTCGTTCTGTATCCAGGCTGATACATCCCATGAAAAGTCTATGAAGATAAACTTACTAGAGGCTTCAACTTTACTTAGCTGCTCTTCTCCCTTGTGCAGAGTATTCTTGACTTTTCTGAGGAGGGGATTTTCCCCGATGTTGGAGGATATGAGTCTCATGTTTACTGTTCGTACCTCACCCTGATGACTCTTGAAATAGTCCCTATCTTCGTCTGAGGTCCGAATCTTCTTGCATGCCATCGCTGCGACAACCTGACCCGTATCGTCTTGGACTATTAAATCGGGCGGTTCTGAGAACCGAACCTCCTGTGACGGGTATTTATCTCTTAACCAGCCCCATCCGAGAACCTCAACCAAAGCCTCAAGGAATTGATCGTCGTATTCTCTCCTGAACTGTGTCGCACTTTTGGGAATTATATTGCTGAACCTTTTGGCAAGCTTCTCTTTCTCCGTATATGGCATGTCGCTGACGATCCTATCTAGCTTAACCAGAAGCTGTATAACTGCATTTTGCTGTCTGGCTTTGAATATCCAAGCTTGCCTACTGCTGATTTCCCCAGCCTTCTGTTCAAAGGTGCCCATTACTTGCTGCAAGTTGTCGTAGGTCATCTCTACTTAGGAATACATCCTATTAGCTAATTCTGCTTAGCTTTTGCAAGTGGGCGATAGAGGACTTGAACCTCTGGCCTTCTGTGTGTAAAACAGACGCTCTAGCCGACTGAGCTAATCGCCCCCAAAGCCGCCAATCCCTCGGGCGTTTTTTGCCTTACCCAATATAGCACACACTCCCGAAGCTGTAAACGTCAGCCATCCCTGGGGTTCTTCTCTGGGAGTGCCTGTTTGTGGTATACTGCCAGGGGTGCGAAGAATAGGGCGCCGTCCTCGGTCGAAAACTCGACTCCGGCGAGCGGTGCGGGACAAAGGGCATTCATGGCCTGGGTGCGAGTAATCCTGCTTTTAGTGTTCTTATCCAGCGGGGCAGGGATGGCCATGGTGCCCAATCCATTCACGACTCGACCTCCCGCCCCCCTCGCTGCTTATTCAATTCCCCATACCGATGTCAACCCCCTGGGCGCCAATTTCTTCCTTGAACGAGAGGTGGAGGAGTGGAAGAGGGAGCTGACTTTCAAGATGGCCCGGGATGTCGGGATAGGATGGGCCAAGGTGCAGTTCAGTTGGGAAAGCATCGAGCCCAAAAAGGGGCAGTTCTTCGATGAAAAGTATCGTCAGAGCACCTGGGACAAGTACGACGCCATAGTAGCCCTGGCGGAAAAATATGGCCTTCGCCTCATTGTGCGCCTGGATCGGCCCCCCAACTGGAGCCGCAAGGATAATCAGTATCCCACCGCCCCTCCCGACAACTTTAAGGACTACGGTGACTTCGTGGCCGCGGTAGTGTCTCGATACCGAGGCCGGGTGGAATATTATCAGATCTGGAATGAGCCCAATATCTGGCCAGAATGGGGAGCCCGAGGGGTGAGACCGGAGGAATACGTGGCCCTTCTTAAAGTAGCCTACCAGCGGGCTAAGGAGGCCAACCCCAATGCAGTCATCCTCAGCGCTCCCCTGGCCCAGACCCTGGAAAAGAGCCCGCGCGATCTCAACGAGATAGACTACCTGGGGGCCATGTACCAGGCCGGCGCCCGCCCTTACTTCGATATCCTGCTGGCCAACGGCTATGGTTTCGACCGCCCCCCCCAAGACCCTCCCGACCCGGCGGTGCTCAACTTCTCTCGCGTCATGCTTCTCAGAGAGGTAATGGTGCGCAACGGCGACGCGACCAAGGCGGTGTGGCTCAATGAGTTCGGATGGAATGCCTCGCCGCCCACTTTTCCTCCGGAAAAGCTCTTCTGGAGGCGGGTCACGGAGGAGGAACAGGCCCGCTATACCTATCAAGGCATCCAGATGGCCCGCAGTTGGGGCTGGGTGGGGGTGGTGAACATCTGGTACTTCCGTCAGGTGGGGGACATAACGGCGGATAGCTCTGACTATTATTTCCGCCTGGTGGACACCGATTTCACGCCTCGCTTCGCCTATTATCGGATAGCAGAGTTGGCCCAGCAACTGCGCGTGGCTCCGCCCGGACTGCAACAGGAAACCAGCCCGGCGGCAAAAAAGGATGGCCTTTGGGCGCTACAATTAGTAAAGGGTGCCTCCGGGGGGACCGTACTGGTGAGCGCCAGCCCGGGGGACTCCCTGACCTTCACCTTCTACGGCACCGAGGTGGCCCTCCTCTACCAGGGCGACGCCGACGCTGGGATGCTGGAGGTCACCGTGGATGGCTCCACCCAGGAAAAACGGGGAGTGATAGACCTCTACCGCCCCTCCGCCTCCCCTCAGAGCCGGGTCACCCTGGCCCAAGGATTGTCTCCGGGGGTACACACTCTTAAGCTCACCGTAACCGCGCAAAGGAATCCCGCCTCTCTAGGCCGCCGGGCCATCATCGATGGCTTTGAGGTTGCCTATCGTCCTTCCTGGCGGCCTTTTTACGATCTCGTCGTCCTGAATGGCTTGAGCCTTCTCCTTCTCATCGCCTCCTTTCGCTGGAAGAGGGCTAGATGAAAGGGCAGTGGACGGTGGCCCTGGCGCTGCTCCTCTATCTCTCCCTCTCTCTATACCAGATTCAGCTACCTGGCCTGTATTACGATGAGGCCGCCGACGCCGTGCCCACCATGCAACTTCTCCAAGGACAACCGGTGGAGCTTCTTAATGGCGCTGGCATATGGCTGGGGGGTCGGGCCTTGCCCATCATGGTCTGGGATTATGTGGGGGCGGTTAACACCTACGCTCTCCTCCCCTTCTTTGCTCTACTGGGCGTAAACGTCTTTTCCCTGCGACTGATGACGGTGGCCGGGGGCGTTCTCACCCTTCTCTTAACCTATCAATTGGCTCGAGAGCTCTTCCCCCGAGGGGTGGCGGCGGTGAGCATTTTTCTTTTGGCGGTGCATCCTTCTTTCGTGTTCTGGAACCGGCAGGGGATCCACGTCACCTCGCTGATGACAGTCATGGCCCTGGGAGCCTCCCTCTGCCTTCTGCGCTGGCGTCGTGAGGGAGGGTGGGGTTACCTGATGGGGGGCGCCTTCCTGCTCGGCCTGGGGCTCAGTGCCAAGCTCCTCTTCCTTTGGTTCGTGGTCGCGGTGATAGTGGCCTTTCTTATCAAAGAGAAGAGCACTTACGAAGCACCCGGCGGAGGGGGCCCAATAAAGGGCTGGCACCTGGGGCCCGCCCTGGTAGCCTTCCTTGCGGGAACTGGGATGCTCCTCCTCTACAACCTGGAGACCGGGGGAACCCTGAATGTTCTGGGCAAGAACCTGATGGTAAGCCAGTACGGGGTCAGCAATCTGGCCTATCTCACCAACCTCCGGGCCCGTCTCGATAACCTGGGCTCATTGTTAGACGGAGGCCACCTGTGGTACCTGGGAGGTATTTTTCAGCACGGGAGCTATCCCATTCTGGGGGTGGTGGCGGCGGGGGTAACGGTGGCGGGAGCGTCACGCCTCCAGGGTCGAACCTACGCCGCTGGCGTGACCTTCCTACTGGTGGTATTGGCCCTCTACCTTCTCCAAAGTGCCTTTACCATATCCGGCTTATGGCCCACCCACCTCTTCCTTATCCTGCCCCTCTTGATGGTAATGACAGCGGTAGCTTTGTACTTTGTGCAGCAATGGGCACCCTACGGCCTCGTGGTCAGCAGCGGCGTGCTTTTGCTCCTGGTGAGTCAGAGTATGTACGTTAACCTCCGATACCACCAGGTTCTGGGGGAAACGGGGGGACGGCGCCACCACTCCGATGCCATCTATCGCCTGGCGGACTACCTGGTGGAGGCCAATTCGCACGGGGCGGGCCAGCCTATGGCCATGGACTGGGGCATCAAAGCCAACATACAGATACTCACCCAGGGAAAAGTAAACCCTCAGGAGATCTTCCAGTATACGCCTCAGGCCAACGACGCCTTTCGAGATTGGCTCTATGGGGCCCTTCACAACCCGGACAATCTCTATCTCTTCCACACCCCTGAGGCTACCGTCTATCCCCGCTTCGAAGCCTTTCGGGACCTGGCCGTCAAGCTGGGCAACCAGGTGCATCTGGAGGCCACCGTCAGGGAGCGGGACGGCACGCCCTTATACCTGGTATACTCCGCCCGATAGGCAATGGGAATCATAGTTGCCAGGAGAAGGGGAGCAGTGACCGGGGCCAAAGGCTGGCTAAAGAACACCTTACCTTTTTCAGCTCTGGGCGTCACTCTCGCCGTCTACTACCTGGCCCCCTCCCTCTGGCTCACGGGGATGGCAGCGGCCCTCTTTATCTTTCTCTGCTGGTGGCGCTTGGAGATGGGGCTGAGCTACGTCATCCTGACCATGCCCTTCTATTTCTTTCCCAAAGAGATGGATCCTGCCTTGTGGGGTATACCGGGTGTGGCGGGCCGCCTGGAGACGCTGCGTTTCAGTGTCGCTGAATTCGTAGTACTGGCCTGCCTGGCGGCCTGGGTTCTGCGACGACTTACTGGCGTGGATAGGGGGTGGGGGGCTTTCTCAGGAGGCAGAAAAACCTGGCTGCCACCCCTGGCCCTCCTGGGAGCGGCCAGCCTCTCCCTTTTGGCCAGCCAGTACCTTTGGGTGAGCCTCCGGGAGTACCGAACGGTCATCCTGGAGCCCCTTATCTTCTACTTTCTAGCCATGGTGACCATAAAGGGAGACAGAGAGCTGCAGCTCTATTTTGACAGCGTACTTCTCCTGGGGGTGGGGATGGCGGCCATCACCCTGTACCACTACTTTGTGGTGGGGGAGGTGGAGGTGGTGGGGGCGGCAGGAAGGGCGTTGGCCATCTACTACTCCCCCAATCAGTTGGGCCTCTTCCTGGGACGATTGGTTCCCTTGGCCCTGGTGCTCGCTCTCGTCGGCGGTGCCAGCAAAAGGTGGCTTTGGGTCGCCGTAGCCGGGGGGCTCCTCCTCTCTCTTTACGTTACCTATTCCCGGGGGGCGTGGCTGGCCGTGGCGTTGGCCATGATTTTTTCTTTATGGTTTTGGCGCCGAATGCCCCTCCTCACATGGCTGGTGGTGGCGGGGGGCGCTCTCATTTTCTTGCCTTTCTTGCCCTGGGAGCGCTTGGCCGGAGGCCCCTCCCTCTGGCAACGCTGGTACATCTGGCAGGCAGCCCTGAGCATAATCCGCGACCATCCCATCATGGGGATCGGGCTGGACAATTTCCTTTATTACTATCCCCGCTACATGCTGGAGGCGGCCTGGGCCGAGCCCAACCTCTCCCACCCCCACAACATCCTACTGGATTTCTGGACCCGACTGGGGGTTTGGGGCGTGGGGGCCATAATCTGGCTACAAATGGCCTTTTGGGGCACCGGCTGGCGGTTGCATAGTTCCCTCAAGGAAGGTAAACTGCAAGGGATGGTTCTGGCCCTTATGGCCAGTATGGTGAGCTTTCTTGTTCATGGCTTTATAGATAATAGCTTCTTTATTATCGATCTGGCCTACTTTTTCTGGCTCACCTTCGCCCTCATAATGGGAATTGAGGCTGCGGCGGGGACGGGGACAATGGCAGTCCCTCAGGAGGATGAAAGTAAATGAGGATACTGGTCACAGGTGGCGCCGGGTTCATCGGGTCCCACCTCTGCGAACTGTTAGCGGGGTTGGGACACCAGGTGACGGCAGTGGATAACCTGGTCACCGGGCGGCGGAGCAACCTGGGGCACCTGGTAGGGAAGGATAGCTTTACTTTTTGGGAGGCCGATGTCACGCAGGACGCCGTGGGCGAGGGCTGGGAAGCCATCTTTCATCTGGCCAGCCCCGCCAGTCCGGTGGGCTACCAGAGAAAGCCCATAGAAACCCTTTTGGTCAACTCCCTGGGCACATATCACCTTCTGGATCTGGCCTCGGCTTCGGGAGCCCAATTCCTCCTGGCTTCTTCATCGGAGGTCTACGGTGACCCTCCCCCCCAGGAACACCCCCAGCGGGAGACCTACTGGGGCAATGTGAACCCTGTAGGGCCTCGCTCCTGCTACGACGAGGGGAAACGCTTCGCCGAGGCCATCACCGCCAGCTACCTTAAGGAGCGGGGAGTCGATGCCCGTATCGTCCGCATCTTCAATACCTACGGGCCCCGCATGGCGGAGGACGACGGCCGCATCATACCCACCTTTATCTCCCAGGCGCTTCACGGCGAGCCGATCACCGTCTACGGCGACGGCTCTCAAACACGTAGCCTCTGCTATGTCACTAACCTGGTAGACGGTCTGGTGAAGGCGATGTTTTCTCCCGGCACCCGGGGGGAGGTCTTCAACCTAGGGAACCCGGATGAGCGAAGGGTAGCGGAGTACGCCCACTTGATTCGAGAGCTTACCGGCTCGTCCTCTCCTGTTATCTACACGCCGCCCCGGGAGGAGGAGATCGCCCGTCGCCGGCCAGATATTACCAAGGCCGAGGCGCGATTAGGCTGGCGCCCCACCACTCCCCTGAGGGAAGGCTTGGCCAAAACCATTGAATGGTTTAGAGAGGCCTCAGCTTGAACGGACTGCCTTTGGAGAGGGCTACCCCATGAGGGTTCAGAGCGTCCCCTGGGCAGGAAGAACCCTTTGGCCTCCGGTGGCTGCTTTCTTGCTGATTCTCGCCGGAGGCAGCCTCATCGCTCTTCTACCCATTGAGGCGGCCCTGGCCCTGGTGGTGGGCGGCATCGTCTTTCTGGCCGTGCTGGTGAGAGTGGAGCTGGGGCTTTACCTTCTGACCTTCGTGGTTCCTTTCAGCTCCCTGTGGGAGATCAACCTGCGGGATTTCGATATTACCGCGACCGATTTCCTGGTGCCCCTGATCTTCGTCGCTTGGCTGACGCGACTGGTGCGCCTTCGCCAGGCAAGAGTGACCTTTACGCCCCTTATCCCAACCCTGCTCTTCTTTCTGGCCGTGTTCCTTGGCTCTACCTTGGTGGCAACATCCGTGGCCCACAGTTTTAAAGAGATAGCCAAGTGGCTGGAGATGGGGGCCATATTTCTGGTGACGGTCAATACGGTGCGAGAAAGACATATGCCCTATATTGTGGGGGGTCTACTGGGGGCGGGGGTGGTCGAGGCTCTGGTAGGGTGGTATCAGGTTCTGACGGGGACGGGCCCGGCGGGTTTCCAGATCGCGCCGGGCGTCCTGCGCGCCTTCGGCACCTTCGGTCAGCCCAACCCTTTTGCCGGCTATCTGGGCACACTGCTCCCCCTTGGCTACGGCCTCATCCTGGGTGGCGTGGTGGTACGAGGGTTCCGTCTCAAACTGTTGTGGCTAAGCCTCGCGATCTTGCTTGTAGCCTTGCTTATGTCTTTCTCCCGGGCTGGTTGGTTGGCGGTGGCTACCGCCCTGGCGATAATGACCATGGTCAAGGTACCCCGCTCTACTATCTATCTGGTCCTGGCCGCCCTTTTGGGGATGTTAGTCGCCTTGCTGGGCCTGTTCAATCTCCTACCACCCCAGGTGGCGTCGCGGCTGGCCTCGGTGGCTGAGCTGGTAAGCATATTCGATGTCCGCTATGTTGTGCTGACCCCGGAAAACTGGGCGGTGGTGGAGCGCATGGTCAACTGGCAGGCAGCGTGGGATATGTTCGTGGCCAACCCCTGGTTAGGGGTGGGGGTGGGCAACTTCTCCGCCGTCTTTGAGAGCTACGCTCTGCCCGGTTGGACAAACACCACTGGCCATGCTCACAACTACTACCTGAACCTACTGGCAGAGACCGGGGTGCTGGGTCTTCTGGCCTACCTTCTCTTTTTGACCACGGCCTTCGTCTATGTGGGGCGACGAATAGCCCTTATGGCCAAGAAGGGATGGCGCACCGAAGCGCCTTGGACGGCGGCGGCCACCTTAGGCATCATGGGTGTACTGGTGGCTACCAGCGTCCACAACCTTTTCGACAATGTCTACGTCCACAGCATGGCTGTGCAGGTAGGCTTGATGCTAGGCTTGGCAAGCGTGTCCCTCAGGCAACTGGCAAGGAAATGAAGGCATGAAAGAAGAGGCAGTGACTTCCTTAAATAACGAAGAGGCGAAACCAGGGGAAGAGGAGATCTCTCTAGGCAGACGTGTTCTCGATGTGCGCACCCTGGCTTCCTTCCTGGTAGCCTTCGTTATCATCGTCCTCGCCCTGACCCAGTTGGGGGTAGATTGGCTGTCCATATGGGAACAGGTGCGGGCCAGCAATCCCTGGCTGTACGGGATAGCCTTCCTTCTTTTCTACATCAGCCTGGTGGTGCGGGGTGTCCGCTGGCGCATTCTCCTGCGCAACGTGGGTTTTCGCCGACGGCTGGGGGTTTCCATACCCTCAGCCATGGGTCTAACGGAGATCGTTTTCCTCAGTTGGTTTGCTAACTGCGTTGTCCCCGCCAAGCTAGGGGATGCCTACCGGGCTTATCTCCTAAAAAGGCGGGCCGCCGTCAGTTTCTCCACCACTATGGGCACCATTGTGGCGGAGCGGATTATGGATACTTCGGTGGTCTTTATCCTTCTAGGAGGGGTGGCCCTGTGGTTCGTTGGCCGAAGTGGTCTGCAAAACGTGCTCATCCTGCTGGGGATAGGGGGGGGCATGATGGCCGTTATCGCTTTGGTGCTCTTGATCATGGGCCGGTTCGGCGCTCACATACAGGGCTTCCTCCCCAAAAGATTGGCGCCCTTTTACGAACGCTTTCAGGCAGGGACGTTGGGCAGCTTTCGTCAGCTTCCCTCAATAGCTCTCTTGAGCGTTGTGGTGTGGTTCTTTGAGGCGGGGCGCCTTCTTTTCGTCAGCTACTCTATGGGGCTGTCGTTAGCACTACCATTCATACTCTTCGTCGCCCTGGCCAACTCTCTCCTCACCGTGGTGCCCTTCACCCCGGGTGGCCTGGGGCTAGTGGAGGTTGGGGTGGTAGGGCTACTAATGATGGTGATCAGCAAAGAGAGCGCCGTATCGGTGGCCTTCCTGGATCGAACTATCAGCTATTGGAGCCTCGTCATTCTGGGACTGGCTTTCTTCCCCCTACGGGGCAGAAAATAGCTCTTTCGGGGCCCCAAGGAAGGCGCCGGGAAACGCCTATGCGCATCGGGGTGGATTATACGGCGGCCGTTAACCAGCGGGCGGGCATTGGGCGCTTCGTACGGGAGTTGGTGGCCGCCCTCTTGGAAGCTGACGAGGACAACCACTACATGCTCCTCCTGCCACCAGGCCAGAAGGTCCCTTGTCCTTCAGGCGCGGAGAGTCGGCATCTCCCCTTCAGCCCACGGCTCATGACCATTTTCTGGCACCGTCTTGGGCTGCCCCTGCCCGCCGAGCTTTTCACAGGCGCTTTGGATCTATTCCACTCGCCCGACTTCGTGCTGCCCCCTTTGCGCAATACGCGCGCCATCGTGACTGTCCACGACCTGAGCTTCATGGTTCTTCCCCAATGCGCCGCCCCCGGGTTGGTGCGCTACCTCAATAGAGTGGTGCCGCGCAGCATCGAGCGGGCCACCTTGGTGCTGGCTGATTCGGTGAGCACCATGAAGGACCTGGCATCCCTTCTCGGCGTGCCCGAGGCCAAGGTGGCGGTGGTGCCGGGAGGAGTGGGGTCCCAGTTTCATCCGGTCACAGAGGAAGACACCCTGGCCGCGATTCGGCGTCGCTATAACCTGGACGGGCCCTTCATCCTGGGCGTCGGCACCCTGGAGCCCCGAAAGAACTGGGAGGGCCTGGTGGAGGCCTTCCACCGCCTGCGCCGGGAGATGAATATTCCCCATCGCCTGGTGGTGGCCGGAGGCAAGGGATGGCTTTGGGAAGGAATCTTCCGCCGCGTAGCGGAGTTGGGACTGGAGGAGGAGATAACCTTTCTGGGCTTTGTCCCTGAGGCAGACCTTCCCCCTCTCCTCTCCCTGGCCGATGTCTTCGCCTATCCCTCCCTTTACGAGGGCTTTGGCCTGCCTCCTTTGGAGGCCATGGCCTGCGGCACCCCGGTGGTGGCCAGCAATGTCTCCTCTCTCCCCGAGGTGCTGGGGGAGGCGGCCCTCTTGGTCGCCCCGGGGGACACCCTTTCTCTGGCGGAGGCCCTCTATCAGGTGTTGTCGGAGGAGAAGCAGCGACACTCTCTCAGCGAAAAGGGACGGGCCCAAGCGGCCCGTTTCACCTGGGAGGCGGCGGCGCAAAAGATGATCACCCAGTACCGAAGGCTGGCTCAAGAAAGGTAGCCCTGTGTGAAACCCAATGCGCATCGGCATTAGCGGCTTCTTCTGGAATAAGCCAGCCACGGGCAGCGGTCAGTATGTGACCAATCTGGTGCGTCACCTTCGGCCCACTACGCAGGATGAAATAATCGTTTTTGTCCCGGGGCAGAATGGGTCGCCCTCTGGAGCCGACCTAGAGGTGGGGAATGGGGGACCGAAGGAGGCTGCCATGGTGGAGGTGGCTTTGCCCTGGGGGGGAAACCTGGGCAAGGTATGGTTTGAGCAGGTGGCCCTGCCCCGGGCCTGTCGTCGGTACGGGGTGGAACTCCTCCATGTCCCCTACTTAGGCCCGCCGCTCCGCAAGGTGTGTCCCATGGTGGTGACCATCCACGACCTCATTATGATGGTGCTCCCTGTACATCGGGGTTCCCTTCTGGTACGGCTCTACACAGCCTTGGCGGTATCGGCGGCCAAGAGGGCCGAGCTGGTCCTCGCCGATTCTCAGTGGACGAGGGCAGATGTGACCAGGCTTCTGGGGCTTCCCCAGGAAAGGGTGCCCGTAGTATATCTGGGCGTCGGCCCCGCGCCCAACGTCGACCATATCACGGCCCGCCTGCCTGATGTACGCCAGAAGTACCGTTTAGAGGAGAACTTCATTCTCTATCTGGGTGGGTTGGACTGGCGCAAGAACGTGGCTAGCCTCATTGGCGCCTTCTCGCATTTGGAGGGAGAGTGGCAACTGGCGGTGGCCGGGGAGCACTATATGGGCAAAGGGCGGCTTTTCCCCAACCTTTTTCAAGTGGCTCGAGAGGCGGGGGTGGAGGAACGCGTCCGCTTTCTGGGTTTTGTGCCTGAGGAGGACAAGGTTCCTCTTTACATCATGGCCCGCCTCTTCGTCTATCCGTCCCTTTACGAGGGCTTCGGTCTGCCTCCCCTGGAGGCGATGGCCTGTGGCACGCCGGTGGTGTGCAGCCAGGCGGCCAGCCTGTCAGAGGTGGTGGGGGACGGTGCTCTTCGCTTTCCACCCCAGAATGAGGCGGCTCTGGCCCAGGCCATGGCCCGTGCCCTCACCGATGATGTGCTGCGCCGTGAGTTGAAGGAGCGGGGACTTCGCCAGGTTCAGAAGTTCAACTGGCAGCGCACCGCTCAAGAGACCTGGAGTGCCTACCAGCAAGTGGTAAAGAAAGACGCCCCATGGAAAAGTCAGGAGGGACCGATATAGCCCACCCCGAACCCCTGGGAGCCTGGAATCATGCCCTACGTCGGGCACTGAAGGCAGTAAAGGGACGTCGGGTCTTGGAGGTGGGATGCGGCGAGGGCCGCTTTATACGAGCCATCTGTCGCCGTCTGCCCCAAATAGAGGGCTACGGCTGCGACATAGACCCAAGGGTGGTCACCAGAGCCACGGCCTTCCCGGGCGGAGTAGCCTATCTGACGGCGGAGGCGGCCCATCTGCCCTATGCCACCTCTTCTTTCGATGCCGTTCTTATTTTCGACGTCCTGGAACACCTGTGGGAGCCCGAAGAGGCGCTGAGGGAGGTATCCCGAGTGCTTAAGCCCGGGGGCATCCTCCACGCCCTGGTTCCCTGCGAAGGGCAGCCTCTGACCCTTCACTGGCTCATGGCCCGTCTTCGCTGGGCTGCCGACCTGAAAGAACGCCACGGAGGCCATGTACAGCGCTTCCGCCACCGGGATGTCCTCGCCCTCCTGCATCAATCAGGCTTTCACGTGAATACCATCAGCTACAGTATGCACCCGTTAGGCCAGGTCAAGGATATACTCACCTACCTGGCCCGAGAAGGATGGGCCCAAGGGGCCCTCCTCAGCCTCTTGCTGCGGGGCGCTATTCTATCCCTTTGGGGAGCCTCCTATCTAGAGTCCTTTCTTCTGGGCTGCCTATCTCTGAGCGGAGTTGCCATGCATGTCACGGCGGAAAAAAGGCGACCATGAGGGTATTGATGGTCTCCAAGGCCTGTTACGTGGCCGGATATCGCCGGAAGCTGGAGGAGTTAGCTTCCTTCCCCAACGTGGAGCTGATGCTCATGGTGCCGCCCTACTGGCGCTTTGGTAAAAAGAAGGCCCCCCTGGAGCCGAGCACCGATCGGGGGTATCAAATGGTGGTAGAAAACCCCCTCTTCAATGGCTGGCACCACCTGCATTTATATCCCCGCCTGTCCCATTGGGTAGCTACCTTTCGTCCCCAAATTCTGCATGTGGATGAGGAGCCTTACGATCTGGTGACCTACCATGCCCTGAGGGTGGCCCGACGCTGGAGAGCCAAGGCCCTTTTCTTCACCTGGCAAAATATCCGCCTGGGCTTTCCACCCCCCTTCAGCTTTTTGGAGAGGAACGTCCTTGCGAGGGCCGATGCCGCCATCGCTGGCAACCAGGAGGCGGCCCGTGTTCTAAGGGAGAAGGGCTTCCTCCGGCCGACCTTCGTCATTCCCCAGTTCGGGGTTGACACCGCCTTCTTTCGCCCCAGAGATGGGGAGCCAGGGAATACCTTCCGCATTGGATACGTGGGACGTATGGTGGAAGAGAAGGGGGTGTTTCTTCTCCTGGAGGCAGTGTCTGAAATGGGGGGGCCCTGGGAGCTTCACCTGGCGGGGGATGGCCCCGCTCTGCCTCGGATGGTGCGCTGGCTGTCGGCCAAGGGTCTGGGAGACCGCTTTGAATGGCACGGAAGCGTGCCTTCCCACCAGATGCCGGAGTTTCTATCCACCCTGGATGTTCTGGTATTGCCGTCCCTCACCCGGCCCCGTTGGAAAGAGCAGTTCGGGCGGGTGCTGGTGGAGGCCATGGCCTGCGCCCGGCCCGTAGTGGGCAGC
This sequence comes from Chloroflexota bacterium, assembly GCA_016183425.1. Classification (GTDB taxonomy): domain Bacteria; phylum Chloroflexota; class Dehalococcoidia; order JACPEP01; family JACPEP01; genus JACPEP01. The sequence goes on from JACPEP010000001.1 coordinate 85,196, forward strand.
AGCTCCGGAGAGATCCCCAACGTGATTGGCGATGCTGGCCTCATCTTCCCGGAGGGTAATGTGGAAGAGCTGAGAGCTCACCTGTTTCGCCTTATGGGCGACCCCTCCTGGCGGCGGAAGCTGGGGCAGCAGGGGCGGCAAAGGGTAGAGGAGCGCTTCACCCAGCGCCGAGTGGCAGAGCTGACCTACGACGTCTATCGCCACTTGCTTGAGGCGCCGTAACCTGATACACTTGCCTACACGACGGCTAGATAGAAAAAAGAAGTAGGGATGATGCCCATCCTCACTCGAAACATAACTGTTGATGTTGACCAGGACGACCCGGATACCCTAGTGGTACGAGCGGTGATGAAGGATCACCGTCATGACATCGCCCTCCACTACTGGGTCTCTCTGCCCTCCTTCGCCATTGGACGGGCCACCTTGGAGATGTGCGACACTCCCCTTCCCCAGTGTCGGGAGCTCTGCCCGGCAGCGCAACAATTGGTAGGAATCAAGGTGCAGCGGGGGTTCAACCGCAAGATAAGAGAGCTTTACGCGGGAGAAAGGGGCTGCGTCAACCTGGTCCACCTGCTCACGGTGTCGGCCCCCCTGGCCATAAACGCCGCTCGCTTTGTTCTCAGGCACCCCAAGGTGGTGACTGGGGAAGGCCCCGACCCTCTCCAGGGCATGTGTTTCGCTTACTCTAAGAAGGGGTAAAAATAGACACTTAGGGGCCGCCCCGCCTATAGGCGGGGCGGCCCCTATTTACGGTCACGCTGGCCGCGCCGCCAGAGCGTGACGTCGATCCTCCTCCTTGGCGAAGAAGAAATAATACATGGGGCCGGGTATGGCCATAATGATGCCTGCGATGGTGAAAGAAAGGGCGAAGTTGTTGGTAGCCATCAACATGCCCGCCATGGCGGCCGCCGGCGACCCCAGAATATCGAAGACGGCGTGAATGAGACCGTTGGTAGTGGCCCGCTCCCGGGTAACCACCAATTCCATGGCCAACTGATTACGCATGGGCATAGAAATACTCCAAAAGCCCCGCTGGAAAATGAAGAAGACGATCACCAAAGGAATATAGGGGGTAAAGCCCAGCAGGAACACAAAAGGCACCGAAGCCCAGACGGCAGTGAGGATGCCTCGGGCCTTGCCTATCTTCCGGGTAAGCCACGGTCCTAAGAATAGGGAACCACCGGCAGCGGCGAGAAAGCCAGTGGCCATAATAGTGCCGATGCTCTGGTAGGGCAGCAGATGGGCCTCCCGGAAAAAGACGCTGTAGAAGGGAATGAGGAGCCCAAATCCGATGCCGTACACGAAGGCACAGGACGCCAGGCGGAAGATGATCCCGTGGCTCTGAATGTTTCTCAAGGCGAACAGCTCGGCAAAGCTATCGATCATATCTTCAGGGAGGCGCCGCTCAGAAAGGTATAGCAAAGGTATCAGAGATATTAAGGTGAGGGGCAACGAAATGACTAGAGACCAACGGAGGGCCATGTAGTGGGCAGGGATGACGCCGACGACGCCGCCCCAGAAGGCAGGCAGAAACCCCGCCGCCGTGGCACCGATGAAGGCAGAGATACTCGAAAAGGTAGCGTCCAGGGCAAAAAGGTGCGGCCTCTCCTCGGGCTCGCTATTCTCCACAATGAAGGGCCCGGAGGCTACAGCGTGGAAGCCATCGGACAGACCGGAGGTGCCCATAAAGATGAGCACCCAAAAGGGATCCAGGGTAAAGAGGAGGAGGCCTCGTGACACCACTGCCGTCGCGGAGGCCGTGGCGAAGACCAACCGCCGGCCCATCTTGTCGGCGATGAGGCCGGCGGGAAAGGCCATGAGGCCATGGAACAACAAGTTTACCGCCAGAACGAGGCCGATATAGTCCAGGTTGAAACCGGCGGCCAGCAGATAGAGGGCGAATATCACCCTCCATATGCCCGTTCCCAGCTCTGCCAGGAGGGCGTAGATGAGAAACAGCCGGGCGTTCCTGCTGAAGCGCCGCACCATCTGGATCCAGCTACCAGAGGCGTTCTTGGGTGTGGCTACCATTGGTTCTGGGTTGGGGTTGGGCCGTCGATCCTTAAAGGCCATGCCAGCCTCCTTTTTTTCAGTACAAAGACCGAACAAAACTCACCAGGTCCCACGTTTCATTGGCAGAAAGCTCGTTGCCAAAAGGCCGCATACCAGCCTTTTCTCGCCCGCGCACAATAGCCCAGTAGAGGTCGGGGTCGCTGCGGGTGATCATCCACCCTCGGTCGGTAAAATTAGTGGGCGGAAGCTTGGTTGTCGTAGCCTGAGGGCCGTCCCCTTTCCCGACTTTTCCGTGGCAAGACTCACAGCCTTTGGCGGCGAAAAGGGCCCGCCCTCTATCAATAGACAGCTTGTCATTAGGATTTGGGTTCTCAACCCGTTGGGAGAACTGCTCCCATTCGGCACACCCCAGTCCCAACACACCGATCATCATCACCAAGATGATCCACTTCCCTCTCTTAGCAAGCACGACCCTGCTCCTTCTTTGCTAACCTGGCTAACCTGGGCCCACCCTTGAGAGAAACCTCCTCTTAAGATTAAGATGGCACTACTCATGGCTCATGAGCCATAATTTCCATCTCGACGTCTCCTTCTCGTTTCTTCCTGCCTCTTCAGAGACCAACTGGCCAGACCCCACACGCCCAAAGCGATAAGAAGAAGCCCCGCCACCACACCCCCTACGATCATCATCGCCGTAGGAGTAAGTTGAACGTTCGTATGCGTCTCATCGGCCTCGGCTATCCCCGGAAAGAGGAAATAAGCCAATGCCAAAACCAAGGGAAAAGAAAACCATTTTATTCCAAGCAGTTTACGCCATAGGCAACTCATGGCCGACGCCTCTCCGCATTCGGTCCACCCCTCTTCCTCGCCTCTTGTTTCTTCAAAGAACGATAGGCTAAGGCCCACCCTCCTACGGCCAAGAGGAATAGGCCGCCCACCGTCCCCCCCAAAATATAGGCCGTTAGATACGTTAGCTGAAAGCCAACGATATGTACATGCTCTCCGTTGGCCAGCGCGATGTCGGGGGAAAAAAGTACGGCCACCGCCAACATCAAGAGCAACACAAACCATCTTCTCGCTGACACTTTCTCTCTCCTTGCCGCTATGAGGCAATCATTATAATCCACTATCAATCCGGGTGCAACATATTTTACGGAGACTGTTGAATTAAGTATTCTTTCCTCCCCCATTGACGGCTTCAGAAGTAACTATGGGAAGGTTGTCTATCGCAGATCCAGGCCTTGGTGGCTAAGAGGACTTTCCTCGGGCTTTCCATGGTACGCCCCTTTCGCATCCGCAAAGAATTGACATTGGCTTTCTTTTGTGGTATTAACCAAGCGTACTTGCTGCAGATGCAAGTAGAGTACGTAACATAAGGAGGAGTATACGTGCTTAATGACTACTGGAAGAAGTTGATGGCGCGAAGGCTGTCGCGCCGCCGGGCGCTGCGAGCGGCTGGGCGAGCGGGCATAGGCCTGGCCGGCGTTGCGCTGCTGGGGTGCGCCGCCGCCCCCGCCGTCACACCTACTCCGGCAAAACCGGGAGCTACCCCGGCGGCGGGAGCCGCCCCTACTCCCACCGCCCTAAAGCCAACCGCCGGCGGGAGCCTGAAGTTCGGGCAATTCACCATCTCTGGCTTCGATCCCCACACCAACCTGTCCGGCTCCAATGATGACTGGCTTAAACCCCAGGTCCATGACAAGCTAATTGAAATCGATGAAAAAGGGAAACTGGTTCCTACCTTGTTCACGTCATGGGAGATCCCCGACCAACTCACCTTCGTCGCCAAGCTGCGCCAGGGAGTCAAGTTCCACGATGGCACCGATTTCAATGCTGAGGTAGTACGATTCAGCAACGACCGGGTGATGAATGGCGCCCCACCGGTGACCCGGCAGCCCCGCTTCAAAGCCGCCGTGGCCAGCATCGAAGCGGTGGACAACTATACCGTCAAATACCGCCTTACGGGGCCTAATGCTGGCTTTCCCTACTTCTTTGGCGACCGCAGTACTGGGCGTCCTGCTTCCCCGACAGCGGTGGAAAAATACAAAAACGACCTGAGGACAGTGGGAGTAGGCACCGGCCCCTGGATGGTGGCCGACTGGGTCAAGGACGACCGCATCCTTCTCAAGAAATTCCCCGACTACTGGGACAAAGGCCTCCCCTACCTGGATGAGGTCAACGTCAAGGTCGTCCCCGATAACACCACCGCCCTCGTGATGGTCAAGACAGGCGACCTTCAGTTCTACACCGAGTTGCCCCCCAAAGACGTGGCCGGAGTGCGGGCCGACCCCAATCTGGTGGCAGTGGTGGCCACCACCACCGGCTACAGCGGCTTCTACTTCAACCACAAAAAACCCCCCTTCAACAACAAGGCACTGCGCCAGGCCTTCGCCTACGCCATCGACAAGGACGCCATTGCCAAGGCCATCTTTCTCGGTCTGAATCAGGTAGCCGGTGGAATCTTCGGCCCCGGCCACGCCTTCTACGACTCCAGTGTCAAGCCCTTGCCCTACGACCCAGCTAAGGCCAAGGAAAAGCTGAAGGAAGGGGGCCAGCCCGACGGCTTCGAGTTCGACGCTGAGGTGGGCTCCCAGTACGGCATTCGAGTCCAGTACTCCGAGGCGGTTAAGGAGATGCTGGCCAAGGTGGGCATCAAGATGAACATCAAGGTCATGGAGCAGGTCACCGTCATGGACCGGGCGGGAAAGGGAGAGATGCAGTGCTGGGTCACCGAGTTCTCCGGCAGCGAGGAGCCCGATAACGCTTTTGCTATCATCTCCCACAGCACCCAGGGCACCTACGCCAAGGCCTTCATGGAGGGTGCAGAAGGAACCAAGGAGATGGATGCCCTCCTGGACAAGGGAAGAGCCACCTACAACGAGGAGGAGCGTTTCAAGGTCTACTCCCAGGCACAGCGTAAGGTTGTGGACGACGTCTTTGGCCCCTACTGGCTGGTGTATCGCAACACCCGCATGGTACACCGCAAGGAGGTCAAAGATTACCTCCCCCGCACCGGCCCCAACGACGTCTACCTGAAGAAGGTCTGGCTGGCCAAGTAGCGGCCCGATAAAAGCTCTCCAATGGTAGAAGATTGGCATTAGTTTTTCTTTATGCCAGTGCTGGACCGTTTCCCAAGAAAGGGACGGTGAGTATCTAAAACAAAGGAGGACAACCCATGCAAAGAGGAGAGAGTTACTGGAAGAAACTAATGGGGCGCCGGCTGTCGCGCCGCCAAACGCTGCGAGCGGCCGGGCGGGCGGGCCTGGGCCTGGCCGGTATGGCGCTGGTGGGATGCGCCGCCACCCCCACACCTACCCCGGCCAAACCAGGGGCCACCCCAGCAGCACCCCAGGCCACTGCCACTCCCACCGCTCTTAAGCCATCCGCCGGGGGAACCCTGAAGTTCGGAATGTCTACCATCACTGGCTTCGACCCCCATACAAATCTGGCGGGCTCCAACGACGACTGGCTGAAGCCCCAGGTCCATGACAAGCTAATTGAAATCGACGAAAAGGGGAAGCTGGTCCCCACCTTATATACGTCCTGGGAGAATCCAGACCAGCTCACCCTGGTGGCCAAACTGCGTCAGGGAGTCAAGTTCCACGACGGGAGCGATCTTAATGCTCAGGTAGTGAAGCTGGCTCACGACCGGGTGATGAATGGCGGCGCTCCGGTGACCCAGAACCGGGACTTTAAAACCTCTGTGGCCGGCATCGACATGGTGGATAACTATACCGTTAAATACCGTCTTACGGAGCCTTATGCTGGCTTTGTCTACTTTCTCGCTGACCGTAGTGCCGGGCGCATTTCTTCCCCAGCGGCAGTGGAGAAATACAAGAACGACCTGAGGACAGTAGGGGTGGGCACCGGCCCCTGGGTAGTCAGCGAGTGGATCAAGGACGACCGCATCCTCCTCAAAAGATTCCCCGACTACTGGGACAAGGGCTTCCCTTACCTGGACGAGATCAATGTCAAGGTGGTCCCCGACAACACCACGGCCCTGGTTACGGTCAAGACGGGGGAGATCCAGTTCTACACCGAGCTCCCCCCCAAGGATGTGGCCGGAGTGCGGGCGGACCCCAACCTGGTGGCCGTGGTGGCTCCCACCACCGGTTACTCCGGTTTCATGTTCAACCACAAGAAACCCCCCTTCAACAACAAGGCACTGCGCCAGGCCTTCGCCTACGCCATCGATAAGGAGGCCATCGCCAAGGGTGTTTTTCTAGGCCTCAACGAAGTGGCCGGCGGCCCCTTCGGCCCCGGCCATCCCCTCTACGATTCAGCCATCAAGCCCTTGCCCTACGATCCCGCCAAAGCAAAGGAGAAGCTGAAGGAAGGCGGCTACCCTGATGGCTTCGAGTTCGATGCTGAGGTGTCCAGCGCCTACGCCATCCGAGTCCAGTACGCCGAGGCAGCCCAGGCGATGCTGGCCAAGGTGGGCATCAAAATGAACATCAAAACCCTGGATCAGCCCACCGTTATGGACCGGGCGGCCAAGGGAGAGATGCAGCTCTGGGTCCCCGAGTTCTCGGGCAGCGAGGAGCCGAATCAAGCCCTGGTTCTAGGCAATCACAGCACTAAGGGCACCTATGGCAAGGCCTTCTTGGAGGGAAGTCAAGGGGCCGCGGAGGTGGATGCTCTCATCGATAAGGCAAAGGCCACCTACAACCCGGAGGAGCGCTTCAAACTCTACTCTCAGATTCAGAAAACGATCGTGGATGAGGCCTATTGTACCTACTGGATAGTGTACCGAAACGCCCGCATGGTCCACCGCAAGGAGGTCAAAGATTACCTCCCCCGCACCGGCCCCAACGACGTCTATCTCAAGAAGGTCTGGCTGGCCAAGTAACCGCCCCCAAGGGGCCTCAACAGCATGAAGGGAAGGCCCGACAAAGGTAGCTTTTTCAAGGCCAACCCCTCTTTGTTAACAAGGTTCAGTCTCCGTTAGAGCCGGTAAATTGAAACCAGGGAGGGATAAATGAAACGCAATTACTGGCATAATGCCATAAGTCGACCTTTGACCCGGCGGCAGGTGTTGGGCCGGGGCGCCAAGGCGGGGATAGGGCTGGTCGGGCTTTCCCTGCTGGGGTGCGCTGCTCCGGCGGCACCAACACCAATAAAACCTACTACTGCCCCCGCCCCGGGCACCCCCCGCCGGCCAAAGTCCTAGATACCTTGGTCGTTGCCATGGTACGGGACATTCAGACTGCCGATCCCCATCTCAGGTCTCATATCGATGCCCAATGCTACCAGGACAACGTTTTCGACGGGCTGACGGAGATAGGTCGAAACTATCAGCCGATTCCAAGTCTGGCAGAAAGCTGGAAGAATCTGAATGATGTCACCTGGGAGTTCAAGCTGCGCCCAGGGGTCAAATTCCACAATGGGGAAGATTTCGACGCCAATACGGTCAAGTTCAATGTGGAGCGGCTTCTGCGGCCCGGCTTTAGCCCCCAACGATTCCAGGAGTTCGCGACCATCAAGGAGGTTCAAGTGATAGACCCCTCTACTGCCAGGGTCATCACCAAAGACCCGGACCCGTTATTATTAAGCCGCTTCCACCTCGTTCGAATGGTGCCCCAGCAGTACGTGGAGCAGAACGGGGATGACATCATGAATGAGAAGCCCGTAGGCACGGGACCGTATAAGTTTGTGAAGTGGGTGAAGGATGATTACGTGGAATTGGAGGCGGTGGACAAGCACTGGCGCGTTGGAAAACCTCCTGCCAAGAGAGTAGTCCAAAAAGTGATCCCTACCGCAGCTCCCCGGGTGGCCGCCCTTCAGACAGGCGCTGCTGACATCATTTGGGATGTTCCCGCCGATAACATCGCTCCTTTAGAGAAAGACCCCAACTTGGCCACCTACCTGGAGAAGAGCCTTAGCGTGCCCAATATCCAAATAAGCCAGTTTCTTGAAGGGCCCCTGAGAGACAAGCGAGTACGGCAGGCCCTGAACTATGCTGTGGACAAAGAAAGCATTGTCAAGAACCTCTTCTTGGGCTACTATAAGGTGGTTCCCAGCGCCTTGGTGCCGGTGTGCTTCGGATATGATGAGACTCAAAAGTCCTATCCCTACGACCCCAAGAAGGCCAAGGAGCTTCTGGCTCAGGCCGGCTATCCCAACGGATTTGAGGTCACCTTCGACAGCACCCAAACGGCCTATCCTAAGCAGACCGAGTACATCCAGGCCGTTGCTAACTATCTCAGCGAAGTGGGGGTCAAGGCCAAGATTGTTCCCCACGAATCCAGTGAGCAATATGAACTAACTGCCCGCAAAGGCAACAAAGGGCCAACGGGTATCTTCCACCAGAGCCCGGGCTGCCTCAAGTTGGATGGGGACGACATCCTCTGGCCCCAGTTCCGCTCATGGGATGAAAAGACGGCGGTGGGCAACAAGATGTACTTTTCTAATCCCGAGTTGGACAAGTTGGTAGACGCCGGTCGCTTTACCCTTGACCCAGCCGAGAGAAAGAAGATTTACCAGAAGGCCCTTCAAACCATTCAAGACGAAGCGTATTGGCTTTTTCTCTGGGAGATGCCTTATTTTTGGGGCTACAGCAAGAAGAAGCTTAAGGCGATCCACCCTCGCACCTATCGTATCTTCGCCTGGGACGTGGAGCCGGCCTGAGATGATAGTTGCCACCCCCAAAAGGGGTCGTGGAGCGAAGCCCGACAAAGGAGGGCTCGCTCAAAACCGACGCCCTTTGTTAACGGAGTTCAGTGCTTATCAAAGCAGGTAAATTGAAACCAAGGAGGGGTAAATGAAACGCAATTACTGGCATCGTGCCCTGAGTCGACCGCTAACCCGGCGCCAGGTGTTGGGACGGGTGGTCAAGGCGGGAATCGGGCTGACGGGGTTTTCCCTGCTAGGCTGCGCCGCCGCCCCCGCCGCCACCCCTACCCCGACTAAACCTGGGGCCACCCCAGTGGCGCCCCAGGCCACTGCTACCCCAGTAAGACCTATAACGGGGGGCATCTTGAAGGTGGCCCAACCGGCCACCAGCCACACCGATCCCGCCCGGAGCACCGGCGGCACCAACGCCTGGCAACTGGAAAACATCTGCAATGGGCTCCTCACCTTGGATAAGACGGGCAAACCAGCCCCGGAGCTGGCCGAGTCCTGGGAGATACCCGATCCCACTACCATTGTCCTCAAGCTCAGAAAGGGGGTGAAGTTCCACGACGGAGTAGATTTCAACGCCCAGGTGATCAAGTTCAACTACGATCGCATCCTGGACCCGGCGACCCAGTCCCCCCGGTTGCCCAACATGAAGAACATCATAAAATCCTACGACGTGGTGGATGACTATACCTTCAAAATGACCCTTCTCCGTCCCAGCGCGGGCATCTTCGAATCGGTTCTGACCTCGGGCACCGGGGGCATGCCGGGGCAGATGATGTCCCCAGAGGCGGTTAAGAAGTACGACAACGACCTTCGGGCAGGCAAAGGGGTGGGCACGGGCCCCTTCCAGATGGTGGATTGGGTGCAGGACTCCCAGACTACCGCAAAGAAATTCCCCGGCTATTGGGAGAAGGGATTCCCCTACCTGGATGAGATCCAGTGGCGGGTGATCCCCGACCCCACCGTCACCTTCACTATGATTAAGACGGGGGAGGTTCACTTCGCCGCCGAGATAGCGCCCAAAGACGTCCCCCTGGCAAAGGCAGACCCCAACCTGGTTCCCATTATCGATATGTCGGTAGGGCTAGTAGGTCCCCTAATGAACCAAAAGGAACCCCCCTTCAACAAAACCGCCCTGCGCCAGGCTCTTGTTTATGCCATTGAACGGGAACCTATCAACAAAGCGGTGTACATGGGCCTGTTCCCGGTGGCCAATGGCTTTTTCCCACCCACCCACTGGGCCTATGATGCTACTTTGAAGGGCTACCCGTATGACCCAGCCAAAGCCAAGGAGAAGCTGAAGGAAGGGGGCGCCCCCGAGGGCTTCGAATTCATCGCTCAACCCGCCAGCGCCTGGCCGGAGCATGTTCAGTACGCCGAGGCTATGAAGGAGATGCTGGCCAAGGTGGGCATCAAGATGCAGATACAGGTCGCGGAGCGGGCCAAGGTTCTGGATGACTACCGGAAGGGCAGCGTCCCCATGTGGGTGACCCATCTCTCGGGCAGCCCCGAGCCCCATCGCCTTGTGGACAACTGGTTTTATTCCAAGAGTGGTTACGGCTTAAGCAATCGGGATCCGGAGGACCCCCTCACCAAGCAGGTGGATGCTCTCATCGAGAAAGGGGATAGCGTATACAACATCGAGGATAGGCGAGCCATCTACTCCCAGTTGCAGAAGCTTATATTCGACAACGCCTACGGGATGATTGTGCTGTTCCACCGTCCCCTTACCCAACTTCAGCGCAAGGAGGTTCAGGGCTACGAGCCCTTCGTGGAGCAGTACGTTACGCGATTCAAGAGGGTTTGGCTTCAAAAATAACAGAAGAGGGCTGGCTGAATGAGGGGCCGATAAGGGACTCTTTCCCCGAAGCGCGGTGCATAGTTATGCGCTCCGCTTCTCATTTGGTTGGCGTCGGTCTTCAGCCCAGTAGCGGCCCCCTTTGAGGGCCGACACCAGCGCCGCCTCCGTTTCTACCCCGTCCTCGAAAATAGTAACGCAGCGGCCGATGCCTTCCGGGGTATGGGCGTCGCTGCCTCCAGTGCCCACCATGCCCAGCCGTCGGCTCACCTGGAAGCAGAAGTCCACGTCCTCCTGGGTTGCCCAGCCGTTTATCACCTCCATGGTATGCACCAGCTTAAAGATAGGCCACTCACAGGCCTTTTCCACCGTGAGGCCGTTGTGCCGCGGCCCCAGCCAGGGCTTGGGGGAGAGATCCCAGCGGAAGGGATGGGCCGCGATGACCACCCCCCCGGCTGCCGTAACATAGTTTATGATGTCCAAGGCTTTGTAAAGGCTGCGGGGATACCCGTCGATGCCGAATAAGAGCAGGTCGCCCATCTCAGTGCTTGCCTCCAGGCCCGTAAAGATGGGAAAGTTCAGCTTTTGGGCCAGTTCTTTTACCTCCGGGGGCTTGGCGTTGCCATGTTCGGTAATGCAGATGGCATCCAGATGCCTCTCCCTGGCCCAGGGCACCAGGTGCTCGGGCTTAATAATGCTATCCACCGAGCCCAAAACAGTGTGCATGTGAAGGTCTACGATCAATTCTAACCCACTTTCTACCTTGAGTTGCCTCTCCGCCAGAGCTGTGGCATAATCGCCTCGTGCCTAACGGTGAAGATAGATGTACCATTGCGGTGGCCCTTCACCCCAGAAGCAAAGGCAACCAAATTGTCGGCTTCCGAGACGGGGTTCTCCACGTAAGGGTAACCGCGCCTCCGGTAGGGGGTAAAGCCAATGAGGCCCTTCTTTCCTTCCTGGCCCTGGTCATGGGGATAAAGGAGGGAGAAGTGGGCCTCATGGGCGGCGAGAGACAGCGCAACAAAGTGGTTGCTATCTATGGCATGTCTTTGCAAGAGGTTACCACCCGTCTAGAGAGGGTTGCCATCGTTAGACAGAGGAGGCCGCCCGGCTGATAATTTGCAGGAGTACGATGGCCACCAAGGGGGTGATGTCCATCATTCCCAGACTGGGCACGACACGGCGCAAGGGTGCCAGAACCGGATCAGTGACCTGGTTGAGCACCACTACGATGGCATTGGTGGGAGGAAGGGAGAACCAGGATAATAAGGCCCTTACGAAAATGGCCATACTCAAGATGTCGGCCAGGGTGCTGATGAAATAGAGAACAGTTACCACTATTTTCCTCCCCCCAAGAGCTTTGTCTTCTCGTAAGCAGCGATATAAGCCTGGGTCAGAAGGGCCCGCACTCCCCCTTCTTCCAGAATTAGCAGCCCCTCCGCTGTGGTGCCCCCCGGCGAGGTGACCATATTCTTCAGCTCCGCCGGGTGCTTGCCGAATTGAATGGCGAGACGGGTGGAGCCGAGCATAGTCTGCAAAACCAGCTCCTGAGCCATGTCCCGCGCCATGCCCATGTGAACCCCGGCATCTATCATTGCCTCTATAATGAGGAAGATGAAACCGGGGCCACTGGCGCTCAAAGAGGTAGCCATGTCTATGTATTTCTCTTCCGCAACATAGATGCTCTTCCCCAGACTGGCTAAGATAGCCTGGGTGGCCTCCTTCTGTTGGGGGGTGACTTGGGGGGTGGCCATCCACACACTTATGCCCTCCCCGATTTGGGCGGGGGTATTGGGCATGACGCGAACCACCGTGGAATGATTCAAGCCAGCAGTAAGGGTAGAGATAGTGGCCCCGGCCACGATGGATATTACTAACTGCCGGGTCGCCAGATGGCCCGAAAGGCCAGCCATAACCTCTGCCAGATTCTGAGGTTTTATGGCCAGTATAGCCACCTCCCCTTCCTCAGCCGCCCGCAGGTTGTCTTCTGTGGCCTGAATGCCGTATCTTTGGGTCAGGTACTCTCTGCGGGCTGGGCTGACATCGGCAGCCCAGATATCTCCCGCCCCGGCCACTCCCCGGCTCAGAAGGCCGGAGAGGATGGCCTCCCCCATGACGCCACCACCGATAAACGAGATACGCATTCTAGACGACTTCCTTTCTCTCCCCAAAGATGGCGCGACCGATGCGTACCAGGGTAGCCCCTTCCTCCACCGCCACCTCGAAATCATCGGTCATGCCCATGGACAAATGAGGCAGCCCCAGGCGGTCCCGAAGCTCCCGCAGGCGACGAAATACGGGGCGTACCTCCTCGGGGTCGGAAACCATAGGGGCTACCGTCATCAAACCCTGGAGCTGGAGGTTAGGTAACCGGGCGATACTCTCGGCTGCCGAAAGAACTTCTGGGGGATTGAAGCCAAACTTGCTCGTCTCCCCCGCCATATTTACCTCCAGGAATACGGGAACCGGACGGCCGGCCTGGCGATTGATGACCTCCGCCAGATGCACCGAGTCCACACTATGGATAACTTGGAAAAGTTGCAAAGCCTGCTTTACCTTATTGCTCTGTAGATGTCCCACCAGGTGCCAGGTGGGCTGCGGGGAGAGGTCTGCCAGTTGGGGGAATTTGTCGCGCGCCTCTTGGACACGGTTCTCGCCAAAATCCCTGAGTCCAGCCTCGAACCCGCTACGGATGGTGGCCGCATCCATGGTCTTGCCTACGGCCACGATGATCACCTCCAGAGAGGAACGACCGCCCCGCTCCGCTGCCTGGGCGATGCGCCGCCGAACTTCCTCCAGGTTCTTCCGGATATCCACTGTGTTCATAGCTCAGCAAACCCCACAGCGGTGGCACTCTTTAGTCACGGGACAAGGGGGTGTGGGAACTCCCTGCTGTGCCCGGCTCGCTTCCTGGTCCAGGTATCTTCCCCCCACTCCGCTGTCCATGACAAACCAGGGCAATCCCTCCTTGTGCGGCCAACTGCCGTAAAGGTACCGGTCTTCTTCTAGCTGCGCCTCCGCCACCGCTCGACGCCACCCCGCCAGGGTGACCTCCTCAATCCTCGCCAAAGCCTCGCCCACCCAGGCGTCACCTCGGGCCAGCACTCCTTGCACCAGGCTCCACTCCACGCCTTCACCGGCGACGGGAACGCCGCGCGGGGCCAACTCTTTTTTGAGGTAGCCAAGACGCTTTTTAAGGGTGCTCACTGGGGCCATGGGCTGCCCCTGAAAGGGAGTCCCCGCCTTGGGCACGAAGGGGGAGACGTTCACCTTAAGCTGGCCGCCGGGCTGATACAGGCGCTCCCGGCAGGCCAACGTTAGCTGCACCATGTCTGCCACATCCTCATCTGTTTCTGAAGGGAGACCGACCATAAAATAGAGCTTGAGGTGAGAAAGGCCGGCGCCCGCCACTGCCCCCACTCCTCGCAGCACATCGTCGTTAGAGATTTCCTTGTTCACCTGGCGGCGCAGCCGCTCCGAGCCAGTTTCAGGTGCCAGCGCCACGCCCCGGCCACCGCCCTCGGCCAAGGCCCTCAAAAGGACTGGTGACAAGGGTTTCACCCGCAGAGAGCTTACCGAGAGGCTGACTCCATGGCCGCGCAGCCACTCCGCCAGCTCATCAATCTGGGGATGATCCGAGACGGCCGCCCCCACCAGCCCCAACCTTCCTGCCCGTTGCCGTCCCTTCTCCGCCTGCTCGATGAGGGCCTCTACGAGACGATAGCGGGGGGGCCTAAAAAGATACCCCGCCAGGCAAAAGCGACACCCCCAGCCACAGCCCCGGGCCGCCTCCATGAGATACATATCTCCCAGCTCAGCTTCTGGAGTCAAGACAACGGAGGTAGTGGCGAAGTCCAGGCTTCGTGCCCACTGGCGCGTAACCTGGGGGCGTTGGCCGTTACCGTTGCTGCTTCGGTGCAAGACCGGTACATAGACGCCGGGCGCCTGGGCCAGTGCCTTCAGCAGGTCACCCCGCCTCTCCCCCACCCCCTGAGTCAACACCTCCACCAAGGTCGGCAGAACCGGCTCCCCCTCCCCGATGACAAAGGCGTCAAACAAAGAGGCCAAAGGCTCCGGATTAGCGGTGAGACACGGCCCACCGCCAATGATGAGGGCATCCCCCTCTCCCCGCTCCGCGGCAAAGAGGGGGATGCCCGTGGCCCGCAGGATGAGCACCGCCCGAAGATAGTCCAACTCGAAGGAGATGGAGAAGGCGAGGACGGGAAAGTCGTCCAGGGGCCGCTGGGATTCTAAACTTATGGGCGGAAGACTCCCCTCGTCCCAAAACACCCGCTCGCAGACCACCCCGGGGTAGCTGTTGAAAAGTCCGTAGATGGTCTGAAAGCCCAGGCTGGACATGCCCACCCGGTAGCTATTGGGATAGATGAGAGCCACCGGCAAGCGTCCGCCCCAGTCCTTGCGTATGGTACCTCGCTCCCCAGATAGCTTCCGCCTGGCTTCCTTGACAGTATCCCACGTCATAGCAGGATGATTATATACTATGTGGGCTAGGGGGGCAAAAATGGTTTAGATGGTGTTAAAGGTGATATTAAACAGACTCCCCAGAAAGGTATTGACACACTTACCATCGTGTTATAATAGGTAAAATATCTTCTAGTTCACGAATAGCCATGCGCGAAGCTCTTCTCTATGACAACCTGCCCGGCGGCGACGTAAAGTGCCACGTTTGCCAGTGGCGTTGCCGGCTCCGGCCCGGCAAGCTGGGGGCGTGCCAGATGCGCCGCAACCGGGAGGGGGTTATGGAGCTCCTAAACTACGGTCAGGTCTCCTCCCTGGCCGTAGACCCCATCGAGAAGAAGCCCCTCTATCACTTCTACCCCGGCAGCCAGGTCTTCTCCTTGGGCACCTGGGGCTGCAACTTCCATTGCCAGCACTGCCAGAACTGGGAGATTTCCTTCGGCGACCCCCAGGAGATGGGCCATCGCTCCCAGCAGCTATCCCCAGAAGCGGCCGTGTCGCTCACAAAAAAGTACCGCTGCCAGGGCATCGCTTGGACCTATAACGAACCCAGCGTGTGGTTTGAATATACCCTGGACGGTGCCCAACTGGCCAAGGCCCACAACTTGTACACTGTATACGTTACCAACGGCTACCTAACTCCAGAAGCCTTGGATGTCATCGGGCCCTATCTGGACGCCTATCGGGTGGACGTCAAAGGCTTCTCCGACTCCTTTTTCCGCTCCGTGGCCAAGGTTCCCCGATGGCGGGAGATCCTCTCCGTCGCCCAGTGCGCCCAGGAGAAATGGCAAATGCACGTAGAGATAGTGACCAATGTCATCCCCACTTTCAACGATGACGATGAGCAACTGGAGGCCATCGCCCGCTGGATTCGGGACAACCTGGGGGAGCTGACGCCCTGGCACGTCACCCGCTTCTACCCCCACCACAAGCTGGATTACCTGCCCCCCACTCCCCTGACCACCCTGGAGCGGGCCTGGAACATCGGGCGGAGGGCCGGATTGGCCTTCGTTTACATCGGAAACGTGCCCGGCAACGAAGGTGAGAATACTTTTTGCTATCAGTGCCACGCCGTGGCGGTGCGGCGGCGTGGCTACCAGGTTCAGGCGGCCGCCCTGAAGGGCTCCCGTTGCACCTTCTGCCAGGCAGACCTCAATTTTAAGCAAGCGCCGTGGAGGAGAGAGCCTTTAGCCATCGGCAATGGTGGGGAGACCCGTGGGCAATAGGAACAATATAGGGCACCAAATAGGCCCGGGGAGGTGACCCCATGGGAGGAATAGTTTACGCTTGCATCGTTCCTCACCCGCCGGTACTGGTGCCGCAGATAGGGCGAGGCAGGGAAAAGGAGATAGAAGCCACCACCCGGGCCATGCAGACGGTAGCCCAGGACCTGGCGACCCAACAGCCCCAAACCCTCATGGTCATCAGCCCTCACGGTCGCAGCCACCCCAAGGCGATGGGAATCCTCACCGCCAAGACCTCCCGAGGCACCCTGGCCGAATGGGGGGCCTGGGGGCTGGACTACTCTTTCCCCAACGACCTGGAGCTGGTATCCCTCATCCAAGAGGAGTGCCGCGGGGCAGGGGTGCCCTTAAAGAGCATCGGCGAGCGGGATTACGACCTGGACCACGGGGTGTTGGTGCCCATTTCCTTCTTGGTCAAGGAGGTTAAAGATTGTCATTTAGTCCCGCTCACCTTTTCCGGGCTCCCCCTTACGGCCCACTTCGCCTTCGGCCAGGCCATTGCTCAGGCGGCGGCCCGAAGCCAAAAGAGCATCGCCCTGGTGGCCAGCGGCGACCTTTCCCACCGCCTCCTCCCCCACGCCCCCGCCGGCTACGACCCCATGGGCCAGGTGTTCGACCAGAAGCTGACCGAGCTGGTGGCAGCGGGGGATGCCCCTGGCATCCTCAACCTGGATGCCCAGCTCATCCAAAGGGCGGGGGAATGCGGCCTCCGCTCTATAGTCATCCTCATGGGGGCCTTACAGATTCCGGAAGCTCGACCTCGCGTTCTCTCATACGAGGGCACCTTCGGCGTTGGCTACCTGGTGGCCTGCTTCCACATCCCCGCCTCGGGAGGCGACATCAGGGTTGAGGGGGAGATACATCCCCTGGTCCGCCTGGCCCGGGACACGGTGGTGAGCTTCGTTCTGAGGCAGCCTCTCCCCGACTATGGCGGGTTGCTCCCCACCCTGGGGGAGCGGGCGGGAGTCTTCGTCAGCATAAAGAAGTTGGGCGAGCTGCGGGGCTGCATCGGCACCCTGGAGCCCGTGCGGCACAACGTCGTCGAGGAGGTCGCCCACAACGCCATCAGCGCCGCTATTAGAGACCCCAGGTTCCCCCCCGTGACCCCTGCCGAGCTGCCCTACCTCTCCTTCTCCGTGGACGTACTGTCACCACCGGAGCCGGTTACGGATCACACCCAGCTTGACCCTAAACGCTATGGCATTATCGTGGAGAGAGGGAGACGGCGGGGCCTTCTCCTTCCTGACCTGGAGGGAATAAACACCGGTCAGGAGCAGATTTGTATCGCCTGCCACAAAGCAGGCATCCCCCCCGAGGGGCCCATTACCCTCTACCGCTTCGAGACCAAGAGATACTATTAGCAACTGCGGCCGGTAACCCCGCCTCCGCCGGGGGAAACCTCAATTCCCTCCCCGAACCACCGACAGGCTGGGCCAGGTTAAAGGATAAAGGAGATTCTTATGTGTCAACTGTGCGGATGCGCCCACTACCTGAACCAGGGCGCTCCTACCCTTCTTAAAAGGGCGACGGAGCTGGTAGAGCAACTAGGGCTTACACCCCAGAACGTAGACCTTTTTGAAGAATGCGAAGCCATATCCGGCCTCATCGCCCCCCGTATGTCGCCAACCACAGAGGAAGAGGTTTGGCAAACAGTGTCGTGGGTTCACCAATTACACCTGGGCCGCTACCAGGAGAAGTACCGAGCCTACGCCGCCGCGGCCAGGGACATCTTCGCCCACCTCCCCACCCCGGGCCACCCCCAGGAAGTCATCACCGCATATCACCAGTTGGAGCAGCTCTGCCACAGCCTGGAGGAAGGGGACATCGCCGCCATATCGGAGCCCGCCACCAGAGAGACCCTGCTGGCGGTGAAGCACGTCCACGACGACCTTCCCGCCAAATGGGCTGGTATCATAGAGCGCTACCGGCTGGAAGCGCCCTAATGAAAGATGTTCAGGTCTTGGAAGCCTTCGCTTGTCTCCTCTTTTGGAGTAAAATGGGGGTGAGAGGTACTCCTTTTTGTCGGGAGGAGGTATATCTGACGTCTGTCCTTCTGAGTAGCAATGATTGACTTCCTCGACTTCGCCACCTACGTCGGGGGGCTAGCTGGAGGGGTGTACCTTATAGAGCTGTTTCTCAAACTGGCTCGATGGCTCAGAAAGGTAGAAACGGACAGCCAGAAGATCATCAGGTTACTGGGAGAATGGCCGAAAATAGAAGGCCGCATTAAAGAGCTGGTGACTAGTCAAGGACAGGTTCTGGAGCAGTCAATGGTGGGCCTAATCCAGCAAACGTCAGATCTACATCGTTATATGGAAGAAGTGGCCCGAGGCATAAAAGAGTCTGAAGACAAGGAGAGCCATGACGGATAGGTTGGCCGTGGTATTCCTTTTGGGAGTGGCCTCGGCTATCGTCTATAAGGTAGTGGAGTGGTGGGCCATGAGACGGCAGGAAGGGTGGTGGGCGCAGCGCTGGCCGACCTCCATTAGGACTACCGGCCAAATCACGACTGCCCTAGCAGAGACGGAAGAAAGACATCGCCATCTTATGGCGGAAATAGAAGAGCGCCGCCAGCGCATGAGCCAGATACTGGAAGACCTCCCCACCCCCCGCCGCCAACGGGAGCTCACCCAGGCGGGGGAGGCCGCCCAAAAGGAGGAGCGGTGGCCAGAGGCCCTGGCCGCCTATGAGAAGGCCCTGGCGCTGACTCAAGAGGCGGAGGGCCGCGCCGCGCTGCTGAACTCTATAGCCCAGTGCCGCCTGGCTCTGGGGGAGAAGCATGCTGCCCTGGCCTCCTTTGCCGCTGCCGTGGCCGCCGCCCCCCGCCTCGCCCAGGCCCACAACAACTACGCCAACCTACTTGGGAACATGGGGCGGCGGGAGGAGGCGGAGACGCACTACAAAGAGGCCTTGGAGATAGACCCCCGAGACGCCCTGGCCCACAACAACTACGCCAATCTTCTCAAGGACATGGGGCGGTGGGAGGAGGTGGAGGGGCGCTACCAGGCGGCCCTGGACATAGACCCCCGCTTCGCCCTGGCCCACTACAACTACGCCATCCTCCTGGCGGAGACGGGGCGGCGGGAGGCGGCGGAGACGCACTACCAGGCGGCCCTGGAGATAGACCCCCGGTACGCCCCGGCCCACAACAGCTACGCCAACCTACTTGGGAACATGGGGCGGCGGGAGGAGGCGGAGGGGCACTACCGGGCGGCCCTGGAGATAGACCCCCGGTACGCCCCGGCCCACTACAACTACGCCCTCTTCCTTAGAGACATGGGGCGGCGGGAGGAGGCGGAGGGGCACTACCGGGCGGCCCTGGAGATAGACCCCCGCCTCGCCCCGGCCCACAACAACTACGCCATCCTCCTTAAGGACGTGGGGCGGCGGGAGGAGGCGGAGACCCACTACCAAGCGGCCCTGGAGATAGACCCCCGGCTGGCCCCGGCCCACAACAACTACGCCAACCTCCTTTCGGACATGGGGCGGCGGGAGGAGGCGGAGGGGCACTACCAGGCGGCCCTGGAGCTCTTCCAGGCCCAGGGGAGGGGGAAGGAGGTGGAGACGGTACGCCGTAACCTGAAGATATTGGCCGCCGCTGCTCAAGGAGGGGAACCAGTCCTCCCCTTGAAGCTGGAAATGCTGCCGCCAGAGCCGGTGTACGAGAGGGCGTTAGCCGTGGCCGGGAGGTAGCCTATGCCTGTGCCACGGGGCAGGAAGACCCGGGAGGCCGACCTCTTTGAGGCCCAGCGCCAGAAGCTGCTGGCCCAGGAGGCGCCCCTGGCCGCTCGCATGAGGCCCCGCACCTTCCCGGAGTTCGTGGGCCAGGAGCACCTGGTGGGGGAAGACAGGGTGCTGCGCCGCGCCATCGAGGGGGACCAGCTTCCCTCTGTTATCCTCTGGGGGCCGCCAGGCACGGGCAAGACCACTCTGGCCCAGATCATCGCCCACACCACCCGCTCCCACTTCAGCCCGGTGAGCGCCGTCACCGCAGGCGTAGCCGACCTGCGCCGCATCATCGAGGAAGCTACCCAGCGCCGCGCCCTCTACGGACAGCGCACCATCCTCTTCATCGACGAGATTCATCGCTTCAATAAGGCCCAGCAGGATGTCGTCCTGCCCCACGTGGAGGAGGGCACGGTAACCCTCATTGGAGCCACCACGGAGAATCCCTCCTTCGAGGTTATCGCTCCCCTCCTCTCCCGCTGTCGCGTCTTCACCCTGAATCTCCTCACCGGCCCCCAGGTAGATGCCATAATCCAGCGCGCCTTAGAGGACACGGAGCGGGGGCTGGGTGGCCTGGGGGTGGAGTTGGACGCCCAGGCGCGAAAACACCTCATCGTCATGTGTAATGGCGATGCCCGGGTGGCTCTTAACGCCCTTGAGTTGGCCGCCTTCGCCACTCCTCCCGACCTCCAGGGAAAGCGCCTGATAACCCTGGCCACCATCGAGGACGCCCTCCAGCACCGCGCCATCATGTACGACAAAGGGGGCGAGCAGCACTACGACATAATCTCCGCCTACATTAAGTCGGTGCGCGGCTCCGACCCTCACGCCGCCATCTACTGGCTGGCCAGGATGTTGGAAGGGGGAGAGGACCCCCTTTTCATCGCCCGGCGAATGGTCATCCTGGCGGCGGAGGATGTGGGGCTGGGCGACCCCCAGGCCTTAGTAGTGGCCGTGGCTGCCCAGCAGGCGGTGCACTTCATTGGCATGCCAGAGGGCTATCTGCCCCTGGCCGAAGCCACCATCTATCTGGCCACCGCCCCCAAGAGCAACTCCGCCCTCACCGCCTACGGGCGGGCCCTGGAGGACGTGAAGAATACCCGCAATGACCCCGTGCCCTTTCATCTGCGCAATGCCCCTACATCTTTGATGCGTGCCCTGGGTTATCACGAGGGATACAAGTACGCCCATGCCTACCCCGGCCACCACGTGGAGCAGCAGTATCTTCCCCATCCTCTCCAGGGGAAGACCTACTACGTTCCGGGCGACCAGGGTTTTGAGCGGCAAGTGGCCGAGCGGTTACAGCGATGGTACGAGGAAGGCAAGTCCTCCTCCCCCAGAAAAAGCGACCCCGACCAATAGCCCACAGGCTTTGTTGACCTTTGTAGTCGGGGGCGTCCCCGACGCCGACTACAATATCAAAATTAATAAGATGTACCTTTAGTGGCGAGCCGGGGGCGGCTCGCCACGTTGACAAGGATGGGAGGCAGTGATATTCTCAGGAGCGATGAACAAAAGGAAACGGGTGGCCATCTCAAAGCATCGGGGCAAGAGAAAGAAGTTGGAGGAGAAACGGCGGCAAAAGCCTCCCCACTTCCCATCCCCATCATCCTAGGTATCTCGTACTATCAACCCGGTCGTCGGAGTCGTTCAGCTACTCAGGGTGGTCTATTTTCTTTTGATTTAGGATGAACCTAGGACGGGGATCCGGGACGCTGGGCGGGGCGGCGCTGGTGGTGGGGCTGGGGTTTGTGGGCAGCCGGCTCTTGGGCGTGGTGCGCAATATGGTCATTAGCGGGCTCTTCGGCACCGGCCCGGAGTTGGACGCCTACTTCGCGGCCTTTCGTCTACCAGACATCGTCTTTCAACTGTTGGCGGGGGCGGCCCTGGCCAGCGCCTTTATCCCTACTCTTTCCAGCTATTTCTCTACTCGAGGGCCCGAGGAAGGGTGGCGGCTGGCCAGCGCTATCCTCAACCTCACTTTCCTGGCCACGCTGGTCATCTGTGGGTTGGCGTACCTCCTTGCCCCCTGGTTGGTACCCCTGACTGTGCCTGGCTTCTCACCTGCCCAGAAGGAGTTGACGGTGGCACTGACGCGCGTCATGCTCCTTTCTCCCCTTCTTTTTAGCGTCAGTGGCATAGTTAGCGGTATTCTCCATGTTAGGTATCACTTCCTGCTGCCGGCGGTGGCCCCCATGGTATACAACCTGTCCATTATCGCCGGGGGTTGGCTTCTGGCCCGGCCCCTGGGGGTGGGGAGCCTGGCCGTAGGAGTGGTGGTGGGTTCCGCTCTTTACCTCTTGGTTCAGGTGCCCGCTTTGCTCAAAATGGGCATGGTGTATCGTCCGCTGCTTTCCACCTCGCATCCTGGAGTGAGGGAGGTGGGTCGGCTGATGTTGCCCCGGGTTCTGGGGCTGGCCGCGGTGCAGGTGAATTTTCTGATAACCACCATTTTTGCCTCCGGCCTGGCTTCCGGCAGCCTGGCGGCTTTGAGCTACGCCTGGGCGCTGATGATGATGCCCCTGGGTGTCTTCGGGATGTCCATCTCCACCGCCGTTTTCCCCCGGTTGGCGGAGCAGGCGGCCGTGGAGGGGCGGGAGGTGGTGGGGAGCACGGTGGCCGCCAGCCTTCGCCTTATAATCTTCTTCAGCCTGCCAGCAAGCATCGGCCTCCTTCTGTTGCGGGAGCCGGTGGTAGCCCTTCTCTTCCAGAGGGGGCTCTTTGGGGCCCAGTCCACCCAGGCCACTGCCTGGGCCCTTCTTTTCTACAGCCTCGGGCTCTTTGGCCACTCGATGTTGGAGATACTCACCCGAGGCTTTTATGCTCTTAAGGATACCGCTACTCCGCTGGCCTTGGCGGCGGTATCCATGGTCGTCAACTTGGCCCTGGCTTTGACTTTGATGCCCCTTCTAAGTCACGGCGGTCTGGCCCTGAGCCTGTCATTGGCAACTATCATGGAAGCCTTTCTCTCCCTGTATCTTTTGCAGCGGCGCCTGGTGGGGTTGGTGGATCGCCGTCTAATGACCTCAGTTGCCCGAAGCGGTGTCGCTTCCGGTGCCATGGCCCTGGTCTTACTGGCTTTGCTGCAGGGGAGACCTGGGGGGTGGCCAGTGCCCGGCGATGCTCTCCTGCTGGTGGCGATAGGAGTATCTGTGGGGAGTATTATCTACCTGGTCACCACCTACATCGCCGGCAGCGAGGAGCTGAGAGTTGTGCAGGCCAAAGTGATGGCCCGGTGGCTCCAGGTTTCCAATTAGCCCAACATTAGGGTATAATTACCTGTAGACCTTTAGATACTGTCTCTTTTTGTGAGCCCAATATTAGTTCTTGTACTACTGTATCTCGAGGGATAATTGGGGTGGGGAAGGAGTGTCAGGAATATGCCCAAAATTCACTTCATCGATGTCACCAATCGGGACGGGGTGCAAACGGCTCGCATCTCCCTGGCAAAGTTGCAGAAGAGCCTGGTCAACCTGTATCTGGCGGAGATGGGGGTCTATCAGTCGGAATTCGGCTTCCCCTTTTTGAAGCACGAGTACAATTATATGAGGGCCAACCTGGAGTTGGCGGCTTTAGGGGCCATGGGCTCCATGAAATTGGGGGGTTGGTGCCGAGCGATAACCAGAGACGTGGAGGCTGCCCTCCCCTTAGGAGTGAAGCACCTGAACCTCTCCATCTCCACCTCAGACCAGATGATAACCCACAAGTTCCAGGGAAAGCTGGATAGGAGTCGGGTGGTTCAGGAGATGATAGAAGCAGTAGCCTGTGCTCGAGAGGGCGGGATCGAAACTATCGGCGTCAACGCCGAGGATGCCTCTCGCACCGACATGGGCTATCTCATCGAGTTCGCTCAAGCGGCTCGGACGGCGGGGGCGCACCGTATACGCTACTGCGACACCGTGGGCGGCGATACCCCCATGACTGCTTAT
Organism: Chloroflexota bacterium; assembly: GCA_016183425.1. Lineage (GTDB taxonomy): Bacteria > Chloroflexota > Dehalococcoidia > JACPEP01 > JACPEP01 > JACPEP01. The sequence goes on from JACPEP010000001.1 coordinate 109,006, forward strand.
TCCCGAGTTAAGACTTTGGCACAGGGTGTTAAGTTGCCAGTAGAGCTACACTGTCACGGCGACCTGGGGATGGCGGTAGCCAATTCCGTGGTGGGAGCTTTGGGTGCCCTGGATGCCGGTGTGGACGCCTATATCAATACCACAGTGAACGGCATCGGGGAGAGGGCGGGGCAGGCCGACTTATTAAGCTGTATTCTGGCCATCAAGTTCGGCGCTGGTATGGAGTCCTATCCCATTGGCGACCCCATCAACCTTAAAACGGCCGCCAAGCTGGCTCGCTACGTATCCTCTGCCTTCGGTATCCCCATCCCCATCAACCAGGCGGGAGTGGGGGCTAATGCCTTCGCCCACGAATCGGGTATCCATGCCGATGGTGCCCTCAAGGATCGTCGCAACTACGAGCTCTACGATTATCAGTTGCTGGGCATCGCCGAGGAGGAGATTACGGATACGGGGCGGGTCATCACCACTGGGGAGTACGGCGGCATGGCCGGGTTAAAATATGTCTACAGTCGCCTGGGGATGACCTTTTCCAACGATGAAACGGCGCAAGATATCTTGGAGTTGGTGCAATACGCCAATGCCCATACCCAGTTGCCCCTGACCGATGACGAGCTGCGCTTCATTGCCCGCTACCCGGAGCAAGTAAGAAAGATCCTCACCATAACCCCCTAAGGGAAAGTTACACCGATTTTAACCCCAAATCACACCTTACTAGGGGAAAAGTATCTTGATTCGGGGAACAGGAAAATGTAAACTAATATGATGACATAAGGGGGTGAGTCATGTACAAATGGCATTATTCGGTAGGCGCATTCATAATAGCGGTGGTTTTGCTTCTTGGTACTACGGCAACCCAGGGTTACGCTGGGCCAAGCTCGGAGGGGAACGGGAGCCAGAAGCCACCCCGTAAGATCTTAGTCTTTCAGGGATCGTTCCGCGACAGGGCTGCTCAAGATGCTCTTCTGGCTAGTTTGGGCGCAGTAAAGATAAAGGACCTGAGCATCATTAACGGCAAGGCGGTATACCTTCCCCTTAAGGCAGAGCTTGCCCTTAGATCACGGCCCGAGGTGTTGCGTATCGAGGACGATGCCTTCATCCAGGCTTTGCCGGAAGCTCAAGGAGCGAAGGGTCAGCCAGGCAAGCCGGCGCCCGCCCCCCAGCCTGTGGAGTCTCTGCCTTGGGGCGTGAACCGGATCGATGCCGACCTGGTGTGGCCGACAGGGAACACGGGGGCCGGTGTTAAGGTATCCACTCTGGATACGGGCATCGATCTAAACCATCCCGACCTGGTGGCCAATATTAAGGGAAGTGTGAACGTCATAAACCCCAATAAAAGTGCTATGGATGATAACGGCCACGGCACCCATGTGGCGGGGACTATTGCGGCGGTGGACAACGACATAGGGGTCATCGGAGTCGGCCCGGACACCTACCTCTACGCCGTGAAATGGCTGGACCGGAACGGTTTTGGTTTCCTGTCTGACTTCATCGAGGCTGTCCAATGGTCCCGGGATAACGGGATGCAGGTAGTCAACATGAGTGTGGGCTGGAGCAGCGACTACCAGTCTATACATGACGCTCTTATAGCAGCTTACAACTCTGGGTTAGTGTTGGTAGCCGCCGCTGGCAACAGTGGCCCTGGTGACAACACGGTGGGCTACCCCGCCAAGTATGCCGAGGTCATCGCCGTGGCTGCCACCTGCCAGAGCGGCGGCGATGTCAATGGCTGGTGTTCCGGGGTGGATAGCGTGGCCTCTTTCTCCAGCCGTGGCCCTGATGTGGAGTTGGCTGCCCCCGGTGCTTACGTGCCTTCGACCTGGAAGGGCGGTGGCTACAATACAATTTCGGGCACCAGCATGGCGACGCCCCACGTTGTGGGCGCGGCAGCCCTGGTCATCAAGTCGGGCCTATTGACTGACCTGAACGGCGACGGCAAAATCGATAATGTAGACGTTCGACTCAGGCTTCAAAGCACGTCCGATGACCTGGGGGCTGCTGGCAGGGACAACGCTTACGGCTACGGCCTGGTGGATGCTCAAGAGGCGGCCACCGGGGTGCAGACGCTGCCTTAGCATCGATAAGTTCGACGAAAAGTGCCTCAGCCTCAAGGCTGAGGCACTTTTGTGATATATTATAAACGACCAACCTGGTATATACACAAAGGGAGACGGCCACTAACGAGACCCGGAGGGAGGAAAATGTAGTGAAGGCGAAAGTGCCGCTATCGGTGCTGGCCGTTGTCGCCCTGCTGCTCATCGCCTGCGCCGCCGCGGCGACTCCCACATCGACGCCGGTTCCTTCTCGCGCTACGCCACGGCCCGCCGCAACTCCGGCTCTGGTACCGCCAACGGCGACCCCGACCAAGACACCGCCGGAAACGGCCGGGCCAAAAATCCAGGAAATCAAGAATCGAGGTATGCTCATCATCAGTGTCAAAAAGGAAGAATCACCTACGGGCCAGCACAGGGATGTGGCCCACTTTCAGAAGCGAGACTTTGAAATCAGCCTGGCTAAGGCCATCGCCAAGACGCTGCTGGGTGATGAAAATAAAGTCGAGGTGAAGATGTACCCCCTGGCTGACCGTGTCCCAGCGGTGGAGCGAAATGAGGTTGACCTGGCCATTTCCGCAATCAGCATCTCTGAAGAGCTAAAAAAGATAGTAAACTTCTCTGACCCCTACGCCTGGGAAGGTTTGACCCTGATGGCAAGGAAGGGTGCCGGCATTACAGGCCTGGAGGGTCTAAAGGGGCAGACAGTGGCAGCCACGACCGAGGGAGGGCGCTATTTTGGAAACGATATCGAGAGGATTGCCCAGGAAAGAGGGCTGGCGATTACCGCTAAGTCCTATGGCGATTTTGAGGAGGCAGCCTCCGCAGTGGAGACCGGCCAAGCCCGGGCAGTGATCCACAGAAGCATCGACATCTTGGTCTATATGGCCCAGAAACCAGGTGTCTTTGAGACAGTTGGGGGTACTCTTAGCCGTGAGGAATATGGCATCGCCATCAAAAAAGGTAACGACGACCTCCTTAGATTGGTCAACTCAGTGATTAGCGAGCTAAAGAAATCCGGAGAGATCAAGCAGCTTGCCGAGAGGGCAAAGTTTCCTGCTCAGCACATAGCCTTGCCTTGATTCTCAAGGCAAGGGATCTTTGAAATGGGTCATTGGGGATGATATCTAGCGGGTTGCTGGATCCTGGCCGCTGCCATCGCTGTGGCTTTTGCCTTCCGGTGTGCCCCACTTACCGCGACACCGGCATCGAAACTCAGTCGCCCCGAGGTCGGGTGGCCCTCATAAAAGCTGCCGTGTCCGGCACCCTGGCCCTGAGCCGGAACCTGCAAGAGCAGCTATACCATTGTCTGGACTGCCGGGCCTGCGAGACGGTGTGCCCGGCCGGGGTGAGGATAGGCGCCGCAGTTACCCTTATCAGGTCCTGTCTGGACGAAAGATTTCCCCGTTCTCTTTTTATGACCCTATTATTAAAGCAGTTGTGGCCCTATCATGGGTGGTGGGAACTGGCCAGTCGATTGCTCCATGGGTATCAAAGTTGGAGCTCGGTGGGGAATCCCTGGCATCGGTGGTTGCTTTCTCGCCTCCCCGTTCCAGTGGCGATCCTAGAGCAGCTTTTACCTACCTCCAATGGGCGGCCCCTGCGGACACACATTGATGAGGTGCTGCCCGCCCGAGGAAAAGAAAAACAGCGGGTAGGGTTCTTTCTGGGATGTGTCATGAACGCCTTTTTCCCTCAGGTGAGCCTGGCTACTATCCAGGTGCTGGCGGAGAACGGATGCCAGGTGGTCATTCCCAAGGATGTCCGTTGCTGTGGCGCACCTCACCACTCCCTGGGGGACTTCGACACGCTCAAGAAGGTAGCCAGGCACAACATAGCCCTTTTCCGAAAATCGGGGGTGTCGACGGTGATAACGGACTGCGCCGCCTGCGGGGCAATGCTCAAGGAGTATGGCGAATTACTGCCTGATGAGGGGGAGGAATTCAGCACTTCCGTGTGTGACATAAGCGAGTTCTTGACCCAGATGGAGCTAAGGCCTTTCACCGTCGCCGTTCCGGGACGCTTCACCTATCACGACCCCTGTCACTTGGTTCACGCCCAAGGGGTGGCCCGGCAGCCGAGACAGCTTTTGCAGGCCATACCAGGCCTGGAGTTGGTGGAGATGGCGGAGGCGGAGGCCTGCTGTGGCAGCGCTGGTATATACAACCTAACCCACCCTTCCCGGGCCGCCAATGTCCTGGATCGCAAGATGAGTAATATCGCCGCCAGCGGGGCGGCGGGAGTGGTGACGGCTAACCCTGGTTGCCTTATGCAGTTGGCCTGGGGCACGAAGCGAACCCGTCAGGCGAAGTCGCTGTGGCATATCTCTCAGCTATTGGCGCAAGCTTATGGCCTCCCTCCAAAGGCTGAGTGACGGGGCGGGTCGGTGAAGCTTCCTGGTGAGAAGAAGGACGCCCTTTTTCTGGCGCGTCCCAATCGTTTCCTGGCCCTGGTGAGGATGGATGGCTTGGAGGTGACGGCTCATCTGCCCAACTCGGGGCGGATGACGGAGCTCCTCGTCTCTGGCCAGCATGTAGTCGTGGCGGGGAAGTATGGTGAGCACCGCAAGACGGCCTATGATATGATTTTAGTAGACTTAGGGGATGGTTTGGTATCTGTAGATTCCCGACTGCCCAGCCAGGTGGTGGAGGAGGCCTTGTTATCGGGCACCCTGGCCCCTTTTGGCCACTGCGGTTTTGTGCGGCGGGAGGTCGTTTACGGCGATAGTCGCCTGGACTTTCGGGTGGGTGCCAACGGTCGGGAGTATTTGGTGGAAGTGAAGTCGGTGAACCTGGTGGAGGGGAAGCGGGCCCTCTTTCCCGATGCCCCCACCCTTAGAGGCGCTCGCCACCTGAGAACACTGGTAAAAGCGGTGAGAGAGGGGTATGGCGCTGCCGTCATCTTTGTGGTGCAGCGGGAGGACGCCTCTGCTTTCTCTCCCCACGAGAAGGCCGACCCCGACTTTGGACGGGCGTTGCGGGAGGCGGCGGAGGGTGGGGTCGGCCTCTATGCCTATCGCTGCCGCCTCACTCGAGAAGAAATTGAGCTTAGCCAGGAAATACCCGTTATTTTGGAGAGGGGGTAGCGCCGTGTTGGTTCTGGGATTGTCAGGGAGCCCGCGGCGGGGTGCCAATAGCGAGACCCTCCTAGATTGGGCCCTGGAGGGGGCACAGGGCGAGGGTGCCCAGACAGAGAAGCTGGTCATCTCGGAGATGGCCATCGCCCCCTGTCGGGATTGTGACGAGTGTCAGGCGGCAGGAGAGTGCACCATTCATGATGACATGGACCTTATCTACCCCAAGATACCGGAGGCAGCGGCCCTTATTTTCGCCTCCCCGGTGTATTTCCGCGGCGTAACGGCCCAGGCCAAAGCCCTCATCGATCGCTGCAACTATCTTTGGATCCGCAAGTATCTTCTCCACCAGCCGGTGGCTTCCCAAAAGCGCCCTGGGCTTTTCATCGCCACTGCTGGCCAGGACCGCCCGGGAGAGTTTGAGCCCTCCATCGCCACTGTCCGCTCTTTCTTTGCGACGGCGGATGTGGACTACGTGGGCGAGCTTCTCTTCCCCGGCATGGACGAAGCGGGTTCCATCCGTAACCACCCCAGCGCTCGGGAGCAGGCCCTGGCCGCCGGGTCGCGCCTGGTGTCTTTGAGCCGGGGAGGTTCCTGGCCCAGGTTGACGAGAGGGAAAGAGGAGGCCCCCACAGTGACGGACTGGCGACCCATAGGCGTGGTCCGAAATAACATCAAGGAGCCAATGGTCTACGGCTGGGAGACGGTGGTATCGGAGCTGGTGGTGAACCCGGAGCTGGCGCCGGCGGTGGAGGGGGTGGAGGACTACTCTCATCTGGTGGTAGTTACCTGGATGCATCGGGTTCCCTGGGGCGCCAGGGGTCTATTGAGGATTCATCCCAAGGACAGGCAGGAAATCCCTCTTATGGGTGTCTTCGCTACCCGTACCCAGCACCGCCCCAATCCCATTGGAATGGCTGTCGTGCGTCTCCTGGAACGCAAAGGAAACATTCTCCAGGTAGTGGGGTTGGACGCTATAGACGGGACCCCCATTCTGGATATCAAGCCCCATGTGCCTTACTATGACTCTCCTACCGACGTAAAGCTGCCCCGGTGGACGAAACACCCCTGAAAAACTCGGTGGGCAGGCTACAGCGATACCCGACGCTCAGTGTGGGGTATCACCAAGTAATTACTAAACCTCAATAGCGGCCGGCTTCGCCACCATTGTGATTCGCCAGAGGCAAAGACGCTCTGGTACTCCGCAAAACGACGTTGCTAGCACCCTAAATATATCTTTAAATATATCTTTTTGTATATTGACCCTCCACAGTAGGCGTGGTAAAAAACGAAGTACTAGGTTCAGCTAGAGCATGAGTATCAGGCAATGGTTCGAAAGGCAAAAAGGGGAGGTATCGGTAATCTCTTCCAGTTTGCTGGCGGGTAGAGAAAGGAGCAAAATGAAGAAGAAAAGCGTGCTTATTTCCGCCATAATGAGTCTTGCGGTACTGGTCGCGGGAGTAGCAACATGGTCCTTGATGTACGCTGGCCGCACCAGCGCCGCCGATGCTCAAGAGCTAGAGGTCCAAATGACAGCCAAGGCCGATAGTTTACGGATCTTCTACAGCATCACCCTGGTAAACAACACCAGCTCCAACTACCAATCCCTTTATGTGGCTGGTAACTTGCCTGAGGGTGCCCGCTTCGACAGCGTGACCGCCACCCCGGCGGGAAGCAGTTCTCTTGGCCTGAAGGATGGCAATGTGGCCTGGGTGGTGCCTGAGGTAAAGGCCATGAGCAAAGTGGGGCCCTTTACCTACAAGATCGCCACCAGCCTCAAAGAGGTAGGACAGGCCCATGCCTGGGTGCGCTGGGACAAACCCAGCCCAGGAAGTGTATCTTCAGCCGATGTGCCAATGGCCCAGGTGGTGGTGGACAAACCGCGGCGGGGCTGTGAATCGTGCCATGTGGTCGGTGGCGTCCCCATATCTAAAGAGGCTAAGGATCGAGCTCGCAACCACCCTCAAATCGCCGAGGATACCAAGGTTACCACCTGTCTCCAGTGTCACGCTCCGGGCACTGGAGAGCGGGAGGGGAAAGGGGTAGTGGCCCCCCTGGCTCTGAGGGATATTGTCCATCCCGTCCACTTGAACAGCCCGGGCTTTCTCGATACCTACAAGGGCAACTGTTTCACCTGCCACAATGTGGATGGCAAGGGGAACTTTGTCCTCCTGGGCGACAAGCTGGACACCGACTTCCGGGGCATACCCAACGCGCCGGTAAAGGGAATCCCACCCAGCGAAACCACCCGCCGTTAGATCGATCACTTCATAGATAAGAGGGCGGCCCCAATGGCAGTGGGGCCGCCCTCTTATCTATGGCACACCCCCTTCCCCCTTGACCCTCCACCTCGCCTCTGGTAGTATAGCCAGGAACGGGGGTCTATTTGGGAGCCTGGTTTCAACGCCTAATCGTTGTCTTCACAATCTGTTTGCCTTTGACGGCACTGACAGTGGCGGGGTGCGCCTCTCCCCTTATCTCCCAGGTCAGCCTCACACAGAGCACCATTTCCCCTAACGGCGATGGCGTAGACGATTTCACCTTTATTGAGTATTCTCTAGAAGCAAAGGCACAAGTATCCATCGACTTCGCGGCCGCAAATGGTGAAATCTATTCCTTCCGCCGCCATGAGCCCCGCTCACCAGGACGTTATCGGGCCCGATTCGATGGCAGCTACATACCGGACCCAGCACGAGCCGAGGCCAGGGTATTACCCAGCGGCAGCTACACCTACATCGTCACCGCCCAGGAGGAGGGCACCAATAGGAGACAGGAGGTACGCGGCTCCCTGACACTGGTAAACTCCGACACCAGGCCGCCCGGGCTGGATGACGTAATCGTTTACCCAGAGACTATCTCCCCCAACGGGGACGCCGTGGACGATGAGGCCCTTATCAGCTATCGTTTGACTAAAGAAAGCCTGGTGAGCATCTTCATCAGCGATGGTGCAGGGCGGCGCTACTTCCTAGAAGAAGAGAACCAGAAATCGGCCGCCCCCCACTCCCACCGCTGGAATGGCACTGCGGCGGGCAACCTTCTCCCCAACGGCTCGTACACCCTTTCCCTTCGCGCCCGGGACAAAGCGGGCAACGTCACGGAATACCTGGTTCCGGTAACCATTAGCGGTGGTGGCACTCCCAAGCTGGAGATAGCAGCGGTGCGATTCACCCCCCCCACCCTACCCTTAGGCGGGGCATTGAAGGTAGAAATAGAGGTTCAAAACGTGGGCGATATCACACTACGCACCATGGGCCCTCCCCCAGGCACTGCCTATACCACAAACATGAACTTCAACAGCTTCCACGCGGGCAACGACCCCTTGGCGCCGCCACTGTACTACGAGCAGGCTGGATACTGGCGGGTAGGGGTGAGTTGGGACACAGCCGATAGACCCTATCCCATACGCTGGGGTATGGGAAGAGACCTGGCCCCCGGAGAGAAAACAACTATCACCGGCACTGTCCAGATACTTGTGGACCGCACTCGTCAGGTGCGCTTCTGGGCCGCCGTCATCCAAGAGGGGGTGGGTTTCGGAGAGCAGGTCGGGCTCAAAAGCATACTCATCAGCTACTAAACAAGAACCCCCCCGAAAGGAACCTTCTACACGCCAGCATAGCTATGGAGACCAGGCAGGAGAAGGTTTACGCCAAAGTAGGTGAAAAGGGTCGCTGCAAAGCCGACTATGAGGAGTATCGCGCTGGGACGCCCTCGCCATCCCCTCAGATTGCGGGCGTGGAGATAGGCAGCGTAAATAAGCCAGGTCACCAGGGAGGCCGTCTCCTTGGGGTCCCACCCCCAGTAGCGTCCCCAGGCCGTATCCGCCCAGTAGGCCCCCAAAGCTATCATCAGGGCGAAAAAAGGGAAACCTATCATCACCGAACGGTAGCTAATCTCATCCAAAGTTGTGGCGGTGGGCATCCAAGACCGAGGCTTAGGGGATGCCTGAAACAGATACATTATGGCGGCACCAAAGGATACTCCGAAAATGCCATAAGCCACGATAGCTACCGAGACGTGAAGGGTGAGAAGGAGATTATTCTGCAGCGCGGGCACCAAAGGCTCAATAACCTCAGCGGAGGCAAAACCCAGCCATACCACACTGGCCAAAATAAGGAGAACCCAGGGAAGAACAAAGAACCCCATCGCCCGCTGCTTGTAGCGCCACTCCACCACTACATAGGATAGAGCAATGCCGAAGGCAAAGGCAGTGCTGTATTCGTACATATTGCTGAAAGGCCCCCGGCCGGAAACTATCGACCGCAGGAGGAGAGACAAACCAATCATGATACTGCCCATCCAGGCGAAGAGGCTAGCTAGCCTCCCTACCTCACGGTTTCCTCTCCAGGTGTACCAAAGATAAAAGAGGGTGGCCACACCCAAGGCAACAAAGCTGGCAGTGAAGAAATAGAGGGACATCTTAAGCACGGCTGTAACCCCCTAAAGTCTGAACTCAATACGTTTGAAGCTCTCCGCCAGTGGCACCCCGTTGCGCTCCCCCACTTCGGAGGCGAAGCGAAACATCCGCTCCCGAAGAACGGCCTCCCCAGGAACCTGGCTGGCATGACAGAGAAGGGCTTGAATCTTCTGCTCAAAAGTATCGCTTATATCGACAATCACATCAGGGTCTTCCATCCCGATGCTGGATAGATATGCCTCCTGCACCTTATGGGGCAGTAGACCCTCCTTCAGATGTTCGGCAAAGTGGAGGTGGTCCCGAGCATAGGGAAAGCAGGCATCCAGGGCCACGATGCCCGTGACGCGGTGGTCTCGGTGGTAGTGAAAGCGGCGGAAGGGATCCATGGTGACCAACCTTTGGGGTTGATGCCGCCGGATGAGACGGACCAGCTTTCCCCGAAATTCGGAGGTATCCTCCAGGCTACCGTCGGGATAGCCCAGAAAGACCACCTCTTTCACCCCCAGGGCACGGGCCGCTGCCCGCTGCTCCGCCTCCCGAATAACAGCCAGGCGCTCCGAAGTCATCTGGAGGTCACCGCTGCCCTTATCGCCGTTAGTGCACACCACATAGATGACATCACATCCGTCCCTGGCCCATCTGGCAACGCTCCCGCCACAGGAGAACTCCGCATCGTCGGGGTGAGCCGTAACGACCATGATTTTTAGTGTCACGCCTAGCCTCCTAAAGCTACGCCGGAAGTGCCATAGATGGGGGAACCACAGTATTGCTGTCCAATAGCTCTTCATAGAGAGCCAGGACTTGCTCGGCGATAAGGGACCAGCTAAACCTTTCCACCCATGCCCTCCCCGCCCGGCCAAAGCTGCGCTTCAGGCTCTCGTTCCCCAACAAGAGCTCCAGCCGCTCCGCGTATGGCTCCGGGCAGTGCCACGGGATGAGATAGCCCATCTCACCATCGCGAATGGTGCTCCGAAGCCCCCCCACTCTGGCAGCCACCACGGGGGTGCCGCAGGCGAGGGCCTCCACAGCCACCATTCCAAAGCTCTCGTAGTAGGAAGGAACAACGCAGATGTCAGCGGCGCTGTAGTAGAGGGGCAATGCCTCGTGATCCACGGTACCCAGAAAAGAGACCTGGTTCTGAACGCCCAGCTCCCAGGCGATACGGCGCAAGCGTTCCGTCTCGCCGGCGCTAGCCGCGTCACCGCCCACCACCATGAGATGAAGCCCCTCTTCCTCTGACAACTGACTCACCACCCGGAGGAGAATGTCCACCCCCTTTAGTGGCTCCAGTCGCCCCACGTAGAGGAGAAGCTTTGACGCCTTGAGTCCTAGCTGACGCCGCGCTCTGTCACGGCCCATGGGGCGAAAAAGACCCAGATCCACCCCGCATGGGATGACAGCCACCTTTTGAGACCCGGCCCAGTAGAGGTTCAACAACTGCTGTCTCTCTTCCGGGCTACAGGCCACAACCTTGTCTGCCTGAGCCACGACGCGCCTCTCCGTCTCAATACGAAGGGAACTCTCTCGCTCCCCCCATCGGGAGCGGTTCTTGGACTCCCCCAGGGTGTGAAAAGTGACCACATGGGGCACCGACCAGGCGGCGCTCACTGCCTGGCCCACCCATCCCGAAAGCCAATAGTGGCTGTGAACAATATGGTAATGGACCCCCTCCCGTCGCTGAAACTCCAGCACCCCATCCCGAAACTGGGGAAGGTACGCGTAGAGGCGCTCCTTTTCCACCGGTCCCTGCCTGCCAGCCACCACATGGATAAGGCGGCTTCCTCCCCCCAAATCCACCATGGAGGGCGCCTCCGCCTCGTGGCAGCGAGTGAAAACGTCCACCGGGATGCCTCGGCGGCCCAACTCTCGGCTCACGGCCCGCAGGTACACGTTCATACCCCCCGCCTCCCGCCCCCCGGGGCGAAGCAGAGGACAACCGTGGACGCTGATCATGGCCACCCGAACCTTTTCGGCCACTCTAACCCCCATCCCCTCGGCTCACGGTGCAGTGGTATATGGGCAAATCCCTCCCCCCCAGATGGTACTTGTAGGCTTCGGCACCCCGCAAAAAGTTGAAACGCTTCCGACCCCAAGCCACCGCCTGTTCAATACAGTAAGACTTCAATAACAGACCTACACTGAGCCAGCTATAGGCGGGGTCATAGCCACTGTTATAAAGAGCCAGCTCCTCCCCATCGTCCAGGCAAAAAGCGGCCGCCACCCGAGCTCCATCTACCTCCATGAAGAATAGCTTGAGGTAGCCCCCCTCCATGAGAGAGTGCGCCAGAACACGGAGGAAGGCTTCCCTGGCCTCCGTCAAAAACTCGTCTTTTTCCGGACGACTGAGACGGCAGAGATAGAGAAAGTCCGCCATATCCCTTATGAGCCGATGAGAATCGGAGGCCACATAGCATCGGTAGTCAGCCTGCTGGGTTAGACGTCTCATCTTGCGTCGCAGCTCATGCCGGTCTTTCTTTCGCAGAGCGGCCAGGTATTCCTCCCAACTGGCAGGAAGCTCCAAAAGGGGGGAGACGTCCTCCTGGGCAACGTCCACCTGGTAGCCCTGGCTCTGAGCCAGAGGCACGAAATAGACGAGGGTAGGGGAAGAGTGGGGCAGGCTGGGAAGCTCCAGGCTCCGCCACTCCTTGGTTTCCAGCTTGCCCAGTAGCTCTTTGTAGAAGGTCGCCTCAGCGCCGGGGAGAACGACGAAGTCACGAAAGTCACACACGTCCTGACTGCCGATGAGGGCCAAGCTCTTATCCTCCCACATAAGGGGGGCGATGCCGATGAGCCGCGTATCATTATGGATGGAGAAGAGAGCCAGTTTTCTCCCTTGGGAGAACTCTTGCCACCACGTCCTCTGCCAAAGAGGGGTCAGGAAAACCTTCCTCTGGCCGCTGACGTCGACGAGCCCCTGCCATTCCTTCGCCAGGCCTTCAAAGCTGCCCGGAGACACGGAGAAGGTCACGCTACCTGCTTTGAATGAGAGTCAAAAACTCAGAGCGCGTTATGGCTTTGCGCCGGAACCGCCCTCGAGTGGCGGAGGTAATAACGTTGCTCCCCGGCTTTTTGACCCCCCTCATGGTCATGCATAAATGCTCCGCCTGAATGACCACCGCCACCCCGTCGGGTTGCAACGTTTCCAGAATGGTGTCAGCGATCTGAGTGGTCAGCCTCTCCTGTATCTGAGGGCGCTTGGCCAGTACCTCCACCACCCGGGCTAGCTTGCTCGCCCCCACCACCCGACCGCTGCCGTTGGGTAAGTAACCTACATGAGCTACTCCGTAAAAGGGCAGGAAGTGATGCTCACACATGGAGTAGAAGGGTATATCTTTCAGGATAACCATCTCCTGGTGCCCCTCCTCGAAGCCCACCAGCAGCTCTTCCCCGGGGTCCATGTACAGCCCCTCAAAGATCTCGCCATACATCTCGGCGATACGCTGGGGAGTGCCCGCTAGGCCCTCGCGCTGGGGGTCTTCCCCTATGGCCTCAATAATGCGGGTAACCGCTTCCTCGATCTTGGCCCCGTCCAAACCGCCCCTGACTGCCATCTGCCTCGCCATCACTCCCCCTTTTCCCGTCTCTGGGCATTAGCCCCCTAAGGGCAGCAAACAAAAAGGGGGCATCCAACGCTTCCCCTGGTTGGATACCACCTTCAACCCATCGCCATTCATTATAGCAAGGAGTTCAGAATAAGGTCAACGAAAATGGCCACCTATTTCACCACCACCTCAGGTATGGCGGCGGGAAGCCGTAGCCCCACCTCAGCCACCACCAAAGAGCCGTCCTAAACGCGGCTCCCGTCGCCGCAGCAAGAGATAGCCATCCTCATCGGCCTCGATCCCCCAAGCGGGGTCGGCGAGAAGCCCAGCCACCATCTCCTCATAATCCGCATCATCGAAGGGGTAGTTATTACCCTTCCGGTCCAGAAACAGATAATCCAGGTTCTCCATCCCTCGCATCCAGGGGAACATGAAGACGGTCTCCCGTTGAGAGAGATGGGGAACCAGGTCGCTTTGGGCCGCCACTCTAGCCTCGGGAGGCACCCGTAGGAGGAGTCGCTGGCCCACCTGGGCGTGGGGAGTAACAACGTATTGCGTCTGGTCGAAAGAGCGGGAAAAAGGCAGCGGCCCGTGGAGGTAATAGCTCAGGAAGCCGGCGGTCAAGAGCAGGCCGACCATTGCCCCTCTCACCCGAGGGCGCTGGCGGCCCTGGATAAGGACGAAAAAGAGGAGGGGAAGCAAAGGGGCGCTGTATTGAGTGATTATCGCCGCCTGAGAGAAATCGTCCTGCAACAAGAGATAGGCAAGGCTGGGCAGGCTGACCGCCAACAGCCCTGGACTAAGAAGGGGCAGATAGCCCAGGGGCACCAGGAGATGATGCACATACTGAAGCTTGCTGTAGTTCAGCATGAGGCCCAGGGTATAGATAGGCCGCGTAAGCACCGTTCCCAGGATCTCTCCCTGGCTTGCCCCCAACTTAGTATAGCGCAGGGCAAAGTAGAACTTGCCACTGGGGTGAAAAGCGGGGATGACCATGGTAACCATGCTATAGGCCCAGGCGGCCCCCAGGACAAACAGACCCGCCCCCAGCCAAAGGCGTCGCTGCCCCAAGGCCAGATACAGCCCCAAGGCAGCCACTACTATCCCTATCTCTTCCTTTGCCAGCAGAGCGATGAGTAAAGCCAGGAGAAAGGGCAAATCCCTTCTTTTGAACATGAAGTAGAGGGCGAAGGAGAGAAGGGGAGCCGCCAGGGCGATCTCATGGAAGTCAAAAAGGGCAACATAAGCCACTGCAGGAGACAGAAAATAGGTCGTCCCCACCGCCAAAGAAAGCCCTGGGCCCAGCCTTTCCCGCGCCCACCAGTAGATGGGGAGGGCTGTCGCGGTGAGGGCCAGGACCTGAGTCAAAAGGAGGGCGCGGGGGTCGGGCCACACCCAGTAGAGGGGCACCAGAGCCAGGAGAAGAGGAGAAAAATGATGTCCCAAAAAGCTGGGCGAATCCACCATGATGCTGTTCTGGAACAATCGGCCTCGAGCCGAGTTCCATATCACCTGATCGAAAATGCCCAGGTCATAGGCATGGCTGTGGAAGGCATCGTGGCGCAACACGGCCAGGATGGATACGCTGGCCATGAAGAGGACGGCCATGCCGTAGAAAAGCCCATCGGCCAGTGACTTGGGCAGTTGGAAAGAAAATCGGGGCCACAGAAGGTAGCCAACCATAGCCACCCCGAAGGAAAGGGCCAATATGAGCCCAAAGTCCGTCGCCATTTAACTCCCCCCACACGGAAGTTAAGAAGAGTATAGTCCTTATGAAGGGCTCTGAAAAACCCCAGGTAGCCCTTTTATCCCCAGCGCATTAGGGCCACCATGAGCAGCACCAGCAGGGAAAAGAGCAGGTTGAAGGAGGAGACCACCAGAGACTGACGCTGTGCCCGCCGGTACTCCTTAACCAGGCTTTCATCAGTGGATTCTTCCACCTGCGGGGGAAATTTCAGGAGCCGGGGCCCCAGATAGAAGGTATGGAGGGCGGTAAGTCCCAATACCGCCAGAACGAAGAGCACCTTGACAGCTAGCAATATCCCATACCGGGTGGCGAACAAAGCCTCCCAGGAGGAGATGGTGTTAAGGGCATTCAGCAATCCCGTTATGATCAGCACCACCAAGCTGCCCCAGGAGAGAAGGTTGTAGCGGGCAATTATAGCTTCCGTGACCTGACGCCGCAGTCCAGCCTGAGGGATGAGCTTCAAAGGAGGCCGAAAAACAAAGATGAGAAAGATCTGGGGGCCGACCCACATAGCGGCCGCCACCAGATGGACCCAGTGTTCGATTACCGGCAAGCCCCACCACCCACCGACAAAGCCAGCCTTAGAGGAGGTGATTGATCACGATAATCTGCTCCCGAGCGGCACCCACGGAGACCATGGCCACCGGGCACCCCACCAGCGCCTCCAAACGCTTGATGTAAGCCAGGGCGGCGGGGGGCAGGTCTTCCAAACGTCGTATGTGGCTGGTGGCTGTCTGCCAGCCAGACATTGTCTCACATATCGGCTGGGCCTTGTACCACAGGGCAAGGCTGTTGGGAGGCCGCCGGTAAACGGCACCGTCCACCTGGTAGGCGACACATATCTTGACCTCGGGAAAGGAATCCAGAACGTCCAAGCGGGTGATGGCGGTGGCGGTGAAGCCGTTGACCCGGGCGCTGTAGGCTGCCACTACAGCATCGAACCAGCCGCAGCGGCGAGCGCGCCCAGTGGTGGCACCATACTCCTTGCCTCGTTCACGGATCCTTTCCCCCACCTCGTCCTCCAGCTCCGTGGGCATAGGGCCGCCGCCCACTCGGGTGGTGTACGCCTTTAGCACCCCCACCACATGGTCGATCTGGGTCGGACCCAGCCCCGTCCCCCCCGCTGCCCCCCCCGCCACGCAACCTGGAGAAGATGATGTAACGTAGGGATAGGTGCCAAAGTCCAGGTCCAGCATAGTGCCCTGGGCTCCCTCTAAGAGAATCGCCTCTCCCTTCGCCACCGCTTCCTGAACCATAACGTCCGTATCTTCAATATGAGGGCTTAATCGCTCACCGTAATGACAGTAAGACTGGTATATTTCCTCTAAGGACAAGGGAGAGCCACCGTACATCTGAACGATGAGACGGTTCTTCAGCTCCAAAATGAGACGCAGGCGAGCCAGAAAGGCCTCCTTGTCCACTAAATCGGTGGTGCGGATGCCCAGACGGGCCACCTTGTCGGCAAAAGCGGGACCGATGCCCTTGCCCGTGGTGCCGATGGCGGCGCTACCCCTGGCCTTTTCCTCCAAAGCGTCCAAGAGAATATGGTATGGCATTACCACATGGGATCGGGGACTAATAAAAAGATTGTCCACGGCTACGCCACGAGAGCCCAGGGCGTCCATTTCCTCCAGCAAGGCAGCCGGGTCGATAACCACCCCATTGCCAATGAGGCAGCGGGTCTGGGGATGAAATATCCCCGAGGGCACCAGGTGCAGGCGAAACTCCCCCTTATCGTTGACCACGGTATGGCCGGCGTTGTTGCCCCCGGAGAAACGCATCACCACTTGCGCCTTCTCCGCCAACACATCCACGATCTTTCCCTTGCCCTCGTCCCCCCACTGGCCACCGATGACGGCCACAACCGGCATAACTTTCCCCCACTTCTCTAAGCCCCGGAAATGGCCCCAACACCTGGTCTATCGTCCCCGTGCGTCTAGAGCCAGGCCGAAGTATACACCCAGGCATCCTGCCAAGCAAGGGGGTATACTGGGTGAGTGGTGGTTGATAATCGTCATCCCCCCTTGGGGGCATCAGGCTTTCCCAAAGTGGTCTTTGACGGTCTCATGCCACCACTTGGGATCGCAGCGAATCGTTCAAGAATTTCTTGGCCACATGGATGGGCACCGCCATGCCGATGTCAGGTGCGGTGACCATGGTGTTGATGCCCACCAGCCGACCGTTCACATCAAACAGCGGACCGCCCGAATACCCAGGCCGCAGGTGTAGGTTAACCACCACCCACTCCCGCGCCACCCCGGGTGTTTCCGGCCAAACCGGCCCCACCCCGATGATTACGCCGGCGGTGGCGGCCCCCCGGACTCCAAAGGGGTTCCCCAGGGCCACTACCAACTGCCCAACCTTGAGGCGTCTGGAGTCGCCTAGCTTTATCGGCGACAGCCCGCTGGCATCGATTGCCAGGGCAGCCAGATCGTTGACCTCATCATAGGCCAAAACTCGGGCGGGCAGGATGCGTCCATCGATCCCGCTAACCGTCAACGGGGAGCGTCTGACTACGTGAGCATTGGTGATGACCAGCCCGTCGGGATGCCAGATGGTGCCGGCACCAGTGCCCCCCCCGTAGCTGTTGACCTGCACCAAGCTGTGCTCTACCTCCTCAACCACGGCCGCCATCTCGACATTTAATTCCTGTAACACGGTGGCCATTTTGACCTCCTCTGGCTAGGGACGTTCGCCGACCGTGGCCGACAGCTCCCGCAACCGGCCGCCGCGCAGGATACGAATGGGCAGTTTGGTTCCCATCTGGACATCGCCCAGGAAAACCATAATGTCGTCCATATGGCGCATGGGTTGTCCGCCCAAATTGACAATGGTATCGCCCAGGAGCAGACCAGCCTTTTCAGCCCCACTGCCGGGAGCCACTGAGACTATAAGCAGGCCCGTCTCCTGACCAAGCTGTTGTGCCACCGGGGATGGCAGACGCACTGGCTGTGTACCCACACCCAGGAACCCACGCCTTATGCGACCATCGGCCAGCAGCCCTTCCACTATCCGGCGTACCGTTGGCGATGGCACGGTGATGGGAATTCCCCGCAGCAGCGCCAGAGTATTAAGACCTAGGATGTGTCCCTCTGCATTAACCAAAGGACCGCCAGAGAAACCCGGATACAGCCCTACGTCAGCCTGCAAGTAATGATCCACACGGCCGCCCACAGGCGTGGTCCAGCCTTCCCCCAGGGCGCTAACAATACCCAGAGTAGCGTGTACCGTCTTGCCCGGGCGGCTCAGAGCCAGCACCAGGTGCCCTACACGAAGGCTATCGGGTTCAGCCCAAACCGGCGGCGTCAGCCCGGACACCTGGGCACGCAAGGCAGCCACATCGGTGGCCGGGTCTCGGCCAATCAGCGTAGCGGGGATAGTCTGTCCATCGGATAGGGCAATACGTATGTTATCCTCCTGCTCTACTACATGGTGGGCCGTAACGATGACCGCATCGGAGGACCAGACGATTCCGCTGGCGGGAAATCGACGACGCGCCTCCACTCGCACCACCGCTGGGCCAGCCTTTGCCACTATCGCCACCAGGTCTTCGGAGAGACTGGAAAGAACTCCTATCATGTTTAACCCCCTACAAATAGAATGTCGTTCATCTATATCCATCTTACGAGGTATGACTAGCATGTGCACCACCAATAACGCTAGGGGGAAACCTGGAAAAAAGACCAGGTTAGAGAAGGATCAGGCCCCATCGGGTAGCCAGGACGACCGCCTCGGTGCGGCTCTGAGCGCCCAGTTTGCCCATGATGGCGTTGACATGAAACTTCACCGTATGCTCACTGATGCCCAGCCGCTTGCTAATGAGCTTGTTTGACAAGCCCTCAGCAAGAAGCCTTAGCACTTCGATCTCGCGCGGAGTAAGCTCTTCCACCAAGGGCGCTGGTTTGCGATGCGTCACTGGGGCAGCCAGTAACTCGGGAGCAAGCACCATCAACCCTTCAAAGACAGCTCTGAGAGCGGTTAATATAGCCTGAGCATCGGAATCGCGAAACAAGACGCCGCGCGCACCGGCGGACAACACTTCGGGAGCATGTTCCGCATCGGGTATCAGGGCCACTACAGGTGTGTTCAAGTCCCGTAGGTCAGCTAACCCATCTATCACCAGCGTCGGGTTCCCGCCCAGATCCCATAAGATAACATCGGGACGGTAGACCTCAAGGGAGGCCGACACATCATCGTGGCCAGATACACGGCCACTTACCTGGATGCCCCCCTGGTCAGACAGCAGCGCCGACAGCCCAGCCCGAGCCAGGGGGTCGTCAGCAATGATGAGTATTCGCAGGTCCTTAGAATTCGAGATTACCTTGTCCACCGGCCAAATCTCCCTCTCTAATCATAGCCTATCCCCAGACCAGGAGAAAGCAAGGCGGTCTTAATATGGATTGTTCGCCCTTGGCAAATTTTCTCTATAAATTTCCTTTTTTTGCCGGCTTGTTGCGTGCACCCCATAATAGGCGTATAATACAAGTGCTGGTATGTGTCCGTATCGCTAGAAGAGTGTGGGGTGTTATCTGTCTACAGAGGATAACGGCTCTCGGTCGTGATTGCGCTGACGGATCGTTCCAAGTAATAAAATAAGGAGTTAGCGTGATCGCTATGCAAGACAAAACCCTCACCTGCCGTGACTGTGGAAAGGAATTCACCTTCACGGCGAACGAACAGGAGTTCTTCGCACAGAAGGGCTTCACCAACGAGCCAAGCCGGTGTCCAGAGTGCCGTGCCGCCCGCAAGACTAGCCGTGGAGAAGGCGGCTACAACGCCCGCCAGGAGCGTGAGATGTTCCCCGCTGTATGCGCCCAGTGTGGAAAGGCTACCCAGGTACCGTTCCAGCCGCGCGGCGATAGACCCGTTTATTGCTCCGACTGCTACACCTCTCGCCGTCCCAGTAGCGGCGGGTATGAGCAGAGATCAAGTGGAGGTCGACGCAGCAGCCGTTACTAAAAGCTCAACCGACCTAGACCCCCGAATACGCAAACTGAGGGGTGGCGAGTTCGCCACCCCTTTTAGTGAAATTCACAAAGGACTATGAAGCGTTGCATACCCCCTTAGGTGCGTGCTTATCCGCTATGAAGCTAAGAAACGTCGCCATCATCGCTCACGTCGATCACGGCAAGACCACATTGATCGATGGTATGCTCAAACAGTCTCGGACCTTCCGGGAAAACGAAGCGGCCATGAGCCAGACCCTAATAATGGACTCAAACGATCAGGAGCGAGAACGGGGTATTACCATACTCGCCAAGAACACCGCCATCACGTATAAAGACACCAAGATCAACATCATTGACACACCGGGCCATGCCGATTTCTGTGGCGAGGTTGAGCGCACACTGAACATGGCCGATGGGGCAATCCTGGTTATCGATGCCCAGGAAGGCCCCATGCCCCAAACCAGATTCGTTTTGAAAAAGGCTCTGGAAATTGGCCTCCGTCTCATCGTCGTTATCAACAAGGTTGACCGGCCTCGTGCGCCCATCGACGAAGCGATCAAGAGAACTGACGATCTTTTCCTGGATCTGGCTACTGATGCATCGCAGCTTAGCTTTCCCATTTACTTTGCGGTGGGCCGCGATGGCAAGACATGGGAAAAGCTCCCCCTTGACCCAGCCGCACCGGGGGATCTCACTCCCATCTTCGAAGCCATCCTGGAACACGTTCCACCGCCAGAAGCCAACCTGGATGAGCCCTTCCAAATGCTTATCAGCTCTCTTGATTGGGACAGCTTCCAGGGTAAATACGCCATTGGCCGAATCAAACGCGGCATCGGCAGGCCAGGCCAGCAAGTTGCGCTCCTTCGAAATGGCATCGTACATGAAACGGCGCGTATTGATAAAGTCTACGTCAGCCAGGGCTTAAAACGATTAGAAGTGCTCCAGGGCGAGGCAGGTGATATCGTTGCCATTACCGGCATCAAGAACGCCGGCATCGGCGATACCATCGCTGACATCACAGTTCCCGAACCTTTGCCAACCATCGAGGTCGGAGAGCCTACCTTAAAGATAGCCGCCTCTGCCAACACCTCTCCCTTTGCTGGTAGAGAGGGGCAGTTTGTTACTAGCTCGCAGATTTTTAGTCGCATCAACAGAGAGCTGGAGACCAACATCTCCCTTCGTCTCGAGATAGCAGATAACGGTGAGTTCATCCTTTCCGGCCGGGGAGAGCTACATCTGGGAGTTTTCATCGAAACCATGCGGCGAGAGGGTTTTGAGTTGCAGGTCGGTAAGCCTCAGGTCATTACCAAGACGATTGACGGCATCACCATGGAGCCTGTCGAGGAGTTGACAGTAGACATCGATTCCCAATATACCGGCCCAGTTACCAGCGAAATCGGCCGGCGCAAAGGCGTTTTGCTCTCTCGAACAATCAACGCCGATGGAAGCGCACGAATGGTCTTCCGGATTACAACCCGCGGACTTCTGGGCCTTCGAAGCGAACTCCTTACCCTATCCCGCGGAACGTCAGTATTGAACTCGGTTTTCTTGCGCCATGAGAGTATTGGCACCTCGATCCCCAAACTGCGCAACGGTGTTTTGGTTGCCTCGGAGACCGGTAAAGCCCTCACCTACGGGCTCAACATCGCCCAAGGACGTGGAATTACCTTTGTCGCACCGCAGACCGAGGTTTATGAAGGAATGATCGTTGGTCTCAATTCCAAACAGAACGACATCGTCATTAACGTTACCAAGGAAAAGAAACAGACCAATATTCGCTCATCTACCTCCGATATTGCCGTTATTCTCACTCCACCCACGGTCCTTAGCCTGGAACAAAGTTTGGATTTCCTTGAGGATGACGAGCTACTGGAGGTAACGCCTGCCAATCTCCGTCTACGCAAGAGAATTCTCAATGCCGCCGCTCGTGCAAGAGCCAATAACAGGCATTTGGCAGTCTAGCTAGCTTATTTTCGCTCATCAACTGGTCTCTTCGTCTCTCGGTCTTCTATTCTAAGTCTCATCAAGTTCACGTCCGCCTCAGATGTTGAGAGAGCCAGTAAGCTCACCGTCAACCTTACCGCGATGAGCGACGACGAGCGCCCTTGGGGAACTTTCTCAATAAATTTTCATAAAAATGCATTGAATGCCTTTTTGTCCTGTGCTATCCTTAGGGAGTTTATTTCATCAGAGGTATGGGAGGCTCTGACAGCATAAGATGTATTCCGGCAGAGAGTCACGGAAGTAGGGATGGAGAAGTAATGAAAATCCTGCTCCTGTGCCCCCCCATTCGAGAGCACGATGCGCCTCGGGAGTTTCCCACTGGGCTGGGGCTCATCGCCCAGGTATTGAGGAGTAACGGCCACCAGATTCAGGTGCTGGACCTGAACGCCCTGCGTCTTTCTCCTGGTGAGACCAGGGAGAGGCTCCAGAAACTGGACTTCGATGCCTGCGGTATCGGTGGTCTAATAACAGTATACAGCCACGTGAAACGGTTGGCCTCTTTGGTGAAGGAAATACGCCCCGGCACTCCGGTGGTGATGGGCGGTGGCGTGGCCAGCTCTGTACCGGAGCTGATCTTGATCAAAACCCAGGCCGACGTGGTGGTGCAGGGGGAGGGGGAAGAGACGGCAGTGGAGCTGTTCCACGCTTTGGAATCGGGAGCGCCCCTGAGCTCGGTGGCCGGCATCTACTATCGGGAGGATGGCCAGGTGCGCTTTACGCCACCCCGGCCCCCCATTTCTGACCTGGATGAGCTTCCCTTTCCGGCGTGGGAACTCTTTCCCATGTCCATCTACCTCCGCTACCCGATCTACGGCATTGGCCGCGACATTAATCTCATTACCAGTCGGGGCTGTCCCTATAGTTGCACATTCTGTTACCAACTCTTCCATCATCGGAGCTTTCGAGCCCGCTCTGCCTCCCTGGTAATAGAGGAGATAGCCCGCCTGAAGCGAGAATACGATGTCCAGTACATATCCTTTGAAGACGACCTTTTCATTGCCAGCAAGAAGCGGGTCTACCAGTTCTGCGATGAGCTGGAGCGACGACGCCTCCCCTTGAGATGGAACTGTGCCGGTCGAGTAAACGTGGTGGATAGGGAACTTTTGAAACGGATGAAATCCGCCGGGTGTACCCGAATACTCTACGGGCTGGAATCGGGTAGCCAGAGGATTCTAGACGAATATCGGAAGGGGGTCACCGTAGCGGAGGCCAAAAGGGCCTTCCTCCTGACCAAAGAGGTGGGGATAGAGCCTCTTTACACCTTTATGCTGGGAGCTTTCGGCGAGACCCGGGAGACGGCCCAAGAGACCATCGACCTTTGTCGGGAGCTGAACATTCCGTTGTCTTCGGTCCATCTCACCACTCCTTACCCGGGCACGCCCCTTTTTGACGAAGCAGTGGCGAGGGGGAAGCTGAAGGTAGACACCTGGGATAACCGGGAGCGGTTTGTGGAGAGCTTGGGCGATGCCAGTAAGCTCACCGTCAACCTTACCGAGATGAAGGACGACGAGCTTCTTGACCTCAGGGACAAGATGAGACGGGAGACCTTTCTGGCCTTTAAAAGGCCAGGACTGGTATCCAATCTAAGACGCCGGTGGCGAGTCTATGGAGTGAAGGGCTTTCTGAACCTGGGCCAGCGACCCCGAATTCACCATTACGGCATAAGCACCCCTAGCTTTGAGGGCCAAAAACATCACCAAGAGTTGGTGAAATAAGCCATGTCTCAGGTCACCAGGATGGGCAACCAAGTCTATCGCCTTACCACCCCCCGGAGCGACGGAGAGATCCCCTGCCATCAATACCTGCTAGTTGACGAGCTATCGGCCTTGATATCCTTGGGAACAATCCAGATGGTGGATGAAGTGCGGGAAAGTCTCCCCATCCCAGTGTCTCGGCTAACCTACGTCGTGACTCCCCACTTCGAAGGAGACGAATGTGGCGGCCTGGCCCGATTGCTGGAGCTGGCCCCCCAGGTAGTGCCCGTCTGCTCCCATACCTGTGCCCGGCAACTCTTCCGCTTTGGAATTTGCCATAGCTCTCTAATTGTATCGGATGGAGACCGCCTGGACCTGGGTGCCTTGAGACTAAGGTTCATCGCCACTCCCCATGTTCATCAATGGGATTCCATCCTCACCTATGAAGAAACTATGGGTATCCTTTTCAGCAGTGACCTGTTTATGCAGCGAAAGGATACTTGGGGTTTGCCTCCAGAGGCCTTGATGGCAGAGGTAGTGGAGGTCGCCCGGGGCATCATGCCTTCTCCCAGGGCACTGGGGCAGGCGTTGGAAAAGATCCAGGAGCTGGACATAAAGGTTATCGCCCCCGGCCATGGTAGGCTATTGACTTCCAACGTAGAAAGCTATGTTTCGGCACTAAAAGATGTGGCCAAGTCTTGAAAGGAGGATATTCTGCTATGAATCGTCTTGAGCAGCTTCAGCGGAAGTTCCCCCATATCCCCCGCAGCATCATCCTTAAGACCGATGTCACCCGTCTCGGCATCCGGCACAGCCCGGCCTTGAGTCAGGCCGGAGCGTGGGCCTCACCCCAGACCCTGATTATTTTCGATCGGGACCACGAGGAGCCGGCGCCCCGTAAAAGCCTTACCACTGAGGGATGGGTTTCTCTGCCTCAAGAGATGCACCTCCAGGACAGCTCTCTGGTGGGTCTCTCTCTGGACTCTCGGAGCCCCTATCAGGTGGTGGAAGGGGAAGGGCGTTACCTTCTCTGCCTTGGGGAAGAGTCTGTTGATGAGGTTTCCTTTGACCTGATGCCCCGTTGGTACCACCAGCGCACCCGTAGTGGAGCGTTAATGAGCACGGTGGGGGCAGTCTGCGGAGATCTCTTCGCCACCTTGACTACCAATCACTGCCAGTATTTCAACACTGGAGAGCAGTGCCGCTTCTGCTGCATTAACCCTACCACCACCCGTTCCCAAGAACTGGGCATTGGCCGTACCATCACTCGCGCTATGGAGGATGTGGTGGAAACCTTCACCGCCGCTTGCGCCGAGGGGAACATCGGGCACTACGTCATCACCGGTGGCTCCTTCGTCGACCGCAGGAAGGAAGGAGCCACCTACCAGCGCTTTGCTTCGGCTCTAGCCAACGTCGCCTCCCGGTTTGGCAACATCCCTGGCGTCGTCTTCTCCCAGGCCCTGGAAGAGGAGGACATGCGGCGCATCCACGAGATGGGGGCAGGCAACCTGGAGGTATGTTTCCCCCTGGAGGTATGGGATGAGAGGGTTTTTGAGCGAGTGTGTCCCGGCAAGGCAAGGTATGTAGGGAGAAAGACGTGGCTGGATTCCCTGCTTAAAGCAGTAGACATCTTCGGGGCGGGGAAGGTGATCTGCCAGTTTATCGTAGGCTCGGAGGTGATGCCGGGCTATGGTTTTGCCTCCTGGGAAGGGGGGATGAAATCCACTTTAGAGGGTATGGAGTGGATGATGGAAAGAGGCATCATTCCCATCGCCAACATGGTTCGAGCGGCCAAAGGCACTTTATTTGAAGAGATAGAGCCCCCACCCACAGAGTATTTCCTGGCCCTGGACTGGGAAAGGCACCAGCTCATGGTCAAATACAATATGCCCGCCCCCCGCAGCCGATGCCGGGGCTGCCGGCCCAACGCTTGTGAGTACGACTACGTACATCTCTTGACCTCCCCGGCCCTCTGACCTGTTTTATTACCCGCAACTAACTAGACGTAGAGGTGGTTGCCCCCCGCGGGCTCCCCTTTCATGGCTTCTCTCAACCTCCCCATAGCCAAACACGGCCTATCGGTGTGCCTCTTCCTCCGCTACCACCGGGGCCCGAGCCTATTGACAAAAGTGGCATAATGTGATAAAAAGGGTCTAATTAGTCTGAAAAACTATGCAGCTCAGTAATCGCGCCGATTATGCCATAAGGGCCATGGTGGACATGGCCAGTAAGCCCCGGGGTACGGTGGCCATAACCCGGGAGATCGCCCATCGCCAGGGTTTGCCCTTGCTCTTCCTGGCCAAGATCGTTCCCCAACTGGCCCGGGCGGGGCTGGTGCGCACCTATCGGGGGACCGCCGGTGGCCTGCTCCTGAACCGCCCACCAGAGGAGATAACCCTGCTCCAGGTGGTGGAGGCGGTGGATGGCCCCATACATCTCAACCGCTGTTTGATCCGCAGCGGAGAATGCCCCCGGGAGGTGCACTGCCCAGTGCGCGATGTATTTGGGGAGGCTCAGGATCATCTGGTGTCCCTGCTCAGCAGGTACACCCTGGCCGATATGGTAGCCAGAGAGAATTATAAGGCCGCCTCGCAAGAGAAATAACCGTTTTTTCTTTTTGCGGCAAATAAGAGAGGAAAGGAGGTGATAAAGAGTGTCCAAGGCCTTTAACGACAATATTCGGCGTGCCCTGAACCTGGCCCAGGAGCTTCAGGAGCTAGCGGAAAAGGGAGACCAGGACCGCAACGACGATTCCTGCGGCCTCCTTTATGCCAGGGTTCGCGCCAGCGCCACCGAGATACTGGAGTTGGCCAAGAAAGAAATGGAGGGCCACCAGAGCAAGGGCAAATGGGATTAATAGAAGTAGGGGCGAGACACGCCTCGCCCCTAGAAAGAGGTGATTGATGCCAGATCTGAAGGGTACCAAAACAGAAGAAAATTTGAAGGCGGCCTTCGCCGGCGAGTCTCAGGCTCATCGCCGCTACACCGCCTGGGCCCGCAAAGCCGACGAGGAGGGCTTCCCCGAGGTGGCCAACCTGTTCCGCAGCGTGGCCGAGGGAGAAACGGCCCATGCCCTGGGTCATTTTAAGCATCTGGGGGGTATTCAGAGCACGAAGGAGAATCTGGGGGGGGCTGTCCAGGGGGAGACCTACGAGGAGGAGGAGATGTACCCCCAGTTCGCCCGGGTGGCCCGGGAAGAAGGATTCTGGGAGATCGCCGACTGGTTCGAGGCCATCGCCCGGGCGGAGAAGGCCCACGCCACCCGCTTTCAGAAGGCGTTAGGTGAGCTGGGCTAAAGGCATGACCACAACTTCTCCGACTCGAAGAGCGAGATGACCCCGTCGGCCTCCGGGACGAGGCCGACTACTGGAAGCTCGGCGCTCAGGGCTCACCGCCAGGTTGTCCCTGGATCGTTTGGGCAAAGATGGCGATGGTTTGCTCCAGGGTGCGGCTGGTGTCGCTGGTCTCGGGGGTTTCATCCGCTAGTGCGGTCTGACCGAGGCGGCGGAAGACCTCCGCCGCTCCGCGATGTAAATACGGTGTTAGCCCTGCCTGCGCGAAGGTAGCCGCGATCTCCTCCATCTCGCCAACCCAGCGGCGAGCGTTAGCGGGGAGGCGGGGGAGCTGGCCTTTC
Source organism: Chloroflexota bacterium (assembly GCA_016183425.1). Lineage (GTDB taxonomy): Bacteria > Chloroflexota > Dehalococcoidia > JACPEP01 > JACPEP01 > JACPEP01. Next base: position 136,114 of record JACPEP010000001.1, read on the forward strand.
ATGCGCCGATAGGCATCAGGCTGGCTGGATGCCAGTTCGTTGGCTAGCTCCGGGGAAAGCCCCAAGATTTCAGCGGTGGCCAGCAGGGCCAGGTGCAACGCCGACGTTCCCTTGGTCAGGGCGGCGTAGCACATCTTGAGGCCCGACGCCCGTCCTACCCTATCGCCTATGGGGCGCACCTGGATCCCCTTACCGTCCAGCTCGGCCAGGCATTCTACGTCGGGGCCGCTGGCGTAGAAGCGCGGCGACTGGTTGCCCTTGGGGGGCCCGCCGATGATGGATGCGTCGATGAAGCGGCCACCGGCGGCGGTAATTATAGCGTCTATCTCCTGGGCGGTTCGGGGCGAGATGGCATTGCAGTCGGCAAAGGGGATGTCAACCCCCCTTGCTCGCAGAGCTTCGGCGACCCGCTGGGCCAGGTTCAAGGCTTCAGACGGCACCACAATGGACAGAACCAGGTCGGCCCGTGCCACCAGCTCCTCCAGGCTGGGTATGTCTTTGATGCTGGCGCGGCGAGCCAGATCCCGGGTCCTTTCGCTTCTCCCCTGAAGGCAGGTAACCACATCTATTCCGTGCTCTCCCAGCGCCCGCCCCACGGCGTGTCCCATATCGCCGGGGCTAAGTATGGCCACTGTTCTAATGGACATCCCTTTCGCTCCTTTCCCAAGAGGGGCCTCCATCTGTAGGTATCAAGCCCCCGATTTAGTGTTAATAAACGTCACCTAATACCGGTAGGCTGCCCGGTAGGCCTGGTAGTGCTCGTAGATGCTCTTGACGAAGCGGGCCGTCTCGGGGAAGGTGATGTCCTCCACCAGGAGGTCTATATCGCCCTGGGGGTTGCCACGGCGCCAGCGGGCGGCGTTTCCCGGCCCGCCATTGTAGGCAGCCAGGGCCAGGGCCGCCAAGCCATCGAAGCTTCGCAGTTGAAGGGCCAGATAGCGGACTCCGAAAGGGACCGCTATATAGGGCTTGAACAGGTCGGCAGGGACGAAGTCCTTCACCCCCAGGCCGCGGGCAATATCTTGCCCTGTGGCCGGCATGACCTGAGTCAGTCCCGAGGCGCCCGCCCAGGAGCGGGCGTGACTGTCAAAGAGGCTTTCCTGCCGGATGAGGGGGAAGACAAGGGATGGCTCTGTCTTTTCTTTCATCGCCTCGGCCAGCACCAGATCTTGGTAGTAGAGGGGATAGGCCAGCTTTTGGAGATAGGCGGGGGGCGCCTGGGGGGCCAGGTCCAGGAGGCGGGAAGCGGCGGAGATGGAGAGGCTGTAGATGCCCTGGTCTCGAAAATAGAGGGACAACTGGTACTGAACTAAAGGCTCCCGCCAGAAGAGGCCCAGGACCTCGCGGAACTGGGAGACGGCCTCCTGCCACTGCCCCAGACGCCATAGCTCCTCGCCCCGCCGAAAAGAAAGGCTATTCTTGACCTCCCCCGGCAGTTGCCCGATGGAACGAGGCCCTTCGTTCCACCACCAGTTAGCTAGCCATGCCTCGGCCTTTTGTCTCTCAGCCGTCTCGTCGCTTAGAGCGGCGCTGGCGGGGGGGAGGTAGGGTGGAGAAAAGGGAGAATCCCCACGGAGGAGGTCGCCCGCCCGAAGGGAGTAGTAGCTGAGAGAGGTAGCGGCGGCGCGTTGCCAGTAAGAGGTGGCCTCGTCTTTGGAACCCCCGCCAGAGGCGGACCACAAGGACTTGCCCAGCCAGACAAGGGCCTTAGTGCCCGCTTCGCCGCCATAGCTAGAGAGGGAGAGCCAGGCATCCCGAGCCTTCTGGTGCTGGCCCCCCTTGAAGTACACCAGCCCCTCCCGAAACAGGCCGTCGGTGGCGTAATCTCCGCCGTAGGCCTGGAGGCGGCGGTAGTCCGCCGCCGCCTCTTCCCACCGAGAAAGGGACTCCAGAAGGCGTGCCCGGCGGGCCATGGCTTTGGGGGCCGAGGAGGATTGGGGAAAGAGGGTGGCCACCTTCTGCCACGCCTCCAGGGCCTGAGAGGAGTCTTCTCGATCCTGGTAGAGGTCCCCCATGTAGAAATAGGCGGCCGGGGCGTCGGCCCCCTGGGGGTTTCGTGCCAGGTGGTCCCGGAAATGGGATATGGCCGAGGGGCCGTTTCCCTGATAGTACTCCACCAAGCCTCTCTGGTAGCTATCCACCGACTCCCCCGCCGCCAGGAGGGCGGCCAAAGCCTCGCCAGCCTCTCCCCGGGCTGGATAGTTAGCGACGATGTCCCGCATGGCGGCCAGGTACTCCGCCTTGGACCCTACCTTGTCGTATAGCTGCCCCACCAGGTAGCGGATTCTGGCCCGCTCGTCTCCCGACGGCGTCTTAAGAAGAAGCCCCTGGTACTGGCTCAAGGCCGCCGGGTAGTTCTTCTCCGCCCAATAGGCCCCGGCAATCCGTTCCTCCGCCTCCCTATTCATCTGAGGGGAGACATCCGCCTGAATGACCTTCTGCCATTCCTCTCGGGCGGCGGCGAAGTTCCCGTCGTCCACCATCAGCTTGGCCATCTCCCGAGCAACGTAGCCCGTCATAAGCTCCCTTTGGGAGACATACTGGCGGTAGTAGTAGACCGCCGCCTCGGTCAGCCCCAGGGCCCGATAGCTGGCGGCCAGGAAGAAGAGGGCCCGGGGGGCTTCCTCATCGTTAGGAAAGTCGGTTACCAAGCGGTGCCATAAGGGTATGGCCGCCACATATTTTTCGTCCCAGAAGAGGCTTCGAGCCTGGCCCAAAAGGGCCTCTCTAGCTAGAGGGGCCGGGGGAGAGGATTCAAAAACCTGCTGGTACTTAAGGGCCGCCTGGCTGTAATAGCCGTCATAAAGCAGCTTGTCAGCCTGTGATAGCACTTCCTGGGGGAGTGGGCCGGGGGGAAGCCCACCGGGCATCTTCGCTCCCGAGGAGGACAAGGGTGGCGGTGGGCTGGGGGTGGGCGTCGGGGAAGGGGTGGCGGAGAGGGGGATGGTGGTTTCAAGGGGAGGGGTTGGGGGTGGGGAGGCGCAGGCCACCGCTAAGGCGAGGGCAACAAAAGCGATGCCCCAGGCTGCGGCGGGCAGCCTGGGGAGGCCGGCCATGAAGGGAAGGGACATGTTCTCACCCAGCGGTAGACTACCGGGCTCTCAAACCCTTGATAACTAAGGGCAGGCGAGGAAGGAGGTCGCTGGCGACCATGCCAGTATCCCCCAGCTTTTCTCTTACCATGTCTCCGGCGGCGCCGTGGAGGTAGACGCCGGCGGCGGCGGCGTCAAAAGGCTCCAGGCCCTGGGCGAGGAGACCGCCGATGGCGCCCGCCAGGACATCGCCGGTGCCGCCGCTGGCCAGACCTGGGTTGACCACCTGCGAGAGGACGGCGTTCCCATCCGGCTGGGCGACCACGGTGTGCGGCCCCTTCAGCACCACCACCTGCCCCCAGCGGGCGGCCATCTCCTGGGCGGTGGCGAGGCGATCGCCCTCTATCTGGGCCACGGGTAGGCCGCTGAGACGGGACATCTCGCCGGGGTGGGGGGTTAGGATGGCCCGGCCCGAGAATCGCCGCCACCACTGGGGGGTCTGGGCCAGGATATTCAGGGCGTCGGCGTCCAGCACCAAAGGGGTGGTGAGGGGGGCTTCCATGAGGAGACGGGTAACCAGCTCAACGGTGCTGGGGTGCTGGCCCAGGCCACAGCCAATGACGGCGGCATCGTAGCGGGGCAGAGATTCCTGAATGACAGCGGCGTTCTGGGGGTGAATAATGCCCTCCTCCGTCTCCGTGAGGGGGAGATAGATTACCTCGGTAAGTTTGGCGGCCAGGATGGGCTGCAGGCTGCGGGCCACGGCCAGGGTGACCAGGCCCGTGCCCACCCGGGTGGCGGCGGCGCCGGCCAGGTAGGCGGCCCCGATGTAGTGGGGGGAGGCGGCCACCACCAAAAGGCGTCCGAAGGTGCCCTTGTGGGCGTGGGGGGGGCGATGGGGTGTTCTCTTTGCCACCCCCTGGGCGGTGAGCATCTCCAGGGGAATATCCGCCGCCAGGTGGGGGGGGATGCCGATGTCCGCCACCACCAGCTTGCCCAGGTACTGGGAGCCGGGGAGGGTCAAAAGCCCCCGCTTGGGGTAGGCCAGGGTGATGGTAATATCGGCGGGGAGGCAAGCGGGGTCCACGGCCCCGGTATCGGCGTCCAGGCCGGAGGGGAGGTCCAGGGCGGCCACCCCGCCTGGGGCGGGGTGGCCGCCCTGCCTTCCTTGAGCCACCCGAGTTAATGCCTCTTTCATCAGCCCCTCCAGAGGGCGAAGATGACCGGTGCCCAGAAGGGCATCCAAAATCAGATCACAGCCCCTCAAGGCCTCATCCAGGCGCTTCAGGTGGACATCTTCCCACCCGTCCACCACGGGAATTCCCGCTTCTCGAACCCGCTGATAGTTGACATCCTCCGGTCGCCTGGGTGTGCAGAAATAAACCATCGCCTGCGCCCCCCAGCGGTGGAGGTAGCGGGCGGCCACCAGGCCATCGCCGCCGTTGTTGCCCGGCCCCACCAGCACCACCACACGCCGCCCCACCACCCCACCCAGAAAATCCCTGACCCTCTCCGCCACCGCCCGCCCGGCGTTCTCCATGAAGACGGAGACAGTCAGGCCCAGGGGTGCCGCCGCCTCTTCCAGGCTTCGCATCTGGTCAACGGTGACCACTTTCATTCGTCGCTCCCACCACTGAGGCCACGGCCAGATCCCGAGAGTGGGAGAGGCTCAGGTCCACCTGGGAAAGGCCAATCTCCTGAGCCCGAGCCTGAGCCCCACCCCAAAGACGCAACACCGGCTTCCCCCGCTGGTCGTTCAGGACCTCGATTTCCCGCCACCCCACACCCCGCCGCCCCGTGCCCAGGGCCTTCATCACCGCCTCCTTGGCGGCGAAGCGCACCGCCAGCTCTTGAACTCTCTGGCGACAGAAAGCAAGCTCTGCCGGAGTATAGATGCGCTTGACAAAGCGTTCCCCCCAGCGAGCGACGGCCCTTTGGATGCGGTGAATCTCTATTACATCGACACCGACGGCGTGGTCCATAGCTTTCTTTGGCGGATAGTATACCATAAGAACTGCCCATCCGCTGAGGCGAACCGCGGCCCCCGCCCCCATCACTCCCTTGAGAAGACGGTAGTCGGAGTCGTCCCTGACCCCGGTCGATACCTCACACTTATGGTCATTGATTAAATAAACCGACATCTAGCCTCACCCAGTAGTGATACCTTCCTACCCCTGCCCTGAAGGATTCGTACGTAGCGGGCGCAGCATGCTGCGCCCCAACACCCCCCTAGGCCTGCCCTTCAGGGCGGCGGCTTATTTTGTTAAAGGCCATAAGTGTGGGGTATCCAGTTACCAGTTTATTTTGTTGATGCTGATAAACTTATTTTGTTTAACACCATTAAAGCGACCCCCACCGCCTCACTCCCCTGACCCTCCCCGGAGCGTCGTCATTTCCCCCTCCCCGACATCGGGGAGGGCTGGGGTGGGGTCTTCACCGCTGCCGGGGGTTCTGGCCCCCCTTAATCCCCCCGTCAACGGGGGGATTAAGGGGTGAGCCCCGCCCGTGGCGGGGGGTCAGAGACGACCCCGACTACGGTATCACTCCCCTCCCCCCAGCCGCTCCAGGTTGCGCCGCACCATCTGGGCATACTCCTCTGCCCCCTGGCCCTGGAAGATCTCCAGGGCCTCCTTGAAGTGCTCTTCCGCCTCTTTCGGCCTCTCCGTCTGCGCCAGAAGGAGGGCGTAGCCGGTGTGGGCCGGGGCGAAGCGGGGGTCTATCTCCAGGGCCTCTTGGTAGTGGGCCTCCGTTGTTGTGGGCCTGGGCCAAGCGGGGGTCTATCTCCAGGGCCTCTTGGTAGTGGGTCTCCGCCTCCTCCCGCCGCCCCGTCTCTGCAAGGAGGTTGGCGTAGTTGTTGTGGGCCTGGGCCAAGCGGGGGTCTATCTCCAGGGCCGCCCGGTAGTGGGTCTCCGCCTCTTTCGGCCTCTCCGTCTGCGCCAGGAGGAGGGCGTAGTTGTAGTGGGCCAGGGCGTGGCGGGGGTCTATCTCCAGGGCCGCCCGGTAGTGCTCTTCCGCCTCTTTCGGCCTCTCCGTCTGCGCCAGGAGGAGGGCGTAGCCGGTGTGGGCCGCAGCGTAGCGGGGGTCTATCTCCAGGGCCGCCCGGTAGTGCTCCTCCGCCTCTTTCGGCCTCTCCGTCTGCGCCAGAAGGACGGCGTAGTTGTAGTGGGCCAGGGCGTCGCGGGGGTCTATGTCCAGGGCCGCCTGGTAGTGAGTCGCCGCCGCCTCCCGCCGCCCCAGGTCCTGTAGAAGGTTGGCGTAGTTGTAGTGGGCCGAGGCGTAGCGGGGGTCTATCTCCAGGGCCGCCCGGTAGTGCTCCTCCGCCTCCTCCCGCCGTCCCAGGTCCTTGAGGAGGATGGCGTAGTTGTTGTGGGCCAGGGCGTCGCGGGGGTCTATGTCCAGGGCCGCCTGGTAGTGAGTCGCCGCCTCCTCCCGCCGCCCCAGGTCCTGTAGAAGGATGGCGTAGTTGTTGTGGGCCAGG
>JACPEP010000025.1 GCA_016183425.1 Chloroflexota bacterium
GAAGCATCTGGGGTAGGGATGGGCAAAGGCAATTACTACGTGTTCATCATGACCAATCGATCAGGCACCTGGATAGGGGGATTACCAGTGACCGTTGGTATGTCCCTCCACCAGACCCTTCTCCGCCACAGGCGGATCAGGGTGACAAAGAGTCATCCTCAACATATCGAAGCATCTCGGGTACGCGAAGGAACAACCGGGTAAGGAGTCGAAGATGCCCTTGGTAGGTATCGTCATGGGCAGCCGCTCCGATGCCCCCGCCATGCAAGGGGCGATAGACGTCCTGGAGGAACTGGGCGTCGACTACCAGGTCTCGGTGCTCTCTGCCCACCGTACCCCGGAGAAGGTGCGCCAGTACGCCCTGGAAGCCCGAAACCGGGGGATGGAGGTCATCATCGCCGGGGCGGGGGGGGCGGCGCACCTGGCCGGCGTGCTGGCCAGTTGGACCACCCTGCCCATCATCGGCGTCCCCTTAGCGGGGAGCGCCCTGCAGGGGGTGGATGCCCTTTACTCCATGGTTCAGATGCCAACTGGCGTGCCCGTGGCCTGCGTCGCCATAGGCGGGGCGAAAAACGCCGCCTATCTGGCGGCGGCCATCCTGAGCCTGAAATATGACTCGGTGCTTAAGGCTTACGAAGCGTGGCGACAGAACCTGGCAGAAGGGAGCTAAAGCAGGGAGACGAAATGCAGCTAGTGGATAAGATCGCCATCGTCACTGGAGCCGCCAGCGGCATCGGCCGCGCTATTGCCCGAGGTCTAGCCCGAGAAGGAGCCAGAGTAGTCATCGCCGATATTTTCCCCGAAGGAGCGGAAAGGATGGCCCTGGAAATAGAAGCCGAAGGGGGCAAGGCCCTGGCCATAAAGGTAGACGTCTCTCAGAATAGCGAAGTAGAGGCCATGGTCGCCCAAACCTTGCGGCAGTTCGCCACCATCGATATCCTGGTGAACGATGCTGGCATCTTTACTCGAGTCCCGGTGGCCGAAATGACGGAAGAGGAGTGGGATCAGGTGCTGGATGTAAATCTAAAAGGGGTCTTTCTCTGCTCTCGGGCCGTCATCAAGCATATGATACCCCGGCGCTACGGGAAGATAGTGAACGTCGCCTCCAGCCGTGGCATTCACGGCTCGGCTCGGGGCGCTCACTATGCTGCGTCCAAAGGCGGCATCATCGCTTTTACCCGGTCCCTGGCCTTGGAGATGGCCCCTTATAGCATAAATGTGAACGCCATTGCCCCCGGCGCCACCGACACTCCCCTCTGGCGCGCGGGCCGCACGCCAGAGGAGCTGGAGCCTGTACTGCGGTCGGGCCAGGTCGGTCAACCGGAGGATCTGGTGGGAGGGGTGATCTTTCTGGCCAGCGATGCCAGTCGACTTATCACCGGCCACACCATAATCAGAGACATCTTTATGCCTCGGTGACGGAGGGAAGCCTACGAGACTAGCCAGGGAAGACCCATGATCGAGCGTTACTCTCGGCCCCAGATGAAGCACATCTGGTCCGATGAGAACAAGTTCCAGCAGTGGCTCCAGGTGGAGATAGCCGCTTGCGAGGCGTGGGCGGAGCTGGGAGCCATCCCCCAGGAGGCTTTACCCCCTATCCGCGCCGCCAGCTTCGACATGGAGCGGATGAAGGAGATCCTTAAAGAGACCCACCACGATATGACCGCCTTTCTCCGCGCCGTAGCCGAGAAGGTTGGCCCCCAGGCTCGCTTCATCCACCTGGGGTTGACCTCCTCTGATGTCATGGACACCGCCCTCAGTCGGCAACTGGTGGCAGCCTGCGACCTCCTGGCCGAGGACATCCGCCAGCTCATCTCCACCCTGGAAAAGCAGGCGGTGCAACACCGACACACCATCATGGTGGGGCGCACCCACGGCGTCCATGCCGAGCCCATCACCTTCGGCCTGAAGATGGCCCTGTGGCGAGAGGAGATGAAGCGCAACGCCCACCGCCTGGAGGAGGCGAGGAAAACGGTGGCGGTGGGCAAGGTCTCCGGTGCCGTAGGCACCTACGCTACCGTGCCCCCCCAGATAGAGGAAAAGGTATGCCTCCGCCTGAGCTTGGAGCCGGCGCCAGTATCCAGCCAGATAATTCAGCGGGACCGCCACGCCCAGTTCGTCACCACCCTGGCCCTGGTCGCCGCCTCCCTGGAGAAGTTCGCCACCGAGATCCGGAGCCTGCAGCGCACCGAGATCCTGGAGGCCGAGGAACCCTTCGAGCGGGGACAGACGGGCTCCTCGGCCATGCCCCACAAGCGCAACCCGGAGCTTTGCGAGCGCATCTGCGGCCTGGCCCGCCTCATTCGGGGCCACGCCGTTACCGCTATGGAGAACGTGGCCCTGTGGCACGAACGGGACATCAGCCACTCCTCCACAGAGCGCATCATCCTCCCGGACTCCTGCCTCGCCTTGGACTACATCCTCTACCTCATGACCAACATCGTGGAGAACCTTCAGGTCTATCCGGAGCGCATGAAGGAGAACCTGGAGCTGACCCAGGGCCTCATCTTCTCTCAACGGGTGCTCCTGGCCCTCATCGAGAAAGGGCTATCCCGAGAACAGGCCTATGAGATAGTGCAGCGCAACGCCATGAAAGCGTGGCGGGAGAGGTCGCCTTTCCTTGACCTCCTGACAGGGGATGACGAGGTGACGGCGCACATCTCTACATCCGAGCTAAGAGCCCTCTTCGACTACCAGTATTTCCTCCGCCACGTGGACGCAGTTTTTGAGAGGCTGGGGCTGAAATAGAGCGCAAGTGGAGACATTTCTTACACTGGGTGTACCAATCTTAGCGGCCTTCTTTGGAGCGGCCATAGGAGGTTTTCTTGCTCCTATTTGTCTCAAATGGTACTACTCTCCCCGGCTACGAGTCACATGTGTTGTCCCCCCGGTAGGGGGGAATATGTATACCTACTGGCGGCTGGAGATAAAAAATAAGGGCAGAAAAGCGGCTCTCAATTGCACGCCTACTTTGAGTCTCCATGGAGTTCAACCTCAGGATGTTATGTGTGGCATCGTGAGCAGCAGCTCTAACCCCCCCATTTTAATAAACTGGGGGGCCGGGGTTTGCTGGTCTTGTATAGGCAACCCTCCAACATTTACAATTCACCCCGGTGGCGGTGGCGCTGGTGTTGATATCTACAGAGTGCATCATCCCTTACAGCCCGATCCCGATTCCGGAGCAAGAATACCTCCCGAAGAGGCAGCAATAGAAATCCCTACGGAGAACGGCTGGAAGCCCCTCCGCGCCAAATTGAAAATCAAGCCTTATAATGGAACAGTCTCCGTGAGCGCTGAGAATCATAAACCCATCCAACGAAAGATACAGCTATTATCAAACGAGAATGGGGACGTGAAACTTCATCTGGTACCGTCAAGACCATGGTGGAGAAGGCTCTTCAGGTTATCATAGTATGAGCACCGTATTCCTTGAGACCCACCTTCCCCACCCCTTCTACCGGGGCAAGGTGCGGGACCTCTACCACCTGGGGGATGACCTCCTCATGGTGGCCACGGACCGCATCTCCGCCTTCGACTTCGTGCTCCCCGCCGGCATCCCGGACAAGGGGGTGGTGCTCAACCTGCTCTCCGCTTTCTGGTTCCAAAAGACGGCCCACATCGTGGGCAACCACATGCTAGAGGTGGTGGAGGACGTGCGCCTCCTGGATAGCTACGTTGACCCCTCCGCCTGCTATCGCTATCCCCCCTACCTGGCGCGTCGTTCCATGGTGGTCAGGAGAGCGGAGCGCATCCCGGTGGAGTGCGTGGTGCGTGGCTATCTGGCTGGCTCCGCCTGGGTGGAGTACCAGGAGAGGGAAACCATCGGGGGCGAGGCCATGCCCGCCGGCCTCCGAGAGAGCGACCCCCTACCTCAACCCCTCTTCACCCCCACCACCAAGGCCGACTCCGGCCACGATGAAAGCATCACCCTGAAGGACATGGAGGAGTTGGTGGGGAGGAAGGTGGCTCAGGAGCTTGAGGAGCTGAGCCTCGCCGTCTACCGCTACGCCGAGGACTACGCACGGGGTCGCGGCATCATCATCGCCGATACCAAGATGGAGTTTGGCTTCATCGATGGCCAAATCTGTCTCATCGACGAGCTTCTCACCCCAGACAGCAGCCGCTTCTGGGACATGACCACCTATCGCCCCGGCGAGCCTCAGCCCAGCTTCGATAAGCAGTACCTGCGGGACTGGCTGGTGGCCTCGGGATGGAACAAGGAGCCGCCAGCGCCCCCTCTGCCGCCGGAGGTGGTAGCAAAGACGGCGGAGAAGTATCGCGAGGCCTACCGCCGGCTATCGGGCGAAGATATAGAGATATAAGTATAGGAGGTGATCTGTGCCCTACATTATCATCGAGGGAAGCAAGCTGGATTCCGTCAAAGGCGAGGCCCTGGCCAGCCAACTGACCGATGAGGTGGCCAGCCTCTTCAACACCCCCAAGAGCACCGTTCTGGCCGTGGTGCACGGCGGCGAAGAGCTGGTGGTCTTGGCCGCCGGTCAGAAGCGCCGGGTGACCCTTGATATCACCGTCGAGGGCGCAGGGGTAGGCGAATCCGCCATCCCCCAGGTAGTGCAGCGGCTGACCGACGCCGCCGTTAAAGCTACCGGTCGCCCCGCTGAGGAGGTAATGGTACTGGTGAAGATCCCCGGCGGCCCCCACATGAAGATGACGGACAAGTGCGCCGGCATCGGCGGGCGGCTTCTGGGCTAACAGATTCATGTACCTGGCTCGGGTCTACGTCACCCTGAAGCCGACTATCAACGACCCTCAGGGGCTGACCATCAAAGGAGGGCTACTCGCCCTGGGCTTTTCCACGGTGAAAAGCGTGCGGATGGGTAAATACCTGGAGATCCAGGTGGCCGAAGAGGATATCTCTCGGGCCCAGGAGCAGGTGCGGGAGATGTGCCGCCGCCTTCTGGCCAACCCCGTCGTCGAGGACTTTCGCTTCGAGCTGGAGGAACTGGGTTAAAGCCATCTGGTAGGGTGGGTGTAGCGCAGCGGAATCCACCTTAACTCGAATCTTTGGGGTGGGTGAAGTGAAACGTAACCCACCCTACCGACTAACGTCCGCCTAAGGCGGAGTTGGTGTGGGACAAATGGGCAGTGCCTTCCACCAGAAGCCAGGGCGTCTTGGATAACACTTTCTTCGCCCATCCTTGACATCCTCGAAGGCTGCCACGTCAGCCAGGCCCGTGCCTTCCTCTATATAGGTGAAAAACCACTTCTTGCCCTCCGCTATCTCTTGCGTGGAATACCTTGTCTCATACCAAAAGTATGGTAATATGTATGGTAGAGGTGAATCATGCGTGAGCAAAAAGTGGCCAAGGTGACTATCAGCCTGCCCAAAAACCTCCTGGACATGGCGGACCGGCTTGCCCACGAGCGTTCGACCACCCGGAGCGCTGTAATCGTGGAACTCCTAGAGAAGGAGGAAAAGGCTCGTATTCAGGCACTGATGGAAGAAGGGTACCGAGAGATGGCCGAGGAGAATCGGCGTCTTGCCGAGGAGGCCTTCCCATTGACCAGCGAGATGGTCCTGCGGCAGACACCGTGGGATGAACGCGCCAGTGGTTAGGCGCGGTGAGATTTACTGGCTACAACTAGCCGGGGGCGTTGGCTCCGAGCAGGTTGGCCACCGCCCCGTCCTCATCATCCAGAACGACCTCGGTAACCAGACCAGCCCCACCACCATCGTCGCTGCTATTACCTCCCATCTGCATCGACGACGTTACCCTTTCCACGTGCTTTTTACAACTCATGAAAGCGGCTTGCGCCTGGACGGAACCGTTCTGTGTGAGCAGATACAGACGGTTGACCAGGGGCGCTTGGGTGATTTGGCGGGCTCCTTGAGTCAGGAAAAGATGCGGGAGGTTGACTTGGCTCTACACTACAGCCTGGGCCTTGAGCATTAGACAAGAAGTGCCATGTCCAAGACATATCTGGTTAGCTGGTAGGGTGGGTGTAGCGCAGCGGAACCCACCTTCACTGCTGATTGCCCCGGTCTGGGCGATAACCTTTACCCTTTGAATCTTTGGGGTGGGTGAAGTGAAACGAAACCCACCCTACGCCTGGGTCTTGAGAAGTAGGGCAGGTTAGGAAACCTGCCCTACTCAGTTTTCTACCAAACCAACGGATCGATCTCCATGGGCCTCAACTCCCCAAAAACACATGCCCGGTAGGAGGACCAATGGTAGTTCTCCGGTTTATCAGCCAGTCCAGCCTTGAACTAGTAGGGTGGGTGGAGCGCAGCGGAACCCACCGCTGATTGCCCCCGGTCTGGGCGATAACCTTTGCCCTCGAATCTCTGGGGTGGTCATTTCACTTCACCCACCCTAGACTGCCGTTTTGCTGAAGAATAGCAGCGTCCAATGGCGCTGCCGGACTTCACCTTCGTTTTCCTTTCTGAAGAACCACATCTCTGATTTCGGACGGCTTCACCCCATACTGGTCGAAATCTCGAATGTTCTTGTCTGTTATGCCTATCTGATACTCAATTCCACCCCTATGTTGGTGACTCAAGTGCCTGTTGTTTTTCGCCTCCTCTGGTGACAATACCCAGTACACAATCTGATCAACCCATACGCCTACGAAAACAAAGACATCGCACGCTTCCAGTTTTATTTGCTGAAAATTCATCCAAAAAGGCTCCTCGGAAGTATATCGCAAAGCCTTAGAAAGCAGACTTCCCCTTTTCTTCGTGTTAATAGCTCTTGCAGCTTTTATCTCGAGTCGAGTATTTTCAGTCCACAAGTCGTACTCTCCATCATAATCAGGGTCAACTGATTTGTTGGGCCTTATGAACCTTCTATCCAAATCCATGATATGTTCATGGGTCCATATTTCTCCGAATATTCGGGGCGCAAGCCCATACAGGTCAAGGTACCTGTTCGAGGAAACATACTCATTCCTGAGCTTCTCATAGTCGTCAAATGCTATTACTCTTCTGTCCAACAGAAACATAAGAATGTACTCGTATTCACTAAAAGGGAAGGCCGACACCAGACTTTTGACACGAGCATTCAATAGCTTCTTGTCCGCGCCTTTCAAAGATTCGCTAAGCGAATCCAAATAGTTCTTGAGTTGGTTTATATCCATCTAGTTGTTCCGGTGTGCTCGTCTATCTCAGGAAATGGGCTTCGCCACTGCCATCCTGTTTTTCCTGTCTTTCGAATATGCTCCAATCTTCTGATTGTAATCTCCGCGAATACCGGGTCTACGTCGAAGGTGTAAACTTTCCTCTTCAGAATTTCACCAGCGATGAGAGTCGTTCCCGAATGGGCAAAGAAATCCAACATCAAGTCACCCTCACTGCTACCTGACAGAATCAGCCTCTGTATCGCCTTAAGGGGCTTCTGAGCATAACACCCTGGGACATTTTCATCCATTCGGTAGAATACCTGCTGAATGTCAACCCACACATTCCCGGCTCTAATATATTTGGATTTACTCCGTTCGAGATTTTCAGTGATCATCCCATTTACTACCTTGTAGTAACCCCTCAATATTTTGGGAATATCTGTGTACTCAGCCTCTACATTGAAAATCGGGGTGCCTCTTACATAGTAAAGAAGCTCTTGCCTTACCCACATCCAGTTTCTTTGCGTTCCATATCCCCTCTGATTCCTTAAGGTGATTAGACTTTTCGATTTCAGTTCCTTGAATTGCCTCATCAACACGATGAAATCAGCTAGCGGCTGAAAATCATTTCTGTAATCTGCACCGAGCCAGACATAGAAATGAGCATCCTTGTTCATAACGGCGATTGCATTTCGCACCCATTTCTCAGAGAACTCCAAGTAGTCTTGCAAACTTATGTGGAAAAGATTATCAGTATTTGCGTTTCCAACTGCTATATTGTAAGGCGGGTCGTTTATCAACAATGTCGTCTTTGTATCACCGACAATTTTGTCTACGTCTTCTAGCTTCGTTGCGTCCAATACCCCTACTCTGTGACCATGAACCTGGTCCTCCCATATCTCGCCATATTTAAGTCTACAGTATGGCAGTATTCTTTCTCTTAAGGCACCATGAAGGTCAAGCCTCTGAAGCCTCTCGCACGATCTGCCTTTCCCGTCTTCTCCCTCTCTATCAAAGTCCTCATTTTCGAATAATCCCAAGGCTCTTGTCGTGTTTCGCATAATCACCTCCGCAAAGTAGCCGCTTCAATGTTCACGCCTCTGGTAACGCCGACAGAGCTCGCTTATCGCATCCTCGGACGGACTCCCCTCCTCGACTATCTTTAACTTCTCTTTACCCTTATCCGTCTGCCTTGCTTTCCCTCCATCCACTCACCTCTCCTGTTTGCTTATTATAGCTTTTCCCGAAAGAGGTGTACCATTTCCCTTAAAAGTGGCTGCCCGACTTCCATTGAAGCACAACACTCAGTCTTCACGCTTTCAGCCGTTAGCCCGGTGATTCAAATACAAAAACGCTCCCCGCGCCGGACACGAACTTAGCTCGATACCTGTCTTAGGCCTTGCTGCGCATCCTGCCGGCGGCGTCCTGAATGGCCTTGACGATGTTATGGTAGCCGGTGCAGCGGCACAGGTTGCCCGTGATGCCCCGGCGCACCTGGTACTCCGTGGGATTGGGGTTGCGGGACAGAAGGTAGTAGGCGGACATTACCATCCCCGGGGTGCAGTAGCCGCATTGCAGGGCGTGGTTGTCCCAGAAGGCCTCCTGAATGGGATGGAGCTTGCCATCTTGCGCCAGGCCCTCGATGGTGAGTATCTCCTTGCCGTGGGCCTGGACGGCGAACATGGTGCACGACTTGACGCTGTAGCCGTCCAGGATGACGGTGCAAGCGCCGCAGTTGCTGGTATCGCAGCCCACGTGGGGTCCGGTGAATCCCAGCTCTTCCCGTAGCAGGTCGATGAGGAGGAGACGGGGCTCCACCTCGGCCTCGAAATCCTTGCCGTTGACCCTGACCCGGATCTTCTCTTTAGACATAGCCCCCCTCCACTGCCTCGCCCCGGATACGTCCCAGGGCGATGTTGGCCACCCGATAGCACAGCACCTTCACCAGCTCTCGTCTATACTCCGCCGAGCCCCGAATGTCGGGCACCGGGTCGGCCTCCTGAGCGGCGATAGCCGCTGCATTCCGAAGGACGGCCTCGGTGACCTTTTCTCCCTTGAGCGCCGCCTCCGCCTTCACCGCCTTGATGGGGGTCAACCCCACCCCTCCCAGGCCGATGCCCACGTCCAGGCACTTTCCGCCGTCGTCCACCGTCATCTGCATGGCCACGCTGGCCACGGCAAAATCCCCCGCCCGTCGCACCATCTTGAGATAAGCGCCGGAGCTGTTGGGCGGCGGGAGCGAGATAAGCACCTCCGCAAGCAGCTCGTTTTGGCTTAGGGCCGTGGTGTAAAGGTCGAGGAAAAACTCCTTGGCGGCTATCCGCCTCTCACCCCCCGGCCCCACCGCCCTCAACTGGGCGTTCAAGGCCAGCGAGACCGGCCCCCAGTCGCTTCCCATCTCGCCGTGGGCCAGGGAACCGCCTACGGTTCCCATGTTTCGCACCTGCACGTCCCCCACCAACCCGATGGCCTCGGGGATAATGGGAAACCGCGACCGCAGCAGGGAGGATTCCTCCACCTCCCGGTGGCGGGTAAAGGCCCCCAAGGCTATGTGACCGTCTTCTTCTCTAATGTAGGAAAGGCCGGGAATGCCCCCCAAATCAACGATATAGCTGGGGCCGGCCAGGCGCAGCTTCATCATGGGGATGAGGCTCTGCCCGCCGGCCAGGACCTTGGCCTCCTCCCCCAGGCGGGAAAGATGCCCTAAGGCCTCCGCTACCGACTGACTACGAATATACTCAAAGGCTCTCGGGTACATGACACCTCCTTATGGCACCACCGGCCACAGCAATAGTACCTCGCCAATGTCAAACCCTACTTCGAGGGCTCTTGTCAATGTCATTGCTATGAAAAATACCCTCACCCCCTCTGTTCCCCTCTCCCCGCCTTTGGCGGGGAGAGGGGGAGGAATTGTAATCAGGGGGGCACCCCCTGAAACCCCCGCCAGAGGAGCGAACTCCTCTGGACCGCCCGCATTTTCATCCTTTGTGGTGTCCTATGCAAACAGGACATGCGTGATTCTTCTATCCCTCTGACAGATCAGAATGACAGAGCACTCTCTCCCTCACTTTCGATGTTGAAGGAAATAGTCGATACCGCCCTGGGCCACTACCTGGTCCTCCTCGGCAGTGCCGGTGCTGCATCCGATGCCCCCCACGATCTCACCGTCTACCACCACCGGCAACCCACCGCCAATGATGCAAAAACGCCCCTGATTGCTGTTTTGAATGCCGAAGGTGGGGCTGCCGGGCACCGCCATCTTGTTGTACTCGTGGGTGCCGCGCCGGGCGCAGGCCGCCGTGAATGCCTTGTTAATGGCAATATCGATGCTGGTTACCTTCCCCCCGTCCATGCGGTTAAAGGCGATCAAGTGGCCAGACTCGTCGGTCACTGCGATGCACATGGGCACCCCTATCTCCCGGGATTTGGCCTCGGCCCCCGTAAGAAGGATTCGGGCATCCTCCAGAGACAACCGTTTGATACTTAGCATAGTCTCACCCCCTTAAACTCCGACCTCGCCTCGGCCATCCACCAGGGCCACCTCCGTGCCGTAGAGCCGAGACAGGCGCGCCACCCGATGGACGATCTTCTGGCCCACGGCCTCATCGGCCAAAAGGGGCCGCCCGCGCTGGGGCCGGGGGCGGCCGTAGCCCAGGTCTACTGGATACAAGGTGACCTCCGCCAGCTTCCGGGCCTCGAAACGGCACACGGCGCAGAAGGTCTCCCAGTACATAGGGTCACCGGGATGGGCCTTGGTATTGTTCTCGCTTCGGGCGTCCAGGTAATCGGCGGGCGTGGCCTCGGTGCCCATGCCAAAGGATTGATAAGGAAAAGCGGGGAAAAAACGCACCGTCTCGTTCTGCAAGATAAAGTCGCCCAAGCTGTAGAAAATAGGGCACCCTTGATATATCTCCACCCCCAGGGTCATGTGGGGCCCGTGGCCTACAAAAAGGTCGGCCCCTTCCTGGATGCAGCGGTGAGCAAACTCCACCACGACCTCCGCCGGCTCCTCCAGCTCCTGGCGCGTCCGGGCGGAGTAGGAAGCCCGGCCGCCCACCTCATGACAGTGGAGGCTCACCATCACCCAGTCGGCCTGCCGCCGCGCCTCCGTCACCTGGCGCAGAATGCCCGTCATGTCCCGCTCATTGGGCCGCGCCTTGATGGCAAAAGAATCTCCGGCCACGAACTTGCGTCCCAGAAACCGAATCTCGTCTTCTTTGTCCGGGGCCAATTCGTGGGGAGGAAAGAAACCGAAATGCCTTCGCCGCTCCTTCTCCGCCTCAAAGCCCAGGCCGGAGCTGATGCGTTTCAGCTCCCCCAGAGCCGCCCCATCCACCACCAGGGTCGTTTCAGAGCCCAGGGCGTTGACCCCCGGCCGGCCGCGAAAGTCCGGCCGCTGCTCACCGGCGCGGTTAAACTCTTCAAAGGAGGCGGTGGCGGCGATGAGGGCTACCCGCCCGCCCCGACTCTCTGCATAGGCCGGGCTGCGGGCCTCCCCCAGGTTGGCGCCGATGCCGGCGAAGGGGATCCCCTTTGCCCTCATGTTGCGTATGGTGGCCAAAACGCCCCCCTCACCGTAGTCATAGGAATGATTGTTGGCGCAGGATACCAGGTTGACCCCCAGCCACTTTATCTCCTCCAGCAGGGAAGGCTCCGTGGTCATGAAGGTGGCACCGGTGGGGGATGGCGTGCCCTCTTCGTACTCCCGAGCCGAGCTTTCAAAGTTGGCGAAGGTCACGTCCCCACTGTGGAGTAGCTCCCGCAGCGCCAAAAAACGCTCTTCCCGATATACCGAAAGTCTGCGGGTGAGCATTATATCCCCGGCGAGGACGATAGTTATGTCACCTGTCTCTGATTCGTACAGCAACAAGGTTCCTCTCTGGCTAAAAGGACAATTGCCCTGGAACTAACTGGGCACTAGTCTACCGCTTCTTGACCTTTGGTGCAAGATAGACTAGTATTGGCTCGCACCAGGCTGTTTTTGTCATTCTGATCTCCCCACCATAGGCGGGGGGAGAAGAATCTTCGTGATACGTGGAGATTCTTCGGTCACTGCTCTCTCAGAGTGACATGGTAAGGGTGAGGCTTCGAAGCTCCCACCTGCCAGGTGCGTCTTTTGGGAAATGGCTTGTATTATTAAAGGAGCATTGCATGCGCTACGACCGCATCATCGATGCCATAGGCAACACTCCCTTGGTGGAGATAGCCAGCATGAGTCCCAAAAAGGAGGTGCGCCTCTTTGCCAAGCTAGAGGGCTTAAATCCCTCTGGCAGCCTCAAAGACCGCATCGCCAAGTACATGATCGAGAAAGCCGAGGCGTCCGGAGAGCTGAAGCCGGGCAAGATCATCCTGGAGCCCACCAGCGGAAATACGGGTGTCTCTTTGGCCATGCTCGCCCGGCCCCGGGGATACCGAATGATAATGGTCATGCGAGAGAACGTGGGTCTGGAGCGCAAGCAGCTCCTGGAAACCTACGGTGTGGAGATGGTTCTCACCGAAGCCGCCAAGGGCACCAACGGGGCCATCGCCGTGGCCATGGAGATGGTCAAAGACCCCCAGTATTATATGCCCTGGCAGTACGGCAACCCCGCCAACCCCCAGGCCCACTATGAGACCACCGGGCGCGAGCTACTGGAAGACCTGCCCGACGTGAATGTTTTCATCGCCGGCATGGGGACGGGGGGAACCGTTATGGGGGTGGGGCGGCGGCTGAAGGAGCACAACTCGCAGATCAAGATCGTGGGCGTGGAGCCCTATCGGGGCGACCCCGTCCATGGCCTGCGCAGCATGGAGGATGCCTTCCTCCCCCCCATTCTGAACCTCAATCTGTTGGACGCCCGAATTCGGGTGCACGGCCGGGATGCTATCCTCCTGTCCAAGATGCTTCTCGATAAGGAAGGCATCCTGGCCGGCCCTTCTTCAGGGGCCGTAATATTCGTCGCCCGCCGCATCGCCGAGCGGATGGACCGCGGGAAGATAGTCGTCCTCCTCCCCGATGGGGGTTGGTCATACCTGAGCACTGGCCTGTGGACCCAGGAGATAGCGGGGACCGAGGGAGTGCTGGAGGGCCCTCTCGCCTGGTAGCCTCGCCATGCACCAGGCTCATGGTTATCAAGTAATTATTATGCCTCCAAAGGGGCAGGCTCCGTTGTCATTCTGAGAGCCTGTGAGTTTTTCGCGGGGGGGCGCCTCGAACACCATGATTTTGTATCTAGCTGACCCCTTGAACAGGTGCCCAAAACCAATTTCCTCACAGCCTCTCAGGGTGTAGTGTAGGGGCGTGGCAGATCGTCACCATCGACACTGTCATTGCGAGCCCTTCCGCAGAGGGGCGTGGCAATCCGTCACAACGCACCAGGGGATACGGATTCCCACGGCCTCTTCCGTTTCACTGTGTTTGCGGGTCGAGGCCTC
>JACPEP010000023.1 GCA_016183425.1 Chloroflexota bacterium
AGTTAAAACAACAAAAAAACCGATGTAATTATAATACTGCGGAATGTTTTGTCAATGTCTCAGCGCCGTCATCTTTTGTCCAGGAAGAGTGTTGATTAACGTCGCCGCCCTACGGGGGATGTTGGGGCGCAGCATGCTGCGCCCGCTACGGACGAATCCTTCAGGGCAGGGCGAGAAAGAAAACGATCAGCGCGGGAGACTCTTCTCTGCCTCTGGCGGACCAGGGTGACCGAAAGAATAATGTCATGCTTCTCCCCGCCTATGGCGGGGAGAAGCATCTCCTGCCGCAGCAAAGACCTAAAATGGGGGGACCCTTCGTCCCCCTCCGGCGGACTCAGGGTGACATAAAGAATGCTTTTTTTAATTAGGATTAGAATCTTATCTCTCTGGACCGGCGATTCTCCAGCCATTTGGCCTTTTGCTCTTGCCGGGTCTCCTCGCGGGTGAGGCGGTAGACAGCCAAAAAATCTCGTCGGAAAGTCGGGAAGGTTCCCTCCATGATGGAGGCCCGCATTTCCTCCATGAGCCGTATAACGAACCTCAGGTTGTGGATGGTGGCCAGGCGGTAGGCCAGCAGTTCCTGGCTGCGGAAGAGGTGGTGCAGGTAGGCGGCGGAAAAGCGCCGACAGGTGTAGCAATCGCAGTTTTCCTCTATGGGCTTATCTTGCTCTTTAAAGGGTGCGTTGTCCACGTTGATGCGCCCTTGGCGCGTAAAAAGGCTGCCGTTCCTGGCTACTCGAGTGGGAAGGGCGCTGTCGAAGAGGTCGATGCCCCAGGCCACACCCTCCACCAGGTCCTCGGGGGAGCCGACGCCCATGAGGTAACGGGGCCGCTCCCAGGGAAGGTGCGCTGCCGTCTCCTCTGCTACGGCATAGGTTACCTCCTTAGGCTCTCCCAGGCTCAGCCCACCTAAAGCGTAGCCGAAAAAAGGCAGGGAGGCGATGAAGCGGGCCGATTCCCTTCGTAGATCGGGAAAGACGCCCCCTTGAACGATGCCCAAAAGGGCCTGGTGAGGGGAACGGTGGCTCTCCAGGCACCTGATGGCCCAGCGGTGGGTACGCTCCGTGGCCTGACGAACTGTTTCTCTGTCCTCGTCCCAGGCGGGGCATTGGTCCAGAACCATGGCCAGGTCTCCGTCCAGGGCCTCCTGAAGGGCCACGGCCTCCTCCGGCCCCAGAAAAAGGGGGCGGCCGTCCAGGTGGGAGCGGAAGAGCACCCCTTCTTCTTTGACTTGACACAGTCTCCCCAGGCTGAAGACCTGGAAGCCCCCGCTGTCGGTAAGAATAGGGCCATACCAGCCCATGAAGTGGTGTAGCCCACCCAGGCGGGCCACCGTTTCCACCCCCGGTCGCAGAGACAGGTGGTAGGTATTGCTGAGGATCATCTTGGCCCCGGTGTCTTTTATTTCATCGGGAGTCAGGGTTTTGATAGCGCCTTGACTTCCCACGGGCAGAAAAGCCGGGGTAGGGACGACACCCCGAGGGGTAGACAACAGTCCGGCGCGCGCCTTGGTGGTGGGGCATGCCTTGACTACCTGAAAATGAAATTCAGGGCCCATGCTCTCTATTCTTCTTACGTTGCGCCCAGCTCCTGGAGCACCCCCAGCACGACCTCGGAGGGCACATCGCGGCGGATGATGGGCTGCCCTATCCCTTCCAGGAGCACCCAGCGGATGGCCCCTTCTTTCACCTTCTTGTCCAGCTTCATGGCGGCGCTGAGGCGGGCGATTTTCCCACCGGGGCACCCGGTGGGAAGCCCCAACCCACCTAAAATGGCTCTGTGACGAGCTACCTCACTCTGGGACAGCATCCCCAGTCGCTGGCTGAGGAGGGCGGCCCCCACCATCCCCACCGCCACCGCCTCTCCGTGAAGGTAGCGGACGTACTCCGTGGTCGCCTCCAGGGCGTGGCCGATGGTGTGGCCGTAGTTCAGCAATGTGCGCCGCCCTTGCTCCCGTTCATCCTCACTCACCACCGCCCCCTTGAGGGCGACGCTGGTGACGATGGACGAGGTCACTACCTCGGCATCCAGTTCCAGAAGCTTGGAGCTATTTTTTTCCAGGTAGTCCAGGAAGGAGGGCTGAAAGAGGAGGGCGTGCTTGATCACCTCCGCCCAGCCGGAGGCCAGCTCACGATAGGGCAGGGTGGTCAGGGTCTGGGTGTCGGTCAGAACCAGGCGGGGCTGGTAGAAGGCGCCCACCAGGTTTTTGCCCTGGGGGAGGTTGATGGCTACCTTGCCGCCAATGGCAGCGTCTACCATGGCCAGAAGGGTGGTGGGCACGTGCACCAGGGCGATCCCTCGCAGATAGGTGGCAGCCACGAAGCCCGCCAGATCACCTACCACGCCACCTCCCAGGGACACGATGGTGTCCCCTCGCTCTGCCTTGAGCCCCGCCAGCCAGTGGTATATCCTGGCAGCGCTTTCCCAGGACTTGCTCTCCTCCCCTGCCGCTACGAGGTAATGTTGACAGGGAAAGCCAGCCGCCTCTAGGGCCTGCTGGGCCACCAGGCCGTAGTGAGGGAAAACCAGGTCATCGCTCACCAGGTAGGCAGTGCCCGACAGCTCCAGAGAGCGCATTCTCTCCCCCAGTTGAGCCAGAGCGCCCCAGGCCACGTAAACGGGATAGCTCTCCCTCTCCGTGGTTACCACCCAGGCGGGGCCTTCATTCCCTGGTGGAGTGTTGGCTGCCCTTTGTTGATTGAAGTATTGCCACCCCCGAATCACCTCGGCAACTACCTGGGGAATGGTCAGAGCGTCGGTGTGAACCGTCCATTGAGCGGCGTAATATGGCTGGCGCTCCTTCTTCAGGGCCCGGATGCGACCCAGGGGGTCGGGGCTGGCCAGGAGGGGGCGGATAGCACTCTCTTGTTGGTGGTCTTTCTGGAGGCGTTGGTGGATGGACTCCGGCTCCCCTTCCAGACACACCACCCATCCCCGCTCTCGCATCAGCTTCCGGTTCTGGGGCTTTAGCACAGCGCCGCCACCGGTGGCGATGACCGCTCTTTCTTTGGCGCAGGCTTGTCCCAAAACCTCCGTCTCCGTCTGACGAAACCTATCCTCTCCCTCCTCCTGAAAGATGAGGGGGATGCTTTTGCCGGCCCGGCGGACGATCTCCTCATCGGTGTCTACAAAGCTCCAGCCCAGGCGCCGTGCCACCTCCTGCCCCACCAGGGATTTGCCCGTGCCCGAGAAGCCGACGATGATTATATTTTCAGGATGTCCTTCACCCATTGCACGCCTTCTCGGTAGTCCTTAGCCCCCAGGGCCTCGGACGTTGGCTGGGATGAAGGGGGATGTGGCGAAAGGTTTGGTAGTCCTCAAAGCTGCGGGTGTTCCACATGTGGATTGAGCCCAGGTAGGGAGCCATCCTGGCCGCGAATTGATAGTAGTCGAAGCCGTCTCGTTGAGCCGCCAGGTGCATGTGGCCAGTATCGAAACAGTAGCGGAGATGAGAAAAGGTTTCCATAACCTGAACCAAGAAAGCGGGGGTGAACAATGGATGAGGTCCGAAGCCCTCCACGTGAATAACTATCCGTTGTCGCTCTGCCAGTTTGTCCAGGCGATAGGCGCTTTCCAGGGCGATGTTGCGTAGCTCCGCTAGAGGAAGGGCCGCTGTCTCCGGGGGCAGGGGGGAAGGGTAGTGTACTATCACGTATTGGGCGCCCAGGTCATCCGCCCGCTCCAGGGTGTCCGTCACCATACGAAAGTTTAGCTCCCGCTTGTCCTCGTCCATGTGGCACAGATAGCTCCAGGTGGGAAAGAAGGGGTACCAGGAAGGGCGAACCAAGGGGCAGTGGATGCTGGCATCCAGGCGGTAGCGAGAGATCTCCTTCCACCACGTGGTGGAGACGGTTACAGTGAAAGCCCAGTTCCACTATTTCTTAATCCCTATGGTGCTCAGGTAGCTCTGGTAATTGCGCCGCGTCTCTTCTAAGTGGTCGCCGCCGAACTTCTCCAGGAAGGCGTCGGCCAGGATTATGGCCACCATGGCCTCTGCCACCACCCCAGCCGAGGGCACGACACAGACGTCGCTGCGCTCGTAGTGGGCTTGAACCGCCTCTCCAGTGCGCAGGTCTACGGAGGGGAGGGGTTTGGCCAGGGTGGGGATGGGCTTGACCACCCCTCGGAGGACGATGGGCTCGCCATTGCTGATGCCGCCCTCAATGCCTCCGGCTCGGTTGGTGGCGTGCTGCCACGGCCGGGGGGAGCCAGTCAGGGGCTGGATGATGTCGTGGACTTGGGAGCCCCGCAGCCCCGCCAGGGCGAACCCACCGCCTATCTCCACCCCCTTCACGGCGTTGATGCTCATCACCGCCTGAGCGAGACGGCCGCTGAGCTTTCGATCCCAGTGTACATGACTGCCCAGGCCGATGGGGATGCCGCTGGCTATCACCTCGAAGATGCCCCCCTCTGTATCCCCCGCCTCCCGGGCGCGGTCGATGGCGGCCACCATCTCCTTTTCTGCCTCCGCATCGGCGCAGCGCACCGGAGAGCTTTCCACCCGCTCCCAGTCCAGGGGTTCCGTCACCATCGCTGAGACGCCCCCGATAGCCAGGATGTGGCTCCGAGCCAGGATGCCGAACTCCTCAAGGAACCTTTTGGCCACCGCCCCCACCGCCACCCGGGCCGACGTCTCTCGGGCGCTGGCCCGCTCCAGGATGGGGCGGACATCGGACTGGTTGTACTTCATAGTGCCGGTGAGGTCGGCGTGGCCGGGGCGGAGGCGGGTCACCGGGTCAACTGGTTCTTGTGATGGGGCGACACTCATGATCTCCCGCCAGTTCTCCCAGTCCCGATTGGCCACCAAAAGGGCGATGGGGCTGCCCATAGTGAGACCGTGACGCACTCCGGACAGGATCTGCGCCCGATCCCGCTCTATAGCCATCCTCCCCCCGCGCCCGTAGCCCCTTTGGCGACGCTCCAGCTCCCGGGCGATGTACTCCTCGTCTATGGAAAGCCCGGCGGGCACCCCCTCCACGATGGCCACCAGCGCCTGGCCGTGGGACTCACCGGCGGTTAAGAAGCGAAACAAGACCTCTTCCTCCTACGCTCTAGCCCCTTCTCTGTAGGCTCTGAGGGGCACGAGAAGAAAAGGCTCACTGAAGTTGTCCTCCTGTCGTACTAGCTCCTCCAGACGGCAAGAGACTTCGGGGGCAAAGTATTGTTCACCGCACTGGGCACACACCTCGGCGGGGACATCGCGAATAATGGCCCTCTTCTCTCCCCAGCGGGCATCGAATTCCACCAGACGAGGTTCGACTCTACCTTTACAGAAATAGCAGGTGATCATGTTAGCTCCCTTTCCGAGTACGCCAGTCGTTTTCCCAGTCGGATGGGTAGGGTCTATACACTGCTAACGGCGCAGAGCGTGCTAATTTGGGATAGCCCTAGGATTCATACAACAAGAGTAACAATAACTTCAGCCATAATCAAGGTGGTGAGGCGGGTATAGCGCAGCGCAATCCTCCGGCACTCGTATTTCAGTTCACGATTGCTAAGAAGTCTCGGGCTATTTGCACCGCTAGCTTAGCATCTTTGTGAGATGCTAAATATCCCCGATGAGCGACATGATTGCGGAGCCATGTCAGATTGTCCTTGGCCTTCTTGTACACATCGGCGAAGCCACTGACGCCATCGAAGTAAGTCTCCAGCGACCGCGGATCTGTCTGCGATATTTGTAGCTTGCCGCCAAGAGTCATCTTTTCATATGGTTCTATCGCTTGGTCTGACCATCCGGCAGCCTTGAGCTTGCCACGGATAACCTGTGTGATCCTCAACTCCACTGCGGCGGCTGCTTGAAAGACAGCCAAGGGGTACTGTCCTCGTTCTAGCGACAAAACCGCGTTGGTTAGGAACAGACTTGATAACGGTAGATCATCCTGGCCAGTGAGGTAGTGTCTGAACTCATCCATTTTACTGTTTGGCAAGGGAAATGAGTTCGAATTATGTAAGGGCCACCTATCACGGATATTCTGGCCGTTCACACGGATGTCAGCGAATAACTGCATGTCAGAGGTACCCAGCGAGAAAATAAAGCCAGCATTGCTTACCTCTCCTGTGGTTGCTTGGTACGAAGTGATCACCCTGTTAAGTATTTCCAAGCAGTTTTGAATGGCAAAAGTATTCACAGAATCATTTGGGAGTTGTTTCGGTGCCTCTAGCGTGATGGCAACGGTGGTTCGCTCATGCGGCCAATTTGACTTGTCAATAGAACCCGCATGTATATGCGAAAAAGTGATTTGGATGTCCTGCTTCTTCAGTTCTGGAATCTGGGATTCCTTACAGACCTCATCATATGGCACGCTGACGGAATCCTCCAGTCTGAGGAAGAAAGGTAGGTCTATCGTCACCTTGACAGTGGACACACGCCCTCCAGACTCGATGGTGGGTTTCGTTTCACTTCACCCACCCTACGACTACGACTCGACTATTACCTCAGTAATTAACCTTCCCATATCCGTCAATGGAAACATAAGCCTTTTGGCGGGTTTCTTTTGTATTGAAAGTTATTACATAGAGCCGTTTATTATACCCAATGTAGTAACTTATTCTCCAACTTTTTTCCCCGATCCCGAGCCATCGTGTCTCATGAACATAGCCATTCTTACCATATTCGTAAAGCTTGCTTTCAGTGTTTGAAGGCTGATACAGATTACTTACGGCTGAGTAGGCACTTTCGTTTGTCCTAACTTCTACATCTAACCAGTCCGCCTCAAGTGATAATTCGCTGCGAAAGCCCACTGTATTTTTAAGTGGTCTTCCTGTGATCGAGTGCACTGGATTCTCAACAACCTCCCAGCTCTTTGGCATCTTTACTGAGTAGCCAAATTCACGGTGATAGTAGGTGGTAGTCTCTTCGCTGCAAGCAATCAATACCCCTGAAGCCAGCACCAAGACTATTAGAATTGATATTAAATATCGCTTCGTGGTCTGTACCTCTAGATTAAGAAAAGTCTGGTTATGAAGAAGGTCTAAAGCCAATAGCCAGCTTCTCGCTTGGAGGAGGCGGATCTAAGAACTCGACAGCAATTATATTTTGAACCTTGTAGATACAAAGGGAAGGCGTAGTAAATACCAGAATGCCTCTAGGACCTCCTGCTAACGCCTCGGCACAGGTGTTTACCCAATTCACGTAGTCAGCATCGTCTTTAGCCTCTATCTCGTGTTGCCTTGTTGTTCCCGTGTCAAGATACACTATAACCCGCTTTCTTAGCATGTTGTATCTCCTCTTTCGATTCTTAATCTATAACTGCCGTTGCCTCCCGGTGCATAGCTCGAATTACGCTAGGGGGCTTCCCTGGCCTTGTCCATCATCACTGCCACCGGCGCTTCTCTCCCTGTCCATATCTGAAAGGAGAGCGCCCCCTAGAAGCCAAACTACGGGGTAGCATCCCGCGCTCTCCGCCGTTTAGCCGGGGGTTTCAGGTACAAAGGGTGCTCCCTCGTCTAACAAGCTTCGCATTAAGTCACGGCCTTTTCAACACCCGGTCATGCTCGCCCACATTGCGCATAAGGATAGTTTCCCCAATTATCTCAAAAGTCATCCGTAATCTCATTGAGGGGCGAGCCTCCCAGATGTTCTTATTACCCTCCATTTTCTTGACACGAAGACCGGGATGTTTTAGGTTATCACCCGGTAAAGTAAGTGCCTTGCGAACACTCCGTTTCTCGGTATTGGTGAGTTTCTCATATGCCTGTTCAAATTGCTCGGTGAAGAGGATCTCCACAGCTATGCTTTGCCCTCAAGATACTTGACGGCATCGGTAGCTGATTTGAATCTCTTCACCCGACCAGCTTTTATATCCTCGTCTGCCTTGCGTTCCCCCTCTTGCCATTCTTCAGTCCAGAAGTAGGCTTGGCTGGCGTCCACAAGCTTCTTTGGTGTCAACACTATGTGTCCTTCCTCATCGAGCTTGACCTCAACAAAATCGCCGGGCTGCATGTTGGCCTTTATCCTGATTTCCTTGGGAAGAGTTACCTGCCCGCCACTGGTTAACTTTGCTAGTGTGATCATCTAAGTCTCCTTGTCATATTGGCTCATTATGCCACTATCCAGTGAAATTTTAACACACATAGAGTTGCCAAAACAAGAGAAAAAAGGAGGGTGTTAAATCCCCCACTCTTGGGGGACTTTTGAAGCTGCGGGACACCCCCAGACCCCCGTCAAAGGGGGCTTTGCCCCCTTGTCCGCCTATGGCGGATTAAACAGTCTCAAGAGGGAACCGAAGACCGAAGATCAGATTCAGTAAATGAGATGGGCAAGCCCACGCTTTCTTCTGTTAGCCTTCATCCCCGTGCAAGCATCGGACACCACTACCCCACCAGCCCCTCCCGCGCCGCCTCCATCATCACCGCCACCGGCGCTTCCCGGCCCGTCCATATCTGGAAGGAGAGCGCTCCCTGGTAGATTAGCATGGAGAGGCCGCCCAATGGTCTGGCTCCGGCCCTCTTGGCCTCTTGCAACAGAGGGGTGTCCAGTGGGTTATACACCAAATCGTAGACCAGTATCCCCTTGGGGATGAAGACGGCCTCCAGAGGGGATCGGCCCTCGGTGGGGCTGTGCTTCATGCCCACGGAGGTGCAGTTCACCACCAGATGACTATGGGAGAGGGCATCTTTTAGATGCTCGCGCTCCCAGGGGATGGCGGCTATGGAGGCCGACCAAGAACGCTGCTCAGCTATCGTTGTCAGGTGACTGACCAGAGCCTCTGCCCTTTCCGGCGTCCGGTTGCAGAGGGTGAGACCAGAAATTCCCGCTCCCAGGAGGGCGACGCCCACCGCCCGGGCCGCCCCCCCCGCCCCCAGAAGGACGGCTCTTTTGCCCCGAGGGTCGAAGCCGCCCTCCTCCCGCAGCGCCCACAGGAAGCCAGGGGCATCGGTGTTGTAGCCCACCAGCCGTCCGTCCTTACGAAGGATGGTGTTGACGGCGCCGATGCTCTTCGCCTCCCCATCCACCTCGTCCACCAGGGAGAGAACCTTTTCCTTGTAAGGGATGGTCACGTTGGCCCCCCGGTATGGGGGGTGGCGCAGGCGGGCGATGGCCGCTCCCAACTCTTTTGGTGTCGCCTCCCACGCCTGGTAGCGAAAAGGGAGTCCATAGTGGTCGAAGGCCGCTTGCTGAAAGAGAGGAGACAAGGAATGCTTCAAGGGATAGCCGATGATTCCCACCAGGTTAACCATGGCAGATTTTACCTCTGGTAGCGGTTCACGTTGCGAATGTGCTCTTCCAGGGAGGAGGAGAAAACGTGGCTCCCATCCTCCCGGGCCACAAAGTAGAGGTAGCTGGTTTGCGCCGGCTGCACGACAGCCTTGAGGGAATCCAGCCCTGGATTGGCGATGGGCCCCGGGGGAAGGCCGGGGTGACGATAGGTGTTGTAGGGAGAGTTGGTGGCCATGTCTTCCTGGGTTAGCTTGCCCTTCCAGAAACCGTATTTGGCCCGCTGCGGGGACAGACTTCCCAGGGCGTACTGTACGGTGGGGTCGGCATCTAGAGTCATGCCTCGGTTCAGGCGGTTAAGGAAGACGCTGGCAATGATGGGCCTTTCCTCGGGACGGACGGCCTCTCTCTCGACAATGGAGGCCAGGGTTAACACCTGGTATGTGGTAAGACCCCTGTCTGCCGCCTGGCGTCGCATCGCCGGCGCGAAGCGGGCGTCGAAGTCGTCCAGCATAAGGGCGATGATGTCGCCCGCGGTTGAGCTGGGAGATAAGTAATAGGTGTCGGGGAAAAGGTAGCCCTCCAGGGTCGCCCCCGGGGGGCGGTCCTGGAGGAGTGTTCGTGAGCCAGTGCCATCTCGAAATAGAGTCAGGAACGCCTCCTCTTTAACGATGCCCTCTCGCTCCAGGTAGGCGGCGATCTCTTCCCCGCGCCAGCCCTCGGGGATGGTGATGACCACAGGTCGCACCAGACCTCCGTTAAGGTGTCGCAAGATGGTGGTAATAGTCATGCCCCTTTGCAACTGGTATGTCCCCGCCTCCAATCTCCCCTGAATGCCGTAGTATGTTACTAGCAACTGAAAAAGGAACGGGCTGGGAATGAGCCCGGCTTCTTTAAGCCGCCGCCCGATGACGGCGGCGCTCTCGCCTGACTGAACGGTGAAGGTGCCCTCTGTGGTGGGTTTGGCATCCCAACTGTTGGCAGGCAGAGGAAGCTGGGCCGTAAGGCAATTGGCCCCTAGGGCGGTGGCCGCCGTAAGTCCGGCCGCGGATGCCAAGACGACCCCAGTTCGAAGCCATCTACTGGGCACGGTTTCTCTCCCGGTCCAGGTAGCCCTGCAATATGATGGCCGCTGCCACTGCGTCGCGCCATGCCCGCCGATGACGCTGGCTGGCACCGGCTTCGATCATAAGCCCCTGGGCGGCCACGGTGGATAGACGCTCGTCCCATGTCTCCACGGGAACGGGCAACTGCTGAGAAAGGCGGCTACAGAACTGCAACACCCTTTCTGCCTCTGCCCCCATACTGCCGTCCATGGAAAGGGGTAACCCCACCACCACCCGCGCCACGCTGTGTTCTGTCACCAGTTTCTGGATAGCTGCTATGTCGGCGTCCTCCCCTTTTCTTTCTAGAACTATCAGGGGGCTGGCCATAAAGCCCGAAGGGTCGCTCAGGGCAATGCCGATGCGCCTTTGCCCCATATCCAGGGCCATAAGGCGTTTTTCTTTCCCTTCGTCATAAGAGACCACTTTTCTCCTTCTATCCTTCGGGCACAATTCGTACTTCGATACGCCACGAGAACCGAGGCAGCCCCGGAGCCCATGGGGGTTCCACCTTTACCACGGGGGGCTGGGCCAAGGCAAGATTTTTGATAAGGTATTCCTCTGCCTCTTCCCGCGTCAGGCCCGCCAGGCGTCCCTTCAGTTTATCTATGTCCAGAAGAGGGAATACAGCGCCCTGGCCGAAGACACGAAGGACAATCCAATCGTCGCCCCAAGCGACGACATCCTGGGGCGCTACCTTCAGGGTGCCGTCCACCAACTGCAAGCGTGTCTGATCTGCCAAAGAGCGGGCAACCTGTATTTTCATATCCTCGGTGCCCAGGGCTAAGGCGGACACACTGGCTCTGGCCTTGAGGGTCAACCGCGGGGAGGGGCCTTCACCAGGCGGGTCAAAGGTCTCTTGCAAGATACTGGCTCTTACTGTCTGAGGATAGACAATCTGACCTGGCTTAGACCGCCGCAGTTCCTCCATACCCTTAGCCTTCAGAATATCCACTATCTTTTGCCTCAGCCGCTCCCGATCCTGGTCGGTTATATATGTCACCTCCACATCCTCTCCACCCTCAGTGGGAGCATCGTTGAAAACGCTGAGGTATCGGGCCGGGAGCGGGTCTCTTATCTCTGTGATACTCAGGGCCGGAACGTTGCCTACGCTGCCGGGCTCGAGAGCGACGATGTCTGCTTTCACCCAACTGGACACCCCCTGAGGAACGACCACGTCGGCCGCGGTGGCAAAAATCACCCCTAATGAGGTGCTCACCTGGGTTCCTTTAGGTACAGTTACGGCTTCCTCGGTGCGGTTGATCAGGTTCACCCGCCCTACAGCGGGCTTTTGGGGCTCCTGTTTTTTGCCCCCCACCTCGCTCCCTTCGGTGCCCTCCATCAGAACCTGAACCACTTGGGCGGGGATGGTATGGGAAAGGGAGCCCGTGGTCGCCACGGTGGCGGTAATGGTCAAAGAGGTGGTGACCATTTGGGAGTCGGGTGTCAAGGTCACCCTGGCCATGGGGAGAATCAGGTAACCTCCCCCCCCCACTGCTGCTCCCAGCCCCATTATTAACGCCATCCATAGGCCCACCACAGAGAGCATACCACCCCCTCTCTCTGGCAGGCCCGTGAGCAGATGCCGGGAGAGGCGAGAAGAAACGGCAAAGCCTTCTCCTTTGGCCATGGAGCGGAGGCGCCAGTCTGAGGAAACGAGGGTGATTTTTTTGCCCAAAAAATTAGCGTGACGCTGGAGGAGGCGAAGGCTCAACGGATTCTTCAGGGCTACCATCCCCTTTGGGGCGACAAGGGTGATATTCTCTCGCCGACTTCGCTCCAGTTTCCCTTTTATGGAGGGCAGGGTGTCGTCTTCTTCAAGGTAGATAACATCTTGTGGGGTCAGGGCCATAGATACCCTTTGCTTTCTTTCTTCGGGTCACTGCTGGAGCAGTCGGGGCACCGAACGCAAAGCCTCCTCCAGCTTGGTTGTATCCTTACCTCCGGCTTGGGCCATGCTGGCTGTGCCGCCGCCCCTGCCTCCCGTCACTGCCGCCACCTTTTTCACGATCTCGGCGGCGTGGACTCCCTTGGCCGTCAAATCGTGGGTCACCGCCACCAGGAAGTGCGGTCTTTGGTTGTACACCGTACCCAGTACCACCACCCCGCTCCCCAAGCGCTGCCGTAAGAAATCGGCCATCTCCCTTAGGGCCTCTAGGGAGGAGCTGGGCACCTGGGCGGCCACGACGGACATGCCATCCACGGACTTCACCTGGGCGAGAAGGGACTCGGCGGAGCGCCGTGCCAGTTCTTTTTTCAGGGCGGCGGCCCGCTTCCGCTCCTGCTCCAGCTCCTCCAACAGAGAGGCCAGTTTTGCGGGAACGTCGGCGGGCGGGGCCTGAATCCGTTGCGCTACTGCATCCAGGATAGCGAGGCGCTCCTCCAATAGGGCTTCCGCCCCCCGGCCGGTGACTGCCTCCAGGCGGCGCATGCCCACCCCTATGCTGCTTTCGCTGACGATGAGACACATCCCGATTTGCCCGGTGCGCTCAACATGGGTTCCGCCGCACAGCTCGGCGCTGAAAAAGCTATCGCCCTCCATAACGGTCACCATGCGTACCTCATCACCATACTTCTCGTCGAAGAGGGCGATGGCTCCCTGGGCGATGGCCTCAGAATAGGTGGTGACTCTGGTGACCACGGGCAGGTCCTGGCGTATCTTCTCGTTCACCAGGCGCTGGACGGCGGCCAGTTCCTCTGGAGTCGGTGCGGCCATATGGGCGAAGTCGAAGCGCAGCCGGTCCGGCGCAACCAGGGACCCGGACTGACGCGCGTGGCTTCCCAGCACCTGCCTCAGAGCAGCGTGGAGGAGATGGGTGGCGGTATGGTTGCGGCGGATATCCCAGCGCCGCTCCCCATCCACCATAGCCTCTACCTCCTGTCCCACCGCTAGCGTACCCTGGGTCATTCGGCCTCGATGCAGGAAGACATCACCTGGGCCAAGGGTAGTATCCTCTACTATAAAGCGGCCAGAAGATGACCATATCTCGCCTCTATCGCCTACCTGACCACCGCGTTCAGCGTAAAAGGGCGTTTTGGGAAGGACAACCTCTGCTTCCTGGCCTTCCTTGATGGCCTCGATAGTTTCGCCGTTTAACAGGATAAGTTGGACAAAAGTCCTCGTGCGTAACTCTTCATAGCCTTTGAAGACAGTGGGCCCCAATTCGGCTAGGGTTTTTGTGGCCTGTTCTCGGGCAGAGACGAAGGTGTGGGCGGCCCGAGCCCGGCTCCGTTGGGCATCCATTTCCCTTTCAAAACCATCCCAATCCATGGCGAGGCCGTGCTCGCCGGCAATTTCAGCGGTTAGCTCCGGCGGAAAGCCATATGTATCGTAAAGGTGGAAGACCTCCCTGCCCGGGATAGTGGTAAGACTCTTTGTTTTCACCGTCTGGATCACGTCTTCCAGCAGCCGCAAACCCACTGTGAGCGTCTGGGCGAACCTCTCCTCCTCTTGATGAATAATCCTCAGAGAGAGTCGGCTTGCTTCTTTTAGCTCCGGATATATGGGGCTCATCCTGGCGATGACGACCTCGGCCATCTGACGCAGGAAAGGCTCTTCCCGGCCCAGGGTCTTGCCCATGCGCACCGCCCGGCGCAGCACCCGACGCAGCACGTAGCCCCGTCCCTCGTTGCTGGGCATAACACCTTCGGCGAGGAGGAAGGTAATGGCGCGGCTGTGATCGGCGACGGCCCGCATAGCTCTATCCGTGGTTTCCTCTTTGCCGTATCTCATGCCGCTGATACCCTGGATGGCTTCCATCAAGGGGGTGAAGAGGTCAGTTTCATAGGCCGACATCTTGCCCTGCATCACTGCCGCTGCCCGCTCCAGCCCCATGCCGGTATCGATGTTGGTGCGAGATAGGGGCGTCCTTCGGCCCGAGACATCCTGGTAGTATTGCATGAAAACCAGGTTCCATATCTCCAGGAAACGGGGACAATCGCAGGACGGCCCACACGTGGGCCGATGGCACCCCATCTCTTCCCCGAAGTCGAAGTGGATCTCGCTACAAGGGCCACAGGGGCCGCTATCCCCCGCCGGCCCCCAGAAGTTCCCTTCTGCTTCTCCGTAGCGGAGGATCCGTTCCTCCGGCATCCCCATCCGGCGCCAGTGACCGAAGGCCTCTTCATCGTCGGTGAAGATGGTGATCCACAATTTTTCCGGTGGCAGGTGCAGAACCTGGGTCACGAACTCCCAGGCGTACTCTATTGCCCCTTCTTTGAAGTAGTCCCCAACGCTGAAGTTGCCCAGCATCTCGAAAAAGGTGAGGTGCTTTGGGTCTCCCACGGCCTCGATATCTGTGGTGCGAAAGCACTTTTGACATGAGGCCAGGCGGGAGCCAGGCGGGGTGGCTTCACCCATGAAGTAAGGCTTGAACTGCACCATCCCCGCCGTGGTAAAAAGAAGCGTGGGGTCGTCTTTGGGGACGAGAGACGAGCTGGGGACAACCAGGTGTCCTCTGGCGGCGAAAAAGTCTAAAAAGGCGGCCCGTATCTGGTCGCCAGTACGAGGAATCTCTTTTTTCATTTCTTCTGATCTATCTTTGGCATCTCTGGTTCCGATTTTAGAGCAGGGTGGCTAAGCTGTCAACGAAGGGGGCGATGTTGACAGCCTTGCTTCATCCTGATACACTGGCTACGATGACTGAAGTGCGGGGCGCTATGTACGCCATTATACAGAGCGGCGGCAAGCAATATCGAGTGGCCGAGGGCGATCGCATACGGGTAGAGAGGCTCCCTCAAGGCCCCGGGAGCACCGTGGAGTTGGAGCCGATGCTTCTGGGAGGTGAGAAGGTTATGGTGGGGCAGCCCACAATTCCGGAAGCTAAGGTCATTGCCTCGGTGACTGGGGAAGGCAAGGGCAAAAAGGTAATCGTTTTCAAGTACAAGCCCAAGGTACGCTACCGCCGCAAAAATGGACATCGACAGCTCTTTACGGAGCTCACCATTGAGAAGATCCAATGGCCTGATGGGGAACCACAGGCAGAAGAACAGGCAGGTGATGAATGGCCCACAAAAAAGGAGGAGGCAGCTCCCGTAACGGACGGGACAGCGCCTCAAAACGATTAGGAATCAAGAGCTTCGACGGACAGTTTGTTCCGGCAGGCTCCATTTTAGTTCGTCAGCGAGGAACTAAAATACATGGGGGAGTCAATGTGGGTATGGGTCGCGATCATACCCTCTTTGCCCGGGTAGACGGCTTTGTCCGGTACGAGACGGTGGGCAAAGAGAGCAAGCGGGCCAGTGTCTATACATCCGAGACGGCGAGCTAAAGCAAGATGAAGGCCAAGATTCACCCTACCTTTGTAGACGCCCAGGTGGTATGTGCCTGTGGGAACATCATCGTCACCAAGTCCACCAAACCCTCGATGCGGGTGGAGCTATGTAGCCGGTGTCATCCCTTCTTCACCGGCGAGCAACGCATCGTGGATACAGCGGGGCGGGTGGAACGTTTTAAGCGACGCTACAAGATAAAGGACTAAAGGGTCCTCCCCCTCTAAAAAAGAGTAGTCGGCCTCGTCCCCGATGCTGCACCTATGGCGTAGTGTAGGTCAAGGGACAATGCCCTTACTCCCCGGCGCCTCCCCGAAGTGTTGTCATTTCGCCCGCCCCGATGTCGGGGAGGGCTGGGGTGAGGTCTTCACCGCTGTCAGGTGTGCCAGCCCCCCCTAATCTCCACGTCAACGGGGGGGATTGTCGTGGTGAGCCCCGCCTAAGGGTGACAGAAGAAGGGTAATCGGCCTCGTCCCTCACCCTCCGCCTCTGGCGGGGACTCCCTCAGAATGACAAGATACCACTTTATTTTGTTGATGACCATAAGGGCAGGGCCCAGGGGGGTGTCGGGCGCAGCATGCTGCGCCCGCTACGGATGAACGCCTATGGCGAACCGTCCTTGCTGCCGGGGGTTCTGGCCCCCCCTTAGTCCCCCCGTAAACGGGGGGATTGTCGTGGTGAGCCCCGCCCAAGGGTGACAGAAGAAGGGTAGTCGTCCTCGTCCCTCACCCTCCGCCTCTGGCGGGGACTCCCTCAGAATGACAAGATACCACTTTATTTTGTTGATGACCATAAGGGCAGGGCCCAGGGGGGTGTCGGGCGCAGCATGCTGCGC
>JACPEP010000024.1 GCA_016183425.1 Chloroflexota bacterium
CGGGGTCTGGGCAATATCCAGGCCGCCTTCGCCTACGAGTCCCAGATGGACCAACTGGCCCAGAAGCTGGGCCTAGACCCCCTGGAGTTTCGCCTCCAGAACGCCTACCAGTTGGGCTCCCGGACAGCCACCGGCCAGGTGCTGGAAGAGAGCGTGGGGGTGAGAGCTACCCTTGAGGCCATCCAGCCCTACTGGCGGGAGGCCAAGAAGTCCGCCTTTGGCGGAGCGGCCACCAGTGACGGCTGGGTGAAGCGGGGTGCTGGAATCGCCACCGCCTGGCGTTGCTACCCCATCGGCTATCGGGAGGCATTCACTGAGCTGCGGGAAGACGGACGCATCGTGGTCGAGACGGGGGCTACGGAGATGGGCCAAGGCACCTTTACCATCTTCGCCCAGATGGCGGCCGATGAGCTGAAGGTGCCCCTGGAGTCCCTGGTGGTCGTGGCTGGCTCCAACGCCCACAGCGCCGGCTCCACCACTACCCAGGGCCACGGCAACGCCATTATGGACGCCGTGCGCAACCTCAAGGCGGTCCTCCTCCAGGCTGCCGCCGATATGCTGGAAGAGAAGGTGGACAACGTCCGCCTGGAAAACGGCTTCTTCTCCTCCGTTGCCGATTCCTCCCTGAAGATAGGCCTGGAGCGGCTGGCGGCGGTGGCCCGGGGCCGGGGCATCCCTCTACGGCAGAAGGGAAGCTGGCACTCCCGCATGGAACGTAAATTCGACTTCACAACCGGCCAGGGGGTGCTGGGGCAGGTCTATGGCTACTCCTCCCAACTGGCGGAGGTGGAGGTCAACACTCAAAATGGTGAGATAAAGGTTCGGCGCATCGTGGCCGCCATCGACGCCGGGCGAGTCATCAATCCCCTCAACCTGGAGGGACAGGTGGAGGGAAGCGTTGTCCAAGGGATGGGCTTCGCCCTCATGGAGGGCTTCGTCCCTGGCCAGAGTCGGCGCTTTAAGGACTATCGCATTCCCACCCTTCGCGACATTCCGGAGATAGTCTGCCTTTTAGTGGAGGAGCCGGTGCCCTCCGGCCCCTACGGGGCCAAAGGGGCGGGGGAGTTGGCCATCGCCGCCACCCCGGCGGCCATCATGAACGCTGTGGCCAATGCCCTGGGGGTGCGCATCTTCCACCTCCCCGCCACTCCGGAGCGGGTGCTGGAGGCCCTAAAAGGACAGCCGGCGCAATAGCTGTCTGATGCCGAAGGACAGGAAACAGGTTTAAGCCCCACCGACTAAGCTCACCCGCTGGAAGGCCGAAGGCTTGACGGTCAGTGTTTAACGACTGGTTATGTTTTCTCTTTGTACTCCCTGAATCCATCAACCAATTGCCGGAATGATGTGGGCTGGTATTTCTCAAAGCTTTCCTGGTCCACGTAAACAAAGTCGTATCTCACGTCTGCCTGCAACCGGTTGATGTCCTCGCACCATTGCCGCAGCCGTTGCATCTTCAGTGGCACGTCCAGGTCTTCCTCGCCTTTGGTTTCGACAATGAAAATCCGCTTAGCGGACAGTTTGACCAGAAAGTCCGGGTAGTAGTTGGAAATGTCGCCGTCCGCGTTCACGTAATCCAGTTTGAAATGCACCGCGAAGTAATTCTTTGCATAAGAAACCACATCGGCGCAGTCTTCGAGAAAGCGGGCAAACAACAACTCAAAATGGTGGTCGCCGATGATGCGGTTGAAGACGCTCTTTTTCGGGATGAGATAGCCCTGGTCCTTTGCTACGAAGGGGCGCGTTTGCCGCAGCTTGATGGCGTCGCGGATTTCGGCATCCCCTTTGTCCTGCACGGTAAGGGCATTGATCGCCTTCTTGAACGTCTCGATCAGGGTTTTGGTGGCGGCCAGTTCCGACAGGTTGCGCAACGTGTTGGGGTCTTCCAGTTCCACCGGCCGGTCAAACAACTCAGCCTGCACAAAGGATTTAACCTTGCCGTACAGCACATCGTAGCCGCTGACCAGGCGTAAATCCTTCATGATGGTCTGGGCAAAGTAGCCGATCACGCTGCGGTAATCCGCGATACCCGCCGTGTCGAGGATGGTGGTATGCGTCACCTCGCCGGTGGTGATGTCCTTGAAGACGATCTCCCGCTGTTCTTCCTCGGTGAACTGTAGATAGGCCACACGTTGATGCTCTAACGCGCCCACGTCCAGATCGCCCAGGTTCTTGTACTCTCGATAGACACGCGGCGTCAGCACCGGGATTTCAATATCCAGCGCCTCAAGGTCTTTCTTGACGTTTTCCTTGTCGATCTCCACTACCAGCGGCGTTTTGGGCTGCGTACCTTCCCCCGTCGGTTTACGCTCCAGCACCACGCCCTCGGCCTGAATGGACTCCACAAACTCCATAAAGGCGTTCGTGCCGACCACGCTGACATATTCTTCCACGCCGCCGGGGTACATTTTGCGCAGGCCGCGTCCCAGGGTTTGCTCAGGCAAAATGTTGCTCTTGGCAGAGTATGCGCGCAGGCCCACAATGGTGGTGACGTTGCGCACGTCCCAGCCTTCTTTGAGCACCATCACAGAGATGATCGCCTTGTAGGGGCTGTCCAGTTCGTCAATCGCGTTGGCTTGCTTGCGCAGCAAATCCATTTCCTCTTTGGCTTTGCCTGTTGTTGATTCGGCAATCTCGCCGTTGTCCTTGGTGTGAATGACCAGCACTGCGTCTTTTTCAGAAAATTCTTGATAGGTGGCTCGCAGATATGCGGCCACGTCGTCGCAGTTGCGAGTGTCGTCGGTCATCACGAACAGGATGGCTTTCTTGCCCAGCTTTTCGTGTTCGGCATACGCCTTGCGCCACTCGATCACGCCCAGGTGAATGTAATCGCCGTACTTTTCGGTGAATTTGGCGCTCTGGCGCTCCACCAGTTTGGCGCGGCTGGGGGCATCGGGCAAGACGGGATGCTTGACCACGTTTTGCGAAATGGCCTCCACCAGAGGATAATCGGCGACCGTCTGTACAAAAATCGCACCGTTGTTGTGCTTGGGCGTAGCGGTCACGTCCACTTGCAGGGAGAGGGCGGACCCTTTCTGCTTCAGGCGGTTGTGAATATCTTCGATGGATTTGAACCAGGCCATACGCGGGTCGTGAATGTGGTGCGCCTCGTCGTTGAGCACCACCAGTTCGTCAATGTCGCGCACGATCATCCCCAAATCCACCTTGGAGTCGGTAGTCGCTCCCGTGGGCCGTTTGCCCAGAAAGTAATCCATGGTGTTCTCGTCGTCGGGCGAAGGCGGGATGTCTTCACCGGCATAGACGCGGTGGATGTTGGTCAGGAAGATGTTGCCGGTGGGGCGGGTGATGCGCACCTCGTCCTGCCGGTGCAGGGTCAGTTGAAAATCGTCGCGCCAGTTGCGCCCGTCCACGCCGTCGGAGGGCAAGACTGGGTCGTCTTTTAAAAAGATGCGCAGGCCTTGAAAGTCCTTGTAGATGCGGTCCAGCACGATGATGTTGGGGGCGATCACCAGAAAGTTGCGCGCCAGCCCCGACTCCGGCTCATACAATTTATGGTAAAAGCTCCATGCCAGCACCAGACTCAACACTTTAGTTTTGCCGGTGCCGGTGGCCATTTTCACCACAAAGCGCCGCCAGGTCTCGTCGAACATGCCGGTGGAGACCGCGCCGGAGCTGTCGAAACGCATCAGGTCGTATTTGTCCTGCACGCCCACCACATCATACAGGTAGATGATGGTCTCTAGCGCTTCGCGCTGGGCGAAGTAATACTGGAACTCGGCCAGGCCCTCACCCCCGGCCCCAGAGGGCGAGGGAAGATAAGCCTGGGGGAGTAGGTGCGAGGTGTTGAACCACCAGTTGAGCAGGCTCTTGCTCGTGTCCGTCGCCCCTACGTAGCCGCTGTCCCGCCATTCCTTCACCTTCTTGCGCAGTTGCGACACCAGCGGCGGCATCAACTTGTCCATACTGGTTTCGCGAAGGGCTTCATCCGCCGGAAACCAGCGTATGGCCGGGTCAAGGATGGCGTAGGGCGATTCGGGGAAATCCTTATGCAGCGCCATTATTCTTTTCCTCCCACGGTAACTTCGACAATGGTCATGGTGTCGGTGCCGAAGATGTCCACCACCTTCACTGCCAGCTTGCGCCGTCCCGGCGGACATTCGTGAAAGACGCTGGTCAGTTCCAGCTTGCGATTCTTCTTGGTGCGGAAGGACTGCCATTCGTTTTCAAAGATGTAATCCCCGGTCCATCTCTCTTCCCACTCGCCGCTTTCTTCGTTCTTCACGCGGATAATTTCGCGCTTGCTCTCAAAGTTGAAATCCACCGCCCAATAATCGATCCAGTCCGTCCAGCTCTGGGTGAGCACCTGGCGGCTGACGATGCCGTGGGCGTCCCTGCTCACCTTGATGATCTGGCCCTTTTCCACCACGATCTTGCTGGCCTTGTCCTTGAGGGACGCCTCCACGTTGGCAATGGAATCTTGCGAATAGAAAACCGAGAAGTCGGTCAGCTCTACCGCCACTTTGGGAAGTCCCCGCGACGATGGGGAACGCTCAGAAAGTCCCCCTGACAAGGGGGATTTAAGGGGTTTTTCTTGTCTCAGGCTGATCTTTTCCAACAGATCCGAATACACACCTTCCAGGTTGTTCAAAACTTCCTGATTGGCGTATCGAATCACCTCGATCCCAAGCTGATTGAGCCGTGCGGTGCGCTCTTGGTCATAGTCCGTCTGGTCGGCATGGCTATCGCCGTCAATTTCGATCGCCACCATCAGTTCGGCGCAATAGAAATCGACGATATATTGGTCAAGCGGTTTCTGGCGGGTAAACTTGAGATTGGCGAACCGTTTGTCTTGCAAGACTTCGAACCATAACTTGTTCTCGGCGGGTGTCGGATTTTTTCGGTTCTCACGCGCTTTTTCGACTAGCGTCGGATCGTATGGGACACAACCCCCCCTGCCCCCCTTATCAGGGGGGTATTGGACGTGGGGCTTGACCTCAATGAAGGAGACATCATGGAAGACCACCTGGTTCTTTTCCACCGCCCGCTTGTCGAACACCTCGGCGGGGATGTACTTGGGGGCGATGTCGATGCCCTTGGCGCGGGCTTCGTCCAGCACGTTGGGAAAGAGCCCCATCTCGAACTCAAAGCCCAGGATGTCCACGCGGGTGATGTGCTTCTGGCGGCATTCCAGGATGACCTCTTCCACGAACAGGCGCGTCACCGGCAGGTTGACCGGCCCCACCGCCACCAGCCGCCCGGCCTTTTTGCCGTGGAAGGTGGCAAAGCCGGCAGTCTTTTCGGCGCGGTAGGCGCGTAGGATCAGGTCAACGAAGGCAGCTTCCTTCTCTTCCAATAGTTTCTGTTTTTCAACCCCCCTCAATCCCCCCTTGTCAGGGGGGAAGTCTTGCTCTCCCCCTTCTTCTCCTGACAAGGGGGAGTTAGAGGGGGTTATTCCGATGTAATGCTGGCGCTCGTACTTGCCCAGGTTGAGGATTTCAAAGGCGCGGTAGTCCTTGCCTTCAGCTTTGAGTTGCCGCTGGACGCCGATCAAACGCTTGCGGGTGGTGTGGATGGCGAACTTCCCCAGGTCGCTGACGATCCATTTGCGGCCCAGCTTCTCCGCCACGGCAGCGGTGGTGCCGGAGCCGCAGAAGAAGTCGGCGACCAGGTCGCCTTCGTTGGAGGAGGCTTGGATGATGCGTTCAAGCAGGGCTTCGGGCTTTTGGGTGGGGTAGGCACTTGACTCGTTACCCAGTTGTCCGGATATGTCATCCCAAACAGTATTTATAGGTTTTCCAGGCTGTTCATCCAAATATCGCTTTTTGTAAACCTTATCACCTGTAAAAACCAAAAGTCCTTCCTCATCATATTTCTTCAATGTTTCAATCGGACAGCGCCATCCATTCGGGGGAGGCGTAGCTGATTTATATCGATAAAAGTATCCCCGACTTCCTTTGGGTTTAGTGAAATGATCAAGGCGATAACGCCTACCGGTTTCATCTACTTTATTGTAGAAATTATCAAGATACTCTTCCGAATACTCTGCAAATTGCCTGTTAAAAACCCTTTTGCTTGATTTAGAATAGTGGAAAATCCTGTCGTCAACAATTCCTAACTTAACAGAATCATTATGGGAGTCACTTCGTTTCCAAATTACTTCATTAACAAAAAGGGTAGATGAGAATAATTCATCTAAAACTATTCTCAAATGTCCACTTAACCTTGAATCGCAATGTACATAAATGCTCCCATCCTCCGCTAGCAAGTCCCGCATCAGCACGAGCCGCTCGTAGATCATGGCGATAAACGAATCGGCTCCCTTGCCCCAGGTGTCGCGGTAGGCGATCTCTTCCAGAATGTTGGGCTTCTTGGTGAAGGTGTCGCCGCCGATCTCGATGTCCATCGAGAAGTCCGCGCCCACATCAAAGGGCGGGTCGATGTAGATAAGCTTGATCCCGCCCTGTCTTTCTATCTCCTCGCGCAGGGGGCCGTTCTTCAGGCTGGAGAGGATGAGCTTGTTGTCGCCCCAGATGAGCTTGTTCGTCCAGCCCTTGAGCTGGCGGCCGCGCGCGTCCAGATCGAACAGCTTCAACTGCTCTCCCCCTGACAAGGGGGAGCCAGAAGGGGTTTCCACGCGCGGCTCGTCCACCTGCTCGATGACCTGAAAGGGCAGCACGATGTTGCTGACCTCCCTGGTCTTGCCGTTCCAGACCAGCTCCACCTCGCGCTTGTCCTCGAACAGCAGAAAGCGGT
Source organism: Chloroflexota bacterium (assembly GCA_016183425.1). GTDB lineage: Bacteria > Chloroflexota > Dehalococcoidia > JACPEP01 > JACPEP01 > JACPEP01. The sequence goes on from JACPEP010000024.1 coordinate 6,712, forward strand.
ACTTGTCCGGCAGAGGCTTGTCGGCTTCCAGATAGCGAATGATCTCTTGTTGCTCTTGTTCGGTCAGTCGTGGCATAAATGCCCCCTTCTTCTCGGCATAAATGTCCTTTTCTATTTACACCCTTACAACCCGGAGTCAGGCGGCGGGGCGAGATGGAAAATATACCCAGACAGATAGGAATCGCTCCGGCCTCCTCCGGCTCCGTGCCCTATGCTCTAGGACCTCACCTCAATCTCAATACGGCCATGAAGGCCTCCTGGGGGATCTCCACCTGCCCCAGTCGCTTCATGCGCTTTTTCCCCTCCGCCTGCTTCTCCAGAAGCTTTCGCTTCCGGGTGATGTCTCCCCCGTAGCACTTGGCCAGCACGTTCTTGCGCAAGGCGCGAATGGTCTCCCGAGCGATGACCTTCCCACCTATGGCCGCCTGAATGGGGACCTCGAAGAGCTGCCGGGGTATGAGCTCTCTGAGCTTGTCCACCAGGACCCGCCCCTGGCGGGCGGCGTCGTCCCGGTGCACGATGAGGGAAAGGGCATCCACAGGCTGGTTATTGACCAGGATCTCCAGCTTCACCAATGGCGACGACTGGTAGTGGGAGAAGGTGTAGTCCAGGGAGGCATAGCCCTGAGTTCGAGACTTCAACTGGTCGTAGAAGTCCACCAGCATCTCGGAAAGGGGAATGTTATACTCCATGAGCACCCGCCCCTCCTCCCCCACCCCTATATACTCAAGGCGGCGATACTCCCCGCGTCGCCCGGTGACCAGCTCCATTATCTGACCCACATAGCGGCTGGGGCAGACGATGGTGATATGCATCCAGGGCTCCCGGATGTCCTGGATCTGCTGGGGGAGGGGTAGCTGGGAGGGACTGCTCACCACCTCCTGGCTGCCGTCCGTTTTGTCCACCTCGTAGGCCACGCTGGGGGCGGTGATGAGGAGACTGAGGCCGTACTCCCGCTCCAGACGCTCCTGGACGATGTCCATGTGGAGGAGGCCCAAAAATCCGCAGCGGAAGCCGAAGCCCAGGGCGGCGCTGCTCTCCGGTTCATAGCTCAGGGCGGCATCGTTCAGCTTCAGCTTGTCCAGAGCGTCCCGCAATTGAGCGTAGTCTCCCGCCTCGGAGGGATAGAGCCCAGCGAAGACCATAGGCTTCACCGCCCGATACCCCGGCAAGGGTGTGCTCGCCACTCCCTTCTGGGAGGTGATGGTATCCCCCACCTGGCAATCCTTAACGTTCTTGAGACCGGTGGCCACATAGCCCACCTCCCCGGCGCTTAACCCCGCCACCGGTGCCAGAGCAGGGCGGAAGACGCCGATCTCCAGGGCCTCCAGGTCCCGCCCCGTGGCCATAAGGCGCAGGCCCTCGTTCGGCGACAAGGAGCCGTCCACGACTCGGATATAGGCGATGACCCCCTGGTAGGGATTGTACTTGGAGTCGAAAATGAGGGCCCGCAGGGGCTTGGCAACGTCTCCACCAGGGGGCGGAATACGTCGCACCACCGCCTCCAGCACCTCCCTGGTCCCCAACCCCTCTTTGGCCGAGGCCAGGATAACGTCTTCTTGGGACACGCCCAGAACCTCCGCCACCTCTCGGGCCACCCCCTCGGCGTCGGCGTTGGGTAGGTCGATCTTATTGACTACCGGGATAATGGTTAGGTTCTGCTCCAGGGCCAGGTACAGGTTGCCCAGGGTTTGCGCCTGGATGCCCTGGGCGGCGTCCACCACCAGTATCGCCCCCTCGCAGGCGGCCAGGCTGCGGGACACCTCGTAGACGAAATCCACGTGGCCCGGCGTGTCGATGAGGTTGAGCTCGTAGGGGTGATCGTCGCTGGCCCGGTACTCCATGCGCACCGCCTGGGCCTTGATGGTGATCCCCCGCTCCCGCTCCAACTCCATCTGGTCCAGCACCTGCTCCTCCATCTGGCGTCCGCTGATGGTGCCCGTGAACTCCAAGAGGCGGTCGGCCAGGGTGGACTTGCCGTGGTCGATGTGGGCAATGATGCAGAAGTTGCGTATGAATCGCTGCTCCATGTTATTAATGCCGATGCTACCACGCCGTGAACCCCTTTTCAACCTGCGGTGGCTTCAGGTAGCCGGGCTTATGGACGTTATTTCCGTAGTAATGGCTCGGCTTGGAAGACTCCAGGGGTTGTGGAGGTTTGCCAAGGACACCCTTCTTTGCTAGAATACGGGAGGCGCTGGGGAGTCGTCTAGTGGTAGGACAGCGGACTCTGGATCCGTAAAGGACCGAGGAGCTAATAATGAAGTACACGGTCATCATTGAACAAGGGCGTGAATCGGGCTACGTGGCTTACGCTCCGGCTCTAAAAGGGTGCGTTTCTCAGGGTGAGACGCGGGAAGAGGCTCTGAGGAACATTAAAGAGGCGATGGAGGTTTATTTAGAGGCTCTCCTAGAAGACGGGCTTCCTGTTCCTGTAGAAGTGGGCAAAGACTCTGTGGAGCTTGAGGTCACTGCTAAGTGACTAGGCTACCCCGAGGACTTTCTGGCAAAGAGGCGATAAAGGCACTGGAAAGATCAGGTTTCTACGTTAAACGCCAGAAGGGGAGCCATATCGTTTTGAGAAGGGACAGCCCTTTCGCCCAAGTGATTGTCCCTGCCCACAGAAGTATTGACACGGGAACCCTGTCTTCAATCCTCGATGGAGCTGGTTTAACTGTTGAAGATTTTATCAAACTGCTTTAATTCCTTTTTGCTCTTCCATCGTCAGCCAAGGACCTGTCACATAGGAGAGTAACAGTATGGACATAGGGACGGTGCGCGTCGTTAAGATCGAAGATGAGATGCGGGGGTCCTACCTGGACTACGCCATGAGCGTCATTGTGTCCCGGGCCATCCCCGATGTTCGGGACGGGCTGAAGCCGGTGCACCGGCGCATCCTCTACGCCATGGATGAGCTAGCGCTGCGTCCTACCAGCCCCTACAAGAAGAGCGCCCGTATCGTGGGGGAGGTGATGGGGAAATATCACCCCCACGGCGATGCCCCCATCTACGACGCCATGGTGCGCATGGCCCAGGACTTCTCCATGCGCTACCGGCTGGTGGACGGCCAGGGCAACTTCGGCAGCATCGACGATGACCCGCCGGCGGCTATGCGCTACACCGAGGCCCGCCTAGCGGCAATGGCCGAGGAAATGCTGGCGGACATCGATAAAGAGACGGTGAACTTTGCCCCCAACTTCGACGACTCTTTGCAGGAGCCGACGGTGCTCCCGGCTCGCGTGCCCAATCTCCTGGTCAACGGCGCCTCGGGCATCGCCGTGGGCATGGCTACCAACATCCCCCCCCACAACCTGGGAGAGGTGTGCGACGCCATTGCCCGCCTTATAGATGAGCCGGATACTACCGTGGAGGACCTGCTGCGCATCATTCCCGGCCCCGATTTCCCCACCGGCGGCCTTATTCTGGGGCAGGAAGGCATAAAAAGCGCCTACGCCATCGGTCATGGTCGCATCATCATGCGGGCCCGGGCCCATATCGAGGAGACCCGGGTAAACCGAAGCCAGATCATAGTTACTGAGCTTCCCTTTCAGACCAACAAGGCGGCCCTTATCCAGCGCATCGCGGAGCTGGTGAAGGATCGGAAGGTGGATGGCATCGCCGACCTGCGGGATGAGTCGGACCGCCATGGCCTGCGCGTCGTTATCGAGCTGAAGCGAGAGGCTCAGCCCCAGCAAGTGCTCAATTCCCTGTACAAATATACCGCCATGCAGTCCTCCTTCGCGGTTAACTCCCTGGTTCTGGTGGACGGTCAACCGGTAGTGGTCAGCCTCAAGAGCACCCTTCAGCACTACATAAACTATCGACAACAAATTCTGGTCCGGCGCTCCCAGTTCGAGCTGCGCCAGGCCAAGGAGCGGGCTCACATCTTGGAGGGGCTGAAGGTGGCCCTGGACCACTTGGACGAGGTCATCGCCACCATCCGAAGCTCCCAGAGCGCCGAGAACGCCCGGAGCAACTTAATGAAGGGATTCGGCCTGACTCAGATTCAGACCCAGGCCATCCTGGATATGCAACTGCGGCGCCTGGCGGCCCTGGAGCAGAAAAAGATCGTGGAGGAGTACACCCAGGTGCTCCAGACCATCGCCTCCCTGGAGGACCTGCTGGCCAACCCGCGCAAGATCCTCTATCTGGTGAAGGAGGAGGTTAAAACCCTTAAAACCAAGTACGGCGATGCGCGGCGGACGATCATTGTCCAGCAGGAGGCGGAAGAGTTCCGAGAAGAGGACCTGGTGCCTCATCAGGATGTGGTGGTAACCCTGAGCAATCGGGGCTACATCAAGCGTCTCCTGGCCAGCACCTACCGGAGCCAAAGACGGGGAGGGCGGGGCATCACCGGCGTCATCACCCGGGAGGCGGAGACGGTGCAGCACCTCCTGACGGCGGACACCCACGATAGCCTCCTCTTCTTCACCGACCGAGGCCGTACTTTCCAGCTCAAATGCTATGACATCCCCGAGGTGTCCCGCCAGGCCCGGGGTCTACCTGTGGTAAATCTGATATCTCTGGCCCAGGGGGAAGCGGTGACGGCGCTACTGGGAGTGAGCAGCTTCCCTCTCGACTATTTCCTGGTCATGGCCACGGGTAGGGGGGAGGTGAAGAAGACCTCCCTGGCCGATTTCGACTCCATTCGTTCCAGCGGACTCATCGCCATGGACCTGGAGGCGGGGGATGAGCTGGTGTCGGTGAAGGGAGCGGCGGAGGGGCAGGAGGTATTGCTGATTACGGCGCAAGGGCAGGCCATTCGCTTCCCGGTGGATGAGCTTCGCACCGCCTCCCGGGGCAGCGGCGGGGTGAGAGGTATTCGCCTGGAGGAGGGAGACCGGGTGGTGGCCATGGAGGTGGCGACGCCTCAGGGGGACCTCTTTATGGTCACTGCTGGCGGCTTTGGCAAAAGAACCCCCTTCTCTCAGTTTCCGGTGCACCATCGGGGGGGTGGCGGGGTGAGGTGCTTTGCAGTGAGCGAGGCCGGGCCGGTTACCGCGGCCATGGCCGTGGAGCCCTCCCACGAGCTGGTGGTAATTTCGGCGGAGGGCCTCGTTCTGCGTACGGCGGCAGATACGGTATCCGTTCAAGGGAGAGGGGCGCGGGGGGTGAGCATAATGAAGCTGGCCCCCGAGGACCGGGTGGTGGCAGCGGCCTGCCTCAACGTCCAGCTCCAGGAAGAAACGAAACCCCACCGGTAACACTGGCGGCCGCCGCATAAGCTCCTAGCGATGAACAACCCACATAGTCGGCATCGTCCCTGACCCTCCGCCTCTGGCGGATCAGGGACGATGCCGACTACCACCTTTAGAGGTGAGGGCCGAAGATCATGTTACAGGGGAGGAGAAGGAATGGAAGAGCTTCGTGGCCGACGGCTGAAGATACTCATAATTCAGGGTGGCCCCGCCTCTCCAGACAAGGAGAGGAACGTCGCCGCCATGGCTTCCCTTCTGGAAGAGGCGGTCAAGGAGTCGGCGCCGGACTTCGCCGTCTTCTGCGAGCTGGCTACCACCCCCTACTTCTGCGCCACCCAAAGCAAGGAGGCCTTTCCCTGGGCCGAGGCGGTGCCGGGCCCCACCACCCAGGTCTTCAGCGCCCTGGCCTTCCAGCACCATGTGAACATCGTTTTGCCCCTCTTTGAGCGAGGGCCTCACAACGGAGAGTTCTACAACAGCGCCCTTCTCATGGATCGGGAGGGGAAGCTGGTAGCGGGGCGGCTCCCTCAGGGGAGCGAGGCGCTCACCTACCGGAAATGCCATCTTCCCGCGGTGCACAACTACGGACCCGCCTTGAATGAGAAGTACTTCTTCCGGCCCGGCCCCGGCTTCCCCATTTTCTCGGTGGAGGGGCTGAGGGTGGGCCTCCTCATCTGCTACGACCGCTCCTTTCCCGAGAGCTGGCGTATGCTCGCCCTTCAAGGGGCGGAGGTGGTTTTCGTTGTTTCTTCCTCCGCCTCTCCCAACCGGGCGGAGACCTTCATTTACGAGCTGCGCACCGCCGCCGTTCAGAACGGCCTTTATATCATCGCCCCCAACCGGGGCGGCACGGAGACCTTTGAGGGCGTAGAGCTTACTTTCTTCGGCCTCAGCTCTGTTATAGATCCCTTCGGCAGGGTGATGGCCCAGGGCCCGGCGGAGGAAGGCCCGGCCCTGATAAGAGCAGAGCTGGATTTGGCCCTGTTGGAGGAGCACGCCACCACCTACCACTACCGCCGCGACCGTCGGCCGGAGATATACCCCCTGGTGACCGGGCTCCCCTGAATCGCGGGGGCCTCCTTGCACATCTCCCATCTCAGCCTGACCAACTTCCGCAACTATGCTCAACTGGAGTTGGCTCTATCCCCCGGTTTGGTTGTCCTCTGGGGAGGCAACGGGGAGGGAAAGACCAACTTCCTGGAGGCCATCTACTTTCTGGCCACCTCCCGCTCCCCCCGGGCGACCACCGAGGGAGAGCTTGTCCACTGGGATGTATGGAACCAAGACCTGCCCGTGACTCGATTGACGGCCCAGGTGCATCGGTCCGACGGAGAGGTACGCTTGGAGGTGGCCTTAAGAGGGTTGAGCAAGGGGCCGGAGCGGGAGGGGGAAGATGCCCCTCGTCTCTTCGATCACGGCCTGTGGGTGCAGAAGCACATCCGCGTTAACGGCCTGCCCACCCGGGCGGCGGACCTTATGGGGCGGCTGATAGTGGTTCTATTCAACGCCCCGGACATGGATATGGTGGGCGGGGCGCCGACTCTGAGACGCCGCTGCCTGGACGTCCTTAACTCCCAGGCCGATGTCCGCTATCTGCGCACGCTACAGCGCTACCAGAGGGTGGTGACGCAGCGCAACTACCTGCTGCGCGCCCTGAGAGAAGGGCAGGCGGCCCGGGGGGAGTTGGACTTCTGGGATGAGGAGCTAGTGAAGAACGGCGCCTATTTGGTGGCCCGGCGACACCAGACCCTGGCGGCCCTGAACCCCCTAACCCAGGAGATGTACCGCAGCCTGAGTCCCCAGGAGGGAGAGTTGCGCCTGGTGCATCTCTGCCCCCTGGTGGAAGAGACGGCTGGCCCCGATAATGAAAACCCGTCTTCCATTCAGGACCGGTTTCGAAAGCAATTGGACAAGGCCTACCCTCGGGAAGTGGCCCAGGGCATGACCCTGGTAGGGCCGCATCGGGACGACTTCCTCTTTCTGGGGGGGGGCCGCCCCATGGGGCTTTTTGCCTCCCGGGGCCAGCAGCGGGCCCTGACCCTGGCCTTTAAGCTGGCCGAGGCCCAGCTCTTGAAGAGGTTGACCGGGGAGCTCCCCGTCCTGCTTCTGGACGACGTTCTATCCGAGTTGGACGCCCCCCGCCGCCGCCACCTCCTGGAAGCTATCGCCCCCTACCATCAGGTGTTCATCACCACCACGGACGTGGCCCAGGCGGAGGCGGCGGGGATCTCACAGGCACGGCTCCTGGAGGTGGAGGGAGGGAACATCCCTTGATGATGCCTCAAAGGTATTGACAAAGGCGACTTATGGGTTTATAAAGTTCTGTGGCGGGGGTTGGTGGCCATAAACGACACCTAGGAGGTTGTTTGTGAATGACTGATAAAGTGCCGGAGTTCGTTGTGGCTTTATCTGAATACTTAAAAAGGGAATATAACTGCAAGGCACCATTGTATTGGAAGCCGGGTGAGAGTGGTGAGCCGGAGGTGTGGTTGGAAATATCCGGGGAGGATGCCACTAAATACCTAGAGGAAGTTGGTAAGTTTATCAAAGCTGTGTGGAACGTTATGGATAATCTTGGGGCTAAATTTCACGATTATCATGTGCTCGAATCGACGGTGTACGATAATGCAGGGCTAAGGTCGCAAGTGGGAGAGGCACAGAAAATAATGTGAGCAGGTCGAACTACCATACTGGGGAAGCTGTAGGTTGCTATAATGCGGGTTGCGTTCTTTTGGGCAGCAATCCCCCGGCAGCCTATACGTGCTTCAGACTGGCCATCGAACACTGTGTGGATCGGGTCTTAGCGATGGTCGGGATACACCCTCGCAGACGTGGTTCCAGACTTTCTATTCTTGAAGTAATGGCAAGGCGTGATACACAATTTTATCCCCTTTTTGTAGCTTATAGGGGTGTCTACGACATCACTCTCCCGAGTGATTATATAAGGGCTGCAAACATTTTAAAGGGGATCTACGACCTACTACGGGCTCCGGCAGGTGACCTCTGGATAACACTAGATAAGCGCTCTATACCCGCCGAACACCATAGCCACCTAGTGCAGGTTCCCCTGTTTCCTTCCGTAACTATTAGAGTTGCAGTGTAGAGGCTTATGGTGATTTCCCTACCACCGGCGTGGCCCAGGTGGAGGTGGCGGGGCTTTCAGTGGCACGGCGCAGGGGGGTGGAGGAGGGGGAGATCAGGGGGGCAAGCTAGAAGAACAGCGGCCTGGTGGCGGCCTGGATGAGGGTGAGCAGGGGGGAGGGGTAGATGCCGATGAGGAAGACGGCGATGAGGAGCACCCCCAGCACGCCGTGAAGGAGGATGGAGACGGGCAGCCTGCCCGCCTGGGGTGGCGGCGGGGAGATGTACATCTCCTTGACGATGAGGAGATAGTAGTAGAGGGAGATAAGGCTATTGAGCACCGCCAGGGCCGCCAGCCACAGGAACCCCCCCTGGGCGGCGGCCAGAAACAGGTAGAACTTGGTGGTGAACCCGGCGAAGAAGGGCAGCCCCGCCAGGGAGAAGAGGGCTATGGAAAGGGTCAGGGCCACAAAGGGGGCCCGCTCCGCCAGGCCGGCGTAGTCAGGGATGTCTTCGTGCCCGGTCTGGTTGAAATAGGCGATGATGGCGACGAAGGCCGCCAGGTTGCTGGCGGCGTAGCCCGCCAGGTGAAAGAGGATGGCGTCGGCGGCCTGGGGGGAGAGAACCACCACCCCCAGGAGCAGGTAGCCCGCCTGGCCGATGGCAGAGTAGGCCAAAAGGCGCTTTATGTTGCGCTGCTGGATAGCCACTAGATTGCCCACGGTCATGGTCACCGCCGCCACCCCGGCCAGCACCCCCTGCCAGTCCACCATGAGGGGGGCGAAGGCAGTGGCGAAGAGGCGAAGGAGGAGGGCGAAGCCGGCCGCCTTGGAGGCCACTGACAGGTAGGCGGTGACGGGGAGGGGGGAGCCTTCGTAAACGTCCGGTGCCCACATGTGGAAGGGCACCACTGCCAGCTTGAAGCCCAGCCCGGCGATGATGAGGGCGAGACCCAGGAAGAGGGCCGGACCGTTGCCCCCCTGCACCAGGCGGCCAATGCCCTCGAAAGAGGTCGTCCCCGCCAGGCCGTAGATGAGGCTGATGCCGTAGAGGAGGAGGGCCGAGGAGAAGGCTCCCAGAAGGATGTACTTCAGCCCAGCCTCGCTGGATTTGGGGTTGTCTCGCTCGTAAGCAGCCATGATATAGAGGCTGAAGCTCAGCAGCTCCAGGGAGATGTAGGCGGTCAGAAGCTCGCCGGCGGCCGTCATGAGCATCATGGCCAGCACCGAGATGAGGATAAGGCCGTAGTATTCCCCTGTGTGTGTCAGACGCTTTTTGGCGTACTCCACGGAGGCCAGGAGGACGAGGACACCCAGGGCGGGGAAGAAGAACTTGAAGAAGAGGGCGTAGTCGTCCACCAGGAACATGCCGCTGAAGAGGCTGACCTTTTCCCCTCGCAAGGTGAGGGCGGCGGCGGCCACGCCCGCCAAGGAGAGAGCGCCCAGAAAGGCCAGGTAGTGCTTTCTACTGGTGGGGAGGAACAGGTCGGCTATAAGGAGGAGGAAGGCCAGGCCCACCAAAAGGAGCTCGGGGAAGAAGAGCCAGTAGTTCATCCCACCCCCGCTACTCGCTCAAGGAGCGGCCCCACCCCGCTGGAGATGATATTCACGAACAAGGTTGGGTAAACGCCCACGTAGACCAGAACCCCCACCAGCACGGCGGCGGCGAAAAGCTCGACGCGGCTGCCATCCCTCAGGTTCTCCCATCGGGTGTTGAAAGGGCCGAAGAACACCGTGGCCAGCAGGCGCAGGATATAGACGGCGGTGACCGCGGCCCCGATGATGGCCAGCACCCCTATGATGGGGTAGGTCTGAAAGGTGCCGATGAAGATCAGGAGCTCGGCCACGAAGCCGCTCAGGCCGGGCAGGCCCAGAGAGGTCAACCCGGCTACCACGAAGAAGACGCTCACCAGCCCCATGCGGTGGGCCAGGCCGCCGAAGGCGCTTATCTCCCGAGTGTGGGCCCGGTCGTAGATCATACCCACCAGGGCAAAGAAGAGGGCGGTCATAACTCCGTGGGAAAACATCTGAAGCACCGCCCCGCTCACCCCCACCACCGAGAGGGTGCCGAAGCCCATGAGGACGTAGCCCATGTGGCTGATGCTGGAGTAGCCGATGACGAACTTCAGATCCCGCTGCGCCATGGCGGAAAAGGCCCCGTAGAGAACGTTCACCGTGGCCAGCAGGACGAGGACGGGCATCCACACGGTAGCGCCGTAGGGAAGGATGCTGACCCCTACCCGTATGATGCCGTAGGCTCCCAGCTTCATGAGCACCCCAGCGTGGAGCATGCTCACGGCCGTGGGCGCCGCCACGTGGCCGTCCGGCGACCAGGTGTGAAAAGGCCATAGCCCCGCCAGCACCCCGAAGCCTAGAAGGAAGAAGGGGAAGAAGAGGCGCTGGAAGTCCGGGGAGAAGGTCATCTGCCCCAGGCGAAGGAGGTCAAAGGTCTTGGCCTCAGGGGCGATGTAGAGGGCCAGGATGCCGATCCACACCAGGACGCTCCCCGCCGTGAGATAGATGACCAGCTTCATGGCTCCGTACTCTTTGCGGGTGCTCCCCCACACCCCGATGAGGAGGTACATGGGCAGCACCGCCAGCTCGTAGAAGAAGAAGAGAAAGAAAAGGTCCAGGGAGATGAAGACGCCGATAACCCCCGTCACCAGGGTGAAGAGGAGGATGAAAAAGTCCTTGGTGCGATAGTCTACATACCAGGAAACGAGGACTCCGGTGAAGATGACGATGCCGGTGAGGAGAACCATGGGCGCCGAGATGCCGTCCACCCCCAGTTGGAAGGCGATGCCCAGGTTCTCCAGCCAGGGGTATCGCTCCTGGAACTGGAAGCCCCCCGTCCGGTAGTCATAGCTCAGGAAAATGTAGATAGCCAGAGCCAGGGTGATGGTGGCGACGGAGGCGGCCACCATCCGGATGGCGTTACGGTGGGCACTGGGGATGGCGGCGATGATCACCGCGCCGACGAAGGGAGTTACAAAGGTTAATAGCAGTAGCGGCATACTATCACTCAGAAAGCAAGGGCCAGCACAATGGCTATCGCCCCCACTAGTATCGCCAGGCCATAGTTGTAGAGCTTGCCCGTTTCATGAAATCTCAGGTGATAGCCGGCAAACACCGGGAGGTGGCCCGCCCCGTCCACGCCGGTATCGTTGACCACTGTGCGATCGAAGAGAGCCACCAGCCTGGAGAAGGCCAGGATCACCCGATCGATGATGGTCTGGTACAGGTCGTCCATGAAATACTTATGGCGCAGGAGGTTGTAGAGGGGCGCTAAGCGGGCCGTGAGGACTCTAGGGTCGGGGCTCCTCCGGATATAGAGGGTCCAGGTCACGCCTAAAGCGAGCAGAACCAACCCGGTGGAGCCGCCCATGAGCAACCAATCGGGGTGGAAAGGTTCTGAGGCATGGAGAAACTGCCCAAAGCCGCCCGATAGCCCCAGCCTTTGCCCCACGGGGTCCAGAGCTACCAGGCCGAAGACTGCCGACAGAACACCCAGGGCCACTAAAGGCACCGTCATCACCCCGGGGGATTCGTGGACGTGGGCATTTTCCGCCTTGAGGGGGCCGAAAAAGACGACGAAGAGGAGACGGAGCATATACATGGCGCTGAGGAGGGCCGCCACTACCACCAGGGCGAAGAAGATGGGCGACTGTCCTTCCTGTACCACTTTCAGGATCTCGTCCTTGCTCCAAAAGCCGCTGAAGGGGGGCAATCCGGCCAAGGATAGGGCGGCGACCACGAAGGTGGCCGCCGTTACGGGCATGCGGCGCCACAACCCACCCAGGTCCCAGATCTCTGACTTGCCGGTGCTGTGAAGAACGCTCCCCGCCCCCAGGAAGACTAGAGCTTTGGAAAAGCCGTGGGTCAAGAGGTGAAAGATGCCCGCGGCGAAGCCGCCCGAGCCCAGGGCCACCATCATTAAGCCCAGGTGGCTGATGGTAGAGTAGGCCAGCACGCGCTTGAAGTCGCTCATCACCAGGGCCATGGTTCCGGCCAAGAGGGTGGTGACGAGGCCGATGATGAACACAAACTGGAGAGCCATCGGCGCCGCCTGGAAGAGGGGAAAGGTCCGGCCTACCAGATAGACTCCCGCCGCCACCATGGTTGCGGCGTGGATTAGGGCGCTCACCGGGGTCGGGCCTTCCATGGCGTCGGGGAGCCACACGTGGAAGGGAAATTGGGCCGATTTGCCCATGGCCCCCAGGAAGATGAGAATGGCGGCCACGGTCAACGTTCCCGTCTCGATGTGGCCTCCGGTGGCCGCCGCTAAGTTGTCCAAGATGCTAAAGGTGCCTGTCTCTCGAAAAAGAACCAGGATGCCGATGAGCAACCCGACATCCCCGATGCGGGTGGTAACGAAGGCCTTCTTGGCCGCCTCGCGGGCGGCGGGACGGTCGTACCAGAAGCCGATGAGGAGGTAGGAGCAAAGCCCCACCAGCTCCCAGGCGATATACAGGAAGATGAAGTTGTCCGCCAGCACCAAGCTCAGCATGGCGGCGGCAAAAAGAGAGTGGGCGGCGAAGTACCAGGAGTACCGGGGCTCGCCGTGCATGTAGCCCACGGAGTATACCTGCACCAGAAGGGCGACGAAGGTGACGATGCCCAGCATCGCTACCGAGAGGGGGTCGACGATGGTGCCCACCTGGAGCTGGTAGCCACCCACCTGGAACCAGGGCCAACTGAAGGTAGCCTCCCCCTTGGCCAGGAGGTCTCCCAGAACGAACCAGAAGAGGACGAAGCCAGCGCCAACGGCGGAGATGGTCACCCATGCCCCTTTCCCCGGTAGCGAGCGCCCCCAGAGAAGAAGGAGAACGAAGGCGGCGACGCACAGGGCGGGGATGAGCCAGGCGATTTCCATCCCGGGCATGCTAGCTTATCACCATTTCATCAGGTCAACTTCGTCCACATTGGAGGTGGCCCGGCTGCGATAGATGGCGATGATGATGGACAGGGCAAGGCCTACCTCGGCGGCGGCGACGACGATGACGAAGAGGGCAAAGACCTGGCCCACAAACTCCGTCGAGACCAAATAGGCGGAGAAGGCCACCAGGTTTATGTTCACGGCGTTGAGCATAAGCTCGATGGACATGAGGATAAGAACAGCGTTTCGCCGTGCCAGGACTCCGAAGAGGCCCAGGGAGAAGAGGATGCCGCTGAGGGTCAGGAAATGCTCCAGGGGTATCACTGAGGCGACTCCCTGGCGATGATTATGGCCCCCATGAGGGCTACCAGAAGCACCAGGGAGGCGACCTCAAAGGGGAGGACCCAGTCTTGAAAGAGACTTCCCCCCAGCACCGAGAAATCCACGCCCCGGGGCGCCTGGGCCAGCTTCCAGCGGGTGAGAAAGAAGCTGACGATGGCGATGGCCATGAAGAGAAGGCTGACCACCAGGGCAACGGGCTTCTGAGGGTTGTCCAGAACCAGGGGGGATTCCCCGGAACGGGTCAGCATCAGGACAAAGAGAAGGAGAATGACGATGGCTCCGCCGTAGATAAGCACCTGCACCAGGGCGAGAAACTCGGCGTAGAGGAGGACGTAGATGCCGGCCACGGCGATGAGAGAAAGAAGAAGGGCTAGAGCGCTGTGCACCACATTTCGTGATAACACCACCCCCAGCCCCCCCATAACCGTAGCCAACCCCAGGGCGTAGAAGAGAAACTGGGCTCCCGTCATAGAGTCTCCGTGTCTCCCGGAGTCAGGCTCAAGAGGCGCTCTTTGTCCAGCACCAGCTCATGGGGAGAGGAGGTGGAGAACTCGAAGCTGTGGCTCATAGCTATGGCATCGAAGGGGCAGATCTCCACACAAAGGCTGCAGCAGATGCAGCGGCCCACGTCCAGTTGGAAGGAGTCTACAATGCGGCGGCGCGTGCTTTTCCCCTCCTTGAAGGCCTCGTTGTCCTGAGCGGTCACCCTTATGGCCCCCACGGGGCAGTTCCGGGCGCAGGCTCCGCAGCCGGTGCAGGCAAACTCCCCCTTTTCCTCGTCCCACAGAAGACGCGGGATGCCCCGAAACCGGGGCGCTAGGGGCAGCCTCTCCTTGGGGTACTGAACCGTGACCGGCGGGCGGAGCATGGTTCGTAGGGTGGTGGCTAAGGCTTCCAAAACACCGATCAACGCCGTTCACCTCCTGGGAAATGGTATACGGTGGCGGCCGCCACTATGGCCATGGCCAGGGAGATGAGGGAAACCGTCCAGGTGGGCCATTGATAGAGGCGGTAGAGGCCGACAATGAAGATGTTGACAAAAGCCAGGGGCAGGAGAATCTTCCAGGCGAAGTCCATGAGCTGGTCGATGCGTAGTCGGGGCAGGGTGGCCCGAACCCACATAATGACCATGATAAGGGCGAAGGTCTTCACCAGGAACCAGGCTGCCGGCGGCAGAAGAGGCCATTCCCAGCCACCCAGGAAGACCAGGGAGGCCAGGGCCGCTACGGCGACCAGGTTCACATACTCCGACAGGTAGAAGATGCCCCAACGGATGCCACTGTACTCTATGAAAGGGCCGCCCACCACCTCCGACTCCGCCACCGGAATGTCGAAGGGGCTGCGGTGAAGCTCCGCCAGAGCAGCCACCATGAAGAGGGTGAAACCCAAGGGCTGCATAAAGAGGTTGGGGAGAAACCTTTGCTGCTCCACGATGGTGACGAGATTCAGCGAGCTGGCCTGCATGGCTATCCCCAGAAGAGCCAGCACCAGGGGGAGCTCGTAGCTGATCATCTGGGCAGCGGAGCGGACGGCTCCCAGGAGGGCGTATTTGTTGTCGGAGCCCCAACCGGCCATAACAATGCCCACGATGGATAGCCCGGAGACGGCTATGATGTAGAAGAGGCCCATATCCAGATTTCTAATGACCAGTTCCCGGCTGAAGGGTATGGTCACGAAAATGAGGAAGATGGGTACAAAGACAACGAAGGGGGCCATCTGGAAGGCCCAGCGATCGGCGTTGGCGGGGCGCAGGTCCTCTTTGAGGAGGAGCTTGACGGCGTCGGCCAGGCTCTGGAGAAGCCCCTGGTAGCCCGTGCGCATGGGACCCAGGCGCATCTGGATACGTCCGGCGAACTTCCGCTCCAGCCAGACGAGGGCCAGGACGGTGAGAATGAGGAATATGAGCATGGCCCCTACCCTGGCCGTTATGTCGACGTACCAGGGCATACTAGCGATCCACCTCCCCCAGCACGATGTCCAGGGAGCCCAGAACCATGACGCAATCGGCGATGTAGCAGTCTCGCAGGAGATGCTCTAGAGCCATGAGGTTGCAGAAGGAGGGTGCCCGCACCTTCACCCGATAGGGTTTGTCTCCTCCCTGGCTCACCAGGTAAATGCCCAAGTCGCCCCGGGGGTTCTCGGTGCGCACATAGACCTCCCCCGGCGGTGGCTTGAGCACCTTGGGCACCTGGGCCATCACCGGGCCGGGTGGTATTATCTCCAGGGCCTGCTCCACCATGTACAGAGATTGGCGCATTTCCTCCACGCGAAGGAGGTAGCGATCGTAACAGTCTCCATCCTTGCCCACGGGGATGCGGAAATCCAGCTTAGGGTATATGGAGTAGGGATCGCTGCGGCGCAGGTCTTCGGCCACGCCGCAGGCCCGAAGGGCCGGCCCGCTGAGGCCGTAGTCGATGGCCTCCTGAGGGCCGATGGTGCCGATGCCTTTGCTGCGGGCAATGAAGACCTCGTTGTGGCCCAGGAGGTTATGACAGTCCTCGATGCTTTGCCGAAGCTGAGGGATGAGGCGGGCCATGATCGGGCCAAAGTCTCGGGGCAGGTCATCCCGGACGCCGCCCACGCGAAAGAAGTTGTGCATCATGCGGGCGCCGCTAACCGATTCGAAGGCGGCGACGATCTTCTCCCTCGCCTGAAAGGCGTACATGAAGGCGGTGCCGAAAACCCCAGCATCGGATCCCATGGCTCCGTAGAACATGAGGTGGCTGGCGATGCGGTTCAGCTCGCATAGGATGACCCGGATGTACTCCGCCCTTTCCGGCACTTCTATCCTCATGAGCTTTTCCACGGCCATGACATAGGTCAGCTCGTTGTTGAAGTTGGCTAGGTAGTCGGCCCGATCCATAAGGGTTATTACCTGCCGGTAATTAAGGGTTTCGGAGAGCTTTTCGATGCCCCGATGAAGGTAGCCGATGTAGGGCTCTACGGCCACGATTCGCTCGCCATCCACGGTGAGCACCATGCGGAAGACGCCATGGGTGCTCGGATGCTGGGGCCCCATGTTCAGGGTCATGTCTACAGTGTCAAGTTGTCGTTGCATCAGGAATCACCATTCCTTGGGGGGCGCAGCGCCACCATCGGGTGGCTCTTGCACAGGGGGTGCTCGTCACAGCCCTCTTCCAGGAGAAGGGGCACCAGGTGGGGATGGCCGGTGAAGGTGATGCCAAACATCTCCGCGGCTTCCCTCTCGTGCCAATCGGCGCCGCGCCAGACAGCGGTAACCGAGGGAGCTACGGCATCCTCTAGGGGGATGTTTACCTTGACCACCATCTTGTGTCCGTAAGCCATGGAGTAGAGGTGATAGACCAGTTGGAAGTGGTCACCGTAGTCCACAGCGGAGAGACAGCGGAGGTAGTCGAAGCCGAGGCCAGGGTCCTCCTTAAGGCGGCGACAGAGAGAGACCAGCTTCTCCGGCTCCACCGTAACCACCGCCTCGCCCTGAGGCTGCTCTATCACCGCGGCCACCCCTTCCAGGGTTTGGCCGAGGAGGACGGCCAGGGAATTGTCTTCTTTGGGCCCAAGAGCTGTCAAACCTTCCTCCCGGCCACCCTGAGCGATAGTTGCTCATGGTTCGACAGGCTCACCATGAGCGGTGACCGCTCGCCCTGAGCTCGTCGAAGGGTCTCCACCCGGTTACTCCCTGCTTAAGATACAAGGGTCTTTCCTCTTTCATTTTGCCTTTCCGTTCCGATGAGCGTCCTGAGCTATCTTGTCTTGCAGCTTCATGATGGCATCCATGAGGGCCTCGGGGCGGGGCGGGCAGCCGGGGACGTAGATGTCCACCGGTACAATGAGGTCCACCCCCTGAATCACCCGAGAGTAGCTAGCAAAGGGACCACCGTTGATGGAGCAGTTGCCCATAGCGATGACCCACTTAGGCATGGGCATCTGCTGGTAAAGGAGCTTCACGGCCCGGGACATCTTTTTGGTCACCGTTCCCGCCACGATCATGACATCTGCCTGGCGGGGGGAGGGCCAGGGTAGCACTCCGAATCGGTCCAGGTCGTGATGGGCCATATAGGTGGCGATCATCTCGATGGCGCAGCAAGCCAGGCCGAAAGTGAGGGGCCACAGGGAGGACTTGCGTGCCAGGGCGAAAAGCTCGTCCGTCTTGGCGATGAGTATGTTGCGGGGAAGCCCCTGGTAAAAGCCTTCCGCCCCTTTTACCTCCACGCCAAGGCTCCTTTCTTCCATGCGTAGGCTAGCCCGAAGAGAAGGACGAGGATGAAGATAACCATCTCGAAAAAGGCGGCGGGACCTAAGCTAACGAAGGTTACTGCCCAGGGATAGAGAAAAACGGTCTCCACATCAAAGATCATAAAGAGGATGGCGAAAATGTAGTAGCGGACGTGGATCTGGGACCAGAACCGTCCCATGGGCAACATGCCGCACTCATAGGAGATGGCCTTTTCTTCAGAATAATGATGGGGGGCCAAGAGGTAGGAAATAATGAAAAGGAATGCTACCAACCCGCCGCCCAGACCGGCGGCCACAAGAACGGCGGTGTAGTTTATGGCGTACTCTCCAGGCACGGAGCTGACTGCCTTTCCTCACCGCGTGTTTGGTGAGAGATAATCTTCTGGCTCCTCACCCTCATTGAAGGGTATTTGCCCTGATCAGGATTAGGCCCAAGACCATATTATGCGCAAAATTGGGCTTTCATCCAAAACACAAAATTCTACCCCAAGAGCCCGCCACGGCCTGGACATTTATAAGTTTAACAGGGTAACCGTCCTCTGTCAATGGCTTGAAGGTTGTGGCTGTTCGCTAGCATGAATAGTTGTACCAGCCATATCTGCTCTTCTATGCGATTCCCATATCCATCATCGGCTTCTTTTCAGGCTCAGCACGTCCTAAGCTACTTTCGCTGGGAAGCGGTAGACCGGCGCATATTCCCGCGGCGCTACTTCCTTCCTTAATAGTTCATCGATGGCGACAACGGTTTCCTCTCGAATAAGTGTATCACCGCAGCGGTCGCAAACCAGCGCTGGCACATCTTCAATAACGATGGTTTTGCCACACCATTTGTAGTTTCTGACTACTGTTTTCTCGCGGTACTCACCATCGCAGAGGTCGCATTTCATCTTTCTCTCCTCCTTTGCCTCGGCGTAACCCAATAAGCACCGCTCTGTCTGAACAATCTCGGGCGAACATAAACCACCGACACCAGGACGCACCGCTGTCCATAAGAAAGGAGGCCTTTGCCCCGCTGACCTCTTTCTTAGCTTCTTAGGTAGGCGTCGATGTCCTGAGCGGCCCGCTTGCCGGCGCGAATGGCCCGCACCACGGTGTCGGGGCCGCTGACCACATCCCCCCCCGCCCACACCCCCCGCCGGTCGGTAGCCCCGGTCTCTCCATGGGCGACGATGGTGCCCCAGCGGGTCACTTGAAGCCCCCCGGTGGTACGGGGGACCAGAAAACCAGGGATGGTACTCACCGCCAGGATGGCGTTATCCAGGGGCATGACGAACTCGCTGCCGGGCTGGGGTACGGGGCGGCGTCTTCCGCTCTGATCCGGCTCTCCCAGAGCCATCTGGATGCACTCCATGGCCGCCAGACGGCCATGATGGTCGTCACCAAGAAAACGCAGGGGGTTGGTAAGCCAATGGAAGTTGACCCCCTCCTCCACCGCCCGCTCCGCCTCTTCTTTGCGAGCCGGCATCTCCTCGGCGCTGCGTCGGTAGACGATGCTCACTTCCCCCACCCCCAGGCGCAGGGCAGTCTGGGCGGCGTCAATGGCAGTATTGCCGGCACCGATAACGGCCACCTTTTTGCCCATATAGATGGAGGTGTCGTACTCCGGGTAGCGATGGGCCTGCATCATGGTGATGCGAGCCAGGAACTCATTGGCGGAGTAGATGCCGCTGAGGGTTTCTCCCGGTACCCCCAGGAACACGGGCACCCCGGCGCCCACCCCGAGAAAGACGACATGGTAGCCCCCCGCCAAGAGCTCGTCCACTGCTATCGTCTGCCCCACCACGGTATCGTAGCAGAACTCCACCCCCAGGCTGCGCATATAGCCTACCTCCGCCTCCACCACCAAGCGAGGGAGGCGGAACTGGGGGATGCCATAGGCCATGACCCCACCGGCCACATGGAGGGCCTCAAAAACGGTCACCTGGTGACCCAGGCGAGCCAGGTCAGAGGCCGCGGCCAGACCAGCCGGGCCGGCACCCACCACCGCCACCCGCTTATTGCTGGGCATACCTTGCGGCACGCCATGAGCTCGCCGGCCCTGGGCCCTCTCCCAGTCCATGATGTAGCGCTCCACAAGGCCAATGGCCAGAGGGGTGCCCCGTTTGCCCACCACACAGCTTCCCTCGCACTGTCGGGATTGGTCGCAGACCCGGCCGCAGACAGCGCCCAGGTTGTTGCGGAGATGCACCTTAAGCGCGGCTTCCTCCCAGTTGCCCTCGGCCACTGCCTTCATGAAGCCGGGGATTTCATTGGCGATGGGACAGCCGCGACGGCATAGCTCCAAGGCATTGGGGCACTGGAGGCAACGGCTCGCCTCGGCACGAACCTCGTCCTCGGTGTAGCCCAAAATATACTCGTCAAAGTCCTTGACCCGAAGGGCCGGGGCACGGGCAGCCACCGGCACCCGATTAGGATTTAGCTTGGCCAACTTCCATCACTTCCTTCCTGAGTCAAGACATGGGGAGACCTGGAGGGTAGGCCATCTCCCGACGACGAATCTCCTCCCAATCCACCTTGTGGCCGTCGAAGTCCGGCCCATCCAGACACACTAAGCGAACGGCGCCGTCCACGGTGATACGACAGCCGCCACATATGCCGAAACCGTCGAACATAAGGCTATGGATGGATACCACCGTCTTGATACCCAGAGGCCGGGTGACCTCACAAACCTCTGCCATGGTGGGGGTCGAGCCGCGCACCACAACCACATCAGGGCGTCCCGCTTCTGGGGAGGAGAGCATCTTCCCCAGCTCCTGGGCTACGCTCCCCTGTCGCCCCGAAGAGCCATTTTCCGTAACCGGGACAAGCTGGTGGCTGATGGCCTGCCACCGACCCTGCCAGAAGAGGCCATCATCGTGGGCGGCACCCAGCAGAGCAACCACCTGGCTCCCGACCTCCCGAAAGGCCCGGGCTACCCCAAAAAGGGTGGCTATCCCCATCCCCTCGGCCACGGCCAGGACCTGCCCATGTTGACCGATGGCGCTGGGGTGACCCAAAGGGCCCATTAAGTTCAAGACGCTGGCTCCCGGCGTCAGAGCCGCCAGCTTGGCGGTGGTCCGGTCCCTCTCCTGAAAAGAGAAGGATACCGTCCCCTGGCTTCTATCCCAGTCCACCAGGGGGAAAGAAGCCCGCTCCCCTTTTTCATCCACCCGAAGGATGATGAACTGCCCCGGCTGGGCTTTGGCCGCCACCTGAGGGGCGATAACCGTTAGCAGGCGAATGCCGGGGGCCAGGAGCTGGTTGCTGACCACCCTGTACAAGGACTCACCTCCCCTGTTCAAACCCAAAATAGGGACGCTTCAAACGTCCCACATATATTATACCGCAAAAGGACCTAAGCTACTTTTGCTACCCTTACCGCGCAGAACTTCAGCTCCGGTATCTTGGACACCGGATCCCGGCCCGGCTGGGTAAGAAGGTTGGTGACCGTATCTGGGAAATGGAAGGTCATGAACAGGCTGCCGGGAGGGGTTCCCTCAGCCACCTTGGCCCGGACAGTAACAGCTCCCCTTCGAGAAGTCACCTTGACTAGATCTCCATCGGCGATGCCCAGCGAGACGGCGTCTTGGGGGTTTATCTCCACCCGCTCCTCAGAATGCAGCTCTCTCAGCCCCTTTACGCGGCGGGTGAGGGTGCTGCTGTGGAAGTGGTATAGCATACGTCCGGTGTTAAGAATAAGGGGATACTCCTCGTCGGGCTGTTCCAGGGAGCCCCGATATTCCACGGGCACGAAGTGCCCTTTGCCCCGGGTGAAGGCTTCCCTATGAAGGATGGACGTCCCCGGGTGGTTTGGGGAGGGGCAGGGCCACTGGAGGCCGCCGTTCTCCAGCCGATGGTAGGCCATGCCCCCGTAGCTGGCAGTGAGACGGGCGATCTCGTCCATGATCTCGGCGGGGTGCTCATAGCTGAAGCCCTGGGCTCCCAGGCGCATGGCCAGTTGGACGGTAATCCACCAGTCGGGTCGAGAGTTGCCCACGGGGGATATGGCCTGGCGCACCCGCTGCACCCGGCGCTCCGTGTTGGTAAAGGTGCCTTCCTTCTCAGCGAAGCTGGCGGCGGGGAGCACCACGTGGGCTAAACGAGCCGTCTCGCTGAGAAATATATCTTGAACCACCAGGAACTCCAGGCGCTTCAGGGCCTCCTCGATGTGGGCAGCGTTGGGGTCCGTGATGACCGGGTTCTCCCCCACCAGATAGATAGCCTTTACCGTGCCATCGTGGGCAGCATCGAAAATCTCCCCCAAGGTCAGCCCAGGCTTAGGATTGAGAGAGACGCCCCAGGCAGCCTCAAACCTCTCCCTTATCCCCCCATCGGCCACGGATTGATAGCCGGTGAAAACGTTGGGGAGGCACCCCATGTCACACGAGCCCTGAACGTTATTATGGCCCCGCAGAGGGTTCACCCCCGAACCTGGCTTACCTATATTCCCCGTGAGCATAGCCAGGTCGGCCAGGGCCTGGACATTGTCTGTGCCGTGGCTGGACTGGGTGATGCCCATGGCGTACACGATAGCCGCCGACGAGCTAGTGGCATAGAGGCGGGCCGCCTCTCGAATCTGCTCCTGGGGCAGCCCCGTGATCTGCGACACCCGCTCCAGGGAGAAGGCAGCCAGAGACTCCCTCAGGGCATCAAAGTTCTCACAGCGCTCCTGGATGAAATTACTATCCGCCAGGCCTTCATCCACAATCACCCGCATCATGCCGCCGATGAGAGCCACATCGCTCCCTGGTCGCTGGCGGAGCCACATGGTAGCGTGGCGGCAAAGCTCTATCCAATGGGGGTTAGCCACGATAAGCTTGCCCCCCCGCCGAGCCATCTGCTTCAACTGTAGGGCGATGACCGGGTGGGCCTCCGTCGTGTTGGTGCCGATGGCAAGTATGCAGGCGGCTTGCCCCAGGTCGGCGATGGAGTTGGTCATAGCGCCGCTGCCGAAGGTGGTGGCCAGACCGGCCACCGAAGGGGAGTGTCAGAGACGGGCGCAGTGGTCTACATTGTTTGAGCCCATTACCACCCGGGCGAACTTCTGCAATATGTAGCAGTCCTCGTTGGTGCATTTGGAGGAGGCGATGGCGGCGAACTCCTCTCCCCGATAGTCCCCCAGACGAGAGGCTACCAGGTCCAGAGCTTCGTCCCAAGAGGCCTCCCGAAAGGCTCCGTTGTCCCGAATGAGGGGCGTGGTCAGGCGCTCCGGATGGTGCACGAAGTCCAGCCCATAGCGGCCTTTGACGCAGGCCTGGCCTTTGTTCACCGCCCCCTCGGCATCGGCAGAGACGCGGACAATGCGCTCCCCTTTCACATGGAGGAGGAGCTGGCAACCGGTGCCGCAGTAGGGACAGATGGTAGATACCAACTTGTCAGGGAGGCCAGCCCATTTGGTGGTTTTGTCCATAAGGGAGGCGGTGGGGCACACATCCACACAGGCGCCGCAGAGCTCGCAGTTGGTCTCATGGAGGGGAATACCGAAGGGGGTGTCGATGCGGGCCTTGTCCCCCTTGTAGGTGACAGAGATGGCCCCCACCCCCCGCACCTCATCGCACACCCGAACGCACCGGGCACAGAGGATGCACTTGTTGTAGTCCCGCTCGATAAAGGGGTTCTCCCTCTCTAGAGGTATCTCTTCCCGCGCCCCATACCAGCTCCGGCCTTCCTCGTAGAAGCGTCCCGTCCCCTCCATGCCCAGGAACTCGGACACTTGCTGGAGCTCGCACCATTGGTTCTTGGCGCAGGTGACGCAGCGGTCGGTAACCACGTCGTCCCGAAGACATATCCAGTTGGGCAAGCAGTGAATCTTGCGATGGCAGGTGAGGCACCGGTCCGGGTGCTCCGAGAGGATGGTCTCCATAACCCCCCGCTGCAACTCTCGCACCGGGGCAGTGTCTGTTCGGACCACCATTCCATCCGTTACCTGGGTGGTGCAGGCCAAAGGCAAACCCCGCACCCCCTCTATTTCCACGGCGCAAAGACGACACCCACCATATGAAGGAAGGTCATCCATATAACACAGGTGGGGAATGTAGACCCCAGCCTTCTTGGCCACCTCCAGAAGGGGATCCCCCGGCTCCGCCTCCACCGTCTTCTGGTCTATGGTCAAAGTAACCTTGGCCAAGGCAGTACTCCTATCTCGTCAACGCAGGGCTAGCTGCAGGCAAAGGGCACACGCCCGCCGGACAGCACTTTTCCCGGATGTGGGCTTCGTATTCCTCGGGGAAGTGCCGAAGAGTGCTGATTACCGCCGTCGGGGACGCCTGGCCGTGGGCGCAGTTGCCGTTACGCATCACACCCTCCAACCAGCGGAAAGTGTCCAGGTCCTGTGGTCTTCCCTTACCCTGGGTAATGCGCTCCAGGATGTCTACATAACGCTGAGTTCCAATACGGCAGGTGGTACAGCGGGCACAGCTCTCGTCCTGAGCGAAGGTGAGGTAACGGAGGACCATGTCCACCAGGCAGGCCCCCTCATCCACAAAGACCAGCCCCCCACTGCCCATCAAAACTCCCTCGGGGGCGAAGGCCTGAGGCTCCAGGGGCAAGTCCAGGTGCCGGGCGGTCAAGAAGCCGCTCAGGGGTCCCCCTGACTGTATCGCCTTGAGAGGCCGCCCGTTGCCCACGCCACCTCCCGCCTCCTCAAAAATCCGCCGCAGGGGAGTGCCCAGGGGCACCTCCACCACCCCAGTGCGGACAATGTGGCCGCTGATGCTGAACATCTTGGTACCCCTGGCCCGCTCCGTACCCATGCTGGCATACCACTGCCCGCCATGGGCGATAATGAGGGGCGCATTGGCGTAGGTCTCCACGTTGTTGACGTTGGTGGGCTTGCCGAAGACGCCTGCCTGGGCGGGGAAGGGAGGACGGATACGGGGCATGCCCCGAGAATCCTGAATAGAGGAGATGAGGCCCGTCTCCTCGCCGCAGACGTAGCTGCCGGCCCCCACCACCAGCTCCAAGTTACATTTGAAGCCCAGGCCCAGGATGTTGTCTCCCACCAGGCCCCTCGCCCGGGCCTGCTCCAGGGCAATGCGCAGCCTCCGGGCCGCCAGGGGATACTCCTCACGAAGGTAGATGTATGCCGCCTCGGCGCCGGTAGCGTAGGCCCCGATGAGTATGCCCTCTATCACCAGATGGGGGTCGCTTTCCAGCAGGATCCGGTTGACAAAGGCCCCTGGATCCCCCTCATCGGCGTTACATATCATATACTTGGGGGTAGCTTTGGCCTGACGCAGGAAATCCCACTTGCGGCCGCAGGGGAAATTGGCCCCGCCACGGCCGGCGAGGCCAGATTGGTTCATCTCCTGAATAACTGTCTCAGGGGTCATGCCGCTTAGAGCTTTGTGCAAGGCGGCGTAGCCGCCCAGAGCGATGTTGTGCTCAATGTTCTCCGGGTCGATGACGCCGCAGCGGGCCATGAGACGTCGTTCCTGGAGACGGAAGAACTCGGTCTCTGCTAGAGGGCGGATTCCCTGCCACTCCTCCTCCCCAGACACCCCCAGGGCCGCCTCCGCCCAGACCCCACCCCTGACCAGCACCTCCTCAACTAAGGCAGGAATCCGCTCCGGGGTCATCTCTCCATAGGTGACCGTACGTCCCTCCCGGGTGACCATGACCAGAGGCTCGGCGAAGCACATGCCGTTGCAGCCCGTTATACTCACCGTGGCTGGAATATTCCGGGCGGTCACTTCCCGCCTCAGAACGGCCAGGGCCTCTTCCGCCCCTGCCGCCACCCCACAGGAGCCCATGCCCACCTGAAGGAGAGGCTTAGTATCCCCCATATAGTTTCGCCAGGCCGCTTCGCCATCGGTCTTCAGCCCTTCAAAGGTACTCACCGCTCTTTCCCCTCTCCCAGAATTTGAGGCACCACCTCTGGCGTCACCTTGCCATGAATCTTTCCATCTACGGTAAGGAAGGGGGCGACGTGGCAGATGCCCGGGCACTGCACCCACTTCACCTCCGTTTTGTTATCAGGGGAGGCCTGGCCCATGGCGACACCGATGTGGCCTTCAATAGCCTGTCGCACCTTCTCCGCCCCCCTGAGGTAGCACGCGGGCCCACCGCACAGGCCGATGCTCCTCTCCGGCGGCGGCGTGGTGCGCAGCTCAGAGTAGAAGGTCAGAGCGCCGTAGACGTGGGCCGGAGACATGCCCAGAGCGGTAGCAATGGCCTCCACCGCCTGAGGCGATATGTATCCCTGAATCTCTTGCACGCGGTGAAAGACCTCCAAAAGGACGCCTCTTTTACCTCGATACTCCTTGAGGAGGTCATCAAGTTTTTCTTGAACCATGCGCCCTCCTTTACTGTTCTCGGGAGGTATCTATCCCCATCTCGACCAAGGATGCCGGGGCGGTAACATGGCCCCGGCCAACGCCGAAGTAGATAAAGCCCAGTTCCACCATCTCTTGGGCTTCGTAGATGTTGCGGCCGTCCACCACCACCGGGTGTCTCATAAGCTGCCAAATGTATTTGCGATCTAGCTGTTTGAACTCGTTCCATTCCGTGACTACCACAAGGGCATCGCTGTCCCGAGCAGTGGCGTAGGCATCGGGGCAGAGTTCTACACCGGACAGGATCCTTCGGGCCGCCTCCATGGCCGCCGGGTCGTAGGCTTTTACCCGGGCTCCCTCGCTTTGCAGCAGATGGATTATCTCCAGAGAGGGAGCGCTGCGCAGGTCGTCGGTGTCGGGCTTGAAGCTCAGCCCCAGAAGCCCCACCACCCGTCCCTCCAGAGAGCCGAAGACCTGCCGCAGTCGCTGTACCACGATACGCTTTTGATCCTGATTTATATCCATCACCGCCCTCAAGAGCTGGGGATGACAGCCGTGGATGGCGGCCATATGGGCCAGGGCCTGAACATCCTTAGGGAAGCAACTCCCGCCGTAGCCCAGCCCCGCCTCCAAATAGCTACTCCCGATACGGCGGTCCAGCCCCATACTTCGGGCCACCTCCTTGACGTCGGCGCCCACCTTCTCGCAGATGGCGGCGATCTCGTTCATGAAGCTAATACGAGTGGCCAGAAAGGCATTGGAGGCGTACTTGATCATCTCCGCCGTTCTCAGGTCGGTGATGATGATGGGGCATTTGAAGCTGGAGTAGAGGGTGGCCACCTCCTGGGCCGCCGCCTTGTCGGTAGCCCCCAGGACAATACGGTCGGGCTCCATAAAGTCAGCCACCGCCCGCCCTTCCCGCAGAAACTCTGGGTTAGACACCACGCCAAAGGGAACTTTGTCGTTGTGGCGATGAATAATCTGGGCTACCAGGTCCCCGGTGCCGATGGGCACCGTGCTTTTGTTTACGATTATGGCATCTTTTCGCAAACAGCCCGCGATCCCCTCCGCCACCTGGCGGATGTAGGTCATGTCCGCCTCCCCTGCCATGCCAGCCGGGGTATTGACGGCGACGAAGATGAACTCGGCCTCCGCCATCCCCTCTGGGTAGCTGACAGTGAAGTCCAAGCGGTGGGCCCGCTGGTTTCGGCGCAACACCTCCTCCAGACCCGGCTCATAGAAAGGAACCCGCCCTTCTTTGAGAAGGGCTACCTTGGCCTCATCGATGTCCACACAGCGCACCCCGTGCCCCAGGTCAGCCAGACACGCCCCAGTGACCAGCCCCACGTAGCCACTGCCGATGACACACAATCTACTCATGGGACGCTCCTAACCGGAAGTAATAAGTGATAATGTTGGGAAAAGGCGAAGAAATCACGGAAGACATATGGCTTGAGATTGCACCGTCACACCCAAACTATCTTACTCCTACAAGCAGAAAATTGCAATGGCTTATACTTCGCCCAAAATCAACGATTCAATTTGTAGGTCGGGTTTCCCAACCCGACCGTAGCGCCAGGGAAACCTGCCCTACGCATGTCAATCGCTATTTTGGGGACTTTGTCCTCCGGCACGTTCAGAGCGCACCTCAGGACGGGCGTAGCAATCCTTCCCCCCTCGTGCTATCGAACCTCAGCTAAGCAACACTTGCCATACTTTTGGGGTAAGGTTAGTCCTCGGAGGGCTTGAGGTGAATTGAGCCGGACAGCACGCCCGTGGTCATCCCTTGGCAAGGGCACGATAAAATGCGAGATATATTACCAGGAAGAGGAGCTCAAGAATCACGGGAGGAACGAAGTTTGTGTCCCCCAGGGCTAGTAGCTCATAGAGCGAGTCGCCAAAGTGGAAGGCGGTCCAGGCCAGCGGAACAAAAAGCAAACGATGCTGCTGCCTAAACTGCGGAATGACGACTAATACTAGGATCAGGGCAAAAGCCAAAAAGCCGACACCAAGCCGGCGGCCATCCACCTCGGTGTGGGCGAACCCGCTGATAACTAGGATGGAGGCCAGGCCAACGAAGGCGGCCAGGCCAGCCTGCAACCAAATGACTACCGTCAATGCCAGGGGAACCCATGGCTTGCTGGTTCGTTCCTTCGCCATATTATGCCTCCCTCTCATTCAAAGGCAAACCCCGACACACTAAAAACTATCTTACTCCTCCAGGCAGAAAATTGCAGTGGCTACTCAACACCGGCGGTGTCCTAAACTATGCAAGGTCTGTGGCATAGGCGGGGCATTATGATGGGACTTCTCCTTGCTCCGCACTACAGGTTGGGTAAATACTCGCGTGGGGTTTAGTGCCAAGAGCAAGGGCCAGATGAGCTATTGACCGAAGCGTCAGATTCGGAGGGGCATTAAAGACCCTTGTAATGTATGACCTAGACACGCCCATAAGATCAGAAAGCTGCGCACGAGAAATGCCTTTCCTCTCCATCATGCCTAACGCTTGCTCGACGATAAGGATCGCCAAATGCTCTGCAATGTAATCCGGGTCACGCTCGAATTTGGCTTCATAGGGCGCTAGCCACCCACCTTGAGTCGATTTGGAGTCAATGTAACTGAACTCGTCGGTCTTCATTCTTTGCTAACCTCCTGCCACTTGGTACGTAGTCCCTTGGCCCTGTCGATTTCAGTCTTAAGAGCCTTCTTTTTAGGCTTCATGCAGCCATGGGTAATAACCGTGCGCCCCCCACGCGCATAAAAATAGAAAAGACGCGCGCCCTGCCGGTTTTTGAACTCGTAAATGCCATCCTCCAAGTACCTCGATTTTTGCTCATTTTTGAGCGGCCCAAAATCTCCGTGTTGCGCTAACACTGCTGCCAAGGACTTTTGAGAAGCGAGGGGCAAGCTTTCTATGAATTGTTTCGCAGGACAATCCTCCCTTTGGAGGTCATTGGATAGGTCGATTGCCCACACTGTAAACCTGTGCCCATCCCTAACCTTCGACAGTTTCATGTTAACACAAAAGTTAACTGCCGTCTACAGTAGCGACATTGGCGCACAGTTTATCCTCGCAGGTCTATCAACTCCAGATTAGCAGCTTAGTTGGAGCCCAAGGATTCAAATTAGGACACCACCTGACCCGGATGTCCGGCCCAGTAGGGGATGGTCTTAGACCATTCCCTACCTCCCAAGCGGCCATCGCCGTCTAGAGGCCGCGGCGGGCCATATAGGCCGCCAGATCGGCGACACGGCAGGAATAGCCCCACTCGTTGTCGTACCAGGCCACCACTTTGACCATGTTCTTCTCCATGACCATGGTGGTAGGGGCGTCTACAATAGCGGAGGCGGGATTGCCTTTGAAATCGATGCTCACCAGAGGCTCGTCGCACACCTCCAGGATGCCGCGGAGAGCACCTGCCGCCCCCTTTCGAAAGGCATCGTTCACCTGCTCCGCCGAGACATCTTGCTCCAGGTCCACTACGAAATCCACCACCGATACGGTGGCGGTGGGCACCCGAAAGGCCAACCCGTGCACCCGCCCTTGT
This sequence comes from Chloroflexota bacterium, assembly GCA_016183425.1. GTDB lineage: Bacteria > Chloroflexota > Dehalococcoidia > JACPEP01 > JACPEP01 > JACPEP01. The sequence goes on from JACPEP010000024.1 coordinate 36,223, forward strand.
AGCTCTGGGATGACCACCCCCACCGCCCGGGCGGCGCCGGTAGTGGTGGGGATGATGCTCAGGGCCGCCGCCCGCGCTCGCCTCAGGTCCTCATGGAACTGATCGAGGATGCGCTGATCGTTGGTATAAGCATGAATGGTGCTCATGAGCCCCCGCCGGATGCCAAAGGCATCATTGAGGACTTTAGCCACGGGGGCGATGCAGTTGGTAGTACAAGAGGCGTTGGATACGATGCGATGAGCCCTGGGGTCGTATTTCTCCTCGTTAACCCCCAAGACAACCATCAGATCCTCCCCTTTGGCCGGAGCGGTGATGATTACCTTCCTCGCTCCGCCTTCCAGGTGGGCAGCCGCTTTAGAAGCATCGGTGAAGAAGCCCGTGGACTCCACCACTATCTCCGCCCCGTAATCCCGCCACGGTATCTGGGCCGGGTTCCGCTCCGCCAGGACTTTGATCAGTTTCCCGTCTATCACCAGGGAATCGCCCTCCGCCGCCACCGCGCCGGGATAGGCCCCGTAGTTGCTATCGTACTTTAGCAGGTGGGCGTTGGTTTTGGGATTGGTGAGGTCGTTAACCGCCACCACTTCTAGGCTATCCTTGTGGTACTGATTGACAGACCGCAGCACCTGGCGCCCGATGCGTCCAAAGCCGTTGATGCCAATCTTACTTGCCATGGCAACCCCTCCTTATTGATGCTAACTTCCCGACCAAAAAGCCCCTCTCTTTACCCCCGAAGTCTGCATCCGAGGACTCCAATGCGAAAGAGCCAGTTTCATTTGCGACTGAATTATACATGGCCGCCGGATTCGAGACAACTCGCATCGGCCCACCGCCACTAAACCGGCGTACCGCCATATTCGGATCAACCGAGACACGCACCCAGATTGATGGTATAGTACATTTAGTGCCAATTCAGGGGTCACACCTTAGGGGAGAACGACATGACCTACGATTTTCATACCCATACCATCCACAGCGACGGTGAGCTTACTCCCGTGGAGCTGGCTCGCCGGGCCATCGTCTGTGGCTATAAAGCGCTGGCCATCACCGACCACGTGGCTATGGGCTCCCTGGCCCAGGTAATCCAGGCGGTGAGCCTGGACTGCGCCCTGGTGAACGAATCCTGGCCCCTTCTGGCCATCCCGGGGGTGGAGCTGACCCACGTTCCCGCCGCGGCCATCCCCCGCCTGGCCCGACAGGCTAAAGAGTTGGGAGCCAAGATCGTCGTCGTCCATGGCGAGAGCCCCGTGGAGCCCGTGGAGCCGGGCACCAACCGAGCCGCCCTATCCTCAGCCCACGTGGATATTCTGGCTCATCCCGGCCTTATCTCAGCGGAAGAGGCCAGGCTAGCCGCCGCCCAGGGCATCTTTTTGGAAATTACCGCCCGCCGCGGCCATTGCCTCGCTAACGGTCACGTGGCCGCGCTGGCCCGGGCCATGGGAGCACGCCTCATCGTCGACTCCGACGCCCACGATGAAGACCTTCTCACCGCTGAGGCGGCCCTGGTGGTGGCTCGGGGCGCTGGCTTGGATGAGGCGGAGGCCCGCCAGCTAGTGACGGAAAACCCTCATCTCCTACTGAAAAGGATAGGATATGAATAAGACCCTTGAGCGCCCGGGCGGTTAGGAACCCTTGCCGATGCGGAAGACCTTGGTGCCGCAGACCGGGCAGGTGCCCTGCATCGCCTTGCGCCCGTTTTTGAGGGTCACGGACGCCGGGTTCTTGATGTCCCTCTTGGTGCGGCACTTAACGCAGAAGATCTCCATTAGTCCCCTCCTTGAATATCACGGCCTTTAAAGCCGTCCCCTCTTACCCTCGTTATCCATCGGCCTTGTGGCACCCCATCACACGTAGCTTGGTGGATTATACCTGTTCTGTGTCCATTGTCAAGGGATTTATCCCCAAAGATTCCTTCTTCACACAAAAAACCCGAAAGGGGTGCCAGCTCCCGGTATCTGCCTTGAATCGCGCCAGGGCAATAAACCGCCCGTCCTGGGTGTAAATGCGACATATCTCCCCCGGCTCTCTTTGGGACACCAGAGCTATGTCGGAACCGTGGCCGATAACCTCCTCCCACTGGGGCGAGACAATGGCCGCCGGATAATCCAAAAGAGGAAAATCTATAGGATAAAGAAGGGATAGCCAGTATTGGTTTGAGAAAACATCGGGGAGGCTGTCCACAGCCAAGGAATCATCTATGGACAGAAAACCGCTTCTGAGGCGAACCAGGCCCACCAGATGGGCGCCACAGCCCAGGGCCATGCCAAGATCATGGACCAGGGAGCGAATGTAGGTTCCCGAGCCACACTCCACATCCAGGGTAACCAGAGGCGGCTGCCAATCAACCAACTCTAGCTTGAAGACGTCTACCCTTCGGGGAGACCGAGGCAGTTCCACTCCCTGACGAGCCCATGCATAGAGAGGCTTACCCCCCCGTTTCAGCGCACTGTACATAGGGGGCACCTGCCACTGGGAACCCGCAAAGGATACCAAGGCCCTCTCCACCACGTTGCGGCTTACTTCAGAAGGGTCGCGTCGTTCTAATACCTGGCCCTGAGCATCGTAGGTATCAGTGATGGTTCCCAGCTCCATAGTGGCCCGGTACAGCTTGCGCCCCTGGGCTAGGTAGGGTACCACTCGCGTTCCCTGGCCGATACAGATGGGCAACACCCCGCTGGCAAGAGGATCCAGAGTACCGCCGTGGCCCACCCGTCGCTGCCCGCTCAGCCGCCGCACCAGGGCCACCACCTGAAAAGAGGTTTTCCCGGGCGGCTTGAGGACGTTCAGTATACCATGGATGCTGGAGTCAATAAAGGAGGCGCTACCTTTCTCTCGGCTCGGGAGCAGCCGGCGATATCCCCTCCTCCGGATGGGCAGCCCCCTCTGACGAAACTTCCTTTATCAACTGCAGAAGGTGAGCCCCTCGTTCGATGGAATCGTCCCGCTGGAATACCAGTTGGGGGATGCGCCTCAAGGTGAGACGAGACCCCAACTCTCGCCGCAGAAAGCCGCTGGCCGAGTCCAGACCCTGAAGAACCCGTTGCTTCTCCTCCTCCGTGCCCATAACACTGACAAAAACACGCGCGTATTTCAAATCCATTGAGACAGCTACGTTGGTAACGCTCCACAAAGCATTCAGGCGCGGGTCTTTGGCCTCGCGGCGCAGGATGTTGCTTATCTCCACCTGAATAAGGTCGCCGATGCGCTCACGACGATGGGTCAGGGCCATGATGCCTCCTTTCTCGCTGCCTTGAGAAGAAAGACCGGTGGTAAGACTGCCATAAGCACTCTGGAGGAGCCTTTGGTGAACCAGGTCAGCTAGGGCTTTCGTTCCCGGCGATAGGTTTCTATTATGTCGCCTACCTCATAGGCAACAAAGCCTTCGACAACCCCCCCACATTCAAACCCTGCGGCCATCTCTTTAACATCGTCTTTGAAGTGCCGCAGGTTAACCAACCGGGAGGCATGGACCACCTGGCCCTTACGCAAGACGCGGGCCAGGCTACCTCGGTTCAGCACCCCATCCGTCACATAGAGGCCCGCCACCACCCCCGGCCGAGCGCTGACATGGAATACCTGGCGCACCTCAGAGTGGCTCTCCACTACGTCTTGATAGACGGGCTCTACCAGACCACCCAGGGCCCGCTCCATGTCCCCCACCAGGTCGTAGATGATGTTGTAGAGGCGGATGTCCACCCCCTCGACATCGGCGAGGCGCCGCGCCCCAGGCTCAACACGGGTGTTGAAGCCCAAGATAACGGCTCGGGAGGCTACCGCCAGGAGAACGTCGGAATCGTTAATACTACCGGCGCCGGTGTGAATAAAAGCAACCCTAACCTTTTCGGTGGCCAGACGTTCCACCGAGGTCCTTATCGGCTCCATGCTACCCTGAACGTCCGTCCTCAAGATGAGCCTCAGCTCTTTTACCTGGCCCTCTTGAGCAAAGAGGTCCTCCAGGCTAAATATTTTGCGGTGCGTGGCGGCCTCGACCATCTTGCTGGCTTGCTCCTGGACGGCGGCCCGGGCCGACTTCTCATCGGGCATCTCCCGCACCATGTCCCCTGCCTGGGGGACACCATCCAGGCCCAGGAGCTTAACGGGGGTAGACGGATCGGCACGTCGTACATGCTTTCCCTTGTCATTGAACATGGCCTTCACCCGGCCCCAATAAGCGCCCGCCACCACACAATCCCCCAGCTTGAGGGTTCCCATCTGCACCAGCACTGTGGCCAGAGGCCCCCGAGATTTGTCCATGGCCGCCTCAATGACCACCCCCACCGCCGGACGGTGGGGATTGGCTTTAAGCTCCTGAACCTCGGCCACTACCAGGATATTCTCCAGCAGCTCCGAGATGCCTTGCCTCTTCTTAGCCGAAACAGAAACACATACCACGTCGCCACCCCACTCCTCGATGAGGAGACCCCTTTCCGCCAATTGCCGCTTCACCGGCTCCGGGTTGGCCCCCGGTTTGTCTATCTTATTAATAGCCACTACTATGGGCACGCCAGCGGCCCGAGCGTGGTCCATGGCCTCCTCCGTCTGGGGCATGACGCCGTCGTCGGCGGCCACCACCAAAACAGCGATGTCCGTCACCTGGGCCCCCCGGGCCCTCATGGCCGTAAAGGCCTCATGGCCTGGGGTATCCAAAAAGGTTATCTTGTGGCCCTGGTACTCCACCTGATAGGCACCGATATGCTGGGTCATGCCACCCGCCTCGGTGGCAGTGACATTGGTTTCCCGTATGGCGTCCAGAAGACTCGTCTTGCCGTGATCCACGTGACCCAGGATGGTCACTACGGGCGGGCGCAGCTTTAGATGGGCTACGTCACCCTCCACCACCAGAGTCGCCGTGGCGGGAGCTCGCACCACTGCTTTGGGTTCGCGCCGCGCCTCAAACCCCAACTCGCTAGACGCCTTGGCCGCCGTATCGAAATCGACGCTCTGGTTGATAGTAGCCATGATGTCGTTCTTCATAAGGGCTTTAATGACCTCGATGGAGCTTACGCCCAGGATGTCAGAAAGCTCCTTCACAGTAAGAGGGGAAGGGATAGTCACCTCCTGCCGGACATGGGGAACCGTGTCCAAATCCAGAGCCACGCTCCCATCGCCGTTCTGTTCCGGCAGCCGTCTCCTCACCCTTGGCGCCCTTCTACCGCCTCTCCTCGGCATCTTATTCCTCACTCCCCCTATTTGGGGCCAATACTAAAAGGTCCCGAAAAAGGCCCTCCACATCCTCAAGAGCCACCGGGCAACGAAGGCCATGGGCTACCGACTTCACCTTCAGCCCCCGACGCCAGCACTCCCCGCGGCGACACAGATATGCCCCGCGACCGGGCAGACGTCCCCTCAGGTCCAACTCTATTCGTCCATCCCCCCGGCGCACCAGCCGCCAGAACTCTTCTTTGGGCCCTTTGCGCCGACAGGCGATGCATGTTCGCTCAGGCAGCCCCTCTCTGGTCAGAGCCATATCGCCCTCTAAATGTCCTCCTCCGCTATATACTCGTCATCCTCTCCCTCATAGGAGACCCGGGAGCGCTTCTTAGCCTTTACGGCACCCACTGCCTCTTCTTCCTCTCGTCCTTTTTTGCCTTTTTGCTTCTTAGCCTTACCTCGGCTGGAAGGCAAGACCTCCTCGGCAAAGCGAACCTTCGCCTTCCCCTCCCAAGGCACTGCCGATATCACCGGCTTCTCTTCGGGTACTTCTTCCTGGGCGGCCACCCTGGGCAACTCCGCCCCCACCAGGGATGCGGCGGGCAGCACCTCCGCCACCGCGGGTTCAGGCAGCGCTGGCAATGCCTCCAGAACAATCCCTACCGGCTCCATCTCAAGGGTCGCCGTCTCCAGAACCAGCTCTTCCTGGGGAGGCGCCACCACCACCACCACCTCCTCGGCCACCCGCTCCACCTGGACAGCGCTGGCGCTCTTGATATCGATGCGCCACCCGCTGAGCTTGGCCGCCAAGCGCGCGTTCTGGCCTTCCTTACCGATGGCCAGGGAAAGCTGACGGTCGGGCACCACCACCGTGGCCTTTTTATCTTCGTGATTCACATTGACACTTAGTACCTGGGCCGGGCTCAAGGCATTGGCCACGAAGACCACCGGGTCTTGGTGCCACTGCACCACGTCAATCTTCTCCCCACTTATCTCGTTGACAATGTTTTGAATGCGGATACCCCGAAGGCCGACACAGGAGCCCACGGCGTCCACTCCACTCTGGATAGCCGCTACGGCCACTTTACTGCGATAGCCAGGCTCCCGAGCGATGGACTTTATCTCTACAATGCCCTTATGGATCTCGGGCACCTCCAATTCAAAGAGACGCCGCACAAAGTTCTTGTGGGTGCGCGATACCACCACCTGGGGCCCCCGACCAGTTCGAGATACCTCCAAAAGATAGGCCTTGATCCGCTGGCCGGAGCGATAGTGCTCGCTGCGAACCTGCTCTGAAGCAGGAAGGATTGCCTCCGCTTTCCCCAAGTCGATAACTATCTGCTTGGGTTCGATGCGTTGCACAATGCCACTGACGATATCCCCCTCTTTACCGGAGAACTCCTCAAAGACCACATCCCGCTCCGCCTCCCGCAGACGCTGAAGCACCACCTGCTTTGCCGTCTGGGCGGCGATGCGGCCGGCATCCCGGGCGGCCACCTCCACCGCCACCACATCCCCCAACTGGGCCGTGGCCTTCAGGAGATGAGCCTCGGCCAGAGAAAGCTCCGTCTTGCCGTCCTGCACCTCCGCCACCACCGTTTTATGGGAATAAACCTTCACCTCCCCGGTATTGGGCAAAACCTTTACCGTGACATTCTGGTTGCCGATGTTGGGGTCTTTCTTGTAGACAGAGGCCAAGGCTGTCTCCACCGCATCCAGAACCACCTCCCGGGGCAGGTTCTTCTCGGCAGCGAGTTGCGAAATAGCTAACAAAAAGTCGCTTTTCATCCTCGGTGACATCCTCCTCTGTCCGCCTGTGGCGGGCCGATGTACACCAATAAAAAAGTGGGGCAAGCCCACTCTCATTTTTCCCTTCTCTTGGCCTCAGTATACCACCTTTTTAACTCCCCTTGCAATCGTACCCCACCACTTTTTTAGTGAAATTTCCCCTTTTTTACAGGGGGCGAGGGCGCCTAAAACCCCTCTAGGAAAATCGCCATGATTATGCTAAACTTGCCCCTGGAATGAGAAACGAACCATCCCCAGTAAAAGTGGCCTCTTCATTCAAAGAATAAGGCTCAAATAGCCAAGGTTACCGACGATGGCACGCGACCTCCCCCTTTCCAACGGCAACCTACTGGTAAATTTTGATGCCAACTACAATGTGAGGGATATCTTCTTCCCCTGCATCGGTCAAGAGAACCATACCGCCGGCGCCACCTGCCGCACCGGAATATGGATCGACGGTTGCTTCTTCTGGATCGACGACCCGGCATGGGAAAAGAGCCTGGGCTACGTTCCGGACAGCCTGGTAACACAAGTCGTCGCCCGTCACCGGGAAGCCTCCGTAACCCTGACCTTCCGTGATGCGGTGGACTTTGACCGCAACATCTTTGTGCGCCAGATACATATCACCAACGACGCCCCCACCCCTCGGGAGGTCCGTCTCTTCTTCCACTACGATTTCCACCTCTACGGGGTAAAAATAGGCGATACCGTCTACTACGACGCTGAGCTAGAGTCAATAGTAGCCTTTAAAGAAAAGCGGTACTTCCTAATGGGCGGCCAGGCCGGGAACAAGGTGGGCATAGACGGCTGGTCTACCGGAGTAGCCATCGAAGGAGAAAAGGGCAAAGAAGGCACCTGGCGTGACGCCGAAGACGGCGTTCTGGACGGCAATCCCATCGTAGGGGGCTCCGTGGACGCCACCATCGCCCTTCACCCGGGAGTCCTGCCCCCACTGGGCAGCGCCACCACGTACCATTGGTTGATAGCGGGCACCTCCTTGGACGAGCTACGCAGCCTGGACATGATACTGCGAGAACGCGGCCCCCAAAGCCTCATCGTCCGTACCCGGGACTACTGGCAGACGTGGGTCGACAAAGAGGAACTGAACTTCGCCGACCTATCCTCTGACATCATTGAGCTGTGCAAGCGAAGCATCCTCATCATACGCACCCAGATCGATAATCGAGGGCCCATCATTGCCGCCACCGATGGGGGCATCACCCATTTTCTTCGGGACACCTACTCTTATATGTGGCCTCGGGATGGCGCCGTAGTTGCCCTGGCTCTCGACCACGTGGGGCAAGGGGAGCTCTCGCGACGCTTTTTTGGGTTTTGCGCTCAAGTCATCTCTCGGCATGGCTACCTGGAACAGCGCTATACCCCCCTGGGAGACCAGGCCGCCTGGCATCCCAGGGTGGACGCCGATGGTCATCCCCAGCTTCCCATACAGGAAGACGAAACCGGCCTGATCCTCTACAGCTTGTGGGAGCATTACCAACGCTATCGGGATATTGAGTTTCTTGGCCTACTTTACCGCCGTTTGATAAAGAGTGCCGCCGATTTCATGGTGCGCTATCGAGACCAGCGCACCGGCCTCCCCAACCCTTCCTACGACCTATGGGAGGAGCGGCGAGGCATCCACGCCTTCACCATCGCCGCCGTGTGGGCCGGCCTTAAGGCAGCCGCCAACTTCTGCCATCTCTTTCGGGAATACGGCCTTGAGAATACCTACCGTCAGGCAGCCCAGGAAATAAAGAGGGCCGCTGCCACCTATCTCTACGACAAAGAGCTTGGCCGCTTTGTGCGCACGGTGAACCCCCGCGGGGACGGCACCCTGGAACGAGACTACATTATCGACAGCAGCCTTTGCGGGCTCTTTCTCCTGGGGATGTTCCCCGCCACCGATCCCCTCATCGAAAGCACGATAGAGGCAGTGCGGCGACGATTGTGGGTCAAAACCGCGGTGGGAGGATTGGCCCGCTATGAAGGAGACTGCTATCACTGGGCAAGCCAAGATATGTGGATGGTTCCGGGCAATCCCTGGTTCATCTGCACCCTTTGGCTGGCCCGCTACTACATCGCCCACGCTCAGACCCGGGACGAGCTGGCACAAGCCAGAGAAATCCTGAGCTGGTTGGTGGAGCACGCCCTACCCAGCGGTGTGTTAGCGGAGCAAATAAACGCCTACAACGGCTCTCCCCTCTCCGTCTCACCCCTAACCTGGAGTCACGCCGAATTCGTCATTGCCGTGAGGGAGTACGTGGATAAATGGCACTCCCTCCGAGGAGAGGAGACAAAGGGTGCCGTCCCGGCGGGGCCTCTAGAGACCTGGCTGCCCCAAACCTAGCCCGGTATCCCCGCCCTCCATAAGCCAGGCCCCAGAATAAAATTTCCCGGGTGCGCCCGGAGCCAGCGGGTGCTTTCAACTCATTTCATCCCCTCTTTCACACTTAACAGCGTAGACCCCTCAAAAAGTAGGGCTTGCTTCCCGGGCACGAGGCTGATATTATTTATCCCTGAATCACGGGCTTAATATTTGATATTCAGGAGGTGAGCAATGGACAAATCGCGGCTGGGTGGCGCTCTCATCTGTATCGGAACTGTCGTGGCGGCTGTCCTCTTCGTGTGGGGCCTCTGGTATCAGAGCTACTGGGCGGTGGCTATTCCCGTTATCATCGGTTTCGGCGCCATCTTGGCCCTGGGCTTTTGGATCGGCTGGACCATGATGGTTACCGAGACAGAGATTCCCGCTCCACAACCAACGGAGAAAACGACTACCTCATCTTAGGTGGCCCGCTACCCCTCTGGTATATAGGTAGCCCACGCCTCGGGGGATTCCCAGACCTGAACCTGGCGAAGGACCGCCGGCGCGCCCACCAGCCTGGCCGCTAGTTCCTCGTAGACGGTAGCAGCGATATTCTCCGAGGAGGGATTCCGGCCCTGAAAAGAGGGCATATCGTTGAGGCAGGTGTGGTCGAAGCGAGACAGGATCTCTTTCACATGCCCCTTGAGGGCCGTGAAGTCATAGACCAGGCCGATCTCGTTGAGGCCAGGGGCCTCCAGGGTCACTGCCACCACAAAGCGATGGCCATGGAGGTTTTCGCATCGGCCGCCATAGTCTCTCAGATAATGAGCAGCGTCAAAATGGTCTTGAATGGACACCTGATACATTTATTTCTTCCTCGTCTATCCCCTACATAAGGAGAAACTGAGAACCCCTAAGGCGTTGGCCACTCTCTTTTGGCGATTCTCTGCTTGCCCGACACCTCTGCCAGAAGCTGCATCACCGTCCGCTGCCGTCCCGGGTGGAGCAGGTGCGGAGCCACTTCCGCCAGGGGAGCCAAAACGAAGGCTCTCTCCGCGGCGGCGGCGTGGGGCAAGGTCAGAGACTCACTCTCCATCTCTATATTGTCGTAGAAAAGGATGTCAATATCAATAAGGCGAGGACCCTTGGGGACGGAGGGCTGCCGGCCCATGGCCCCTTCTATCTCTTTTACGCAAGCCAGAAGCTCCTGGGGCGACAAAGAGGTGGCGATTTGGCACACTGCGTTGATGAAGGGAGGCTGGTCCTGGTAATCTAAGGGCTCTGTATCATAGGGAGAAGAGACAGCCACCACCGCTACCTTTGTCCTTAAGCGGCGCAGCGCTTCCAGCAGGTTTTGTTCCCGATTCCCCAGGTTGGAGCCCAATCCCAAGTAGGCCACCACCCCCGCTGACCGCCGTGGCATGGTATCCCCAGGGGTTATGGACGCACCCTCCTCACTACGGCGTCGCTCATACGGCAGACCAGAGCCATCTCTTTAACGTCATGCACGCGTACCATATGACATCCCTTGGCGATGCCTATAGCCACGGTGGCCGCCGAAGCCCAGATACGCTGGGCCACGGGCGCTCCTCGAGGCAGCCCCAGGGCGAACTTACGGGAGGTTCCCAGAAGGATAGGCCGCCCCAAAGAGGCCAACTCTTCCAGGCGTCCCAGAAGCTCCAGGTTGTGCTCCCGCGCCTTGCCAAAGCCGATGCCGGGGTCGATAATGATGTTCTCCCAGGACACCCCCGCCGCCAGGGCCCGCTCCATGCTCCCCTTTAGGCCAGCCGCCACCTCCGCCACCACATCTCGATAGGCCCGGGGCTCCTGGTTATGGGTAAGCACCAGGGGCACCCCTGCCTCCGCCGCCACCCGAGCCACTTCCGGGTCTTTCCCCCACACATCGTTGACCATGGCTGCTCCGGCGGCCACTGCCTGGCGAGCCACCTCTCCCTTGTAGGTATCGACGCTAACGGGAACCCCCACCTTCGCCACCAGCCGTCGAATAGCGGGTATCACCCGCTCCAATTCTGCCTCCACAGACAGCGCCACCGCCCGGGGCCGGGTGGACTCGCCACCCACATCGACGACGTCCGCTCCTTCAGCCTCCAAGCGCCGCGTCAAAGCCACCGCGCTATCCACATCCTTGTCCAGGCCATCGCCAGAAAAGGAATCCGGGGTGAGGTTAACGATACCCATGATGTAGGTGCGTTTCCCCCAGTGCAGCTCCCGACTCCCACAACGGGTAACGCCCAGGGGCAATTTGTTAGCGTCTGGCGGAAAAGGATTCCCTCCCCTATTTAAATCCATCCGTAAGGCACTATAGCCTTAAATGTCCGCCAGGCAAAGAGGGCGGCCAGAACGATGAAAACCAACGCCAGATATATACTGTAGCCTGAAAGCACTCTCAGTCCCATGATTACTGCCGTCAGAACCAAAAAAAGGCAGACGGCAGCCAGTCGCCGGCGACGGAAGCGCAGAGCGGCAATACGAGGCCGAACCGCCTCCGGAATAGGAGCGCCGGCGTTTCCCGGCCCCATCAGCTTCTCGATCTGCGGCTGAATGCTGAAATGAACGTAAGACAAGAGACCTACCAGCAGCAGAAAGGCCACGAGTTTGATAACCAGGGAGGAGTTGAGAACAAGGGCGCTCCAATCAAAACCATCGGTGCTTATCAGCACCAGACCGGTAACCAGCACCGTACCCAGGTACACATAGCAACGCAGGGGCTGGTTCTTGAGGAGATTCTCCAGATAGCGGTCGGTGTTAAAATTCATGGGCACCGGGAAACGGGCACGCTCACCAGTAATGATAAGTGCGTACAGGGGCGCCGCCATGAACACCGCCGCCACCACGTGGAAAAGCTGGAAAATGGCCTTCACCTCCATGGGCATGTAACACCTCCTTCTTCGCCGCCGTTACCCCATCATGTCTGGCGGCGAGCCAATTGTAGTACGGTTTGTGAGAAGGTGTCAATCGGGGACTCCAAATGTTGACTAAGAAGGGAAGCGGTCATATGCTAGAGGGGCGAACACGGAGGCTAGTAATATTTCCCCGTCGGTATAACGCAGGAAGGCGAGTGGCAATGGCTGGCATGACCATGGCGGAAAAGGTTCTGGCTCGGGCCTCGGGGCGGGAGAGGGTGGCGGCGGGGGAGTTCGTGGAGGCCAAGATAGACCTGGCCATGATCCACGAGATAACGGGCGCTCCCTCCTGCCTCACCCTTAGGGAGCTGGGCATCGAGAAGGTCTGGGATCCCGCCCGAATCGTCGTCTTCAACGACCACGCCGTGCCCGCCGACAGCGAGGCCACGGCCACCCTCCAGAAGCACCTCCGGGAGTTCGTTGGGGACTACGGCATCCTCAATTTCTACGACCTGAGGGACGGCATCTGCCACCAGGTGCTGGCAGAGAAGGGACACGTGCTGCCCGGCAGCCTCATCGTGGGCACCGATTCCCATAGCTGCACCTACGGCGCTCTGGGGGCCTTCTCCACGGGCATCGGGGCCACAGAGATGGTGCAGGTCTTTGCCACTGGCCGGCTGTGGTTCAAGGTGCCCCCTACCATAAAGCTGGTCTACATCGGCCAGCTCCCCCCTGGAGTGACGGCCAAGGACATGGCCCTCATGACGGTGGGGCGGCTGGGGGCCGACGGCGCTAACTATCGAGGGATAGAGTTCGCCGGGCCTGCCGTGGCGGGAATGGGGATGAGCGACCGTCTCACCCTGTGCAACATGGCCAACGAGACGGGGGCCAAGGTGGGGATGGTGGCTGCGGACGGTGTTACCCTGGACTACCTGAGGGATAGAGCGCGTGGCCAGGGGGAGCCGGTGCTGCCCGATGCCGACGCCACCTACGAGACGACGGTGGAGATGGACGTTTCCCACCTGGAGCCCCAGGTGGCCTGCCACCCGGCGGTGGAGAACGTGAAGCCCATCTCGGAGGTGGCGGGGAAGGAGATCCACCAGGCCTTTCTGGGCTCTTGCACCAACGGACGGCTGGAGGACCTGCGCCAGGCGGCGACGGTGCTCAAGGGGAGGCGAATTCCCCGGGGGGTGCGGATGCTGGTGGTGCCTGCCTCCCAGGAGGTCTATCTGGCGGCCATCAGGGAGGGACTCATCGAGACCTTTCTGGAGGCGGGAGCGGTGGTCACCAATCCCAACTGCGCCGCCTGCGGCGGCATCCACGGCGGCATCATGGCCCAGGGGGAGGTATGCATCGCCACCACCAATCGAAACTTCCCCGGCCGCATGGGACGGGGCACGGAGACCTACCTCGCCTCCCCGTCGGTAGTGGCCGCCTCGGCGCTGGCGGGAAAGATCGCCGACCCGCGACGGTTGTAGAATCAGTCCCAAACGCAGTGTTTAGCAATGTCACCGCTATGGAAATGTGGGGGTCCAGGGGGCGATGCCCCCTGGCGGGGGTTTGGGGGACACCCCCAAATCCCTTCAATCTCCCCCTCTCCCCGCCTTTGGCGGGGAGAGGGGGACAGAGGGGGTGAGGACTATGAAGATATCTGGCAAGGCCCGCCTGGTGGGCGACAAGGTCAGCGCCGAGTCCATCCTGCCCTCGGCCTACCTCACGGCTGCCCCCCAGAAGCTAGGCAAACATGCCCTGGAGGGCATTGACCCCACCTTCGTCCAGCGGGTGGTGCCGGGGGACATCCTGGTGGCGGGGCGGTTCTTCGGCGGCGGCTCCAGCCGGGAGCAGGCCACCCTGGCCCTCAAATACTGCGGCATCTCGGCGGTGGTGGCCGAGTCCTTCGCCCGCATCTTCTTCCGTAACGCCCTGAATCTGGGATTGCCCGCCCTGGAGTGCTCCTGGAAGGGGCGGGTGGAGGAGGGGGACGATCTAGCTATCGACGTGGAGGCGGGAGAGGTGCGCAATCTGAGAACCGGAGAGGTCTTCCACGCCCCACCCCTGCCTCCTTTCCTGATAAGTCTGTTGGCGGGGGGTGGGCTGATAGAACAAATCAAAAGGCAGGCAGTAGGTCTGTAAGGGATGGCCTAAGACCATCCCTAGTAGTCGGGGCCGTCCCTGACCCCGACCGTCGGCGTCAAAGGAGGAGAAAGATGCTAGGTATGGAGGAGATCGAAGCCAGGGTGCTGCGCACCCTGGAGGAGAAGGTGGACCCCGGCCACGCCGCCCTGGTGGTAGTGGACGTCCAGAACGATTTCTGCCACTGGGAGGGGGCTCTGGCCAAGCGGGGGGAGGACGTCTCTGACATCCAGGCCATGGTGCCCAACCTGTTGCGCCTTATCGACCGGGCCCGGGAGGAGAAGGTTCCCATCGTCTTTGTCCAGATGGTGAGCAGCCCGTGGACTATTTCTCCAGTGGCCCTGGAGCGGCGACTGCGTTTCCAGCGGGAGTATCGCATGTCCTGTCAGGAGGGGAGCTGGGGGGCAGAGTTCTACCAGGTGCGCCCCCAGCCGGGGGAGGTGGTGGTGGTCAAGCACCGCCATAGCGCCTTCGTGGATACCGACCTGGAGCTGATACTGCGCAGCCGGGGCATCAAAACCCTCATCATGACCGGCGTGGCCACCAATGTCTGCGTGGAGTCCACGGCCCGGGACGGCTTCATGAAGGACTTCTACATCGTCTTTGTCAGCGACGGCGCCGCCTGCACCAGTCGCGAGGCCCACCAGGCCACCCTGCGCAACATAGAGAACCACTACGGCGCGGTGGTGACGGTTCAGGAGGTAATGACGGCCTGGGCCAAGAAAAAGGCGGCTGCCCCCCAGGTGGCGGCATCTTAGGTCGGCTTTGGTAGTATAGTCTCGCCGGGGTCGAGACGACCCCGACTACAGCTAGAAAAGGGAGACCAGAGGGGCTTCGCCCCTCTGGCAGGGGTTTCAGGGGCCTGCCCTGAGTCCGTCGAAGGGGTGTCCTCCTGATTCCCAATTCTTCCCCCTCTCCCCGCCTTTGGCGGGGAGAGGGGGACCGAGACCTGAGCGGGAGCGAAGGGGGGCGAGGTTCGTGTTTGGATAGGAGAAAGGGTATCGATGCTGTTTGAGCAGAAGTTTGTCGCCCCGGCCCCCAGGGAGAAGGCATGGGATTTCCTCATGGACGTCGCGACCCTGGCCCAATGCCTTCCCGGCGTGGAGAAGGTGGAAACCATTGACGATACTAACTATACCGGCATCCAGAAGGTGAAGATCGGGCCCTTTTCCTTCGCCTTCAACTGGAAGGTGACCCTCACCGAGATGGATCACGACCGCTACACGGCCTCCCTCGTCGCCCAGGGCACCGACAACCGGGTGGCCAGCTCCGTGCGGGCCAGGATGTCCATGAGCCTGGTGGAGACCTCCCCCCAGGAGACCGAGGTGCGTCTCACCAGCGACGTCAGCTTCATGGGGAAGCTGGGGCAGCTCGGCTCCGGCCTCATCAGGAGGAAGTCCGAGGAGATGATGAATCAGTTCGCCGCCAACATGGGGCAGCGGCTGAAGTAGGGGCTTGCCCCTTGATACCCCACACTTATGGTCTTAAACAAAATAAAGTGACATTATCGTGTCATTCTGAGGGAGTGCGGCTGTGTCATTCTGAGGGAGTCCGCCTAAGGCGGACTCCCTCAGAATCCGGATTCTTCTCCCCGCCATAGGCGGAGATCAGAATGACAGCGCCGTAGCCCCAGGCTTCAGCCTGGGGTAGCCCATGTAGTCGGCGTCGTCTCTGCCCTCGCCTCGGCGAGTCGCCTTCGGAGACCCGACCGTCTGCATCGGGGACGATGCCGACTACCGTCATATTGTCTATACCCCAGGCTTAAGCCTGGGGTATAGTAAAAGTCTAAGGAATAGTGCTATGGACGAATCACAGCTGGCGCGGCGGCCCGGGGAGGACATGTGCCTCTTCCACTCTAAAGACGAGAAGAAGCCCGTGGCGGAGTTCCGCGCCGCCCTGGCGGCAAAGAAAGCAAGTGGGGACGGCAACTATGTGGGCTTTGTCTTCCCGGAATGGGCCGACTTCAGCGTGGTCACCTTCACCGGGGACGCCGACTTCGGGGAGGCCAACTTCACGGGGGCCGCCCACTTCTTCAGGGCCACCTTCACCGGGGACGCCAACTTCGGGGAGGCCAACTTCACGGGGGCCGCCGACTTCTGGGGGGCCACCTTCACCGGGGACGCCAACTTCTTCAGGGCCACCTTCACCGGGGACGCCGACTTCTGGGGGGCCAACTTCACGGGGGCCGCCCACTTCTGGGGGGCGCGACTGGACGGCCCGGGGCGGGTGGTTTTCCAGGGTGATGAGGAGAAAACAGTATTCCACGGCCGGGCTGACTTCAGGGGGGCTTACTTTGGAACGGTGCTCTTTCGCTCGGTGCATCTAAAAGATGCCACCTTCGCCGGCTGCTATGGCCTGGAGAAGGTGGAGTTTGATAACGTCACCTGGGGGAGCATAGACCAGCCTTGGCGGGACTGGCCCCTGGCGCGCCGGCTGCTGCGCTGGCGGCGGGAGAACGTGGTGGGGGACGAGCTTGAGGCCCGCAAAACCAGGAAGGAAGGGGATTTCGCGGTGGCAGAGGGAGTGTACTTTACCCCAGGAGCAGAGCAGGGCTTCGCGGCGGCGGAGCGGGTGTACCGCATGTTGAGAAAGAGCTATAAAGACCGTGAAGACTACGCCGGGGCCAGGGAGTTCTACTTCGGCCAGATGGAGATGCGGCGGCTAGCGAGGAAAGGATGGCGCAAGTGGCTCTCCCTGACCACCGCCTTCTGGCTTCTCAGCGGCTACGGCACCCGGTGGCGGCGGGCGGCGGGGTGGGCAGTCCTCCTCTTGCTTTTATGGGCACTTCTCTACGCCTTCTCCGGCCTCCGTTTGGCCTCCGACCCTCCCGGAGTAGCGCATACCCTAGCCCTCTGGGGCGGAACGGGCGCCTTCTTCTGGGACGGGCTGCGTATCATCGGCTACGGCCTCATCCACAGCCTGGAGGCCACCATTGTCCGCACCGATTTCGCCCGCCCGGCGCACAACTGGGGGTGGCTGTTTCAGACCGTCCAGAACGCCCTGGGGCCCACCATCATCGCCATGCTGGTGCTGGCCATCCGGGAGCAGTTCAAGAAGTGAGCGCCAAATAGTCGGGGTCGTCCCTGACCTCGCCTCGGCGAGTCGCCTTCGGAGACCCGACCGTCTGCATCGGGGACGATGCCGACTACCGTCATATTGTCTATACCCCAGGCTTAAGCCTGGGGTATAGTAAAAGTCTAAGGAATAGTGCTATGGACGAATCACAGCTGGGGTATAGTAAAAGTCTAAGGAATAGTGCTATGGACGAATCACAGCATCGTGTCATTCTTCGGTCGTCCCCGCCAAGGCGGGGATCAGAATGACACAGTGATGGTGTAGGGGCGGGTTTGAAACCCGCCCTACAGACTCAGGCCCTTCGACGAGCTCAGGGCGAGCGGCCATCGTTCATGGTGAGCCCGTCGAACCATGAGCAGCTACCACTCCAGGGTGATAGGTAGGGGATGTTCTGAGACCCCCCACCAATTCCTCCCCCTCTCCTTCTAAGGAGAGGGGGATCGAGGGGGTGAGGTAACGGACTATGACCGAGCCGCGCTTTCTCGCCGATGACAACGTAGGCCGACTGGCCCGCTGGCTGCGCGTCCTGGGCTACGATACCCTCTACCTGAAGGGGTTACAGGACGAGGAGCTCATCGCCGTGGCGGCCCGGGAGGGCAGGGTGCTCCTGACCCGGGACCGGCAACTGGTGAGGCGACGCCTGGCGGCGGCCCGAGGGGCGAGAACCTTCCTGGTTGGCCCAGAGGACCTGGAGGGGCAGCTACGCCAGGTGGCGGAGGCCTTCGGGCTAGACAAAGGGCAGCGGCCCTTCTCCCGATGCCTGGAGTGCAACCTGCCTCTGGTGGACCGAGAGAAGGATGAGGTGCGGGGGCGGGTGCCCCCTTACGTCTTCCAGACCCAGGGCCAGTTTCGGGAGTGCCCCGGCTGCCACCGCCTCTACTGGCGGGGCACCCACTGGGGGCATATGATGAAGAAGGTAGATAGCTTGACCCGCCTGGGCGGGGGAGGTGAAGCGTGAGACAGGCCGCCTTTGTCTACCATGAGAGCCAGTCCAGTCACGTGCTGAGGGAAGACCACCCCCTGAGGCCCCACCGCCTTGCCTGTACCTACGAGCTTCTGCGCTCCTACGGGGCCTTCGACCTCCCCGGGTCTCGCCTGGTCAGCCCCCCGCCGGCCACGGAGGAGGAGATACTGGCCGTCCACACCCCGGACTACCTGGCGGCGGTAAAGGCCTTCAGCCGGGGCGATAGACCGGTGAGCCCCGCCCGCTACAACTTCAGCCAGTGGGGGGACAACCCCATCTTCCCCGGCATGTACGAGGCCTCTGCCCTGGCGGCTGGGGCCTCCCTGACGGCGGCCCGCCTGGTGGCCAGAGGGGAGGTGGACGTGGCCTTCAACCCCTCCGGCGGCCTGCACCACGCCGGGCCGAACTTCGCCTCCGGCTTCTGCGTCTTCAACGACCCCGCCATCGCCATCGCCCACCTGTCCGCCTCTGGCGGACAGGGCCTTCGGGTGGCCTACGTGGACATCGACGCCCACCACGGCGACGGGGTTCAAAACGCCTTCTACGATACGAACCAGGTGCTCACCATCTCCCTCCATGAATCGGGCCGCTACCTTTTCCCGGGCACGGGTGGGGTAACCGAAATGGGGCGGGGACGGGGATTGGGTTACTCCGTGAACCTGCCCCTGGCCCCCCACACCGGCGACGCGGTATACCTATGGGCCTTCCAGGAGGTGGTGCCGCCTCTGCTGTCCGCTTTCAAGCCCCATATCGTGGTCACGCAACTGGGGGTGGATGGCTACTTTCGGGACCCCCTGGCCCATCTCGCCTTGACCACTGAAGGCTACTGCCAGTTGTTTAGAGAGTTTCGGCGGCTGTGTCCATCCTCCGGCGGCCCCCGTTGGGTGGCCCTGGGGGGTGGTGGCTACGACATCGAAGCCGTCGCCCGCCTCTGGACCCTGGCCTACGGGGTGATGATGGACCAGGACTGGCCCGACGATATTCCTGTCGACTACCAGGAGCGCTACGGAGTCAAGAAGCTGCTGGATACCTCTCCACCGCCCTGGGATGCCGCCGTTCAGGGAGAGGCTCGTGGCTTCGCCCAGGAGAGCGTGGCGGAAATAAAAAGAACCATCTTCCCTATCCATGGCCTCTAGACTTCCCATTGCATTTCTATGAAAAAATTGTTACACTAACCACGTTTTCATGGGAAAAGGAGGTGTGTCGGGAAACTAATAAGGCTGGTGAACGGTCAAAAAAGGGAATAACGTTCAGAAAAGGAGGAACATTGTGGAAAACAAGGGGAACTATTGGACTGGGGTCTGGAATCGGCGACTATCGCGACGCCAGGCCCTGAGGGGGGTGGGCAAAGCGGGGATAGGGTTAGCGGGGCTCACCCTTATCGGATGTGCCGCCCCCTCCGCTCCTGCCCCGACCCCCAAATCCACCGCACCTACCCCCAAGCCTGCCGGCCCCACCCCGACTCCAGCCCCCACCTACGGCGGCACCCTCATCGGCGCTATGAACGGCTCGCCGGCCTTCGACCCCGGCTGGCACTTCGGCGGGTCCACGGACCAGACCCTTTACTATCTGGTGTACAACTCGCTGCTGCATGAAGAGCCCGACTCCAGTCTGGCACCGGAGCTGGCCGAATCCTGGGAGGTCCCGGATCCTACCACCTTTGTCTTCAAGCTGAAGCGGGGGGTGAAATTCCACGACGGCACCGATTTCAACGCCACCGTGGCCAAGGCTCACTACGAGCGCCTGGGAGACGAGGGACACAAAGGGCCCCAGGCCATCGAGCTGCGGAAGAGTTTCAAATCCGCCGAAGCCTTGGACGACTACACCTACAAGATGACCATCAAAACGCCCAACTCCAGCTTCCTGTACCAGAATACCCGCTCCTCCGGGCCAGGGATGATCCCCCAGCCCTACGATGCCAAGAAAAAGAACAATGACCTCAAGATCAGCGGCATCGGCACCGGTCCCTTTGTGGCCGACGGGTGGCTTATGGATGAACGAGCCTCGGTGAAGAAGTTTTCCGGCTACTGGGAAAAGGGCGTCCCCTACCTGGACGCCTTCGTCTGGAGGGTCGTCCCCAGCTCGGATGTCCAAGTGACTATGCTCAAAACGGGCGAGATCCAGCTCATCGCAGTAGCGCAGACGAAAGATCTACCTGTCCTGAAGGCAGACCCGAACATTGTGGTGGCAATCAAACCCGGTGGGAAACGGAAGACCATCCAGTTCAACATGGTGAACTCTCCCTTCAAGGAAAAAGCCATCCGGCAGGCGGTGGCCTACGCTATCGATCGGGTAGCCCTGACCCAGGCGGTATGGCAAGGCCTATACACGCCCGGAGAGGGCCCCTTCCCTCCCGCATCTTGGGCCTATGACCCCGCCCAGAAGGGCTATCCCTTCGACCTCGCCAAGGCCAAGGAAAAGATGGTGGAAGGGGGCTACCCCAACGGCTTCGAGGCCAAGGTGTCCGCAGCCTCCTCCCGACCCGATGAGGTGACTATGAGCGAGGTCATAAAGGAGATGCTGGCCAAGATCGGCATCCGCCTTAACATCGCGGTTACGTCGGATGCCAACTGGACGGTAATCCGGAACACCGATGACAAGGAGCACCAACTATTGGCCTCCAGCTCCGGCACCGCCGATGACCCAGGCAACCTCATCGAGGTCTACTACTCCTCCAAGATGAAGATCGCCATGGCCAAGGCCAAGAACCCCCAACTAGATTCTCTCCTGGAGAAGGCCCAGGCCACCTACAACCAGGGGGAGCAGAAGCGGTACTTTCAGGAGTTAGGCAAGCTCATCACCGAGGATGTATGGTCCATCCTGACCATCGCCTACCCGGTGAACATCATCGCCTATCGCAAAAATGTCCACAGTATTGATGTGGGCCTGAACTACTCCTCCCTCTTTACTCGGAAGACCTGGCTATCAAAGTAAAAGGGTCCGAGACTGGGAGATAACCCTCTGAATGTAATGGGGTTTGGCGGGCCCGCCCGCCAAACCCCAGGCAAGAAGGGAGAACAAAGTCATGGTCATGGAACGGGAGATGATGCGCGAGGCAGAGGAGGAGCCTCGGGAATACGAATCGCAGCAGACCAATACCTACGTCCCCCGAGATGCCCAGCGCACCCACGTCGCCTCTCTACCCCGGGTGATCCACGCTAAGGACATCAAAGGGTTCATTCCCGGCGCCAAGGGGGCGGCTAAAGACAAAAAGGGGCAACAGAGCAAGGGGGGCAAGGCCATCTATCTCTCCTGGCAACATCACAACTGGAAGGAGATGAGGCACCCCATCTATACCATGAGGTGGTTTGGCACCGCGGGGACGCCGGGGGCCGGCTTTAAGCCCGGGGCCAGCGGCTGCCACCGCCATTGGATGGAGGCCATATTCTACCGCCCCGGCGGTAAGTACGTCGAAGAGCAGGACGGAGTCCTCCATGAGTGCGAAGGGGAGGGAGTGGTCTGCATCCCCACCTATTGCATCCATGGCCACTACTTCGTGGAGCCGCCTACCAAAAGGGGCGTGACCATCCTGTCTCGCATCTTCGAACCCCTGGGCATCGCCGACATGGAGGTCTTCGACGTGGATGAGGACTATGTTCGCCGAGGCTCTCCTCTGGGGGATTTTCACATCTGGGAGGATACCCAGGAGATGATGTATGCCCGGCGCAATGTCAAGTGGGCCGAGGGAGAGCCCAAGACCATTTACGATCGGTTTGTAAAGATGACCGCTGACGAATACCGATGGCGGTTGCAGACGGACCGTTGGATCGCGGCGGACAGCAAGCCCTGGGAACAGACCAGGCAGGGAAAGATCAAGTACCTCATCCACCCCTGGGACAACTCCGTCATCCGCACCATAGACTGCTATCTCCAGGAGATTCCTCCCGGAGGATTTTCTGGCAAGCACCGCCACGTCTATGAAGAGGTTTTCTTGGTCACCGATGGCCGCGGCTACACGATTCAGAACGGCGTCCGCTACGATTGGCAGGAAGACGATATTGTATGTATCCCCATCGGAGTCACCCACCAGCACTTCAACACCGACCCCCATAACAAGGCCAAGATCTTTGCCGCCTACCCCCGGGCCTACATGTGGGTTGGCCATGGGGGCGTCGAGCACTTGGAGAACGCCTCGGACTGGCAGCCGAGCCAGGGTTAGGTCTGCGTTTAAAAACAGCGTCTTCGTGTAGATAAGGAGAGGGCCATGGAGCGAGTGGTCATCATCGGTGGCGGCGTCGCCGGCTGTGCCGCGGCGGTGGTGGCAGCCAAAGCCGGCGTGGAGGTGGTAGTACTGGAGAGGATGAATCGTCTCTCCGGCCTCTCCCCCTGGTGCGGACAGTTGCGGGGGTGGGGAGCTATTCAGGAGGCGAAGCTCCTGGGCGGCGGCGATGTCTTCAAATTGTGGGAATCCCTGGAAAGGCACCGCAAAACGGACTTTGGCCTCCCCGATGGCAATATCACCTGGGACGTGAGACCCATCGAGGAGCTAACCAGAAAGCTGGTGGACTCCGCAGGGGTGAAAGTCATGCTGCGAGCTCGGGCAGTGGAGGTGGAGACCAGGGGTAACCGGGTGGAGAGCATCCTCCTGGAAAATGGCACCCGGGTAAAAGGGGATGTCTTTCTGGACACTACCGGAGCTACTGGTAGCATAGCAGCTTGTACTAAATACGGCCAGGGCTGCGCCCTATGCATGGTGCAGTGCTTCATCTATGGCGAGCGGGTAAGCATCTCCGAGAAGGCGGGGGTCCCCGATGCTTCGGGGCGGCCCGGTTACCTGGGAAGGAAGCTGGTCCTCTCCCACACCCTGGCCCCTGATCTGAGACACGCCATTGAGGAGAACCCCGATGGCTATTTCTTGGCCCCCATGCCAGAGGAACTCCAGAAAATGGACTACACTCATATGTGGCCTCACCCCGACCGACCGGTGATGGCCAAGTGGCGGGGGGGTGCCACCTATGAGGTGGTTGACGTGGGTTTCGCCAAAACTAACCTCCAATTGCCCCTGGAGTACCTGAGACGCGTACCGGGCTGGGAAAACGCCTGGTTCTATATGCCTCTTTCCGCCGACGGTCATGTGGTCAGCCTCCGCTCCATCGCCCCCCACGACAATACCATGAAGGTGGAAGGGGTAGACAATCTCTTCGTCGGCGGCCTAAGGGCGGGCCACTACAGCTCGGCGGTTCCCTCCATCTTCTCTGCCGAGCTGGCAGCCCACAACGCCGCCCGCAAGGCCCTGGGGCGGGAGGGGATCCAGCTACCTTTAAACACCATTCAGGGCTGTTTCCTGGCCGAGGTCAACGAAGGAGCACCTCCCAGAGAGTATGGCGGCGAGCCCTCTTATCCCAAGTTCGTGGAGCATGGCCTAGACGTCCCGCGCATCACCGATTACCGAAGGATACGAGAGTCTATTGCCGAGGCCGGCCTGCTGGGTGTTTACGAGAGAAAGCTTACCTAGCGGAGGAGGCCATTTCGACCACAGAGGAGATTGTTAGGAAATTGGGGTATCCAGGCCTCGCCGGGAGCGTTGGCAACCGTCACGAAAGGTGATACTAAACACCGCCAAGAGAGGTAATCCACAGGAGAGGAGGAATCACAACCATGAGTCAGGACATCGACTATTGGAGGCCAGGTCTCAGTCAGCGACTTTCCCGTCGCCGGATGTTGGTCGAGAGCGCGCGGATAGGGCTGGGTGTAGTTGGGCTCTCCCTTTTGGGCTGCGCCACCACCACTACCCCTCCTACCCCTCCCTCGACTCCTAAGCCCGCTGGCCCGACCCCCACTCCCGTACCCACCTACGGCGGTACCCTCATCGTCTCCCAGCGGGGCACTACCACCCTAGACCCAGACATAACCTCTGGCGGGCAGGACGCCTTCCAGTTGCGGAACCTGTATAATGGCCTTACGGGCCTGGATGTCAAGGGAAGGCCGGTCCCCGAGCTGGCCACCTCCTGGGAGTTCCCCGATCCCACTACGGTCATCATGAAGCTCAGAAAGAATGTTAAGTTCCACGATGGGGTAGACTTCAACGCCCAGGTGGTAAAGGCCAACTACGACCGTACCATGAACCCAGCTACTAAGTCCAAAGAAAAGGCGAAGGTTGATGACGTTATAAAGTCCTATGCGGTGGTGGACGATTACACCTTTAGGTTCAATCTTAAGCGACCCAGCGCCTCTTTCCTGTCTGTGGCCACCTCCCGGCAAACTGGTTCCGGTAGCGCGGGCTACATGAAATCCCCCGAGGCTTTGAAAAAATACAATAACGACCTTCGTGAGCACGGGGTGGGCACCGGGCCTTTTGAATTCGTGGAGTGGCGCCTGGATGATCGCATCACCGTGAAGAAGTTCCCTGGCTTCTGGGAAAAGGGGGTACCCTATCTAGACCAGATCACCTGGCGGGTGATCCCGGACTCCACGGTAGCGCTAACCATGTTAAAATCGGGGGAGGTCCAATTCGACAACTGGTTCGACTTCAAGGACTACGAGATCATAAAAGCCGACCCCAACCTGGTGTTGGTGGCAGAGACTGTTCCCGGCTACGTAAGTATCTCCTTTAGCCAGGGGAAACCTCCTTTCAACAACCGAGCCCTGCGCCAGGCCGTGGTCTACGCCATCGACCGAGAGGCCATCTCTAGAGTGGTCTATAAGGGAATCCAGCCCCCCAGCGAGGGACTTTATGGCCCCGACTCCTGGGCTCACGACCCCAAGATAAAGAGCTACCCCTTGGACCTGGCCAAAGCCAAGGAGAAGCTAAAGGAGGCGGGCGTCCCCGACAACTTTGAGTTCACCTTGAGCGTCGCCAGCGCTTTCCCCGATTGGGTGCAGCAGGGGGAAATGATACAAAGCATGCTGGCCAAGATCGGGGTGAAAGCCAAGTTGGAGTTGGTGGAG
Source organism: Chloroflexota bacterium (assembly GCA_016183425.1). GTDB lineage: Bacteria > Chloroflexota > Dehalococcoidia > JACPEP01 > JACPEP01 > JACPEP01. The sequence continues at coordinate 61,391 of JACPEP010000024.1, forward strand.
CGGGCAAAGATGAGCACACTGAGGAACGCCGGCGACTTTGAAGCAGAGTCGGTGGGCTCTTCCGGCGATACTGAGCCCCATCAAGACCTGGTGGGTAAGTTCTATAGCAAAGGCGCTCGCCCCAAGAATTTCGATCCCAACAACCCGGATACCAAAAAGGTGGATGCCCTCATCGAAAAAGGGGACAGCGTATACGACATCGAGGAACGGAGGGCCACCTACAGCGAGTTACAGAAGCTTCTCATCGATCTGGCCTACGCCTATTTCCCTTTCACCTACCAGACCTCTCGTGTGGCCTACCGTAAAGAGGTCAAGGGCTATGTGCAGTTTCCCGGGACCTACGCCACCGACTTATGGAGGGTGTGGCGGGCAAAATAGACAGGGGGAATCCAATGCCTTCAATAACCGGGGCCGGGGTTATCCATATCGCCCATTTCACTCTGCGGCCAGAGCTAACAGAGGAACAAAAGGAGGCGTATTTCCGGACTGCCCAGGCCTTTGACACGGTCCCCGGCATCCTCGGCGTGGATCAGGGCCCCAATATCGAGGAAAATTCACCCTATATGTACACCCGGATCATCTACTACGCCGACGCCGCCGCTCGGGAAGCGCTCCATCGCCACCCTCTTCACATCAGGTTTGGAGAGAAATACTCCCAGCCCATGACGGAAAGGCGCATCTCGTATACCATTCAACTATTGAATAAGAATCAGCCCGGTGCATAAAGGGGGAAGTAACAGCTCTGATGGGGGTGTTGATAGAAGACCAAGCCTCAAAGGGGGGCTTCAATGGCCGATAGCTGGATTTTTTTAGCGTGAATAGAAAGGAGGCATCATCATGGTTATGGAGCGGGAGATGATGCGGGAGAAAGAGGAAGAACCGGAAGAATGGTATCCTCCCGACTATGTCTACATCACCCGAGACGAGCAACATGCCCATATCGCATCCTTGCCCCGGGTGGTTCATACCGGCGAGGTGACCAAGCGTTACCGCAGCCCCAAGGGCAAAGGGGAGAGGCTCCAGGCCAAAAAGGGGGGCGTCTCCATCTTCCTACCTTGGCAGCATCACAACTGGAAACAGATGCGGTATCCCATCTACACCATGACCATCTTTGGTCAGGCGGGAAGGGCGGTGGAGGACAGCTTCGCCGTCGGGGCCAGCGGCTGCCATCGCCACTGGATGGACGCCATCTTCTACCGGCCCGGCGGCACCTATATCGAGGAGCAGGACGGGGTCATGTACGACTGCCAGGGGGAGGGAGTGCTCCTGGTTCCCACCTACAGCATTCACGGCCACTACTTCAAAGAAGCCCCGAAGAAGAATGGTATAACGGTGCTCCCTCGTATCTTCGAGTACATCGGCATCGCCGATATGGAAGTCTTCGACTTTGACGAAGAGTACAAGCGCAAGGCGTCGCCCATCGGCACCTTCCACATCATCCAGGATGTCCAGGACATGATGTACAACCGCCGCGCCATTACCAAATGGAATCCCGATAGCGATGATCAGCAGCCCAAGACGGTATACGACCACTACCTGAAGGACGTGGTAGATGAGAACCGATGGCGGATGCAGACGGTGCGCTGGGTTCCCGCCGACAGTGTCCCCTGGGAGCAAACCCGTCAGGGGAAGCTGAAGTACCTGGTTCATCCCTGGACTAACACGGTGACCCGCACTATGGACTGCTATCTCCAGGAGATTCCCCCCGGGGGGTGTTCCGGCAAGCATCGCCATGTTTATGAAGAGGCGCACTTCATTTGCGAAGGCACTGGCTATACCGTTCAGAATGGGGTGCGTTACGATTGGAAAGAGGACGACCTGGTCTGCGTTCCCGTCGGGGTGACCCACCAGCACTTCAACGCCGATCCTGAGAAAAAAGCGAGGATCTTTGGTGCTCACCCCAGAATCTTCTATCACATTGGCTACGGCGGCATCGAGCAACTGGAGAACGCTCCAGACTGGCCAGGGAAGTAGTACTCACCTGCAGAAAAAGGCGGTAACAACAACCGTTCGTGGTGAGCTTGTCGAACCACTGGGCCTCGCCCTTCGACGGGCTCAGGGTGAATGGTATCGTTCCTTGGCCATCCGTGCACTGATTTATGCAACTAGGTAGTAGTGTTGGCGGAGTCTTTTGGGTTAACTCAAGGAGATATGGAAAGTGTCGATTCGATTACAGATTGAGAGGGCGGGCCTGGATCACAGCGGCCGGGGATGGGCTCTCCTGGATGCCCAGGCCATGGAGCGGGAGCAACTCCAGGAGAACGATGTAGTAGAGCTTCGGGGTCGCTTCAGCCGTAGCACCCTGGCCCGAGTCGGGCCGCCCCTGGCCCCAGAGCAAAGAGGCATCATTAGCCTGGACCAGTACCTGCGTCAGGGCCTTAAGGTCCACGTGGGCGAAACGGTGGACGTGCGAAAGGTGGAGGTGGGGCCAGTAAGCAAAGTGCTGCTAGCGCCTATGGTGGACGTATCCCAGATAAGCGGACTCCCTTCCTACCTGGCCCAGACCTTTGGCGCTCGCCGTCTGCCGGTAGCGGTCAACTCAGTTCTGTATGCCAGCTTTCCCGGTGCCTCTCTGGGGTGGGCCATGGCCTCCGGCTCCGCCTTCAGAGTCCTGGAGGTAGCTCCGGGGCCAGGGGTTATGACACCACAAACGGTGGTGGAGCTAAAGTATATACCTCCCGGCACCGAGGAAGGCGGGGTAACCTTCGAAGACGTGGGAGGGCTGGGGCGAGAGATTCAACTGGTTCGGGAGCTGGTAGAGATCCCCCTGCGCTTCCCGGAGACATACCGCCGTCTGGGCATCAACCCTCCCCGAGGCATCGTTTTCTACGGTCCCCCCGGCGTGGGCAAAACCCACCTGGCCCAGGCCATCGCCAACGAGATCGAGGCCAAATTCTGGTACATCAACGGGCCGGAGGTTATCGGCTCCACCTACGGGGAGACGGAGGCCAATCTGCGCAAGCTCTTTCAGGAGGCGGCTGCCCAGGTTCCCTCCATCATCTTCGTCGATGAGCTGGATGTTATCGGTTTCAAACGGGGAGAGAGTGGCGCCCATGCCGACACCCGAATGGCCACCCAGTTCCTGGCCCTCCTGGACGGGATAAAGAGCGTGGAAGGCATCATGGTCATCGGCACCACCAACCGTATCGAAGCCGTGGACATGTCCTTCCGCCGGCCGGGGCGTTTCGATCGGGAGCTGTACTTCGGCCCTCCCGAAGGAGAGGGACGCCTGGAGATCCTGCGTATTCACACCCGGGGGATGCCCCTGAGCCCGGAGGCGGAGGGGTATTTGGAGGAGATAGCTCGCGTCACCTTGGGCTTCGTGGGCGCCGACCTCATGGAGTTGTGTCGGGAGGCGGGATTGAACTCCTTGCGCCGCCAGCTTCTACGGGAGGGCGGAGACAGGGATTTGAGGGAGATGCAGGTCTCCCTGGAGGATCTGGTGGTGGAAAAGCAGGATTTTGAGCAGGCCCTCACCAAGCTTCGTCCCTCCGCTTTGCGGGAGTCCCTCCTCACCGTGGCCGACATTAGCTGGGAGAATATCGGCGGTCTCGGTCCGGCCAAGGAGCGGATGCGGCAGGTTCTGGAGCAACCCCTCCTTCACCCGGAGCTCTTTGCGGCCATGAAGCTAAGGCCGCCCAAAGGTGTCCTCCTCTACGGGCCTCCCGGCACGGGAAAGACCCTCCTGGTACGGGCCATAGCCAAAGAGTGTCGGGTGAACTTCATATCGGTCCGAGGATCGGAGGTCTTCAGCCAGTGGGTGGGACGCTCTGAAGAGCAGATAAGCCACATCTTCCGGGTGGCCCGCCAGGTGGCGCCCTCCATCGTATTCTTCGATCAGATGGACTCCATAGCGCCCGCCCGCAGCCCCGATGTCGGCGGCACCCGGGTGGCGGAGCGGGTGGTGAATCAGCTCCTAACAGAGATAGATAGCATCGAACCCTTGAGCGGGGTAATGATAGTGGGAGCCACCAACCGCATCGACCTTATCGATCCCGCCATCCTTACTCCCTCCCGTCTGGGCGTCCACCTGTACATCCCCCTTCCCGACGAGGAGACAAGAAAGGAGATACTAGGGATCCACCTCCGCAGCATTCCTTTGGAGGCGCACTTGGATGTGGAAGGGATTCTGGAAACCCTGGCCTGCCGCACCGAGGGATACTCTGGTGCGGAGCTGGAGGCCATCTGCCAGGAGGCCAAGATGGTGGCTCTTAGCTCGACAAACTTTCAGCGGGCCATCCCCCTGACAGAAGAGCACCTCCACCAGGCCTTGCACAATATCATCCGCTCTCGGCTGGCTTACACCAGCACTACCGCCCTTGAGGGGGCCGAGAGAGATTGAATCAAGGATTGGACTGATTACTCCAAATAATTGAGAGGCCGAATGTGCAATGACGCTGATTGTTTGTATGAAGGCGGAACAGGCTATCATCCTTGCGGCGGACAGTCGAGGAACAATTGGCGACCCCCGGGGACTAACGGCTATCAATGATAACCAGCACAAGCTTTTCTCATTAGGCCGTTGTGGACTCGGTCTGGCTGGAGCCAGCGAGATGGGTGCCACGCTTTTGGACGAATTGAGGAAAAAGGGGGTTGACCAATTATCTGAGGTAGATACAGTTGTAGCTCGTGTTGCGGAAATATACCACCAGCGCAGCGCCCTGCCGTGCTTTTAACGTTGGGAGGTTACCGTTTACCGTCCGAGAAGCAGCCGGAACCGATGATTTATTTGTTAAACAGCCAGTTCAATTTTGCCCCTCAATTATTCACAGGTAATAGCCCGTGTATGGCTGGAGTTCCTCAATACGCCGTATACCTAGTGCACCGCTATTACGACCCGGGAATCTCTCCAGAAAGGGCAAAAGCCTTAGCCGAATATTTGATTGCCGAGACAGCTTCCCAAGACCCTAAGGTTGGTGGGCCTATTCACATAGCTGAGATAACTCCCTATAATGAATACAGGGAGCTTAGCCAAACTGAGGTGGAAGAAATCCACAAATCAAATGCCGAGTTAAACCAACGACTACGGCAGTTTTTCTTGAAAGGGGGCTCTCAATGAAGGTTCAGATGATTGCCGAGGGCGCATACTTCATACCATCGTATTCAGAGCAGACTATCGTAGGATTTCAACTTGGGATTACAAATCAAACCGTGGCTATTGCTGAAACTCCTGAAGATGGTGATAAAGCGCCGCCGATAAAAGAAAGGCCTTTTTTTGCCGAAGAAGAGATCGATTTACTTTGAAGGGGCAAGTACCTGGAGACAATCTGGGAAAGAGTGCTCTGAGCGTTGGTGCCGAGCATTTAAGTTGATTGTAGCGAAAGCCATATTCAAAAGCATAGTGGAATTAATCGGCTAATCTTATTCCGCGTGTTGGTGTGCCAAGAGCCCGTGGCCGATTATCCTTTTTGCCTCTTCGTTGGAAAGGAAGAGGTCGCCGGCCGTCTGGGCACCGAGGTGGATGTCATCTTCCCCCTGGGGATAGACCTTCGCCATGGTTGCCGCTGCCACCTGGGTAGCAAAAACCTTGGCCTTCAAACAGTCCACCGGTGGGGTGAGGGGAGCCTTGTCCCGGGCGAATACGGCCCCCAAAAGAAGAGTCCGGGCAGCGGATAACGCCACATCCATTTCGGCTACGGCTAGCTGGACGTCGAGGTCGTGGCCGGCACCTTTCCGATGGTGGAAGGCCTCCGCCATGGCCGCCTCGGCCATTCCTAAGGCCGCCCCCGCCATCCCCAGGGCACCCAGGCCCCTTATTGGAACTGCCAGTTGGCCATAGGCACCCTCTTCACCCAGGAGATTGCCCCTGGGCACAGAGCACTCCTTATAGATAGCTTTAGTAGGCGCCACCCCCCCCATGCCAGCCAGCTCCCCCTCCCTTTGCCAAGAAAGTCCCGCCGCGCCTTTCTCCACCAAAAGCCAGGAGCCTTCTCTCGAACCGTGGCTTACCGAGGTAACGTAAATATCGGCTTCGCCCCCCGCCAGCACGGGTGCCCAGGAGCCAGATACCAGATATTCTTCTCCATACCGCCGGGCCTCTAACCCGGATGCCCCCGAGCCTCCATCCACCAAGGTAGCCAGAAGCTCCCCCTTGGCCAGCTCTGGGAGACAGTTGGCCTTCAGCCTGGCATTACCCCCCATGACGATGGCGAGAGTAGCCAGGGTATGATTGACCAGCAGGAGGGCCACCGCCGGACAGATTCGGGCCAACTCCTCCACGCTGAGCACAAAAGTTAGGGTATCGGCGCCCCGCCCGGCGAAGTAGGCGGAGCCGCCAAAGAGATAAGGTACAACCATCCCCAGGGCACCCATATCGCCCAACTTCCTCAGCCCCTCCCCCGGGAAAAGGCCCTTCCTTACCGCCTCGGCCACCGGAGCCAACTCACGATGGGCCAACTCCCTCACCGCCTGGCGGATGGCCTCCTGTTGGGAAGTTAGCTCGAAGCCAAAGGCCACCTTCTCCGTCGGCGCTGAGATCGCCACATGGTCATGGTCATGGTCTACGAACATGGTTTCACCTCCATCATGGTGTTGGGGTGGCCGTGGGGGTGGGAGTACGGGTTGGAGTAGGGGTAGGGGTGGCAGTGGGCGTGGCCGTGGGGGTGGGAGTAGGAGTAGCTGTGGGGGTGGGGGTCGGCGTGTTGGTAGGCGTAGGAGTGGCGGTGGGAACCGGCATCACGTTTACAAAGTTGGTGGTGCATAGCACACTACCGCCGACATAGAAATTAAAATCGTAGCGGCCTACCTCTCCCGCCCAGACCTGCCATCTCCATTGATACCCAAGACCCCCGGTGCTAATGGCAAGCTCTCCAATCTGCCCCGAGCCGGTGAGCTTCACATCGGTGTGCCCCTTGGCCGAGGTTACCCAAACATTGATCACATTACCCACCACCGGCGAAGCGGGATCGAAGGTCATCTGCTCGTCTCCCTGGCACGTACCGGTCGGTTCGGGGGTAGCGGTGGGAGTGGACGTGGGCATCGGGGTGGCGGTGGACTCCGGAGTCGGAGTAGCGGTAGGCTCAGGAGTCTGGGTGGGGATGGGGGTTTGAGTTGGCTCCGGAGTCGGTGTCCGGGTAGGAACGGGTGTGGGGGGGCGTGGGGTAGGGGTTACCGTAGGCGGTATCGGAGTAGGAGTGACTGGGGGAGGTAGAGTTGAAGTGGGCGTAGGGAAGGGAGTTTGGGTTGGGGCAGGGGTCGCCGTAGAGGTAGGGATAGTGGTAGGGCTAGGAGTAGGCGTCGGGGCCGCCTGGAGGCCGACACATGCCAGAGAAAGAAAGAGCACGAATAACGTCACTCCGGCTACTGAAGACCTCATATAACCTTCTCCATTCTTGCCCCCAAGTACCCGCTCATGTCCCCACAATCAAACTGCTCTGGAAGCCAACCGAGAAAATACCTGGCACAAATGATATGCCCCCATTTCCAGGCTGTCAAGGAGTTTTCCTCGTCGGTAGTGTAACTTAAAGTGGCGTAGGGCAGGTTCCCCAACCTGCCCTCGCAAGGTCGGGTTAGGAAACCCGACCTACGGTTGCTCGGAAATAGTGCAATCTATTTGTCGGACACGCCACTAAATACAGTATTTTTAAGATTTGCTCTACCGCAAGGCCCCCATGGTGGGAAAGAGGTTGACAAAGAGATAAAGGATGGAAAGGAGTATTAGAAGGGCTCCGGTGAACCAGCCCACAGCGTTGAATACTGGGCCGTTTCTGTGTTCGCCCATGATCCTGCGATCGCCGACTAGACGCAACATAAAGATGAGGATGAGGGGCAACAATATGCCATTGACCACGTTAGGGATGAACATAACCTGAACCAGAGGAATGCCCGGCCATAAGGCCACTACCGCGCCCATAAGAATCAGGGCGCTGTAAAGGCCCAAGAAAACAGGCGCCTCCCGAAAGGAGCGGTTGAGCCCCCGCTCCCACCCGAAGGCCTCGCAGGCGGCGTAGGCAGTGGAGAGGGGCAGTATGGCCGCCCCCAGGATAGAGGCATTGAGAAGACCGATGGCAAAAAGAGCCTCAGCGTAGCTCCCCGCCAGGGGCTCCAGGGCCAGAGCAGCATCCTGGGCGGTAGCAATAGGGATTCCGCGAACATGCAAGGTAGCGGCGGCGGTCACTATGATGAAAAAGGCCGAGAGCAGGGTAGCGAAAGCGCCCAAAAAAACGTCCAGCCGCTCATAGGGGTAGGCCTCAGCCGCAATGCCCTTGTCCGCCACCGAGGACTGGAGATAGAACTGCATCCAGGGGGTAACAGTGGTTCCTACCTGGGCGATGAAGATGCCCACAAAGGGGGCCGTCAATTCAAAGGAAGGGGTGATGGCCTGGGACAGCACCTCCCCCCAGGGAGGCCGAACCAGGAACCCAGAAAGGACGTAGCTACCATAGAGGATAACTCCTCCCAGAAAAATCCGCTCTATCATGCGGTAGGACCCTCGGATGACCAGGAACCAAACCATCCCGGCAGCCAGGGGTACCGATATATACTTGCTGACGCCGAAGATCTCCAGGCTAGCGGCAACGCCGGCGAACTCGGCTACCGTGGTAAAGGCGTTGGCCACCACCAGGGCCACTATGGCCAGTAGCGCTATCTCTACCCCGAAGTTCTCCCGAATAAGGTCGGAAAGTCCCTTCCCGGTCACTACACCCATGCGAGCCGCTATCTCCTGGATTAGCACCGCGGCCAAGATGCTGAGAAAAAGCGGCCACAACATCCGATAGCCAAAGGTGGCCCCCGCTATGGAATAGGCCGTAATACCCGTGGCATCGTTGTTGACATTGGCGGTAATGATCCCCGGCCCCATGACGGTGAGGAAAAGGAGCGTCTTGGCCCAAAGGCCCCTTTTTCGCGTCGGGCGCACTCTGACACGGAGTTTCTCCACCGTGCTTCCCTCCCTGCCCCCAGAGGCGGAAGAATCCAGCCCTGGCCATGGCAACCCCCAGGGCTAAAGCGGACATCCGCCTAAGGCCGATCCCTCCTGTCAGGTCCCCCAAGAAGAGGAAGCCGGGAGCAGGAGGAACGGTTTCTATCTCTGGCAGCTATTCTCGCCGGACGGCGCTTTTGATCATCGCCGGGGTAATGGGCAACTGGAAGAAGCGAACGCCCAGGGCATCCGCCACGGCATTGGCAACGGCGGCGGCAGTGGGAACAGTGGACATCTCCCCGGCCCCTTTGGCACCGAAGGGCCCCACCGAAGTAGGCTCTTCAATAAACACAGATACTATCTCGGGCACATCCTGGGTGGTGGGTATAGAATACTCCTTGAAGCTCTTCATCCCGGGCCGGTAGTTCTCTCTAAGGGCGAAGCCCAGGCCCATGAGGAGCCCCCCCTCCACCTGCCCCACCAAGCCCAAGGGGTTGAGCACCTTCCCCGCGTCTCCGGCGTGGACGACCCGCCGCACCCGTATCTGGCCGCTCTCCACGTTTACCTCCACCTCCGCCAATTGGGTGGCATAGGCGTAGAGGTGAGACACAGTCCCCTGGCCCCGCTCCCGGTCCAAGGCTTGAAAGATGCGCGGGCCGGTACTCCCCATGTGCTTCAGAGGGACGCCCTTCCCCTGACACAAAGCCGCCAGCCGCTCCAGAGAAAGCCTCTGGGTGGGGTCTGCGACAGAGAAGGCATAGCCATCCTCTATCTTTACCTTCTCGGGCTTCTCCTCCAAGGCCTCTGCGGCGACGGGAAGCAGAGCTCTCTTCAGAGCCAAAGCCGCCTGCTCTACCGCTTTTCCGGAGAGCAGGGTGGTCTTCTGCCCCGATGTGGAGAGGGAGCTAGGCGTTAGATCGGGGTAGCCGCCGGTGAAGGTAAAGCGCTCCATAGGCGCCCCTAAGGCAGCAGCGGCGATCTGGATCATAGTAGTGGCCGTCCCCTGGCCCAGCTCCACCGCCCCGCTGAGGATCTCCACTCGCCCCTCCGGATGAAGCTGCACGAAGGCGTCCACCGATTGATTGGTCTGACCCCCATAGGCCCGCCAGGTGCAAGCCAGGCCCAACCCCACCCGGATGTCGGCTCGCCACTCTTGGGCAATGCGCTGGCGGGCCTCTTCATAGTAAGGCTTGATGGCCTCCAGGGTCTTTCGGGCCCCCACATTTTCCAACACCTGCCCCGTGGAGCAAACCGAGCCCTCATCAAAGGCATTGCGAAGACGGATCTCCAGGGGGTCCAAACCCAACTGGTGAGCCAGTATATCCATCTGCTGCTCAGTGGCGAAGGCCAACTGGGGTCCGCTGAAGCCCCGCAGAGCCCCCGACTTGGGGCCGTTGGTACAGTAGCCAGCCACCACGGTGTGAACGTTGGGCACCTCATAGGGACCGGTGGCGTGAGAGGCCGCTAGAGTTAACACACCCCCGGGAGAATAGGTGGAGGGATGGTGGCCGGAGTTGGCGATGATGTCTGCCTCGATAGCCATCAACTTGCCATCCCGGGTAGCTCCGGTGCGATACCTGATATAGAAGGGATGGCGTTTGGTGGTGGAGAGGAGGGAGTCCGCCCGGCTATAGACCAGCTTCACCGGCTTGTGCGTCCGATGGACGAGAAAGGCGGTGACAAGGGCGGTGTAGTTTTCGATCTTGCCGCCGAAGCCGCCCCCCATCATAGTGGGAATTATCTGTACCTGGCTGAGATCCAGTTCCAAAAGGACGGCGATGGCGTTGCGGGTCACGTGGGGAAACTGGAGGGGGGCTTGCACTACCAGCCGCCCCTCCTCGCTAATATAGGCTAGAACCGCCTCCGGCTCCAGGTAGGCGTGCTCCTGGTAGGGGGTCTGGTAGTTGTTCTCCACAATGACATCGGCCAGAGCGAAACCCTTCTTCCCATCGCCGTAGATAACCCTTTGCTCGTAATCGAAGTTGCCATCCTCATGAAGCTGGGGCGCTTCCGGCTTCATAGACTCTCGGGGGTCAAAGACAGAGGGAAGCGGCTCATAATCTACCTGGATCCTGGCCAGAGCCTCCCCCAGGACATCCTCTTTCTCAGCCACCACCACGGCCACCGCATCCCCCACATAGCGCACCCGGTCCAGGGCCATCAGATGGCGGCCCAACCGCCCCACCACCTGCCGCTGAGTCGCCAACCCAGGGGTGGGGAAATCCGCTCCTGTAAAAACGCTCACCACTCCGGCCAACTCCCGGGCCCCCAAGACATCGATGTTTTTGATGAGGGCATGGTGGTGAGGGCTGCGCAGAATCTTGGCATGGAGCATCCCGGGCATGAAAAGATCGGCGGCATACTTGGCTTCCCCCGTTACCTTCTCCCGACCATCCAACCGCAATACATCGCTACCAATCAGACTATCCCCACGCCTTAAGGCCTCTTGCTCCCCCCCTCCCATCAAATGCGCCCCATAAAGCACCGCATCGATTACCTTCACATACCCCGTACAGCGGCAAAGATGCCGAGAGAGACGCCGCACCACATCCTCCCGACTAGGATGAGGGTTCCCCCCCAACAACGCCGCCGCCTCCAATATCATCCCCGGAGTACAAAAACCACACTGAACAGCCCCCTTGGCTATGAAAGCCTCCTGAAGTGGATGAAGCTCGCCCCCCCGAGCCAGACCCTCGATGGTGACAATGTCCCGACCCTGCGCCCGGAAGACGGGAAGAAGACAGCTCATAGTGGCCCGACCGTCCATAAGAACGGTGCAGGTGCCACACTCGCCACCATCACAGCCCTGCTTGGTACCCGTAAGCCCCAAATCCTCCCGCAGCACCTTCAAGAGAAGCCTGTCCGGAGGCACCACCACCTCCCGAAACTCCCCATTGACGGTGAACGTGATACGCTGCTTGTCCAAAAGCTTCCCCCTTCGCTAAACGATGACGGGCTATTTCCTATTCAAGGCTTCCAGAACCCGTTCTGGGGTGGCGGGCAGTCGAAAGATGCGGGCACCGATGGCGTGGGCGACGGCGTTGGCGATGGCCACTGGTGTCCCGGCAATGGGGATCTCGCCGCCCCCCTTTCCCCCAAAAGGACCGGAGGGAATTAGCTCTCCCGTCCACGCAAACTCCATCTCCGGGACGTCGTAGGTGGTAGGGATAGAATACGTCTTAAAGTTGCGGCTATGGCCGGGGATAAAGTTCTCTTTAAGGGCAAAACCCAGGCCGGTGACGATAGCTCCCTCCGCCTGACCCTCCAGGTTCATAGGATTAAGCACGCGGCCCACGTCTCCGGAATGGGTCACCCGCAGCACCTTTATTTTGCCCGTTTGGATGTTCACGTCCACCTCCGCCACCTGGGCCACGTGGCCGTAGAGTTGGGAGAAGACCCCTTGCCCCGTTTCCGGATCCAGGCCAGTGTAATTGCGCCACCGGAAACTACCCAGGTACTTCAGGGGCACCCCCTTCCCTTGTGCCACGGCCGCTAAGCGAGAGAGAGGTATGCGCTCTGACGGGTCTTTGAGGGAGAAGGCATAGCCATCCTGGATTTGTACCCTCTCCCCGGGCTCTTCCAGAAGCTCGCTGGCCACTTTGACGAGAGCCTCTTTAAGCTGCTGGGCAGCGTTAAAGACGGCGCTGCCGACCATAATGGTGGTCTTTTCTCCGGAGGTGGTGAAGGGGAAGGGGGCTTCCCGGGTGTCGCCACCGATGACGGTGATGGATTCCAGGGGCGCTCCCGCCTCCTGAGCCGTTATCTGAGCGATGGTGGTGTACATGCCGGCCCCAATCTCCACCGCCCCGCTGCGGACCTGGATGCGCCCGTCGGGGAGCAACTCGGCGGTGGCGTGCACCGGATCGGGGGACTGACCGCCATAGGCTCGAAAGAGGCAAGCCAAGCCCACCCCTCGCCGTAGGGAGGAGTCGGGACCTCGCCGAGTCATCTCCTCCTGTGCCCTCTGCAATGCTCTGAGATAATGGGGATGGATAGCCTCCAGGACATCCTTGGCGCCTGCCCCCTCATCCAGTACGTGGCCCGTGATTGTCTCCGAACCCATAGTTAGCGCATTGCGGCGTCGGAGCTCCCAGGGGTCTATCCCCAGCTTCTGTGCCAGTTGGTCCATCTGCTGCTCGAAGGCGAAGGCCACCTGAATGACCCCCAGGCCACGAAAGGCCCCCGACTTGGGGCCGTTAGTGCAAACCCCGTAAGACTGTATCTTTACGTTAGGGATGTGATAGGGGCCCGTGGCCGCCACCGCTGCGTATCGGGGCACCCCGGAAGGGGTACGTCCCAGATGATGAGCGCCCGTGTTCATGGCGATCATGGCTTCCATGGCCACCAGCTTGCCGTCCCTGGTGGCGCCGGTGCGGAAGGTCATAAACGCCGGGTGCCGCTTGACCGTCGAAAGCAGGGACCACTCTCGACTGTAGACCAGCTTTACGGGCTTTCGGATGCGGTGAACCAGGAAGGCATTGATAACCCAGCAGAACTCCACGTATTTGCCCCCGAAGCCGCCGCCGGTGGGAGTGGCCACGATGCGCACCATATTCTCTGGCAGACCGCAGAGTCGGGCGATGGTTGACTGGCAGGCATAGGGGAATTGAGTGCAGGCCTTGACTACCAGGCACCCGTCATCGTCGATATAGGCCAGGGACGCCTCCGGCTCCAGATAGGCGTGCTCCTGATAAGGGGTCTGATAGCTGTTCTCCACAATAACGTCGGCCAGGGCGAAGCCCTTCTCGGCGTCCCCCTTTATCACCTTTTGCACCAACTGGACATTGCCATCAGGGTGAAGCTGGGGAGCGTCCTTCTTCATGGCTTTCTGTATATCGTAAACAGGCTCTAGAAGCTCGTAGTCCACCCGGATCTTGGTTAGGGCTTCGCTGGCTATCTCCTCGGTGGCAGCCACCACCACCGCCACCGGCTCCCCAACATGGCGCACCCGGTCCGTGGCCATAGGCGCTCCCCATCGCAACCCCAACTCGCCCAAGGGGGGCACGTCCTGGCCAGTTATCACCGTTTCCACGCCGGGAAGGAGGCGGGCATACGAGACATCGATGCTCTTGATGAGGGCATGGGGATAGGGACTGTGGAGGATCCGGGCGTGAAGCATCCCCGGTACGAAAAGATCGGCAGCGTACTTGGTTTCCCCCAGTACCTTGTCCCGACCGTCCAACCGCAAAACATTGCTCCCAATCAGGCCATCCCCCTGTTTAGCCTCCTCCCGCTCACCCCCACGCCTTAAATGGGCTCCGTAGAGCACCGCATCGATGATCTTCACGTACCCGGTGCAGCGACAAAGATGCCGAGAGAGACGCCGCACCACATCCTCCCGACTGGGATTGGGGTTCCCCTGCAACAGTGCCTCCGCCTCCAAAATCATCCCCGGAGTACAAAAACCACACTGAACAGCCCCCTTGGCTATGAAAGCCTCCTGAAGTGGATGAAGCTCGCCCCCCCGCGCCAGACCCTCGATGGTGACAATGTCCCGACCCTGGGCCCGGGAGACGGGAAGAAGACAGCTCATGGTGGCCCGACCGTCCATAAGAACGGTGCAGGTGCCACACTCGCCACCATCACAGCCCTGCTTGGTGCCCGTAAGCCCCAAATCCTCCCGCAGCACTTTCATCAGAAGCCTGTCCGGAGGCACCATCACCTCCCGAAACTCCCCATTGACGGTGAACGTGATACGCTGCTTGTCCATGGTCCATCCTCCTCGCCTCGAGTAAACGGCAAAACAATGACCAGATTGTAACACAAACTACCCCTGCCAGGTTATCCCCGGCTAGGGGTAGTTTAGGCACCAAAGAACCGAAATTCAAATGGCCCACCAATTGGATCTTTTGGGTAACGTGGGCCCTTCCCCTATTTATTCTAAGTAGACTGGTACCCCCAGATACTAACGCCGCCCTCCTCACTCAATACGAAAGGCGGCCTTGAATCAGGAATGCGGCTTAGAGCTGACTAGAAGGTCCCCGCCACCGGCTGCGCGCCGGGGTGCAATCTATACCACTTCTGAAGCAGTTGCTCCTTGGATTCTTTGCGTTTCGGATCGGGCACACAGGCATCAACCGGGCAAACGGCGGCACAGCGCGGCGACTCGTAGTTGCCAATGCACTCCGTGCACTTGTCAGGGTCGATGACGTAGGTAGCGTCGCCCTCGCTGATGGCGTGGTTAACGTCACACTCCGGCTCGCAAGCACCGCAATTGATGCACTCGTCGTTAATCATGTAAGCCATTCCGTAGATCTCCTTTCCATCAAACTAGCTGTGAACCATGGGTGGGAAAACCCACCCTCTCTTCCTGACCCACCTGCCCCTTTGACCTTCATCGTCCTTCTGAATATCAAAAAGCGTAGCTATTATATCAGTCCGAGCTACGCAAGTCTAGGAGGGGATGGGGCAAAACCCCTTCGGCCGTTCTTGAGGACTAGACCCGGCGCAGCGTAGCCTCACCAGCCACCAGGTGGACCAGGGTACCATCGGAGCGCCGGACAAGAAGATGACCCTCATCGTCCACCGCCTCGGCGACGCCCTCTACCACCCTATTTCCCTCTCTCGCCACCACGCTCTTGCCCACCGTCTCCAGCCGACGTGCCCACTCTCGCTGTATGGGCTTCCCCAGACGCAGGGCCACGTAGTAATCCTCCATGGAGGCCAAAAGGGCGATCAGCACTGGCAGGCGCTCCACAGGTCGGCCAAGCTCCCGATATAGGCTGGTGGCGCTATCGGCAATTTCGGGGAAAAAGGCAGGCTCCATGTTGACATTCAGACCTATGCCCACCACAGCCCATTCCACCGCCTCCCCTTGGAGCTGGCTATCCACCAACAGGCCGCAGATCTTCCGTCCCGAGATAAGGACATCGTTGGGCCACTTTATGGCCGCCTCTTGAGTGGCCACCTGACGGATGGCCTGAACTACAGCCAGTGAGGCTACCATAGTGAGACGGGAAAGCTCCCTCAAGGTAGGTCGCAAAATTATGGAGAGGGTCAGGTTACCGCCGGGCGGTGACAGCCAGGCCCGACCCAGCCGCCCTCGGCCCTGCCGTTGCTCCTCAGCCAGCACTACGCTGCCCTCGGGAGCTCCCCCCACAGCCAGGGCTCGGGCCACGTCCATAGTAGAGGTCACCGAGGGAAAATAGTGAAAGGCCTGCCCCACAAACCGGGTGGAGAGATGCCTCTTCACATTGTCGGGGGATAGGTCTTCGTCCCCAGAGCTCAGGAGGCCCGCTGCCAACGCCGCCGCTCCATCAAATCCACGAAGGCCTCGATACGGGTGAGGAACCCCGCCCGCCCCATCTGCTCGTCAAAGATTAGGGACAAAACCGGTATTTGATAGTCATGAGTCACCTTGGGAAAAACGTTTTGGGCCACGATCTCCGGCAGGCAGGTAAAGGGGAGCACATGAACAATACCATCGTAGTCCTCTTTATGGTGGAGGATGATCTCCCCCACCGATTGCATGGCGTCGCCGGAAACGTCCCGCTTCAAATAGGGGTTGGCCGCTCGCTTCACTTTGTGCCCGTGGCCCAGGCCCACTGCCTCCAGGAAAAGCCATGCTTTAGCCCAATTCATAAGATAGGCAGCCCGATTAACCTCTACCCCCCGCTTCCCCAACTCCTCTTCCAGATCCATATTGGAGAAGGGGTCGATGGCCACAAAAAACTCGCCCAAGAGAGCCACTTTCAGAGGACGCGCTTCATCGTTCCGGGGCAGGGCGTCCAACTCAGCGAAAAGGTCTTGGCGCACCTTTTTCAGGGATGCCGCATCTCGGGCGGCCGCTACCCGCCCCGGGGCGGTGCGCCAGATGGCGCTGGCCGCTCCCTTATCCACTTCCCGGGCGCGGACCCAGTGCACCCGCTTCTCCAGCTCGTCCATAAGCACCAACTGCCCGAAGAGGCCGAATCTGATGTCGGCAATAACCTGTCGCCAAGGAGTGTGGGGAGCAATGAGGTCACGGATAAACCGGGCCAGGGAAATGATGCCTTGCTCTTGCCAATCGAAGACCAGCATCTGAAAATCAAAGCCCATGTTCCGCAGCACAGACTCGTGAAGCTTGGCGTAGTATCCCAACCGGCACAGGCCCGGTCCCCCCACGTCGATAACGGTATCGGCCCCCAACTCCAACCCCTCGATCATGTTGCCTAAGAGAACCTTGTAAGGGAGGCAAATGCCCTCTGGGGAGTACTTAACACCCAGAGAAAGGGTGCGCTTGTTGGACTGGGGAGGAACGATGCACTCCACTCCATATTTGCTGAATAGGGTCTCCAGGGCGACCCCGGTATGACCGAAGTGAGGAAAGGTGATCTTCACCCTAGCTATCCTCCGCTGTATCCCATCTTTGCCAGGACCTCCCGTACCGCTCTCCGATCATCCCAGGGTATTCGCTGGCTGCCCACTATGATGCTGGTTTCATGCCCCTTTCCCGCCACCAGCACCACATCCCCCGGCCGAGCCATAGATAGGGCAAAAACGATCGCCTCGCGGCGATGGGCTATCTTCCCATAATCGGCTACGGCCTGCCGCCCTGCCTCCTTCAGTCCCACCTCGATGTCCTCAAATATGGCCATGGGGTCTTCCCAGCGGGGGTCCTCGTTGGTCAGGACGCAGAAATCGGCCAGCCTTCCTACTACCTCTCCCAGGCCCCACCGCCTACCGCGATCTCGCTCCCCGGCGGCGCCGAAGACGACCAATATCCGCTTCGCCCCCAGGGAGCGCAGCGTCCTCAAGATTGTCTCCATGCCCTGAGGGGTATGGGCGTAATCCACCACCACAGTAAAAGGCTGTCCGGCGTCCACCACCTCCATCCGCCCCGGCACCGGGGATGCTCTCTCCAAACCCTCGGCGATGGTCGCCAGAGACAGCCCTTGGGAGAGCCCCAAAGCCAGGGCTGCCAAAGAGTTATAGACGTTATGGATGCCGGGCAGCCTCAGGGAGACGTCCACCTCCCCCAGGGGGGTCACCGCCACGTATCGGCTCCCGGAAGCGGATAGCTTCACATCCCTGGCCGTCACCGAGGCGGGGGAAGACAGGCCATAGGTTATTACCACCCCATAGGCCATGGGCCGCAAAAAAGCAAAGGACTGGTCATCGGCGTTAAGGATAGAGGCCTTGCCCCCGCCTTTGTCCACCGCCTCCTCCAGCATCTCCAGCAGCCGGGCCTTGTCTCGTACATAGGCCTCCCACGTCTTGTGAAAATCCAGGTGGTCGTGGGAAATATTGGTGAAGACGGCGGCATCATACTCGCAGCCGGTAACCCTCTCCAGAGCCAGACCGTGGGAGGTTGCCTCCACCACGGCGTACCCAACCCCCTCCTGCACCATCTCTGCCAGCAGGCCCTGGAGCTCCACGGACTCCACAGTCGTCTGACGGGTCTCATTAGCTTGGAGCCGCTCCCCGATCTTAAAATCCACCGTGGTTAGCCGTCCGGTGCTATATCCCGCCGCCTCCAGCACTGCGCAAATAAGGTAGACGGTGGTGGTTTTGCCATCGGTGCCGGTGACGCCCACCATGCGAAGACGCCGAGCGGGATACTCATAAAAGGCGGCGGAAAGAAGGGCTAGCGCCCGCCTGGAATCGGGCACCAAGATCAGGGGACATGGGTTGTCCCACTTCTCGCGGTCAAACCTATCCCTCTGGGCCACCACCGCCGCTGTCCCACCCGCCAGGGCATGGGAAATGAACTGGTGGCCATCGGTATTAAAGCCCGGGATAGCCACGAAAAGGGATCCCTTTTGGATACGGCGGGAATCGTAGCAGATGGCGGCGATGCTTCTCTCATCATATCCCACCACCTCCTTTTGGGGCAGTGCCTGCAAAAGGTGAGACAGCCGTTTTTCAACCATTTTTGTTTCGCCCCACGGTCAAGCAAAAGGGGGAGCCAAGGCAGCCTATAAGCCGAGTTCTGTGCTCGCCTGAGGCGAGCGGTGACCATCCATCTAGCCCCGATGTTACCATGGGGGTCCAGCGGCCAACCCGAGGACAGGCCGGGCGCCTATCGTCCTCCTATTTGGCCTTGCTCCGGGTGGGGTTTGCCCAGCCGCCCCGATCACTCGGAGCGCCGGTGAGCTCTTACCTCACCATTTCACCCTTGGTCTCCCCGCCCAAGGCGGGGGGGCCGGTATGTTTCTGTGGTACTTTCCGTAGGGTCGCCCCTCCTGGGTGTTACCCAGCACCCTTGCCCGGCGGAGCTCGGACTTTCCTCCCCCTCGCCCAAAGCGAGGCGGCGGTCACCCGGCCACCTTAACTCCCCGTCCCTAATCTACTTTAGGTAGCCAAGAAAGTCAATGACCAAGTCTTTGCACAGGAAAGAGGATAACAAGATGGCAATAAGAGAATATAAGCTCCGCTGATTGGACAGCGAGGTACTAATAGACGAACTAGCGGGAACGAGGGAGAATTCACGAAGGAAAGTAGCAACATCGGGGGACAACTGTCCCATCCCAGTGAGGATTGAGGTGTGAGCCCTACCCTACATACAGGATGCGGTCACAACTGCTACACTGAACCAGGCTAGACCGAGCCCGCTGTAGCTCCATAGTGGGCAGCGTTATGCGACACCCCTGGCACATCCCCCGCTCCACTCGGGCCACCGCCCGACCTTGCTTGGCCTCCTTAAGAATGTCATAAAGCTGAAGGGCAGCGGGAGGGATGGGCTTCGCCATCTCGATCCGCCTCGCCTCCAGATTGGCCAGGGCCTTCCGCAGCTCCTTCGCCTCAGTCCCCAGTTGCTCCAGAAGCACCTGCCACTCCCGGCTCAGGGTTTCCACCTCACTGCTATGCTCATCCACGGCCTTTTGGAGCCTTTCCACATCCTCCATGAGCTCAATGATATTATCCTCACGAGCCCGCTTCTGGGCCTTGGAATGTCCCACCTCTTCTTCCAGCCTGGTAAGCTCTCGAGGGCTTCTCACCGAGCCTCCGTAGAGCCTTTTTTCGGTCTGGGCCATCTTCGCCTGCAGGTCGTCCAGCTCCCACTCGGCAAAACGCAGCTCTTTTTGCCGCTGTGCCAAAAGCTCCTTCTCTTGAGCCAGGTTTTCCTGGGCGGCAGTCAAGGCAACGTTCTCCGCCATCTGCTCCTCTATCTCTCGCAGCCGCTGCCGTTTTTCCTCCGTCTCCAGGTCTATCTCTTGAAGCTGGTATAGCTGTCTCGTCTCGTTCATTCTCCCCACCAAAGGGTTCCTATTGCCTACTCAGCCCGTGCCGAATTGTATCCAAGGTCTGATAGGAAGTCAAGGAAGCGGTGGCGACCCTACATGAACGATGGAGCGTCAATAGCCAGGAAGCCACGATTTTCATCAAAGTTGGGCCATGTTCTTGGTTTATCTCGCCTTTGGTTTTATAATAATCAGGGAAAAAGCATGAGAACGGGAGTGGCCAGCCTACCCCTTCACTATGGGCGAGCGCCCCGCTGGCTCTTTGAGCGCATGGTGAGGCTGGCGCGCGGGATATCCCAGGCCGTGGCGTCCGAGTACGGCCCCGAGGAGATGCTGTACCGCCTTTCTGACCCCTTCTGGTTCCAGGCCCTGGGCTGCATCCTGGGTTTCGATTGGCACAGCAGCGGGGTGACCACTACCGTGTGCGGCGCCCTAAAGGAAGCCTTGAAGGACTCACAGAAGGAAGTGGGGCTGTTCGTTGCTGGGGGGAAGGGAAGGGCGTCTCGCCGCACCCCCACGGAGATTCGGGCCGTCGCCTCATCTCTTATTAGTATTGAAGGAGAAGACCTGGTCTATGCCAGCCGCATGGCGGCAAAGGTGGACTCGGTGGCCCTCCAGGACGGCTACCAGATCTATCATCACACCTTTTTCTTCACCGCCCAGGGCCAGTGGACGGTGGTGCAGCAGGGCATGAACGAAGGGGCGCGGTACGCCCGACGCTACCACTGGCTGGGGGAGGGCGTTGCCGACTTCGTGTGCGAGCCCCACGCCGCCATCTGTGCCGAGGCTACCAGCCCAGTGCTCAACCTGGTGGCCCAGGAGAGCGCCGACAGCCGCCTAGCCGTGGCGCAACTGTCCCAGGAGAAGCCATCTCTCCTCTTGGGGGAGTTGGCGCGCCTGAAGACCCTGGAGCTACCTCCCCGCCACTATCTCGCCCTGGAGGACATCGATCCCCGGCGGCTGGAAAGAATTCTCTTACTCACCTACGAAGAGAGGCCCCCGGATTTTGAAGCCCTCATCGGGCTTCAGGGGGTGGGGCCGAAAACGGTCAGGGCGCTGACCCTCCTTTCCGAGCTGATGTATGGCGCCGCTCCCAGCTTTCGGGACCCGGCCCGATACAGCTTCGCCCACGGCGGCAAGGACGGCCACCCCTACCCCGTAGACCGCAAGACTTACGACGAAACCATCCAATTTCTGGAAAGGGCCCTCCGCCGAATCCCCTGGGAAGGGAACGAGGCATCTCAGGCCCTGAAACGCCTGCACCGGATGGTGGACACTGAGCACGATCCTACTTCCACCACCCTCTTTGATATGGAGTAAGATTTGCCCGAGCTGCCGGACCTGGAGGCCATAAAAGGGTTCTTGAGACCTCGCCTGGTAGGGGTGGCCATCCAGGAGGTGGTCACCGGGCAGCCGGTGGTGCTTCGTCAGCCATCGGTGGCGGAGTTCGTGGCCCTGCTGCGGGGCAACGTCTTTGCCGGGGTGGAGCGGCGGGGGAAGTTCCTTCTCTTCCCTATGACATCCGGCCACGTGTTAGCCATAAACTTCATGCTCACGGGGAGGCTTCAGTATTGCCTGCCCGCCGAGCGGCGTCATGCCAGGACTTGCCTCGAGCTTTCCCTGGAAGACGGCCACCGACTGCGCTACTTCGACGACCATCTCATGGGCAAGGTCTATCTGGTGGAGCAACTGGATAGCATCCCCCACTACCAGGATATGGGGCCGGAGGCCACGGACGAGGAGCTAACCTTGGAGGTCTTCCAGAAGAGGTTGCGCCGCCACTTCGGCCAGATAAAGAACATCCTGGTGAACGACACTTTTGTCACCGGCATCGGCAACGCCTATGCCGACGAGATCCTTTTCGCCGCCGGCATCAACCCTTATCGCTCCCGATCCCGTTTGTCGCCCCAGGAGGTGGAGAAACTCTACCAGGCCACCAGGAGGGTGCTCGCGGAGGCCACCGAGACCGTCTGCCAGCGCCTGGGGGAGGAAATCCATCGGGAGATTCGGGACTTCCTCCCGGTTCACGGCAAAGGTGGACAGCCCTGCCCTCGCTGCGGCA
The DNA here is from genome assembly GCA_016183425.1 of Chloroflexota bacterium. GTDB lineage: Bacteria > Chloroflexota > Dehalococcoidia > JACPEP01 > JACPEP01 > JACPEP01. The sequence goes on from JACPEP010000024.1 coordinate 83,475, forward strand.
ACACTATATCCCAGATCACGGCCCACTACCGCCTGACCAACTTTTGCCGCCGCTGCCAGGCCTAGCCTGGCTTACCACGTCACGGGCCCGCTCCGCCCGAAGTTTGTCCCCACCAGCACCAGGTCGTAGATATTCACCACACCGTCGCCGTTGATGTCCGCCCGGGAGTCGCCTGGTGGCACCGGGAGACTATAGTTGGCTCCTGCCAGCACCAGGTCAAAGATGTCCACATCGTTGTCTCTATCGCCGTCGCCGCCGAGAAGTCGCAGCCCGGGAAGTCCCGTTCCTACCGCCGCCGCTCGTTGAGCCGAGAGGTAGCCGGGCATGGCGATGGTGACGGTGTAGGTGCCCGTGGGCACGAAGAGGAAGTAGCCGCCATTGGAGAGGCTGGTGGTGGAGTACACCCCCAAGCTAATGGAGGCCCCAGCGTCGTTGGCCCGCCCCTGAAGATCCACCTGTCCCGAAAGGGGGCCTTTGGGCACGTCGTCCAATGAGATGTCGATGCCCGTGGGGCTGCTACCGGCCACAGTGACCGGCTTACCGTAGCCGTAGGCCGCCACGGGCTCGCCGGGGTCAGGGGAGGCACCGCCGGAGTCGTTGGAATCCAAAAAGGCCACAATGTAGTAGGTTCCGTTGGCTACACCGGTAATGGTGTAGGCCCCGGGCCCGAGGATGGAGGTCATATACTCCGGTGGCTGGCTGGGGTTGGTGGTGGCCCCCAGATAGATGGTATGACTGCCCACTACCCCTCCCGTGTAGCTGACGTATCCACTGATGCTATTTCCCCCCCCCGAGGGGGCAGCGGCAGCCGTTCTGGCCAGGAGACCGTAGTCGGTGAAGTGGAATATCTGGAAGCTAACCCGGTGGTTGACCGTGTCCACGACAACGTTGTCCACCGGCCGCCAGGAGGAGGTGGCATCGTCCCAGTAGCTGGGCACCAAAGCGGTCTCGGTGACCCCCAGGCGGGCCAACTGCTCCTCGGTGTAGCTGAAAACGATGGTGACGGCGGAGTTGAAGCTGTTTATAGTCTCCCCAGTGTCCTTAGCGGCGGAAAGGCGGTAGCCCAGGCCCAAGGGTCTCATATCTCGCTCTCGAGGCAGGTTGGCCTTGGGAACCGCTCGCAACGTTACGGTGCCCGTAGGCACCATAGCTCCGGCGGGGATCTGGATCTGGGTGCCGTCGGAGAGATTGATGATCCTCATCTGGGAGGCGTCGAAGGTGAAGGATTCCGGCGGCGGAAGCGTCCCGGCCACGGTGAGGGTGATATTCTGGGTGGCCAACCCAGAGTCGCCCACAACGACCCTCAGGTCCTCGCTGCGGTAGAAGGTGGTACCCTCCTCGGAGTTGGCCCCCAGGTGCCAGACATCGCCCCGGGTGACGCCCAGGGTGAAGGTTCCGCTTTCCGTGGGCATCCAGTTATTGCCCCCGCTCTCGGACCAGGCCCAAACAAAGGCACGATGAGGAACCCCATCCAGGGTCACCACGCCGGAGATGACACCGTCGGCAGCGCGGAATCGGAAGTCGATATTGGCGGTGCCCGTCACTCCCAGAGTAGTGCTTACCGGGTGAGGAGACACCAGGCCCCGCTCCTGGCTGACCCGGGAATCTATCCAGTAAGTGCCGCCCGGCACCCTAAAGCTGTAGCGGCCCAAGACATCCGTCCGGTCGCCCACGTGGATAGAGCGGCCAGCGCCGACGTTTACCACTTCATGGGCACCCACCCAGGCTCCGGCCAGGGGAGAGCCGCCAGCATCGTAGACGGTGCCCGAGACGACGGCGCCCGCCCTAACCACGGTGACATCCCACCTCTGGGTCTGACCGCTGTATACGGTTACCCGGTTGTCGGAGCGCTGACGCACTACGTAGCCAGTCCCCGGCTCTACCCAGGTTCCCATGTTCCAGGTGCCCGAGATAACGTTGAGACGGTAGGCGGCCGTTGCTGGGTCGGAGCGGGTATGCTGCTGGCCACCCTGGAGGCTCATGGCGTGAATCTCCACCGGCACCCCTGTCTGGGGCGCATCGTTGATGTTGTATATGGTGCCCGTGATAGCGGCATCGTTAGCCCTGGCTCGTAGCTCCACGGAAACACTGCCACCGGAGGTCACCGTTACCGGCACCGAGCCCATCACGGTATAGCCCACCCCGGGTGGGAAGCCAGCGCTCACCCGATAGCTGCCCGCCGGCACGTTGATGGTAAATAAGCCTCTTTCGATGGGAGCGCCGGGGCCGGGCTCGTGTTCCCGCTGGACGAAGGCATACCCGTAGAGGTCGCTGAGCACGTTCCCAGAGACATCGTCCACCACCCGGCCCAGAATGCGGGCATCGGTGGCGATGACCCGCAGGGTAACTGTCTGTACCCCTCCGTTAGGGACGGTGACGGTGGTAGGTGGACCGGTGCGAGTATAGGAGGAGTCCGGTGAGGGCTGAGGCTCCACCTGCCAGGTGCCAGAGATGACAGGCAGGACAAATACCCCGTTGGTTATGGTTTGAGTGTGGACCCAGCCGCCACCTCCCTGGAGCCAGGCGCTTACCTGCATATCGGCAACGCCCTGGTCGGCGTCGTCCTTCACCTGGCCCACGATTCGGGCGTTGCGCTCCAGAAGACGGACATCGCCGATGTTGCGGCTCTCACCATCGGCCACGGTGACCCGAAGGTCGCCGGGGGCGGCATAGGGCCAGTCGCCACGGTAAGCATGTACCTCCATAGCATAGGTGCCGCCCGGCAGAGGGACGCTGAAGGTGCCATCGGTATTGACCTCTCCCCAATTGCCCAAGCCCTCCGTGTTGTGGAAACTCACACTTACCGAGTGAGGCTCAAAGCTAGTCGCGCCCCTAAAGCTGGCCGTGGCACCAGGCACAACGAGGCGGCCGTAGACGGAGGCGGTGGCATGAACCACCGTCATGGTGATCGTTTTTGTCTCTTCTGAAGTAGCGCCCAGGTCAAAGGAGACCGACTCGGGTGGGCCGGAGCGGGCCCAGTTGGGCTGCGGAGCGCCCTCCCGAGGGTCGGGCCCCAGGTTCACCATCCAGGTTCCCGGCGAAAGGTCCATGGTGAAGCTGTAGGGGCCGCTGGAGGAGACGAAGGCAGAAGCGAAGCCAGAGCCATCGTTACGGTTGGCGTGCGCCTCGGCGCCGATTACCTGGCTGCCATCGTTGCTGCGCACCAGGCCCACCAGGTGCTTGGTGGCGCGCAGGAAGTAGATGGAGCCCACGTCATTGGTGAGCCCGGCGGTCACGGCTACCGAGCGGGCTGGTGGGGGCACGATGCCGGACATGCCCCAGGGGACGTACAATTCAAGGGAGTAGATGCCTGAAGACAGATTGGAGATGGCAAACCTGCCGTCCAGGCCGGTGCCTGAGTGGGCTTCCCGGGAGTAGTCGGAGTTGTGTACCGATACCCCCGCACGAGTAGCTGGTGAACCATCGGGCATGAGCGCCCGGCCCCGAAGGACAGGCACCGTGAGGGTGAGCACTGTGTTAACCGTGACGTTGGAAATTACATTTAAGGTGACTGCCCCTGACGAGCCATAGAGGCCCGAATCCTCCGATGAAGGAAAGGCCTCCAACTGATAGGTGCCACTGATAAGCCCCCCGACTTTGAATCTTCCCCCATCATCGGTGCCAGTACCGGGGAAGCGCCTTCCCCCCGAGCTTACACCGATGCCGGTGTGGGGAGCGGGAGTGCCATCGGGGTGGTTTACGGTGCCCGTGATATTGGCCCGGGTGAGGTAGAGGTTCAGGGTCTGGGTAACACCTGGCGTCACCGTCACCGGAACAGAGGCTGATTGAGCGTATGGAGAGGCGGAAGGGGCATAGGCTTCTGCCTCGTAGCTGCCGCCGGGAATGCCGCCCAGGCGGTAGCGGCCGCTTTCATCGGTGCTGGCTCCCCATTTCTGGCTCCAATCGAAGTTGTGTAGGTTTACCCATGCCCACGGCACCGGGGAAAGACCTGGGTCATATACGATGCCCGATATGAGGATGAAGGACAAGGGGATGTCACCGGCGTTCAAGGCCGGCCCCCCGGCGGTGTAGGAGATGAGAACGGACTCCGAATTAGCGTATGCCTCGAAACCGGAGCGCCGAGGGACATCGGCACGAATTAAGTAGTTCCTGGTAGGTACGCTGCCGAACTTGAATCGGCCATTATCATCGGTTTGGGCATCTCGACGAATAGCGTCCATGGAACCCGACTCTTCATAGAGGCTGACGTGAGTATCGGAGACAATAGTGACAGCATCGGCTGCCCCTGTCGCACCAGCCGGGAGCACCACCCGGCCGTAGATGGCCACCAAGGGCAGGGGCACGTCCCCCAGATTGAGGGCCGGGCCGCCGGAGGTATAGCTTATGGGATTGGGAGCCGAGTCAGCGTAGCTATCGAACCCCGGCCGCTCCGGAACATCCGCTTTGATGAAGTAGTCGCCCGTAGGCTTAGGCCCGAACTTGAATTGGCCGCTGCTGTTGGTTTGAGTGTGGTCACTGAAGGTGTAGTCGGGGGAGTACAGTGCTACGTGGGTGCTGGTGACGGGAACGGTGGTACCCGTCAGCACCACCCGGCCGTAGATGGCCACGGGAGATAAGGACACATCCCCCACGTTGAGGGCGGGGCCGCCTGAGGTGTAGGACACGGGAATGGGCACCGAGTCGGCGTAGCTGTCGAACCCCGGCCGCTCCGGAACATCCGCTTTGATGAAGTAGTTCCCCGTGGGCACCCCACCAAAACCGAAGATGCCATTCCCGTCCACGCTGTCGTATCGATCGAAGCTGTGGTTTTCGTTGTACAGCGAGACGCCGGTTCCGGTAACGGGCGTCGTGGTGCCGGGCAGCACAACACGACCATAGATGGCCACGATAGATAAGGCCACATCCCCCACGTTGAGGGCGGGGCCGCCTGAGGTGTAGGACACGGGAATAGGCACCGAGTCGGCGTAGCTGTCGAAGCCGGGGCGGGAGGGGACGTAAGCCTTAATAAAGTAGTTGCCGGTGGGCACCCCACCAAAACCGAAGATGCCGTCCGAACCAGTGCTGGTGTTTTGTTGGAACGAGTGGTTTTCGTTGTACAGCGAGACGCCGGTTCCGGTAACGGGCGTCGTGGTGCCGGGCAGCACGAGACGACCGTAGATAGCCGCCTGGCCCAGGGGCACGTCTCCCATGTTTAAAACACCTGAGGTGTAGCTGATGGGCACCGGATCAGAGTCGGCGTAGATGCCGAATCCCGGCCGGTTCGGGGCGTAGGCAACCACCTGGTAGGAGCCCGCCGGCAAATCACCCAGGCGGAAAACACCGCCGTTGTCGGTTCTCGAAAGCCTATTAATGGTTCTATCGGCGTTGAAGAGGCTGACATTGGTTCTGGTCACCGGTGTGCTGGTTCCGGGAAGAACGACCCGCCCTTTCACGGCCAGGAGAGGCATAACAATGGTGCCTACACTCAGGGGAGTCCCGGTGTAGTTTACCGGCATGGCGAAATCGGCGTAAGCGCCATAGGTGGTGGTGGGCGTTCTGGGGATGCTGACGAACAGGATATATGAGCCACTGCCAACAGAACCCAAAGCGAAACCCCCCAGGCTATCGGTGCTGGTGGTTATCACCACACTCTCTAAGTCGGATTTGAAGAGGATCACCGTGACCGTGGGCACCGGCGTGGTGTCTGTCAGCACCACGGTGCCGGTGATGCTTACCGTTACCGACAAAGGCAGGGCTACAGCGGTGCCCGTGCTAGGGTCGTAAGGGTAATTGGTCTCGGCCACAAAGGAGGACGGAACTCCTTGATAGAGGGAAACGTCTTTAGGGATTGAGGCTTCCGCCCGAGTTAAAAAGGCAAGTCCAGCCGCAAATACGAAGAGAGCTAAGACTGAGATGAAAGAGAGAATGAAACCCAATCGGAGCGATTTCTTGCCAATGAAATGCCCGAGGTCGTCCATGATACCTCCTCCTTCGCCTTACCGAATCAAAACCCATGCTCAGAGTCGGTTATCTGGGCTTCCGGCCTCTTGAGCACTGGGCTGCCCTGGCCATCGCCGACAGGCGGTAGGCCCACGGCTTTGCGTCCCCACCTTTCGGAGGGTTTGCCTTTTCGTACCAGCTTGTGTATTTAAATTTGCGGTGTTTATTATATCACCCATGTCAATAAGTTTATTGTCTATTTCAATAGCATTTAATCTGCATCAGGTGCCGAAATTTTCCCTTTGCCGGAGGTTGCAACAAAAAAGCACTCCCCCCAATAGCAAGGGGGACACTTAACAAAGACTAGTGCTTAGTTGTTCATATCCTTTTGTCGCCGAGGGGAGACTCTTCTCCGCCTCCGGCGGATCAGGGTGACACGGGGAAAAGGGTCAGCTGAGGACTTAGATACCTCCGTGTTTGCCCCTAATAGGTCCTCTCCGCGGGCTGATAGCGAGTTATAGCCACCTCTTTGCGCTCCAAACGGACGCCTTCCGCCGTCTTATAGGCCAGGGTGTGGTGAAGAAAGCCCTTGTCGTCCCGTTGCGAATAGTCGTTGCGGAAGTGGCCTCCCCGACTCTCCTGGCGTGTCAGGGCGCCGGCCACGATGACCTCGGCCACGGTGAGCATGTTGCCCAACTCCAGGGCAGAGACCAGCTCGGTGTTGAAGGCGCGGCTCTTATCGTCCACAGACAGCCGAGAGTAGCGATCCTGTAGCTCCCAGATCTTGTCCTGGGCCTCCCGGAGCCCCTTCTCGTCCCGGAAGACTCCCACCTTATCCCACATAGTGTTCGTTAGCTCCTTGACGATACGACCCATCCGCTCGCCGCGAGAGCCGTTTTTGATGGCCTCCAGACGTTTTTCCTCCTCTGCCAAGGCAGCTTCCCCAGAGGCGGGCAAATCCCGGTTTTTCACATCCTGAGCTACCCGCTGCCCCACGCGGCATCCGAAGACCAGGGTTTCCAGGAGGGCATTACCCCCCAAACGATTGGCGCCCTGGACGCTGACGCAGGCACACTCTCCGGCGGCATAAAATCCATCCCGGGGCGTGACACCGTCTACATCGGCGGGGATGCCCCCCATAGCGTAGTGCTGGGCCGGCTGGATGGGGATAGGCTCATGGATAGGGTTCAACCGGGTGAAGTCTTTGGCCAGCTCCAGCACCTGTCCCAGCTTCTCGGTGATCCTCTTCTCCCCTAAATGTCGTAGATCCAAAAGGACGTAGCCTCCCGGAAAGCCCCGTCCTTCCAGAATCTCTGTCTCAATGGAGCGGGAGACGATGTCCCGGGGAGCCAACTCCATCTTGCCCGGGGCGTATCGGCTCAGAAAGCGCTCGTTATGCCGGTTCAGAAGGTAAGCCCCTTCGCCGCGACAGGCCTCGGTGACCAAAATGTTAGAGCCAAAGAGGCTGGTGGGGTGAAACTGGACGAACTCCATGTCCTGGAGAGGCACCTGGGCCCGATAGGCTACGGCCATGCCATCTCCAGTGTTGCTCAAGCCATTGGTGGTTCGGGCGTAGATGCGGCCATAGCCGCCGGTGCAGAAAATGGTCGCTTTTGCCCGGAAAGCCTCCAAGCGGCCGCTGGCGATGTCCATGGCGATTACCCCACAACAGCGCCCCTCCTCTACTATTAGGGAAGTAACGAACCATTCCTGGTAAACCTTCAGATTCTGCTTCAGGGCTTGCTCGTACAGAGTGTGGAGGAGCACCTGCCCAGTGCGGTCTCCGGCGTAGCAAGTGCGGTATTGCTGCTGCCCCCCCGCCGCCCACTGGGCGATGCGGCCGTCTTCAGAGCGACTGAAGGGCGTTCCCAGGTGCTCCATGAAGAAGACCTCCTCAATGCCCTTCTGACACAGGATCTCCACCGCCGGTTGGTCGTTTAGATAGTCGCCCCCTTTTATGGTATCGAAGGCGTGAATCTCCCAGCTATCCTCCTGTCCGATGGCGGCATTGATGCCCCCCTGGGCAGCCGCCGAATGGGATCTCAGGGGGTGCACCTTGCTGATGAGGGCGGTATCCGCCACCTGGCTGGTCTCCACCGCCGCTCTCAGCCCCGCCAACCCCCCTCCCACAATGATTACATCATGGCTTACCACCAGTCCACCGCCTTCCTTTCCCTACCGCACGCCAGAAAGTACCAACCGGCCCCCATTCTAACCTCACCTCCCCCTTCGGTCAAGCAATTGGGCAGCATAGTGACGATGCCCAGTCTTCTCTTCTGGTTAGAAGTACAACGAATATATAAAGATATATAATGAGCAAGAGGCAGCGGCAGCAATCCCACTGGGGATAATAGAAGACAAAGAGACACAGAGGAACGCTTGAAGCTCTCTTTTGGCGATGGGCAAACCACAGAGCCTCCGCACCGGCCGTCTCCCGGGGCGCCACCCTCAAGGGTAGAGACAACCTTGCTGGGAGGGGCCGCCTTTCTTACTGACGTCATCTTCGGCTACGGGCCTATCTACGCCGGCTTCCTCTTTGCTCTGCTCATCTATGACGAAGTCCTCAAGAACGAGCTGGTTGTAGAACATGCCACTGAGCTGTTGGGGACAGTGGTGACGTACCTCTTTGTCGTTCGACTCCTTATCGATATATGGATACGTTGGCGATCACCCCGTCCCGTTCAAGAGAAGCTTCCAGAACCGGACACGAGCGATCGACCTTGGACGAGGCTACTGGACCTTATCGGTATAGCCGCACGGCTCATCGGTCGCCCCCTGGAAGCGGCCCTCGCCTTTGGGCTTTTCGCTGTGATACAGTGGGCACGCCTAAACACATCTGAAGGCTCTACCGAGTTCTGGCTTGCGTATTCCGTCACATGGGTAGCCTTCTACCTAGGACCCTGGACGGTGGGATTTTTACAGGTATGGGAAGGCAACGGTCAGACCCTGGGAAGAGCGTTGTTCGGTTTACAGCTTCAGGACAACAGCGGTATGCCCGCTGGATTCGTTAGCCTGTTACTACGCGATGGTCTCTTGAGGCCATTCATCTGGATATGTGCCTATTCGGTGTTTGCGCTTCTACTGGTCATAGAGTTTTACCTTCTTTGGATAGTGGTGCCCCTAATCCTGGTCTTAAAGGGTAATATGAGGCTTCTCTTATATCCCTTTAAGATTATTTGGCTTGCTTTAGTCGGCGGCGACGATTCAGTAACCTTATACGACCTCTTGCTGGGTATTAGAATAAAGAGGACAAACAATTGAAAGCAGGCGGATGACCAGACATATTTGCTTCCGTCATCTACTCCGGAATCGAATCACCCACCGATGACTGCCGAGACATCGAAAGGGGGCATGCATCGGATTTGTTCAACTGCCTGCCGGGGCCGGCACGGGGTGCACCGCAGCCTCCAAAATGCGCTCCGCCAGTTGCTTAACGCGACGTATGTTCTCTTCGCGGTCCATGGCCTCACCGGGGTGGCGGCCAGTGCAAACAATGCCCCGTATTGTGATCATGTTATGGAGTTTGAAAAACTCCATGAGGCTATGTTCCGCCATCAAGCCCCCTTCGCCGCTATTGGTGACCAATGAGGTGCCCATCTTTCCTTTGAGAAGCCTCTGGTAATAGATGGGCAGGGTGCGGTCGATAAAGTCCTTGGCCAGGCCGCTGACATTGCTGAAATAGACGGGAGAGCCAAAAACGATGAGGTCGGCTCCTGCCAAGCGTTCACAGAGCATGGCCATGTCATCCTTCTTCTCCTGGCAACACTGCTTCCGCTCACGACATGTCTGGTCACCCAGGCACCGTAAGACGCGATATTGCATCAGGTCAAGAAACTCTCCCTGAAAGTGTGCCGCCAGTTCCTCGGCCAAGGCACGAGTTAGATGGTGAGTATTGGCGTTTTTCCTCGGACTGGCATTGATGAAAACGGCCTTCATTTTATTTACCTCCCTCTGCGTCGCACCGAACAATGTTACCATACCAGCCCATTGTAGCGACTCACCGTCGCCCTTTCAACAAAAAGTACTCTAGGCTGGCCTATAACGGCGAAATGCAATAAAATAGAGAGGACATAGGTACTCGCCCGTATAGAGCGACGGAGAAAAATAGGGAGTGATGTGAGCCGAATTATCTTATACACCGGTAAGGGGGGCGTCGGGAAAACCAGCGTTGCCGCTGCCACCGCCATGCGTTGCGCTGAGCTGGGCTACCGAACGGTGGTGCTGAGCACTGACGCTGCTCACAGCCTGGCCGATTCTTTTGACCGCCCCCTGGGGCCGGAGCCAGTGGCCATAGCACCCAACTTGTGGGGGCAAGAGACAGACATCGTACACAATATCCAGAAATATTGGGGCCGGGTGCGAGACTGGTTAGCCGCCCTCCTGGCCTGGCGGGGCGTGGAAGAGATGGTGGCTGAAGAGCTAGCCATACTGCCCGGCATGGAGGAGTTGGCCAACCTCCTCTGGATTAACCATCATCACGACAGTGGCGACTACGATGTCATCATTGTGGACTGCGCCCCCACCGGGGAGGCCCTGCGGCTGCTCACCTTTCCCGAAATGGCCCGCTGGTGGCTGGAAAAGATGCTCCCCATCCAACGCCGTCTGAGCCAACTGATCAATCCCGTTATTCAGCGCTTCATAGACATGCCCCTGCCCGACGAGCAGGTTCTGGCCGGGGTGGAGGACATCTTTCGGGAGCTGGCTCGGCTGCGCACCTTGCTCACCATGGATACCACCACCGTGCGCCTCGTCCTCAATCCAGAGAAGATGGTCATCAAAGAGGCGCAGCGTACCTTCACCTATCTCAACCTTTATGGCTACGCCACGGATGCAGTAGTATGCAATCGCATTCTTCCCGAGACCGTGAACGACCCTTACTTTAAGCTATGGCAGGAGACACAAAAGCGTTACATGCAGCTTGTGGAGGAATGCTTTTCCCCCTTGCCCATTCTCAAAGCGCCCCTTTTCGGGGCCGAGGTGGTGGGTCTGGAAGCCCTCAAGAGCATGGCCCACTCCATCTTTGATCAACAGGACCCGGCCCAGGTCCTTTTCTCGGGAGTGACCCAGAGGATCGAAAGGGAGAATGGCGACTACCTTCTCAAGCTGCCCCTTCCCTTTGCCACTCGGGAAAGCGTCTCCCTCCTCCAGTCCGGCGACGAGTTGGTGGTACGCATCGGCAACCAGAAACGGAATATCCTTCTTCCGCACACCTTGCAAGGCCGGGAGGCGAAAGAGGCCCTTATCAAGGGAAAAGACCTGGAAATCCGTTTCTCCTAGCTAATGCCTTCTCGGCGGGCCAGCGCCTCTGCCAAACGTAGCAGCCGCTCCGCCCTTCGGGCGACAGGGGTATCCACCAGCCTTCCCCTCACCGCGATGGCCGCCGAGCCCCGGGCCTGGGCGGCGGCAAAGGCGCTCACCATCTCCCTCGCCTCCTCGATCTCCTCCGCCGAAGGGCGAAAAACATCGTTCACCGGCTGGATCTGGCTGGGGTGGATGACAAACTTGCCCTGAAAACCCAGCTTCCGAACTAGAGTGGCCTCGGCCACCAGCCCTTCAGGGTCGGTGTGAGCGATATAAGGGCTGTCCAGGGCCAGGATATCGGCGGCCCTTGCCGCCACGGCCACCTTTGCCCGAGGATACATGAGGCCCTCCGGAGTGGGCAGCATGCCCATATCCAGGCTAAAATCGTCGGCGCCAAAGGCCAGGCCCACCACCCGAGGGGAAGCGGTGGCTATCTCCTCCGCCCTTATGATGGCCCGTGCCAACTCCACCCAGGGGATGATGCCCAGACGCCCCACCTCCAGGCCCCGCTCCCTCTCCAGGGCCTCTATCTCCTTCGCCACCAACTGGATGTCGGAAGCACCCTCCACCTTGGGCAAGCTAATACCGTGGATGTGGGGGCCCACCACGGCCTCCAGCTCCGCCATAGTCAGGCCCGTGGCCAGAGAGTTGACCCGCACCCACACCTGCTGTCCCCGCAGAGCCAGGTGGGGCAGGCGTTGCGCCACCACCTCCCTGGCCTTTTCCTTCTCTGAGAGGGGCACCGAGTCTTCCAGGTCCAGCACCAGGGCATCGGCGAGCAGGGAGCGAGCCTTCTCTATCATGTCCGGACGGTTGCCGGGAACAAAAAGAAGGCTACGCAAAAGTTCCATCACCGCTTCCCCTTGAATCACTACGTTACTTTATCCGCCGCATTCCTTCTAACCAGGGACCATAACGCCAGTAATGGATAACGCAATACTTCCTGGTGATTATGTTCTGTTGCAAACAATGTGGGCATACATCTTTCGGTATGCGCACGCCGGGCTGTAATTTACCCATTTTTACCTCCATATTCAACGATTGTCTTATTAATGTCATAATCAAAGAGTACTCGCTGCCGCTAACTACTTCCACACCTTTTGATTCTACCTCGCTGAACCTGCTTGCCGCAACACAAAGCTTTTATTCTCTTGACGACATATGTATAATAGTATAAGCAAGTGCTATCACAAGGACTATCACTTATGATAACGAAAGGGTCATCGAAATCCCCGATCACCCACAGGGTCAAAGCCACGCTCGCAACCGAGCCGGGGCTGAGTGTCAAGGATCTGGCAGAGCGGCTGAAGGTGAACCGCCAGTTTATGGCGGGTTTTCTGGCCGCCCTTGAGGAGATGGGCCTAGTCATGCACAGACAGGTTGGGCCTGCCCGCACGTACTTCAGTGTCGACAGGAGATGATAGCATGGACTGCCCAGCGAGCCACACAACAGAGTTGCGTGGGGCTAGAGGGACAACAGGTGGTTAGCATGTGCTTCGTCGATCTTTTTGCGGGTCTGGGTGGATTTCATCTGGCTCTAAGAAAGCTCGGTCACACGTGCGTGTTCGCCTCTGAGATCGACGAGACGCTGCGTGACGTCTACGAGAAAAACTTCGGAATGAGGCCGGAAGGAGACATTCGCAACGTGCATGCGAGTGAGATTCCCCCTCATGAGATTCTCTGTGCTGGGTTCCCATGCCAGCCGTTCTCCAAGGCTGGGAGCCAGGAGGGTTTTGATGACCCTGAGCTTGGCGGGCTCTACAAGGACATCCTACGAATTATCCGGCATCACAGGCCTCGCTATGTCATCCTTGAGAACGTGCCTAACTTGCAGAACCATGACGAGGGCAAGACATGGGAAATTATAGAAGGGCGTCTTCGCAGAGAGGACTACGACGTTCAGCTTAAGAGGCTATCGCCACATCACTTCGGGATACCACAAATCCGTGAACGTATATACATCGTAGGCAGCACTCGGCTGCTCGACGGCTTCGCCTGGCCCGAACACGTGCCGGCCAACACGCAAATCTCGATTAGGTCTGTCCTCGATTCTAAACCTCCTGAGGCGCGGCCTCTCCCAGAGCAGGTAAAGCGATGCCTTGAGGTATGGCAGGAGTTCGTAAATCGAATCCCGAAAGACGAGAAGATCCCACACCCACTCTGGTCCATGGAGTTCGGCGCGACGTATCCATACGAGGACACCACACCCAGCGCTCTCTCGACAGACGAGTTGCGACGGTACCGCGGCTCACATGGGCTCCCACTTCGAGAAGCGACGGACCGAGAGGAGATATTCAATCTGCTTCCATCCCATGCAATAACGAAACAGGCCAGCTTCCCTAGCTGGAAGGTGCAGTTCATCAGACGCAACAGGGAGTTCTACCAGCGTCACAAGACCTGGGTTGACAGATGGCTACCAAAGATTGTGGAGTTTCCCTCTAGCTTTCAGAAGCTTGAGTGGAACTGCCAAGGCGAGAGCATCCGACGGCTGGACAGATACGTGGTACAGCTAAGAGCCTCGGGAGTCCGAGTAAAGCGTCCGACGACAGCACCATCTCTCGTGGCTATGACTGCAACCCAGGTTCCCATCATCACCTGGGAGAGCCGCTACATGACGCCGACAGAGTGCAAGCGACTTCAGAGCATGCAGGACCTTCGGTGGCTACCAGAGAGCCCCACAAAGGCATACGAGGCGCTTGGAAACGCGGTCAATGTTGAGGTTGCTCGTCATGTGGCAGCGGAGCTTGTCGGTCAGGCTACCGGCCTGCGTGCGCTGCTTGAGCCGATAGCTGCGTATCTGCCACTAAAGAGATAAGAAGATTTCGAGCAATATGTGATAAGGGGATAGCATGGTTCGCAGTCGTACTCAGCAGACGATAAACATTCGCCCTGCTGTTAGCGTATACGCGACCTATAGGCGGCTCAGCTATACGCCTTGGTATGCTATTGCTGAGTTTGTGGACAACTCAACCCAGAACTACTACGACCATAGAGGAAAGCTCCTTCAAGCGTATAGGAGGGACAGCAACCCTGGACGGCTGCGCGTTGAGGTCTCCTACGACAGCGAGAGAAACACCCTAACCATTAGAGACAACGCCAACGGGATGAACATTGAGGAACTCGCAAGAGCAGTCGTGCTTGACAAGCCTCCTCCAAACACCTCCGGACGATGTGAGTATTGTATGGGCCTAAAGACTGCTGCGTGCTGGTTTGGTACGACATGGACTATCCGAACCACACGGCTTGGTGTAGCTAAGGAGTATACCGCAACTGTTCATGTTCCTGAGTTGGTAGAGCGGCAGACGGAGGAGATTGTGGTAGTCGAGCGGCCGATGCAGCGAGGAGAGCACTTTACTGTTATCACTATAGAGGGGCTCTACAAGCCCATTCGAGGACGGACGCCTGCTCGCATTCGAGACCAACTCGGTAGCATGTACCGCCAAGACCTGCGCTCTGGTGAGGTCGAAATTATCTGGAATGGCCAGCCTGTTCAGTTCGAAGAGCCTCCTATCCTCATCGAGGAGTCGGACGGCATACGGACGACCTGGAAAAAGAAGGTCTCGTTTGAGGTTCCCTGGGATCCTGCGGGTCGGCCGTTTCCAGTAAGAGGATGGATCGGCATTCGGATACCAGCAAGCCAGCGCGATGCAGGCTTTGCGCTGCTTCGCCGAGGTAGGGTCGTTGTTGGAGGACCTGCTGAGGGCTACAAACCTGTGGAGATCTTTGGGCAGGGTAACACCTTTCGCTCGCAGAGGCTTATAGGCGAGCTTCGTATGGATGATTGGCCGGTGACTCAGGCGAAGGACGCCTTCGACTGGTCCGGCGGGCTTGAGGACGCCTTTATTGAGGAGCTAAGGAGAGCCTGTCAGGACTACATGGATAAGGCGGAGGGCTATCGCCAGCCTGGTCGCCGAATCGTACAGTCCGAAATGCAACTTGTGTCGGAGAGAACACGACAGGTCTTCGCTGACCAGCGATTCGGCACAGCGGTGACACAGGAACTGGCTCTCCCAGAGCCACCTAAGACCGAGGAGCAAGAGTGGTCTGACACTGCTAAGCTGCGGTCGGTTAGCGATGGGCCAGTCGTGTATAGGGTTCCCGTTGGGGCCGACCAGTGGATCTTTCATCTACATTGGCAGGACCAACTCAGCGACGCCCACTGGATGAGCGTGAGCTACCCAGAGGATACTGTAACTGATATCTTCCTAAACATGGCGCACCCGTTTTTTGCACGATACATGGACAACGCTGATTTCCTTGAGTTGCTCCAGAAGTTCGTGCTTGCACTGGCGCTGGCGGAGCGCATGGCTCGCCAGACATCCAGAAATGGGCTTGTCTCGCCAGGAGATTTCCGCAACTATATGAATAGGGTGCTCCGATATACGGCAGAGATAGAGGCTGAGAATAGTGTCTAGACCTATAGGGATAGATCCGGCTAGCGATACTGGCTCGCTGCGCTCCATATCCATTGATGGGTCAGAGATTCAGCGGCTAGCGGCTCGATACCGAGAGCAAGACCAGATATCTGAGGAAGAGTGGGATGATGTTATCGCTACCGCAGCAAGAGCGCTGTCACAGTGCCCAGACCCCGCCGGGCAACCTAGGCGAGGAACTGGTCTGGCTCTTGGCAAGGTCCAGAGCGGTAAGACGCTGTCCTACACCGCGCTGATTGCTCTAGCTGCTGACAATGGCTACCGAATCACTGTTGTTCTAGCAGGCACGAAGAATCCGCTGCTAGAGCAGACGTATACACGTCTAAGCTATGACCTTGACGCTCGCCGGCGAACTGTGGTCGTGTTCAAGAACCCTCTGCCACAGGACGCTGATGTTGTCCTCAGCGTTCTCCATGGCGGGGGGCACGCGCTTGTTGTTGCTCTCAAGCACAGGAAACGCATTGACGATGTAAGGAGGCTGCTTGCGGCGCCTGAGCTAAAAGTGTTCCCAACCCTTGTCATTGATGACGAGGGTGACGAGGCATCGCTGAACACACAGTTTCGCAGTGGCAGGCTCTCGGCTACATATAGGAGCATACTTAGCCTAAGAGACGCCCTCCCTTTGCACGCCTACATGGCCTACACAGCTACTCCGCAGGCAAATCTTCTCATAGATGGTATAGACGCGCTCTCCCCAGACTTCGCAGTTCTTGTGGAGCCTGGGTCAGGCTACTGTGGAGGCTCTGTGTTCTTTGGAGAGCACAGCAATAGCTGCGTCCGCCAAATTCCAGCCGGAGACGGCGACCCTGAGTCTGCGGCCAAGGTGACTGGCGGACTAAGACAGGCGATAGCCACATTTCTCGTGGGTGCAGCTATCCGCTTCACTCGGGGAGACCACTCAGGACACTCAATGCTCGTCCACACCAGCCATCTAAGAGCAGATCATGAGAGTCTTCAGAGGGCTGTTAGGAACCTCATCCTCAAGTGGCGAGAGACGGTCAAGCTCAGAGACGATGATCCAGAGGTGGGGGGGCTCCTGACGCTAGCCCGTGGTGCCTATGATGACCTGTGCACAACAGTTGAAAGCCCGCCGCCATGGAGTGACGTGCGAGCGCAGCTACGCGACGAGGTGTGGCTGACCGAGGTGTGGATGGTGAACAGTCTCCCTCTTGGAAGAGACCCTATCGAGACCCCGTTCAGGCTGAGGAACAACATTCTGATCGGTGGCAACATGCTTGGTCGAGGCGTAACCATCCCCCAGCTTGCAGTGACGTACATTACCCGCGAGGCTCAGCAGGACACGAATGCAGACACGCTAGAGCAGCGGGCAAGATGGTTCGGCTATAAGCAGGCGTACTGTGACCTCTGCCGCATTTTTCTGACGAGCCATCTACGAGACCGATACACAGAGCTCCTCAGGCATGAGGATGACTTCTGGGAGGCGCTTCGGAGAAATGAGAGGCAGCGGCTATTAGTAAGGGACTGGCCCCGCATGTTCAGGCTGGACATGCGGGGCTGGCAGCTTCGGCCGACTAGACCCAGCGTTGCCAACTACAGGCAGTTCCGGGGAGGTGGATGGGATATCCAAAACCGGCTGGTTGAAGACCTCGAGGGAGCCTCATGCAACGTGAGGGTGGTAACAGACTTCTTTAGGCAGCACACCACCGAGGTCCGGCGCTACGGTAATGTCGAGCATCTTGTAATACCAGCCTGCCAAACTGATGCCGTTATCTCTGAGCTTCTTGCTCAGCTAGAGACACAGGGCACGGACTGGGAGAGCACCTACACGATTGAGTATCTTACACGCCTGCTTCTGGGAGGTCGCCTCCCTGCCATTGAAGTGCTGCGGATGACGGAGGGACAGCCAGGAGATCTTCGACCACGAGTGCGAACTAAGCGCGATGGTCGCGTCAACCCGATGCAGGGTCGCTCCCCAGAGCGGGAGCCGACGGACCCCATGTTCTATCCAGGGGATGAGAACATTCATAGCAACCAGCCTCAGTTGCAGGTGCATCTTATAAGGGCTCAAGGTGACGAGATCCCACAGCCAGTGGATACAACAGCTCTCGCTCTGTATATACCGAAAGACGATCCCCTGTACGATCTTAGGGCAGTGGTTAGAGGAGAGGAGAGGCCATGAGAGTCGCCGACCTTTTCCAGCAGGTAAAACATAGCTCCTCTGGTCACACGTTCACGGCTGCTCACGTACCTAAGCATCAAGAGGCATATATAGCGTCTGATACCTCCGGCCGCCCAATCCTGTTCGTCAGGGCTGAAGAGTGGATGCCAGGTTCGCCACTACGCACTGCCCACGTCTCCCTCCGGCCTAGCCAGACATACCGCCTGACTCTCGCCGACGGGTCCCAAACAGCGGCCCTGTTCCATGCTCTGTGCTGCGAGACAGCAGAGCGCTCTGATGTAGACACGTTTCTTGTGCTCGTGGAGGCGTTCCTAGCTCGGTACGAGGGACAGGCAATCACTGGTGAGTCGCTCGTGTCCTTCTTCAGGTCTGTGGTTCGCCTCTTCGCTGTTGGCCACGCGAGGGACATCGAGGCCGAGCGTCTAGGCCTCTGGGGCGAACTCTTCGTAATGAGCCGCGTCCGAGGGCTTCAGTTCTGGGCACCGTTCTGGCATAGCGAGACAACCCGAAGGTTTGACTTTTCGGCAGCCAGACGCCGGGTTGAGGTGAAGACCACTATAGGAGCACAGCGCATCCACCATTTCTCCCATCGCCAGATCTACGCAGAGAGTGGGGAGGAGATAGTTATTGCCTCGCTCCTTGTGCGAGAGGATGACGCAGGGCTTAGCTTGCGAGAGCTAGTCCTCCAGTGTCGGCAGGCGCTTCTCGGCACACCCCACATCATTAAGCTCGAGAGAGCTGTGCGCAGTGCAGGAATGGAGGACCCCTCAGAGACAGGACCAGCCTTCGACCCCACAGAGGCCGAGAGGGAGCTTGCGTGGTTTCGGTCTACGGAAGCTCCACACTTTCGAATGCCCGAGCCTCCGGGGGTTTCTGAGACTCGGTACAAGGTAGACCTCTCGACGGCGCCTCAGTTGGTCCCAGACGAGGTCGAGGAGTGGCTAGACTCCTGGGTGACGGAGAGACCGCAGCTAGCTGTCAGTCGACAAGAGTGGTGAACTAAGTGGCAAGGCAGGTAAGTCCAGATCGGGCGCTAGCGACAAACCACTTCCGGCGGTTCGCTTACAGGCTATCCAAGAAGGTCGTAGAGTGGTTTCGCTGCAACGGAAGAGAGTTCCCCTGGCGTACCACGTCCAACCCGTTCCATTTGCTGATTGCTGAGGCTCTGCTTCGTCAGACGCAGGCAGAGCGAGTTGTCGAGCCATATCTGGACTTAGTCAGCAAGTACCCAAATCCAGAGGCTCTTGCAGAGGCAGATGTCAATGAACTTCGCCAGTGGTTCAAGCCTTTTGGTCTGGTCAGGCGGGCCGACCGCCTAATCCAGTGCGCTCGGATACTGATCAGCGAATACAGAGGTAGCATGCCCAATGACCTAAATGCTATAGAGGCGCTCCCCGGCCTCGGCAGGTACAACTCCCGTGCCATTCTGTGCTTGGGTTTCGGCATACCTGCCCCTATGATCGATGAAGGGAGTGGTCGCGTTCTTCGAAGGGTGCTCGGGCACGAGGCTAAAGGCCCTGCCTACTCAGACAAATGCCTCATGAGCATAGCTGAGCGCATTATACCTACCAAGTCAGCGAGGGAATTCAACTTTGGTCTCATAGATGTTGCCGCAGCGTTTTGCCACCCTAAGGAGCCGGATTGTGCTCGTTGTCCACTAGCCAGACTTTGCAACTACGCAACCGAAAGCGGAAGACAAGGATGCGCCTCCTTAAGTGACCTCAAGCAACGACAAGCAGCATCGGTCAAATCGGTGAACAACCAATAAATGAGGTAGAGAGCCTTTTCCCATATGTGTCCCTCTTTCGCCTCAGAGAGCTATGGAAGCTCGCCAAACTAGGCCAGATGGACAAGGATCCTCTGACCTACGAGACTCTCTTAGCAACAGCGCTCTTCCCTTCTGCAATTGTAATCCCGTTTCAGGCTTCGCCCGGCCGCAACCAACTCATTCTGGGCTTCCAGCAAGGTGACAAACCAGTAGGCGTTTCTGAGGAAGCGCTTAACCGTCATATCGTAGTGGCAGGTGCCACAGGCGTAGGCAAGACAAACTGGCTCAACTTCTTTGCGTCGCAATTGCTGGGAGTCGGCAAGACCGCTATCTGGCTTGACCTCAAGAATGAGGCAAGGCATCTAGTCCGCGCCTTTCCGGACCTGTGGGTCTTCCCTATGGAGGACTTCCGCTGGAACCCTCTTGAGGTGCCGGCCGGCGTGCGGCCAAAGCAAAGTCGGGGCGAGTGGATTTGAACCACCGACCTCAGCGTCCCGAACGCTGCGCGCTAACCGGACTGCGCTACGCCCGTGCTGAGGCATTCGCTCCCGTTTTTTCTTGCTAGAATAGAGTGTTGACGGCGTTAGAAAACAAGAATCACATTGCCCAAAGCACAAAGGGTACAATAAGAGCTATCAGACCGGTAAAAAGCACAGCGAGCAGAAACAGATTGTATCTGGTCCGGTAATCACCCAAGAGTGATGGGTCATAGTAACCTTCCACACCCTGGTCTTTGTACATCTTAATGACACCGTTGAGGAGCTTCGTTCTGGTTTGCCGGCCTCTTATCAGCCCGATTTCGGCAACCAGATTGACCACTATCAAGAGAGCAACGAAGGTGAACATAATAATCGTTGTCTTACCGTCTCCTCCCCCCGACGCAATGCCAGAATTAATGCCGAGAGTTAGCAGGTTGAGGATAATCGCGGTGAGAACAAAAATTGTGTCTGTGCGTGTGTTTACCCCAAGCTCACTGATAATATGCTCATGAACTCGCTCAATCATATTAACCTCCTTGCCTTATCGTTTAGTCATCTCTCTATCAAGGGAAGCTACTTTAGGTGCTTGATTGTTGTCGACCAAAACGCCAATAAATGAGAATAAAGCCCACGAGAATTAAATAACCTCAGTGCTCCTTTACTTCAAAATTCGAAAACTCCTGACTATGGCGTCAAAGTCCTTTGCCCAACTGGCAAAATCTTCCCGTGCCAAACACGTTACTTGCCAAGAGTTCTCACCGACAAGTATAACCATTACTAATTGATGAGCATACACCTTTTCTTGTCCTAGAACAAAAGTTCCTTCGAAGTCCACAATCGTCGCTTCTCTGCCACCAATGGTGGTCTTTACCCTAGAGAACTCACGATAGCTTTCTTTGAGGACGCGTTTACTTGCTCCAATTATTGTCTCAATCGAATAAGGGACGGTTCTTCCCAAAATGGAATAGGGCGGTAAAAACTGGACAGATACAGCAGGCGCGTATCCCCTTAAAGCCGGTATTCCAGCGAAAAAAAGTTGGCCGCCCACTTTGGCAGGAAGGCCTGACTCAAGACTACTAATAATCCCTTTCGCGGTTTCCTCATGTTGTTTAATCAGAGAAAGATTCGTCTGCCATTCTGGTGGATAAGAGATACTGAAGAGCTTCGCTTCATCCGTATAGGTGGTATAGTGTGCCGGAATATCTGGTTCAGATACAGGCGCTGGCACCTTCGCTGGTTCAGATACAGGCACCGGTGCCCGACAAGCGCTTAACAAGAGAAGCCCGATAGCTAGGGTTGATAATAATGTTCATTTCATTCTAATCTCCTCCCTCCTGTCCGGTATGTGTTTAATTATCGCCTGCCGAAGCGCATATAAATGCTAACAAAGGCGCCAATGACTACGAGCACTACCCCAGCCCCAACCCATAGCCACAATGACGCTGTCTTCACTGTCACCCAAAACTTTTCCACTTTTCGTATTTCATTTGCCTCAGCAATAATATTGACTCCATGTTTCCCTCTACCCACATTCCAGGATGGCCTGATGTTGACATCAACCGTCTGGAGACTGCCAGGGCCAAGATAATCTATGTTACCCGGCTTAAAGTCGATAACCCATCCCTCAGCTTTATCTGAGGATAGCTTTATATCTGTAATGGCCTTACTACCGATGTTATTAATCTCCAAGAAGAAGATATTATCCTTCCCAGCTATTGCTTCGATGTAAGACCAATGGGAGACCAGTCTCAAGGTCAGGTCTGTTTGTCTTTCTTGTGCCAGGGCCAGTTGGGGCAATAGTAGGATGGTAATCAAAGCCGCCGTGAACCAAAAAAGCCAGCAGGCTTTGTTGTTGATTTTCCATCTACTTGGTCCTGAAAAACTATTCACTAGATTTTTTCCAATACATCTACATCAAAAACATCTTTAATACAAACCGCACCCTCATACGGATGACACACTGCTTATAGCGCCGTTCCTACTGTTTGTCAACATTTCCCCCTCACCCTAGCGCCTCGAGGATGGCATCCCTGTATATTCTCGCCAGCCCTTTGCCATGCTTGGGCATTTGCTCCCGCTTTTTCTTGAGCTGTTTCAATCTTCACCCGCCCCCTAAGACGGGTGCTACCCACCAAACAATCCCATTCCCAGAGCTTTGGGAATTCGTAAGCTGGTCGGGGCGAGTGGATTTGAACCACCGACCTCAGCGTCCCGAACGCTGCGCGCTAACCGGACTGCGCTACGCCCCGACAGGCTCCATTATACTATACTATCGCCCGAATTTTGGCTAATTTCCATCGCCGGGCACTTAAGGTACAGCCCCTTCTCTCCCTATTATGTTATAATCTACCCAGGATGGCTCCAGGAAAGACATGGAAAGCCGAGACCGCATCCTAGACTTCCTCCAACGCCGCCGACAGGCCACCGCCGAAGAGCTAGCGGCGCTGTTAGGTTTGGCCGCCAGCACCGTTCGCCGGCACCTGACAGTGCTCCAGCGGGACAAGGCAGTGACCTTCCATATTCTCTACAAAAAGCGGGGACGGCCCAATTTCGTCTACTTCCTCACCCAGCAGGGCCAAGATAGGTTGCCCAAAGACTATTACCGCCTCACTCACACCATCCTTCATGAGATCTCTCGCCTCTCAAATCTGGACCTGAGGCAGCAAGATGGCCACAGCCTCCTGGACCTGATCCTCGGCCGAATCGCGCAGCGACTAGTGAGTCACTACGCACCCCGGGTGTCCGCCCCTACCCTCAAAGAGCGGGTGCAACGGCTGGCGAACCTCCTCTCAGAAGAGGGCTTCCTGGCCGAGTACGAGGAGACGGAAGACGGCTTCGAGCTGCGCTGCTTCAACTGTCCCTATCACAACGTCGCTCAAGGCTGCCCGGAGCTGTGCGAGATGGACTTGCTTTGGTTCCAGGGTGTGCTACAGGCGTCAGTAACTCTAGAGTGCTCTTTGGTGGCCGGCAAAGAGGCTTGCCTCTATCGGGTGGCCGCAGAAGCGGAGAAAAGGGTTGCCACGGGACGAAACTGAACCAAAGGGGAATGGGGACGCATCCGTAGCCGAGCTAATCGAAATTGGGCGGGACCTCTTCCTCAGCCGGCTGGTCTCTTCCCATAGCGGCAACATGAGCCTCAGACAAGGAGAAAAACTGCTCATCACACGTCGGGGGAGTATGCTGGGTCGCCTGCGAAGGGATGACCTGGTAGTTACCGGCATCTTCAAGGATGA
Source organism: Chloroflexota bacterium (assembly GCA_016183425.1). GTDB lineage: Bacteria > Chloroflexota > Dehalococcoidia > JACPEP01 > JACPEP01 > JACPEP01. The sequence continues at coordinate 106,709 of JACPEP010000024.1, forward strand.
CGAGGCAACACCCCTGGCCTCCCGAGAGCTGGCGGTGCACCGGGCCATCTACCAGCATACGGAGGCGGGGGCAGTCATCCACGCTCACCCCCCTCACGCCATTGCCCTCTCATTGGTGAGGGAGGAGATCCAGCCCCTGGACAGGGAAGGAAAGATACTTCTGGCAGCGGTGCCCGTTCTGTCACCACCCCCCGATGAGGTACCCCTTTCGGTTTCCCTGGCCCTCAAAGAGCATCCCATTGTGATGGTCAAGGGCCACGGCTCCTTCGCCGCCGGCAGCCGGCTTCAGGATGCCTTACTTTGGACGTCGGCCCTGGAGGCAAGCTGCCAAGTCATATGTGTGGCCAGGGACATGGGACTATCTCATCAACAATTATGAGCACTAGAAGACGGCCCGTCTCGCGCCGCAGGTAGCTCTTTATAAAGGACCGTGGCTAATCGGAGGAGGGGAGGGGCTTGGGGGCCTGGAGCTTCATCTCCTGGTCGCAGCAGTGAATAGTACCCTCCCCTGACTTGATGCATAGGGTTTCAGTGCCACAGACCTCGCAGACAAAGCGTTTACCCAGCAGATTGCTCACCGCAGTCCTCCTAGCCTTTTGGGGTCATGGGTTGGCCACAACAGGAGAGGTTTCCCTTTCCGCCTTTGGTAACAATCATCTCAGAGCCGCAGTTAGCACATGAGTATCGTTTTCCCGTTTCATTGGCCATTCTACCCAACCTCTCAATCCAGCCGACCAATCTTGTACGCCTCTGGCGTAATTTGCCACTATCAAGTATAGTGACCTCCCCATCCCCAGTCAACGCCCCGCAGAGAAAGAGACTGATTAATATCGCCTTGAAATCACCCCTCTCTTGTCACCCGTTTACAGGTGACCGCTACCCCCCTATAATTGGCTCAGAAAGGGGAGCCACGAAGGAAGAAAAAGGGGGGATGAGAATCCTGGGGGTGGATCCGGGGCTGGTTGTCACCGGCTACGGCGTTATCCAGGCCTCCCGGGAGGGGCTTTCCGTGGTAGAGGCCGGTGTGGTGCGGGGCGGCCCCCAAGAGCAACCCCTGGAAGGGCGACTGGGGGCCATATACCAGGGAGTGCTGGAGGTGCTGGACAGATTTTTTCCGGACGCCATGGCCCTGGAGGAGCTTTACTCTCATTACGCCCACCCTACCACCGCTATCCTCATGGGCCACGCCCGGGGGGTCATCTGTCTTGCTGCAACGCAAAAGGGCGTGCCTGTGTTCAGCTACTCCAACACTCAGATCAAGATGTCGGTGGTGGGGGAGGGTGGGGCTACCAAGGAGCAGGTACAGAAGATGGTTCGCTCCCGACTGGGGAAACTATCCGGCCCTTACGACGTGACCGATGCCCTGGCGGCGGCCCTGTGCCACTATAGCGTGGTCAACAGCCCACTAGCCCACCTGCCCAAATCCCCCAAGGTTCTCACCCCGAAGCCATGATTGCACGCCTTTCGGGCCGGCTGATGAGGAAGCGGCGGGATGACCTGCGGGTGGTGGTAGAGGTGAACGGTGTGGGGTATCAAGTGCTGTTACCTTTTTTTGTGCGCCGTAGCCTGGATGACGTAGCGGAGGGGGAGGGGGTGGAGTTGGAGATCTACTATCACACGGCGGAGAGACAACCAGGTCCCGTTCTCATCGGCTTCCGCCGTGAGCATGAGCGTACTTTTTTTGAGAAGCTCATCAAGGTCAAGAACGTTGGCCCCACTACCGCCGCCGCTGCCATGATATTCTCTGTCTCCACCATGGCCCGGGCAATCGAAGAGGAGAATGTAGACCTTCTGCGGCGCATGCCAGGTATTGGCGAGAGGACGGCCCGGAACATCGTGGCTGAGCTGAAGGGCAAGGTGGCCCAGTGGGCCCTTCTTCAGGACGAGGGTTATTCCTCGGTGCCAACACCGTCCTTGGATATGGAGGGGGTGAAGGAGGAGGTGGTGGAGCTTTTGGTGGGGCTGGGCCACCGGCGGGCCGAGGCCAGGGCCAAGGTGGACGATGTTATGAGGCGCAATCCCAGGGCCTGGGGGGTGGAAGAGATGGTGCGAGAGGTGTTCCGCAGCCCGCCTGTGGCGGGGGGTAAGCAACCTTAGTTCGAGAGGGAGAGGTGTCGCCAGAAAAGGGTCAGGGGAAGGAGGCGGCGGAGAAAGAGGAACGCCGTTTCGTGTGGAACCTGCGGCCCCGGACCCTGAACGAGTACATCGGCCAGGGGAGGATGGTGGAAAACCTGGGCATCGCCGTGTCTGCCGCTAGGGAGCGGGGGGAACCCCTGGACCATATACTGTTCCACGGCCCGCCGGGGCTGGGGAAAACTACCCTGGCCCACATTCTGGCCTCGGAAATGGGGACCCGGATTACCCACACCTCCGGGCCCGCTCTGGAGAAGCCGGTAGATATGGTGGGCATCCTATCCAACCTGGATTTCGGCGAGGTCTTCTTCATCGACGAGGTTCACCGCTTGCCCCACGCTGTGGAGGAGTACCTTTACTCCGCCATGGAGGATTTCCAGGTGGACTTCGTTTACGGGAAAGGGGCCTATGCCAAGACCCTTCCCTATCAGCTTAAGCCCTTCACCCTTATCGGGGCCACCACCCGGGCGGGCCTTCTTTCAGCGCCCTTGCGCGACCGCTTTGGTATGGTCTATTACCTGGACTACTACTCCCTGGAAGAGCTAACCCAGGTGGTCCAACGCTCCGCTTCTCTTTTGGGGGTGACGGTGCCGGAGGAGGGGGCGGCGGAGATCGCCCGGCGCTCCCGGGGAACGCCCCGCATCGCCAACCGTCTCCTGCGCCGGGTGCGGGACTATGCCCAGGTGAAAGAAGGGGGAGTCATCACCCTGGACATAGCGCGGGAGGCTTTGACCCGGGAAGGGGTGGACGGGGCGGGGCTGGACCGCTTAGACCGCCTCTACTTGAACGTGGTGGTGGAAAGGTATGGCGGCGGGCCGGTAGGCATCGAGGCCCTGGCCGCTACCCTGAACGAAGAGGTGGACACCCTGGCGGACGTGGTGGAGCCCTTTCTTCTCAAGATGGGCTACATAGTACGCACGCCGGGGGGGAGAAGAATTGGGGAAGTCGCTCTGAGGCATCTGGGGCTGCGCCCGGATGAGGCGGGACAGGGAAGGTTGATGTGAGAAGTATGTTGCTAGACGCCCTCGAGAAAGGGCCTAACGCTCCACAAAAAGCACCAGACACTTGGCGCTGCCCCCGGCCTTGATGAACTCGGACAGGTCTACCTCATACACTGTGTAGCCCATGCCCTCCAACTCACCTTTGATTTGCGGACAGCCACTGTTTAAAATCACCTTTTTGCCCACTACTATGGCATTAGCGGCGAACCTTAGGGCTTCCGGGGAGGATAGCTCCCGCCGTAGTGGTATATGTTCCTGGATCACCCGCCGGCCATAGACATCAAAGGCGTTGGGGTAGTACATTATCGCTCCTTCTCCCAAAGGGCAGAAGCAGGTATCCAGGTGATAGAATCGGGGGTCCACTAGCTCCAGTGAAAACACCCGCCGAGAAAGGATGCTGCCCACCGTCAGGTGGGAGCGGACATCGGAGCGGAAGCGGTATCCGGCGAAGAGCTCGTCGCCCAGCGGTAAAATATCGCCCTCCCCCTCAAAGTACTGGCCGGAGGGCAGGGCCACTACTTTAAATCCTCGTTTCTGGAACCAGCCCTGAAAATAGGGTGCCTCCCGGGCCCGCACCGAATAGCGGAAGTTGCTGACGATAAAGGTATCGCCCCCCACAAAGCCGCCATTGGCGGTGAACACCAGATCCGGCAGGCCGGGCACGGGGGTTAAGAGCTCCACAGAGGCCGTTAGTTCCTGAATGATGGTGTGATAGAGGGCTTCCCACTGGTCCCGGGCTTGCCGGGTGTCTGCCGGGCGCCGCCGGTCCATCCACGGGTTTATTTCATATTCGATACCGTAGTAGTCCGGGGGGCACATGAGGAGGGTGGGCACGGCCCTTTCTCAGGGGGCCGCCGGGTCTTCTGTTACCACCTCGGCTCCCTGGTCTCGAAGATGGAGCAGTATCTGGGCCAGTTCGCTTCGCTTGTGGGCGAGGATTCTGAGGCGGGCATAGCTGGGGTCGGCTCCCCGTTGCCCTACCTCCAGGCGCAGTATCTGGAAGCTGCCCCCCTGGGCGACTACCTCATCCAGCACCTTGGAGAGAAGCAGGGAGTCCAGGATGTGTCCCCGAAACTCCACGGTCTGACTGAACATGACTCTAGACCGCAGCACTCAGGCCCTGGGCCATCTTTATCTCAGTGGCGTTGTTAACCGTCCAGGCGACACGATGGGTTACCGCATCGATGAGGGTGCTGGCCGAGGGCAATCCCGTGCCGCTTTTCTTCAGGCCCCCGAAGGGCAGGTGAACCTCCGCCCCGATGGAGGGCAGGTTCACATAGCCCACGCCGTATTCGCACTCCTCCCGAAGGGTCCTGGCCTTCCGATAGTCCTCGGTGATGACGGACATGGCGAGGCCATACTCCACATCGTTATGGATGTGGATGGCCTCCTCCAGGGTGCGGAAAGGAACGATGGCCACATGAGGGCCGAAGACCTCCTCCCGCAGCACCCGAGGGCGGGAGTCGTACTTCATGCGGTAGATGAAAGGAGACATGAAGTAGCCCTGGCGGTAACCCTCTCCATCAAGGCGTCCCCCTTTCAGAAGTATCTCTGCCCCCTCTTCCCGGGCCAGGTTGTTGTAGAAGGTGATCTTATCCACCGCCTTCTGGTTGATGACGGGTCCCATAAACACCTTCTCATCCACGGGGTCGCCGATGACTATTCGCTTGGCGGTCTCCACAAAGGCCTTGCTGAAGGCATCGATTACCTTCTCGTGGACGATAAGGCGCGAGGCGGAGACGCAGCGCTGGCCGGAGGTCTTGAAGGCACTGAGGATGGCGGCATTGACGGCCAACTCTAGGTTGGCGTCGTCACAGACGATGATAGCGTTTTTGCCGCCCATCTCACAAGCGGCCATCTTCCGATAGTCGGCGGCGCAGACCTTCTTGATCTCTGCCCCCACCGGGGCGGAGCCGACGAAGAGCACCACATCCACATCGGGGTGGGTCACCAGGGGCCATCCCGCCTGGGGACCGTGGCCCTGGATCAGATTAAACACCCCTGCGGGCAGCCCGACGCGGTGGAAATACTCCGCTATCTTGTGGGCCATGAGGGGGGTTTCCTCAGAGGGCTTGAAAATCACTGTGTTACCCTCCAGAAGAGAGGGCATGATGAGCCAGGTGGGGATGGCGAAGGGGAAGTTCCAGGGACTTATGGCAGCTATCACGCCCTTGGGCCGCCGCAGCATGTAGGCGTCCTTCTCGCCAATCTCAGAGGCCACCACATCCCCATAGGGGGTTCGGGAGCGGCCGAACATGAACTGGGTCATGTGGATGCCTTCCACCACATCGGCCCTACACTCGTTGATGGCTTTGCCACATTCCTTGGCCATAAGGTAGGCCAGTTCCTCAGCCTCGGCTTTGACCAATTGAACGAAGTTGTCTAGATACTCACCCCTTTTGATACGGGACAGGCGCCGCCAGGTAGAGTAGGCCTCTCGAGCCACCTTGACCGCTTCCTCCACGTCCTTCTGGTTGGACTTGGGAAAGACGCCCACCACCTCCTGGGTATTGGCCGGATTGATGTCCTCGAAGGTCTCTCCCCAGGGCGAGCTTACCCATTCTCCTCCAATGTAGTTCTTACCTTGCATCTTTATTACCTCCTTGCTGGCTGCCCAGACAGGACTGTTCTCTTTCTAGCATATGCCTCTACTACCTTATAGTCAACTCACTCGGAGTGGGTTGTCTTTTGCCCATCCGCCCACCCTTTGCGTCGGTAGAACATCTCCCGACCCCATCAAGAGGGCGTAAGTCCTCATGGAAAAGCAGGATGGAGCCTCTTAACGGGGGGACAGATCCCCCCTCCCCCTTGACGGGGAGGGCTGGGGTGCACAGTGGGACTCCTCAACATGGGGGGCACACCGCCCTCGTCAACCTGTCCCCCTCTGGAGGAAGGGGACAAAGCCCCTTTGTACCCCCCTCTACTAAACGGTCCTAATGGGCGCATTGACAGGTCAATACGGCAAAGGTACAATGAGGCAGGTATCTAGGTGGGGCACCGCAGCTAGAGGGTGGGTGCCCCCGGGGAGGCAAGGGTGCGCTTAGGACTAACCACCGACAAAAAGACACGCCAGGAGCAGTTGGCCCGAGACATTGTGCGTAGCTCCTTCCTAGTGGGAGATTTCATCCTCAGCTCCGGCAAGAAGAGCCAATACTACTTCGATAAGTATCTCTTCGAAACCAAACCCTACATCCTGAGGCCCCTGGCCCGGCTTCTGGCAGAGTTCATCCCCCCCGCGGCCGATCGACTGGCCGGCCCCGAGCTGGGAGGGGTTAGCCTGGCTACCGCCGTGTCTCTGGAAACCGGCATTCCTTTTGTCATCATCAAAAAGAAGGAAAAGGAGTACGCCACCGCCAAAAGCCTCGAAGGGGAACTATACCCCGGAGAACGGGTGGTTGTACTGGAGGACGTGATAACTACCGGTGCCCAGGCCATTCGAGCGGCCCAGGAGATTCAAGCCGTGGGGGCCGAGGTTCTTTTCATCTTGGGAGTTTTGGATCGGGAGGAAGGAGCTCAGGAGAACATGGCCGCCGCTGGATTCCAGATGAAGGCCCTCTTTACACGCATGGCTCTGGAAGCTCATATGTAACGAGGGGCGCGGCAACCGTTTCTGGTGGCGGGCTGCGCAAACCAGAAAACCGTATGTCCTGGCCAGCGGGCCTCCGGGAAAGGCAAAATGAACGACCAAGTAATTCTAGAGCGATTGGAACAGGGGGGGGCTCTCTCCTACGGACACTTCGTCCGAAGGAAGAACCTCCACACCGATATTCAGGTACACAAGTACATGGGGCTGCACCATCCGCGCGCCACGGACGACTTGTGCGCCGAGCTACTGCAAAGATTTGAGGGGGAGAGTTTCCACGTAGTGGTGGTACGAGCCATTGTAGAGGACATCATCCTGGGCTATACCTGTGGGCGCATACTGGGCACCTCTACCGTGTGCGTCGCCAACCACGAGGGCTTGGTGAGCCTCATTCCCCCCACCGGCCTTACGCCGGGAGCCCGAGCCTTGGTGGTGGCCGACGTATTGTCCAACAAGGGCTACTTGCAGGAGATTATGGCCGCCATTGAGAGCCGCCAAGGAGTAGTGGGCGGTATCGCCTTATTGATCGACGAGGGCATCGAGGCGCTGTCCTCCACCGTAAGAGTAGAGTCCCTCCTCTCTCTCAAAGAGCATAACTACCCCCTCAACTCCTGCCCCATGTGCTTCCAGGGGATGCCCTTGAGCGGCGGCTCTTAGAAGGGAAACCCAGGTGAAGGATGCATTGGCCAGTTGAGGCAGCAACAGAAGTGCTCCCTCTTCCTGAGGTAAACCAGCGGCGTCTGGCTCAGGACCTGCGTATGTTGGCCCACATCGGCGCCTCGCCCGGTGGTGGTATCAACCGCCTTGCCTTCACCGCCGAGGAGCGGGAGGCACACAGCTACGTGGCCGCCAGAATGAGGGAGGCGGGGTTGACTGTTCGCGGGGATGCCATTGGCAACACTTTCGGTTGTCGCCCCGGCGGCAGGGAAGGCCTGCCCGCTATTGTTCTGGGCTCCCACCTGGACAGCATCTATGAGGGGGGACAATTCGATGGCACGGTGGGCGTGGTGGGCGCCCTGGAAGCGGTACGGGCCCTGAATGAGCAGAATATTGCCACGCTTCACCCCATAATAGCGGTTGCCTTTGCTGCCGAGGAAGGCGCGCGCTTCGGAGCCAGCAATCTGGGGAGCCGCGCCCTGGTGGGCGACCTCCCTCAGGAGGAGTTGCGGCGCTTGCACGACGGCAACGGCACCAGCGTAGCGGTGGCCATTCAGCAACTGGGCTTCCCCCTCAAAGAGATACCCACCTGCCGTTGGGACTCAAGACAGGTGGGGGCTTTCGTGGAATTGCACATCGAGCAATCAGCGGGCCTGGAGACCTTGAGGAAGCCCGTGGGCATCGTAGACGCCATCGGTGCCGCCACCCGTTTGCGCATCAACCTGATAGGCCGCCCGGACCACTCCGGCGCCACGTCTATGTCCCTGAGGCGGGACGCTCTGGCGGCGGCCGCCGAGATCGTCCTCAATGTTGAGCGCATTGCACGAGAGACGGCTGGGCGCAATACGGTGGCCACCGTAGGCAAGCTGAACGTCAAGCCAGGGGTCATCACTGTCGTCCCCGGCGAGGTGGAGATGGACATCGATATTCGGGATATTGACGCCGATATGAAGGATATCGCTACATCGGCCATGGAGGCCATGGTTCACGAGGTGGCCCGCCGCCGCGGTATTCAGGAACGTATCGAGCTGCTCACCCACCAGCTACCCTCCACCCTAGCCATGTGGACCAGAGAGGCCATCCGAGGGGTTTGTCAGGAGATGGGGGTGGACTACCGGGTGCTGCCCAGCGGCGCCGGTCACGACGCTCGGGTCATGGCCGACCTGGCTCCGGCGGCCATGATCTTGGTGCGCAACAAGAGCGGTATAAGCCACAGCCCCGCCGAGTGGGTGGAGATGTCAGATATAGTGCTGGGAGTTCAAGTCCTTACCAACACCGTCCTCAAGCTGGATGACGCCTTGGCCCAGCGCCGCGGCGAGGGAAAACACCCCTAGCCACATAAAAAGACCCGACCCTTGGGCTTGTGAAGACGGGACTCTCCGCTGGAAGATGAGGGGACAGGTGCGGTATACCTCCAGGGGAGGGGCACCTCTTCTTATGAATGGCCTCGCACGTCTGCTGGGCTGCCGTCGTGATCGAGTTGGTATCAACCCCACCCCCGTGGACTCGATGAGCACGATTCTTGCCCCCTGGGGAGGGGGTCTCCTTCCTCTCCCGCCTCTGGCGGGGACGTGCATCAGATTCCTGGCGCTATCACTAGGTATATTGCTCCTGATATTATAACAGAGAGAGAAGCCTTGCTGAGTTGATGAGGTAGTCTCCCCCTTTTTGTCCCTTAGATCGCGCCCCCCGAAACTGTTGGGTAGCCTTTTCCCGAGGTCTTGTCAATAGGTGTGTAAATGTCAGGCAACGGTGAGCACCTCTTCCCGTTTGACTTCTGTTTCTTCTCGTAATTCTCGGACGCCAAATCCCAAGTAGACTTGCATCAACTTCTCCGGCGCGTTCAACCTCCGAAA
>JACPEP010000022.1 GCA_016183425.1 Chloroflexota bacterium
CAGGGTGCACCCCATCTTGTAAGTGCCTGGGCGGAGGTCAGTCTCGAGAACGCTTTCCCGCCCGGCGCCGACATTTTTGGAGCTGACGTTGACTCCTTCACCGGTGACGGCGAAGCGGTGAGCCGTTTGCCCTACGTTGGATAGCAGAAAGCGCACCCGCCCGGCCTCGACCGTAATTTCCTTGGGGTCATAGAAGAAATCCCCCATAGCCACCCTAACCTCTGTCGCCGGTCCCTGGGCTGCGGTTGTGTTGGCTCCGGTCTCACCCGGGCCTGACTGGCAGGCCATCCCCAGCAGCAACACCCCCAAGCTCACCAGTCCCAATACCCAGGTCTTGGCTCCATATATCATCATGCTTTTCCTCCTCACTTCTGTGGTCGCAAAGCCCAAGGCTGGCTACTCGATAATCAAGGTGCCTTCCATGCGGTCGTGCACCCCCGGAGGATCAGTAAGGAAGCAACCCATATCCCACTTCCCTTTTTTATCGGGGACAGTCCACTCGATGCGAGCTGTTTTGCCGGAGTCTATCTCTTTATAGACCCCAAGGTCGGGAAACTCGAAGCTATGAGTTTCGTCACCGCGATTGGTCACCACGAACACCACCTTGGCCCCGGCCTTGACTCGGATCTCGTCGGGAAAGGTGTTGTTCTTGATGGTGACCTGAATTTCTCCTCCCTCCACAGCACGGGATGGCGAGGAGCCTCCTCCTCCCGCCGATGGTGACGGGCCCACCCTTGGGGTTGGAGCAGCGCCCCCTTCAGAGGAGGCACACGCCCCAAGCATAATAGACAGTCCCAAGGCCACCGTTACCACGGCGGCCCCTGACCAAACTTTCCACACTTGCACCTACTGCCCTCCCTTTTAACAACCTAAGCAGGCGAATCTTTGCCCGTAGTATAGCTTGAGGAGGCTTGTAGAATCCCCACCCAAAGGTGTAGTTCCGAGGTTGCAGGGCCTACCAAAATGAGTAGTTTCTCCCGTTGAAAAACTACCCGTTATGGCGGGTAAAACTACCCCTGTTGATGAAGGCAGTGCAAATGGCTCGGTGTATTTTTACTTTCGGGTATTGCTGATCGATCATCCCTACAGAGGACCTCGGGAATCCCCACCCAAAGGTGTAGTTCGGGGCTGTAGGGCCTACCAAAATAGGTAGTTTTTCCCCATTGAAAAACTACCTGTTATGGCGGGTAAAACTACCCCTGTTGATGAAGGCAGTGAAAATGGCTCGGTGTATCTTATCTTTGGGTATTGCTGATCGAGCATCCCTACAACCGAAAGGAGTGAAAGGAGTAGAGGAAATGGGGACGAGCCAGAGAGCAGAAATTAGGTCTGGGCTGGCGAGGGTTCTGGCATTGATGGGACTCGTGGGCTTGCTTAGCGCCGCGGGCCTGGCCTGTGCCACCCCCCAGGTCAAGTCCATCGTGCAGGTGGCCCAGCCGGCGCCGGGCGCTGCCCCGGCGGCGCCAGCATCGGCTACTGGCTGGCAAACCGAGGCAGCCCAAAAGGCGGGGATCAAGCTGCTCCAGACCTTTGACGCTTCGGGCCCGGCGGCCTGGGATGCTCAGAAGCATCCCCTTGTGTTCTTCACCAGCAACGGACCGGGCTACGGCGGTATTCCCTCAAAGGTCAAGCTGCCCGGGCTCACCGTCATCGATGCTAAGACCAAAGAGGTGGTAGCCTCTCAGTGGTACGACCTGAAGTATGGAGTCGAAGGCGCGGACGCCACCGCCAGTGAGCCCCACAGCTTGGGGGTTTCATCGGACGGACAGTGGATCTACTTGCCCGCGGCTGACCCATCAGCCCCAGCCGATGACCGGGGCAGGCTGCTGGTGATCGATGCCAAGACCCTTAAGCTTCGTCAGGTTATTGGAACCCAAAGGCTGCCTCATCACTCCAAGATATTGACCCCTCCCGATGGGCGAAAGCTGATGCTGGTCTACGACTTCGGCGGCTCTGGGATCTACATCCTCGATACGAAAAACGACAACAAGGTGGTGGCGGTCATCAGCGACCAGGACCTGGGCGGCAGACGCTACCTGGCCTTCCCCGACACAAAGCACGAGAACATCTGGATCACCGTGCGTCCCAGCTCGGGCGTGGAGGCCGATGGCTGGGTAGCAGTGGTCAGCACCAAAGACTGGAAGGAGAAGAAAAACTACACAGTGGGCAGGAGCCCCATCTGGGTAACCTTCACTGCCGATGGCAAATATGCCTATGTGGACAACGGACACGACGATAGCTACCACAAGATCGATATTCTTAAGGGAGCTGTGGTAGGGCATGCCCGCAACGGCGGTTCCGGTCCCTACGGGATGGCGCTGAACTGGGATGAGACGGAGCTCTGGTTCATCAGCAAGGGAGAGGGCTCCCACAACCGGGGCAAGACCGTTAGCTACGTGGACCCCATTGCCATGGGTCGGCCCAAGGACGAGTTCTACACCGGTTGCATTAGAGGAGACCACATCTATCTCTACCCCGACCCCCAGGTGAACGAGATGTGGCTGTCTTGCAACTCCAGCTTTGAAGTAGTGGTCTGGGACCCGGTGAAGAAGGAGGTTAAAGCCCGCATCCCCATGCCTGACGGAGGCAGCACCCACTCCGGTGCTTTCGTCCGCTATACCGTGGATGGCTCAGGCCAGTGGAAGGGTGAGATCCTCTACGACCACGGCGGTGCCCAGGGTGCTACCCTCGCTAAAAGGGCGGAGCTTGCCGCCCAAGCAGCAAAGAAAAGTCAATAAAAGGAAGGGATAAAGTCTCCTCCGCCCAGCCCGGCCTTGGCCGGGCTGGGCGGAGGAGACTCAAGATGGGCGGGCTTGAGATCAAGAAAAACGCTTCGGGCTGGTGGTGGGGACTGGCATGGATGCTGGTGCCCCTATTAGCTTTGAGATGCAGCGAAGGGACTCCTTTGCCCGATGAGCCATCATCAGTCGTCTCCTCGAGCCCAACTCCCATCAGCGCCGCTGCCGTCAGCGCCAGCGGTGGAAAGGCTTTTCCAGTGCTTGGAGTGGAAACAAAGGACGGGGTAATCCCTATCCAGAATGGGCAACGCCTGGCCATTGAAGATGGCCTGTTCGCCGAGGTCTTCGTCGTCCCCTTCCCTCCCTCTCCCCAGACCGATGTCCACCTTTTTCTGCTTCGGGGAGAAACCGCTGTCGAGGACGCGAAGATCTTGATAACTTACGACATGACCGATATGGATCATGGTACTCTTGACAGGGTATTGGCGCGCGAGGTAGAGAGCGGCCATTACGCCGCCCCGCTGGATATGCTTATGTGGGGAGACTGGGTGGCTGAGGCAGCAATCCGCCACCGGGAGTTCGACGCCAACTTCAGGGTGCTTTTGGGAGTTTACCCGTGGAGAAAGGCCACCAAGCCCTAGCTTTACGAAGTAGTGCAAGTCATGAATATGCGGCTGATCGGAAAGCAGACCTGGTTTCTGCTTATAGGTGCGGGGCTGGCCTTACTTCCCAACTGGGCCGAACCAGGGACGGCGTTGGCTCACGGCAAAGACATAACCATTGAGGTTTCCGCTATCACCCCGGACCCCCAACAGCCCCTCACCCGCCTTTATAGGGCCTTCCTCACCTATGCCGATGATAGGGAGCCGGTCAGCGGCGCTGTGATATACCTCAGCGGTCGGCGCCGCCAGGGTGGTGAGATCATGCCCCCGCTCCGTTTCCAGCCCTTAAATGTCCCGGGCTTCTACGCTGCCCAGGTCACCTACCCCCGCTATGGCACCTGGGAGATGAAGCTGGAGGTGAAAGAGCCGGGTCAAGGGGAAGCCAGCCTTACCGAAGAGGTGCTCCCTGCGGCTCTCCTCCGGGGGGACTCTGCCGAAGAGGCGGCCCAGAGTAGCATCTTCACCATATCCCTGTCTTTCAACTGGCGAGACGTGGCTAACATGGGAATGCGCTGGATTCACTCCTTGGCTGCCGTGGCTTGGTTTGGGCTGAACGGGCTGATTGTGGCCGCGTTTTGGTTTCTGGAGGGCGAAGGACGGCCCCGTTTTCTGGGTAAGCTCTATCCCCTTTTTCCCTTAGCGGCGGGGGCGAGCTTGTCCTTATTGGCTGTAACAGGCATCTATAATGCCGTATACAATTCTCCGCTAAGGCCTCCTGGCGTTTTCTCCCTGGAGATAATGGGGCGGCTCCCCTACGGCACAGCTTATCTAGCGGTGCTTAGCCTGAAAGCCCTCACTGTAGGGATAGGCTCCGTGCTGGCGGTGGCCATGGCTAGAGGCATTAGTCGGGCAGCATCGTTACCCCTGGCAGGCAATCCGGCAACGGCAGGGGCAAGAGACAACCCCAGTATGGCGAAAGGGCAGCTTTTGCTGTCTCTGGCGGCAGCAAATCTGGCCCTCGGTATTGCAATGCTGTTGGGCGTGGCGATCATGGCGTATTTGCACAACCTTAGCCACCTGGCGGTGCTGGTGCCGAGGCAGTAAAAAGTAGATAGGAGTGACATGAGGCAGTGGAAATGGGTGTTGGACGTGACTTTGGCACTAATGGTGGGCCTACTGCTTACCCCTGGTGCCGTGGAAGCCCACGACGGGGCAGGGTTTCACCCTGAGGCACTGGGGGATTTGCTCAGAACCGTGCTTCTGGCGGCGGCGGCAATAGCCCTTTCGATGGGTGTGCTGTGGTTCTACGAGCGAATGAAGTCTCGCCTGGCAAAGTAAAGGTTGGAAGGCCGTCCTTTGCCGTTTGGGCAAAAGGGGCCTGGCGGCTGGCCTTTGTCCTCTTGCTGGGCACAGGGTTGTGGCTTGCTCTGCGCTGGGCAGCCGGTGCCCCTCCTTCTCCCGATGCGGCCCTAAAATCCTTTATGGCCGACGGGGGCGGTGGTGATGTTGAGGTCTGGGGAATCTACGCTCCTGAGGAGTATTTTCGGCTTTCAAAGCGAGACCCAGCCAGGCTAGGTCTGGACCCTTCTCGGGAATTGATATTCTTCATCCTAATAGATACTCATGAACACGACGAGGACTTGCCTAGCCCTACAACGTGGTGGGATGCGGTCTCCCTAAAGATTGATGGGGAGGGGGGTTACCGGCCTTGGAAGCAGAAGTTGGTCTTGAGCTCTGAGCATCACCAAACCGTTGCCCTGGCTTTCCCTCGCAACGGGGACCTGGGGAAACGCCTTGGGGCTGGGGATAAAAGCGTCTTGGGCCTACTCGTGCCCGATTTGGCCAATGGCGGAGCCCGAGGTATGGAGTGGCACCTGCCCCTTTCTAAAGCAGCCGCACCCCCCTCGCCCACCGGCGGCTCTTTACCCCTTTCTCTGGGTGCTCTATTACCGCTTCTGGCGGGCCTTCTAGTGGCTTTCTCCCCCTGTGCCGTTCACATGACCACCTATTATCTCCCCCTCTTAGGAGGGGCATCCAGGCCTGGAACAAAGGGAAAGCTGGCTTTGGTTTCTGGCTTGTTTACCTTAGGGTTCGCCATCCCCTATACCGTGGCTGGTGTTGTAGTGGGCTATGCTGGTCAATTTACCAAGACCTCCCCCTTCCTGGGTGGCATATCCCAGCCCTTGACCATTGTCGCCGGGGCTATAGTGCTATATTTTGGTTTGCAGCTTATCGGGATGTTCCGCCTGCCTTTTCTCCTTCGCCTTAACCTGCCCACATTGCGCCCGAGGTGGAGCCGAACTGGCCATTTTGCTTCAGGCTTCCTCGGTTTGAACTTAGCCGTGGGCTGCCTCGGCTGCGTGGGAGGGTCTCTTTTCGCTGCCCTGCTCCTCTATAGCGGGGCAGCGGGCTCCCCCCTGGAAGGGGGGATTATCCTCTTCCTCTTTGCCCTAGCCGCCAACGTCCCCTTCTTTCTGGCAGCGCTGACTCTGGGTCGTCTCCAGCTTCGTAACCGCCTTCCTCTATCGGTTACCCGCTTCTTCCCCCTGGTCAGCGGGGCTATGCTCATCTCCCTGGGCCTCCTCATTCTCAGCGGCACCGAAAGCCTGGTGGAAGATACCCTGTTCCAAGCATTGGGGATCGGAAAGCAGGGATAAGAGACAAGACCTTGGCTCTCAGTTTAGAGCCTCCCGCGAAACGCGGTTCGTCGAGGTGTGGTCATGACCGAGGTTGGGGTGTAGAAGGGGTCCCCCGGAGGACTTGGGGCCACAATTTACCCTTTAAGGGTCTCGTCCTGGGGGTTATAGAGCCATCGGCCCTATTCAGGGCATGGTAGCCCCTCCTCGGCGGAATTGGAGGCTTCCCTCATGCTGGTGGTGAGTCACATCACCAGCGCGCGGAGCTCCTTTAACCGGTGACGTTGGGCCATGCCCACCACGGCGGTGACGAGAAGCCCGATTAAGTAACCGACGGAGACGGCTTCCCATCGGATGTCGTCTACCTGCCAGCCTTCTCTATACTTATCTTTCTGTTCCATGACCTCCTCCACAATCAGAATCAGTCACGCA
>JACPEP010000002.1 GCA_016183425.1 Chloroflexota bacterium
AGGGCTATGGTGATACAGTCGTCTTGCACTCGCCGCACCTCCTTCGCTTTGAGATGATCTTTGCTTCCCAAAGCTACTGAGGCCAGCGGGTGCTTTCAACTCATTTCATCCCCTCTTTCACACTTAACAGCGTAGACCCTCTCAGTACAAGGGATTGACTTTGCCCCCGAAACCTGGCACACTGGCCAGGGGATTACTCCAATATGGGCACGAAGGGGGACCGGAAGGGAGAAACGGCGTGAGGTGGCAGAGTCGACATCTCGTCTTCTTGCTGGCGTTGCCTTTCTTGGTGTATTTCGCTTTTGTAACTGGCCAAAAGGCCCTGAGTACATATCATCTCTATCAGGAAACGGAGCGGCTGCGCCAGGATATCCAGCAACTAGAAGCGAAAAACAAAGCTTTGGAAGCGCAGAAAGGCTATCTCCAATCGGATACCTATGTGGAACAGGTAGCTCGGGAGGAACTGAATCTCATTAAGAAAGGAGAAATGGCTATCATCGTCCTTTCTCCCCCCTCCCCGGCCAGCCCCAACCCGGCTCAGAAGCCGCCGGAAAAAGACGTCCGACCTAACTGGCAAAGATGGTGGGACTATCTCTTTGGGCCGAGACGGGAGTAGGCGATACCAAGCCCACCTTGGAACGGGTATACCCATCCGAAGTACGTCGGCGACGGGCAAAAAACCGTCGTTTTTTTGTTCTCTAGTGGAGAGGGGCGGTTGAAAGAGCCTACGCTGAGGCAGGTAATCCGGGCCATCGAGGCCTACGGACTCATCGAGCCCGGGGAAAAGGTGGTGGTGGGGGTCTCCGGAGGACCCGACTCAGTGTGCCTTCTCCACCTGTTGTCGCAGGGTCGCTGGAACGTCGCCCTCCATGTGGCCCACTTAAACCACATGCTTCGTGGTGAAGAGGCGGAAGCCGACGCTCGATATGTAAGCCAGCTAGCGCAGACTCTGGGCCTGGCGGCCACGGTGGAGGAACGAGACGTGGGAGCCTACCAGAGGTGCTATGGTGGCTCCCTGGAGGAGGCCGCCCGTCAGGTTCGCTACACCTTTCTGAGCCAGGTAGCCGAGACGGTGGGCGCCCAGAAGGTGGCCGTGGGGCACACCGCCGACGACCAGGTGGAGACCATCCTCCTCCACCTGATACGGGGCACCGGCCTGACCGGCCTGGGAGGGATGAAGTGGCTCAGCCCCTGCCCGACTACCCAGGGAGACCGGGTCATGCTCATAAGGCCCCTGCTGGAGGTGAGGCGAAGGGAAACGGAGGCCTACTGCCGTCGCCACCACCTGGATCCTCGCTGGGATACCTCCAACCGAATCTGGGGGCCCATCCGTAACCGTATCCGTCATGAGCTGATGCCCCTCCTCCGCCGCTACAACCCCAAAATAGATGATGGCCTCCTCCGTTTGGGGAGAAGCTTGCAGGATGACGCCGCCTTCATCCGTGGCCAGATAGCCCGGCTGTGGCCCCTGGTGAGCAAGGATCAGGAAGGCGCTATTGTCCTCGACCGGGAAGCTATGAACGCTATGCCTCCGGCGCTAAAGCGACATCTCTTGCGGGAGGCGGTGGCGCGGCTGGGGGTGATGGGATTAGAAGCGGCCCATGTAGAGGCCATGATGTTGGCTTTAACCAAGAGAGTAGGCACCACTCTGGCTCTTCCCCAGGGCATGACCTTCTCCGTGGAGTATGACGCCTTTCGCCTGGCCATCACTGAAGCCCCCATCTCCCTGCCGCCGCCTCTGGCGGGGGAATACCCACTGGCCCTGCCCGGCGAGACGGAGCTACCGGGGTGGAGCGTGGTGGCCCGCATCACGTCTCCGGAGGCTGTGCGACAGGAAGACCCCGATCAAGCCATCGTGGACGCCGACGCCGTTGGCCAAAACCTGATGGTGCGCGCCTAGGGGACCGCTTCCAGCCCCTGGGTATGGCTCAGCCCAAGAAGCTTCAGGACTTCCTGGTGGATGCCAAAGTGCCCCGTGCCTGGCGAGACCGCGTTCCTCTGGTGACGGGGGACGGGCGCATCCTGTGGGTGGTGGGGTGGCGGTTGGGGGAGGCGGCCAAGGTAACCCCAGGCACGAAACGAGTCCTCATCTTGAAGTTCGAGCCCCGCCCGGGGAGCTAGGCTAACGGCGGAAAGCGCGAGGAAAAGGAGAACGAAACCATGATCGACATCCAGCCACAGCATGTTACTCTTGACCAGTTGGTCTACGGGCGACTGTTCAGAATTCCTCAGTATCAGCGGACCTATAGCTGGCACAGGAAGCAGCGGCAAGACCTGTTCCAAGACATCCGGCGCACTTGGGCCGGAGGGCAAGAGCGTTCCCACTTCATGGCTACGGTAGTAGGTCTTCGCCGCGAAAAACGGACCATCATGACCAAAGAGCATCAAGTCATTGAGGTGGTGGACGGACAACAACGGATTACAACTCTTATCCTGCTTCTCAAAGCGAGCGCTAAAGCTATTGACCGTTCAGACCCAGTCGGGGAGAAAATTGGCAAAGAGCTTGATGACACCCTCGTGAAAGATGATAAGGCCACCCTATTGCTCCTTCAGACTAATCACGACATTAGTCACCACTTTGCCGACTATCTGCGTGCAGGAAATCATCTGCCTTCAGAGACCGCTAATACTCTGGCAGACCGCGAGCTTCTGATGGCCACAGAGGAATGTGAGAAGTTTGTAGCCGACTGGCAAAGTGATGGCAATTCGATCGAGGACTTGGTTGGCTTACTGAAGAACAGGCTAACCTTTGTCTTCCATGAAATTGGTGATGAGGCGCTCGTCTATACCGTGTTCGAAGTTCTCAATAGCCGTGGTCTTGACGTGTCGTGGTTTGACCGCCTCAAGAGCACGCTGATGGCCATTGTGTTTGAAGCCGAGACCGGGAACAAGAACGAGATTATCGATGAAGTGCACCAACTTTGGACGGATATCTACAGGTGTGTAGGTCTCCGGTTAGGCTTGAGTACCGAATCGCTGCGCTTCGCCGCAACCTTGCTGACTTCATACGCTCATAGTCGTCCGCTAGGCGAGGAGGAGGCCGTAAACTTGCTCCGAGACCAGTCGAAGGACGAGCCAGCGAAGGTGATTGAGACAACGAAGTGGCTGAAGGCAGCGACCGAGGCTGTGGATCAACTCCTGGCCGACCGCAGGAGGAACGCCGTTACACAGATCGCACAGGCTAGAATGGTCGCTACGGCAGTGTACCTTCGGCCAGACTTTACTGAGGATGAAAAGGCCAAGATACTCCTTCGCTGGGAAAACGTGACCTTTCGCATCTACGGGATGTTCAGGAAAGACGCTCGAACGGCTGTGGGCGATTACGTTCGGCTTGCCTGGAGCATAGTCAGACAAAAGCCGTCCGCCGACCAAGTACTCGAAAGGCTATCCTCCATTGGCGCAGCTTTCCCAATTGCTGAGGCAGTCGAGAATTTGCGGGGAACCGATTGCTATACAGGGTGGGGAGAAGAGTTGCGCTATTTCTTCCATAGGTACGAGGAACACCTGGCACGGAAGGCCGGGCAGAACTTCAATAACGAGCAGTGGAACCACATCTGGGAGGCTAGCGCAGCCGATTCTATCGAACACATTCTTGCACAGAGAGCCGAAAATGATTGGGTCCATTGGCTCGGCAATCTGCTGGTACTCCCGCCAAAACTGAACTCTAAGCTGGGTGCGAAGAGGCCGGCAGAGAAGGCTGAAGATTACCGTAAGACCGGGCTACTCGTTGCCCAAGAGGTAGTTGACGTGCTCTCCGAATGGAACAGCGGTTTCATAGAGGATCGCGAGGAATACTTGTTGAATTGGGCTCAGCAGGAATGGGCAGATTAGAGCCGCCGATTGAGCGCGGCCTCAATCCTCGCTTTCAGCCCTGCTCCAAAGCATAGCCCGAAGGTAGAGCTGGAAGTTCTGTCTATCTCTTATCGTGAATAGTGAGCCAGAATGACAAACCATGCAAAGCCATTTCATAGTGCTGGGCAAGATTATGGAATGACTTTGACGTGGCCTTTATATACACGGCGTAGCCGGAGCTTGATCCTATCTCCCATCAGCGCGCTCGGCGCCGTTAGCCCGGCCGCTCATAAGCTAATTACAGACCTTTACAGGTGTCCTCTCTACGCCGGGCTACCCTTACTATGGTGAGCAATTGAGCCTCATCGTCTATGGCATATACTATCCTGAACTGCCCTACCCTGATGCGCCACAGCCCACTGTCAGCTAACTTCTTTACCCTCGGTGGTCTGAGAGTGTTCCCCAGGCGGTCAATAGACAGGGCAACTGCCACCTGTGCTTCTTTAGGGAGAGATAGCATCTGCTTTTGGGCAGCAGTATGAATCTCTACCTTATAAGCCAAGCTGTTTCCTCTTAAAGGTCTCCCAGTCCAGAGTACCCCGTTTGTCCTTTAAGGCTTTCCGTCCTTCGCGAATATCCTCCTCATCCTCCAAGATCTCCAAGGCCGCATCCCGAAGAAGTTTAGCCATGGAAGTCCGCTGTTCAAAGGCCAGGCGGCGAAGCCTCTCGTGCTGCTCTTCGGTTAGGAAGATCGTAGTACGCTTCAGTGCTGTTCCCATGGATTACTACCTCCTTACTGGACTATGGTAGCATACATACATCGCTATGTCGATATGTCGTAGTGCGCCGTTAGCCCCATGAGCCTGCCGCCTCTAAAATGCCAGCCTTTACAGCCCCCCCAAAAACTGCTACCTTCTAATGAGACTCGTTCGACCCTAGCTCACGATGTACCATTGTGCCCCAGGAGGCTATTTCGTCGAACTGCGGTCGTCTGTAATTTGTTGTCGGTTTCTGGCTACAAGAATCGAAGGGTGAGGTATAGGTAATGGTCAAACGGGCACCCGGTAAGGTGGACATGGAGAAGCTGGTCTCTTTGTGCAAGCGACGCGGCTTCGTCTTCCCCAGCAGCGAAATCTACGGCGGCCTGGCCAGTTGCTGGGACTACGGCCCCCTGGGGGTGGAGATGAAGAACAACGTAAAGCGCGCCTGGTGGCGCAAGGTTGTTCAGGAGCGGGATGACATGGTGGGCCTGGATGCCGCCATCCTGATGCACCCCCAAACCTGGGTGGCCAGCGGCCACGTGGAGAGCTTCGCCGACCCCCTCTCCGACTGCAAGTCCTGCCGCCAGCGGTGGCGGACAGATGATATCAAGGACGGCCGCTGTCCCGCCTGCGGCGGCGAGCTCACCGAGCCCCGAATGTTCAACCTGATGTTCAAGACCTTCATGGGCCCCGTGGAGGACGAGGCCTCCGTTGTCTACCTGCGCCCAGAGACGGCCCAGGGCATCTTCGTCAACTTCCAGAACGTCCTCAATGCCAGCCGAAGGAAGCTCCCCTTCGGCATCGCCCAGATCGGCAAGGCCTTCCGCAACGAGATCACCCCCGGCAACTTCATCTTCCGCACCCGGGAGTTCGAGCAGATGGAGATCGAGTACTTCGTCAAGCCGGGCGCCGAGGAGGAGTGGTTCCAGCACTGGCTCAAGGAGCGCTTTCAGTGGTATCTGGACCTGGGCATCCAACCGGAGAACCTGCGCCTGAGGCAGCACGGCCCCGATGAGCTGGCCCACTACGCCCGAGACTGTTACGACGTGGAATACCTTTTCCCCATGGGCTGGATGGAGCTGGAGGGCATCGCCAACCGGGGGGACTACGACCTGAGACAGCACTCCTCTCCGCCAGAGGCGGACTCACGCGCCAGCGGCGGAAGCGGCAAAGATTTGACCGTCTACGATGAAGAGTCCGGGCAGCACATCCTCCCCTACGTCATCGAGCCCTCCGCTGGGGTGGATCGGGGCCTTCTCGCCTTCCTCCTGGACGCCTACCATGAGGAAGAGGACAAGGATGAGATCCGAGTGGTTTTGCGCCTCCACCCCGCCCTGGCCCCCATAAAAGTGGCCGTCCTGCCCCTGAGTCGCAACGAAAAGCTGGTGCCCCTGGCCCGGGAAATCTACGCCCAGTTGCGGCGTCACTGGATGGTGCAGTACGACGACGCCCAGAGCATCGGGCGACGCTACCGCCGCCAGGATGAGATCGGCACCCCCTACTGTGTCACCATAGACTTTCAATCTTTAGAGGACAAGGCGGTGACCATCCGGGACCGGGACACCATGGCCCAGGTGCGGGTGCCGGTGGCGGAGTTGGTGGAGGAGCTGCGGGGGAGGATAGAGGGAGACTAGGATGAGAAATATACAGGAGCAATACATCGTTGACGAAAAGGGCAGGAAAACGGCGGTGGTTCTCTCTGTTGAGGACTACCAACGGCTGCTGGAGGATCTGCACGACCTGACAGTCATAGCGGAGCGTCGGGATGAGCCGACGATAGGTCTAGAAGAGTTGAAGCGCAGGCTCCGGGCAGATGGGCTCATACAGGGTTGAGTTTAAGGGGTCGACGGAGCGAGACCTTCGTCGGATCAGCCCCGCCCTTATCGATAACATCTTGAAAAGGATAGAGGCCCTGAGCGATGACCCGACCCCTCGCCAGTCCGTAAAGCTATCGGGATCAGAAAGGACATGCAGGCTAAGGGTAGGCGACTATCGTGTCATTTATGAAATCGACTCGGAGGCGAAGGCCGTTGTTATCTACCACATTCGCCATCGTCGTGAAGCCTACCGCCGGTAGGGAGGAGAACACAAGGCTGGTGCCGCTATTGACAAGTCGGCTTAGAATATATATTCTTTACCCAAAGGCATCAGGAGCTTACATATGGCCTATTGTCCCGAGGACGGCGCTCTTATGAAGACGGTTTGTCTTCACTATAATGCCTGCTACGACTGTCCCACATGCGGTACGCACTGGAGTTACATCGACGGCAGCTATGAGGGTGGTACTTCCTCAGAGTGCCCTGTCCACAATTATTGCTCAAAGTGTCAGGAAAAGCAGGAGTGAGCTAAAGAGTAAGCTCCGTTCAGGAGGGGGGAGCGCCATGACCGCCGAACTGAGAGTTGATACGATCATCTTATGAAAGAGAATCATGACCAGGTGCAGGTGTCGGTGGCGGACTGAAGTGGTCGTTAAAATAAACTCTGACGCCGCTAGATTAGACTTGACAAGGCAGGAGGTTTTCTATGGCCAACGTTGACATATCACGAGCCCTTCAAGCATTTAGAGACCACATTGATGAGCTAGCAGAGACATGGTATGAAGGCGACAGGGCGAAAGCTTTTAGGCACGCTGCTTTCCAGCAGGTAGCGCCCGATCCATTAATATCAGATGCGCAGGTTATCGAGCTTACGGCCATCGACAAGGCTGGCGACCTAGAGGTGGACGGCTGGTTTGTTGATGATACTGGCGAGTTTGTGCTGCTCTTCCAATCAGTAGGAGGGCAGAACCGTGTAGATGAAGCTAGCGTGATGAAGTTCTGGGAGTCGGCACAGCAAGTCCTAGAAGCTGCGCGCGTCGTCGCATCGCGTAATCAGTCGGTGCGTGAGCTCTCGGAACGCTTAGAGGAACGTTTGAGGGATGGGTATAACTTGCGAATGGTCTTTGCCAGCAAAGCTGGCTTTGTGCCCTCTGCGTCTGAGTTTGGAAATGGCAAAGCTCACGTCGACCGAGTCGTGACTCTCTCGGACGGTACACGGCTTACCTGTCGGTGTTCCCTAGAACTGTTGGACGAAGGAGACATTGCCCAAAAGTTCGATGACTACAGATCTGGGTTCAGGGGCGAGCCCACCGATGTAGAACTCACGGTCGAGCCCAATCATAGCTACGAGGTAGAACGAGGAGGCCGCCGTTCACTTCGGGCAACTGTGCTTGCCAGTGAAATAGTGAGTATCTTTCGAATGCCCGGAATGCGTTTTCGCTTGTTTTCACTAAACCCTCGTGGGCCTCTTGCCAGCGCGAAGGTGAATAAGGGGATTGCGCGCACACTAGACTCGCCTACAGGCCGCCAAGTGTTTCACCTGCTCAATAACGGTCTATGCGCGACCTGCAGCGGATTCGAGCTCAAAGATGGCCGCCTCCGGGCAGAGAAATTCCAGATAGTGAATGGGTGTCAGACGACGGTAACCCTCGACGCAAGACGCCCCGAAGAGCTTACTGAAACAATGGTCGACCTGAAGCTGGCAGTTGCTGACACAGCCCTAGCCGAAAGCATCGCCGCAGCATCCAATGCCCAGACTGCTCTCCGTGCCAAAGACTACGCCTCCTTTGAGCGTCAGCAGCGACAGCTGTGGTTTGAGTTCGAAAGGCTTCAGCCCCCCTGGTATTACGAGATTAAACAAGGCTACTGGCGCTTCGTCCTCTCCGATGCCGAAAAAGCCCGATTTAAGACCGGACGACGAAAGCGGCATATCGAGGTGCAGCCCCTTGCGCAAGCGTCGCTTGCCTTCTTGGGCTATCCGGCGGAGGCGCTTGACCGCGTACGCTTTGTGTTTGAGGGTATTCGCACACCTGAAGAGCGGCAGGCTTATGAGCGCGCTTTTCCCGCCGATGTAAGGGCCGAGCAACTCCTTTTACCCTGGCTTCTTCTCGACTATCTGGAGAGGCAGACGGAGCAACGTCTTAGATTCTCTACATTTCACGTCTTGTGGTTGGTGGCAGCACTTATCAAGGACTACTTCGGTATAGGTCAATCAGATTACTTTAGCCTGGAAACCACAGATCGCCTTATCGACTCGCGGAATGACTGGCTACCTAGCATTGCTCGCATAGCGTACAATGCTTGCAATATCGCTTTCAAGCGGGCACAGAACATCACGGGAGAGCAGATCGATTTGAGGGATTTTTTCAGGGCTTCAGGGGAACTAAGCAGAGGGGTTAATCCGTTGGAACTGCTATCACAAGCCTGTAAACAAGAGCTTCAGATAGAGGTCGATAACCAACGGGATCCTAGAAGGGCTCTCCCGAGGTAGAGGCGGCTCGCCTCACCCCATGTTGACAGGACAAGATCCCTGTGATATGGTCCTGGTCCACAAAAAGGCGGAGGGCCAGACTATGGCATTTTACAGGGTCTATGGAAAATGGTATCACCTTGAGTACTCGGGCTACTTTGAAAGGGTCGTAAGGGCTCGTTCTCCGAGAGAAGCAATCTTCAAGTTCGCCAGGTGCTTGTCCGACGTCGAACCTAGCGCTGAAATCGAGTGGGTGACCAATAAACCATCCGTAGTTAAGCTTGGTCAACTAGAGCCGCAGCCGGAACTTTGGGTCGGCGATGGCCACATCTATCAAATCAGGACGGTAACCAAGGTCGAACCTGGAGAGATCGAATGTCCTACTTGCAAGGGCGTCGGGAGAATCCAGAGCTATATTGAAGTCACGCCGGGGGGTTATTAAATAGCAGATGTTTCGCATCCTTCACGCCGCTGACCTGCACCTGGGGGTGGCTAGTTCTGCTATCATTAAGGAGAATGCTTTAGACTCAGGTGAATAAGGAGCCAAGGAATGAAAGTAGCCGATCTTTCCATAGAAGAGCTCAAAACCCTTATTGCTGAAGTTTTAGAGGAGAAGCTAAGCGAGATTATGGGCGACCCTGATTGGGGTCTGGAACTGAAGGAGGACGTCAAGGAACGACTCAGGCAATCACAGTCCGCCCTGGCGAAGGGGAGAAAAGGGATTCCAGCCCAAGAGGTGGGCAAGAAACTGGGACTTTTCAGCGGATGAGCTACAGGGTCGAGGCTTTTATTAATCATTAGAAGAGAGATCTCAATCTGTAAGGAGGTGGAACGTGAGCATGTTTGAGCAAAGACCTTTACATCATACCATCAAAGCCTTCATCCACCGTGGCGAAACCCATTACGTGGCTGAATGCCTGGAAATTAGCGTGGTTACCCAGGGCAAAACCCTGGACGAAACCATCGCCAATCTTCAGGAGGCGGTGGAGCTTCATTTAGAGGGGGAAGACCTGGCCTCCTTTGACCTGGCTCCTCACCCTACCCTGCTGGTGACTATCGAACTGGAGCCTATCGTTCGTGTCGCTTAGGCTGAGACGCCTTGGCGGCCCGGAGGTAGTCTCGATATTGACTCAATTTGGCTTTGCTGTGCATTCACAGCGGGGTAGCCACGTCAAACTTCGCCGAGAGACGACTAGGGAAGATTGGCAGACATTGACAGTGCCCTTTCACAATGAGCTGGACTTGGGCACCCTTAGAGCCATCTTTCGCCAGGCGTCGCGTTACATCCCGCAAGATCAGCTCTTACCTCATTTCTATACCGAATAGCCATGCTCCGCATCCTTCATGCCGCTGACCTGCACCTGGGGGTAGAGACCTACGGACACATAAACCCGGAGACGGGCCTCAACACCCGCCTGGAGGACTGCCTCACCGCCCTGGATGAGGCGGTGGACTAT
Source organism: Chloroflexota bacterium (assembly GCA_016183425.1). GTDB lineage: Bacteria > Chloroflexota > Dehalococcoidia > JACPEP01 > JACPEP01 > JACPEP01. Next base: position 10,298 of record JACPEP010000002.1, read on the forward strand.
GCTTTGAACAATGACGTCTCCCTATTCCTCTTCTGCGGGGATGCCTACAAGAGCCGGGAACCCTCTCAGACCCATCAGCGGGAGTTCGCCCTCCGCCTGCGGCGGATGGCCGCCGCCAGCATCCCCGTCTTCCTATTGGTGGGCAACCACGACCTCCCCGCCGCCCTGGGACGGGCCACCACCATGGACATCTTTCCCGCCCTGGCCGTGGCCCGGGTCACCGTCGCCCGGCAGGGGGGCACTTATCTCATAGAGACCCGCCACGGCCCCCTCCAGATCATCGCCCTTCCCTGGGCCAGCCGCAGCAGCCTCCTCGCCCAGGAGGAATATAAGAGCCTTCCCGCGGAAGAGGTGAATCGGCTCATGGAGAAGAAGCTGACCGATTTCATCCAACAGGAGGCTGATTCCCTTCGGGACGACATCCCCGCCATCATGGCAGCCCACTGGGCCTTCTCCGACGCCGTGCCCGGCTCGGAGCGCACCATGACCCTGGGCCGCGATCCGGTGCTCCTTCCCAGCAGCGTCCCTACCCGACTGGATTACGTGGCCCTGGGCCACATCCATCGCCACCAGTCCGCCGGAGGCGGATTGATGCAGCCCCTGCGGGTGTACTCGGGAAGCCTCCAGGCTATGGACTTTGGAGACGAGGGGCAGGAGAAGGGCTTCTGCGTCGTGGACTTGGATGAAAGGCAGAGTGCCGGGAAGCGGGTAGTGGATTTTCAGTTCCACAAGGTAACCAACCGCCCCTTCGTCACCATTAGAGTAGATGTCCGGGGCCGGGAGCCCACCGCCACCGTCCTTCAAGCCATTGCCTCCGCCGGAGGCGGGGTGGCCGGGGCTATAGTGCGCCTGCAAATCCGCCTCTCTCTCCGGGAAGAGGGGATGCTCCAGGAGACCCAGGTTCGCCGGGCGCTTCAGGAGGCCCATCACTTCGTCATCGCTCGGGAAATCGTCCAGGAGCAGCGCACCCGCCTGGGCGATGTTTTGCCTCAGGAGCTCACCCCCCTCAAAGCCCTGGAGCTCTACCTCGCCTCCCGCCAGACGGACCCGGAGCGAGCCCAGGAGCTGATGAAGTATGCCGCCGAGCTTATCGGTGGAGACGGGGCATTCCCCTGAGAGGGGAGCCGATGCTTTCCCTTACCTTCTACGGCGGAGCCAACGGCATCGGGGGCAACAAAATCCTCCTGGAGGATGGGGATAGCCGCCTCTTCCTCGACTTCGGCACCGATTTTGCCCAACGCTACCACTACTTTGAGGAGTATCTCAATCCCCGCCCCGGCCTGGGGCTACTTGACTTCCTGGAGATGGGGTTGCTCCCTCCCCTGGAAGGCATCTACCGCCGTGATTTAGACCCCGACGGCTCCATTCTCGCCTCTTACACCTCGTCACCCCTCTACCGGGAGGTGGACGTAGAGGGGGTGCTTCTATCCCATGCTCACCTGGATCACAGCGGCTATATCTCCTTCCTTAAAGGGGACATCCCCATCTACTCTTCCGCTATGACTGCCTTCGTCGCCAAGGCGGTTCAGGACAGCGGCAAGGGCGACATGGAGAAGGAGGTATGTTACCTCACACCCAGAGAGCATGTATTCCCCAAGCTGGGCAAGGACAAGCAGGATGGGGAAGGCGCTTTACGGGCCGCCAACTCGAAAAAGGTAAACGCCAGACAAAGGCCCTTCTACCTATTCGACTGCAATGAACTAACGCCCGGCGCTCGTCGCTTCTGGGCGGACACCCCCGGCGCCCGCGACCTGGACTCCCGAAGTCCGACACCGGTGGAAGGAATCGGCCCCCTGAGGCTGCGGAATTTCCCTCTGGATCACTCCGTCCCCGGTGCCTGCGCCTACGCCGTGGAAACCAGTCTGGGGTGGGTGGTCTACACCGGGGATTTGCGTTGGCACGGTAGGCAAGGGCAGTTGACCCGGGACTTCGTACAGAGCGCTTCACAGTTGCGGCCGGCGGTGCTCATCGGCGAGGGCACCAACGCCCCCCAGGATGCCGATGCGCCGCCCGGCCCTTGTTTCACCGAGGAAGCCGTCTTCGCCAAAGCCCTGGAAGCGGTCAGAGGGACAAGAGGTTTGGTCATCGCCGACTTCGGGGCCAGGAACGTGGAGCGCCTCTTGACCTTCCGGGAGACGGCCGGCCTCACGGGACGGCGCCTGGTTATCCTGGCCCGGGATGCCTATCTTTTGGAGGCCATGGGCTATTTGACCCCATCGATTCCCAACATCGCTCAGGATCCTTTGCTAGCCATCTACCATGACAGCAAATCCAATCTGGATCGCTGGGAGAGGGGCATCCGTGAGCGCCACCGAGCCAAGCTGGTCACTCCCCAGCAGATTCACCAGATGCAGGGGGACTATGTCCTATGCTTCAGCTTCTTTGACATCAACGAGCTCCCCCAGGTTAGGCCGAAAGAGGGCAGCGCCTACATCTACTCCAGCAGCGAAGCCCACAACGAGGAGCAGGAGATGGATGTGCGCCGCCTCCAGAACTGGCTGCGGCATTTTGACATCCGGGGCATAGGGTTGCCGGTTAAGGGGGAAATTCCCGTAGAGGAGCGGGGCCTCCACGCCTCGGGGCACGCCAGCGCCGCCGAGCTAGTGGAGCTTATCCGGGGCATCCACCCTCGTGTCTTCGTCCCGGTGCACACAGAAAACGCCGACTACTTCGTTTCCGGATTGGCGGGGAGCGGCATCCAGGTGAGGGTGCCGCAGTGGGGGGAGAGGATGGAGTTTAGACAGTGATCCCCCTCCGCCTCGCTCTGCGCAACTTCATGTGCTATCGGGACAACATCCCGCCCCTGGAGCTGGCAGGCTACCCAGTGGTCTGCTTCTCCGGAGACAACGGCCATGGCAAATCGGCCCTTTTGGAGGCCATGACCTGGGCCTTATGGGGCGAGACTCGCTCCAAAAGCGACGACGAGCTTATCCATCTGGGCCAACGGGAGATGGAGGTGCAACTGGACTTCGCCGTGGGTGAGGAGCGCTTTCGGGTAATCCGCAAGCACTCCCGAAGTCGCCCCGACCCGGTGAACCCGCGCCGCTCCATCTCCGGCCAGACCTTTCTAGAGCTTCAGCAGGCCACTGGCGATGGATTTAAACCCATCACCGGCAACTCCCTTCGGGAGACGGAGCAACGCCTGAGGGAAATCCTGGGCATGGACTACGAGACCTTCATCAACAGTGCCTTCCTCCTCCAGGGTCGAGCCGATGAGTTCACCCTGAAGCCCCCTGGGGAGCGCAAGAAGATACTGGCCGAGATCCTGGGTCTCTCTCTTTACGACCAGTGGGAGGAGCGTGCCAGGGCCTTGAGCCGAGAAAGGGAAGGGCAGGCTCAGGAGCTGGCCCGTCAAGTGGCGCAGATGGAAGAAGAGCTGGAGCAGAAGCTATCTCTGGAAGGCCAGTTAACGGACATCCGCCTTGCTCTGGAGCAGGTGAATGGGCAGGTGAAAAACCAGGAAGAGGCCCTCGCCGCCCTTCGGGATCGGCGAAGCCAACTGGAGTCAAAAAAGGGGCAACTTGAGGAGGTGACCCAACGTCTTCAGCGCTCCCGGAAAGAGTGGGAAATTGCAGAAGGTGAGGTTCGACAGCATCGAGAGAATATCGCTCGCTACCAGCAACTCCTGAGCCAGCAGGAGGACATAGAGGCCAGTCATGCCCAATTGCTGGAGGCGCAGCGGGAAACCGAAGCCTGGAATCAGAAGCTGTCGCAACTTCTTCCTCTTATGACGCAACGGGGCCACCTCCAGCAGCAATTGGAGCGAGTTCGGGGTCAGCTCCAGACCCATGAGGCACAGCTCTTGGGCCAGGTGGAGGAGCGACAAAAGAAGGTTTCTCAACTGGCCCATTGGGAGGCAGAGCTTACCGGTTGCCTCGCCCAGGAGACAGAGCTGGATAAGATGGAAGAAGCCCTGGAAAAGGAACGGCAGCACCATGACCTACTCTCCCAAGAATGGCAGCGCCTCAAGGCGGCCAACCAACAATTGAGGGAGGAAATGCAGGCCCTGCGGGATAAAATAGATCTCCTGGCCCAGGGGGACCTCACTCAATGCCCCCTCTGTGGCCAGGCACTGGGCTCTGGCGAACGCGAAAGCATCGAGGCCCACTACCACTCTGAAGGCCTGACCAGAAAAGAGGCTTACCAGGCCAACGAAAAAGCCCTTCGAGGACTCCTCGAGGAGCGAGAGGCGATGAAGAAGCAGATAGCGGTGGCAGAGGAGAGAGCACGACGGGAGCGGCCCCTCGTTAAAGCCAAAATGTTGGTGCTGGAAAAGGATATCCAGGAAGGAAGGAAGGCGTCCGAGGAGATAGATGCCCTAAAAGACGGCCTGGCCCTGATCAAGGAAAGGCTGTCCAGAGGCGACTTCGCCAGTGAAGAAAAGAGGGAGCTGACGGGGCTGGAGGCACAGATAGCCGCCTTGGCATACGACCAGGAAAAGCATGAAATGGTTCGCCATCGTCTCCAAAGGCTGGAGAGCTACCAGCCTCTGAAGCAGCAATTGGACGAGGCCCTAAAGGCCCTCCGTTTGGAAGAGACTGCCTTGCAAAGAGCGGAGCGGGCCGGCGAGGGATGTCGTCGCTTGATAGAGGAAGATAGCCGCCAGACGGCATCGCTGGAGGAGGAGATAGCCCTCCTGCCTCAGATAGAGGGGGAGCTAGAGGCGGGCCAGCGCAGCCGGGAAGCGCTGAATCAGAGAGGTGGAGACCTTCATCGGGCTCTGGGGGCTGTGGAGCAGAGCCTGGAGCACCTGAGCCGACAGGAAAAACTCCGAGGGGAGAAGATAGCCGAGCAAGGGATACGTCTTAAGGAAAAAAACATCTACGCCGAACTGGCGGTGGCTTTCAGTAAGCGGGGCATCCAGGCTCTTATTATTGAATCTGTCCTGCCGGAATTGGAGATGGAGGCCAATCGGCTTCTGGGACGGATGACGGAGAACGGAATGCATATCAAGCTGGAGACGCAGCGGGAAACCCGCCGCGGAGAAACCACGGAGACTCTGGATATCAAGATTGCCGATGACCTGGGTACCCGTAGCTACGAGTTGTACAGCGGGGGGGAGGCCTTCCGTATCAACTTTGCCCTGCGGGTTGGTTTGGCAAAACTTTTGGCCCGTCGTGCCGGAGCGCCTCTGCCTACCCTCATCATCGACGAGGGTTTTGGCACCCAGGATGATACTGGGATAGAGAAGCTAGTGGAGGCAATAAACTTCATCCAAGAAGACTTTCAGTGCATCGTAGTCATCACCCACATCTCTCAGTTGAAAGATGCCTTCCCAGTGCGCATCCAGGTGACCAAAACGGAGGAGGGCTCTACCTTCGCTATGGTCTAGGGTTTATGCGCACCGGAGTTGGCCCTTCCTTCAAGCAATGATTTGGACGAAAACAGTGTGGTAGCCGCTGGCACCGTCCGGGAAGGGTTCGGCCACGACTGAGGCTTGGGGCCATCCGGTGCCATCGATGGCCCTTACTTTGATGTCGTAGGTTCCTGGCCCGGCAGGAAACCAGCTATAGCGCCACAATACCCAGCTATAGGACGACCGGGCTTCTTGGAGCTGTGCCGGTTGCCATTGTTTCCCGCCGTCGGTGCTCACCTCCACCCGGACGATGCCTCTATCTCCGCCCACAGCCACCCCAGTCAGGCCAACCATTCCCATGGGAAGGCGCAACCCATTGACCGGCCAGTCTATCCGCGATGTGGTCTTGATGCTTGCCTCGTCGCTCCAGCCCACTTCCTGCCAAAAGCCCAAGAAGTCGTGATCCACCAGCTCTATATCCGTCACCCACTTCACGTTCTTCATGCCGTATATCCCGGGAACGATGATTCGAGCCGGGAAGCCATGTTTAGGAGACAATGGCTCGCCATTCATCTCGTAGGCAACCAAGGTTGCCTCATCCAGGGCTTTGCTCAGGGGGATACTATCGGCGTAGTCATCGGTGGCGCGAAAAACCACGTCCTGTACCTCCGGCTTCACCCCTGCTGTGCCCAACAGGAAAGCCAGGGGCACCCCCCGCCAGCGAGCATTGCCCATGAGGTCGCCGCCAACGCTGTTGCTGATGCACTCCAGGGTCACCATCTCCATCACCTGGGGTAGAGCTTTCAGCTCTTCGTAGCTCAGACTCAGGGGTCGTCCTACTAACCCTTGAACTCTTAACCGCCACCCTGCCGATGACACTACTGGGTCAAAGAAATTCTTGGACACGGTGTAGAATTTATCATTGGGGGTTATCTCGGACGGGGGGGGAGTAGTGACGGAGGAGGCTATACCCAGGCGCTCCAGGGGAGAGTAGAAACGATAAAGAGCGCCGCCCGCGGCCACGGCCACTATCCCCACCGAGAGCTTGCCCACGAACTGACGCCGCCCTAGGTCCACCACTGGAGAGGGCGATTTCGCCGCTATGGAAGACAAACGGCGGTACATATAGGTTAAGGACGCGCTATAGGCTAGAGAAAGAGGAACAAAAAAGGGCCAAGGGAAATAGTCCGTTCCCGATGTCAGAGACCATGCCCAGGCCAAAAACCATAAGAATAGAGAAAGGGCAACGGCGTCTACCACCCACCAACTTCTTTCTCCCGTCCCTACCCTACGCCAGGGCATCCATAGTGCCAGAGAGGCCCACACTCCCCCCATCCCTCCACCAGCAGCGGTTAGCATTGCCAGGATGCCCACCATAAGAAGGATCTTGGCCCAGTAGCCAAGAAGCTCCAGAAGAAAGCTGAAGAGCACGGGAGGCATGGCCAAGACCAGCCATCCCACCAGGGGCTGAAGGGGGGACAGGATGCCTAACAGAGGGGGTAGCGCAAGGAGGGCCCCTACTATCGGTAGGGAAGCCAGCAATCCTGCCCAGAACCCTTTAGTCCCTCTTTCCCTTAGAAGATAGGCTTGGTTTTTCCAGTCGCTCACTATATTCATCCTGGACAACGCTGCCGAGGGCTTTAAGCCCTCGGCAGCGTATCTGACCGTGGCGGTGTTAACTGGACATATTATATCAGGTCTGAGCCGAGGATGCTATAGTCGAGGGGGATACTGAGGGGTATTCAGCCCGAGATCGGCTCTATTGACACCTCCTTTGTCAGTACTATACTATGCCCTAGTTCAACATCGCCCAGAAAGGACTGCACCATGCAAATGAGCATAAACGGCCTATCATTGAACTACGAGATAACGGGGCAGGGCCCCTGCCTCGTCCTCATCCACGGCGCCGGGGACAATCTAGGCATGTGGTACAACCAGGTGCCCGTTTTTGCAAAGGAGTACCGCGTGCTCACCTATGACGTGCGGGGATTTGGCCAATCGGAGATTTCAGATGGGGAGTATACCATGGGAGATCTGGCCGATGACTTGAGCCAGCTCCTGAAGGCTCTGGATATCCGGCAGGCCTGCGTTCTGGGCTACTCCCGAGGGGGCATGATAGCCATGCACTGCGCCATCAATTACCCCCAGCAGGTTAAGGCCCTCATATTAGCCAACAGTGGTGGTGGAGCAGTGCCCAACGTCATCCCCGTCCCTGCCCTGGAACGCTTCACCGCTATGACGGAAACTATCAGAAAGCACGGATTCGCCCCCGTCATTGACAAGAGCACGGCCGCCTCCTTTTCTCCCTCTTTCCCTGGGGACAACCCCGCTGCCTTTCACCGGTACAAGACAGTTCGCTTACAGAACGATCCTCAGAGCTATGTCAGAGCGATGACCCTGGCGCTACGAACTCCTGTAGACGCCAGCGCCGTGAGTTGCCCTACCCTGATCATTGCTGGCGAGCAAGATAGCTACATGAGCCTGGAGACCGCACAAAAGCTACAGCGTCTTATACCTCACTGCCAGCTAAGAATATTCTCCACTGGCCACGCCGCCGCCATCGAGGCACCGGAGGGATTCAATGCAGCCGTGCTTGAGTTCCTCAGGGCGCTACCCGACTAGGGGTCCCCCCCTCCCGCCGACTTTTAGATTAGTCTAGCGTCCCCTGAGGCGGGGGTCCAATACGTCCCGCAAACCATCGCCAAAGAGGTTGATACCCAGCACCAGGACAAATATCGCCGCTCCCGGCCAGATGGATAGCCAAGGGGCGATGATCAGGTATCCATATCCAATGCGGAGCATGGAACCCCATGTGGGCTCCGGCGGCTGAACACCCAGTCCCAGGAAGCTAAGGGAGGCCTCGATGAGGATGGCAAAGGCTACGTATAGAGACGCCTGCACAATTATAGGTGATAAACAGTTGGGAAAGACATGGAGCATAGAGATACGCGTTGGGCCAGCCCCCAGCACCCGGGCCGCCATGACGTAATCGTTCTCTCGTACTGAGAGCACCTGGCCTCGAAGCAGCCGAGCGAAGGTGGGTATACCAGTAATGGAGATGGCAACCATGGCACCAATGAGCCCCGGCCCGGCCATGGCGGCGATGGCCAGCGCCAACACCAGGGAGGGGAAGGCTAAGATGGCGTCCACCAGTCTCATAATTAACTCGTCTACTTTGGTACCCCCCATATAGCCGCTAATGAGGCCCAGAGGAAGACCCCCCGCCAGGGCGATGCCCGTGGTCAACAGCCCGATGTACATGGACACCCGAGCACCATAGATAACCCTTGCCAGGACATCCCGCCCCAGGTGATCGGTGCCCAGCCAGTGGACAGCGCTCTGAGGCTGGAGAGTCGCCCTGAGGTTCTGCTCGATGGGGTCGTAGGGGGAAATCCACGGAGCAAAAATGGCCACTAGCCCGGTTAAAACGACGACCACTAGCCCAGCCACCGCCAGCGGGCTGCGGCTGAAACGCTCCCAGAACTCCCCTAAGAAACCGGTCTCCCGAACCCTCCGCTCAAAAGCGGCTGCAATTGCTTGTTCACTTATCTCAGCCATGGTTCTCTCCTCCCTATCCGTACTTGATTCTGGGGTCTAGATAGGAGTACAGGACATCTGCCAGCAGGTTACTGAAGAGCACTGCCAGAGCCATTACGAAAACCACCCCCTGAACCACAGTGAAGTCTCTTGCGAAGATAGACTCCACCCCCAGTCGCCCGACGCCGGGGATGGCGAAGATGGTTTCCGTGATGACTGCCCCACCCATCATTCGACCCAGGTGAAGGCAGGCAATGGTTACTACCGGCAAGAGGGCATTCTTTAGGGCATGGCTCACAATTACCGTGCGCTCCGTTAGACCTTTTGACCAGGCGGTGCGAATGTAGTCCTGGCTCATTACATCCAGCATGCTAGAGCGAGTTTGACGCATCAACGTCGCCGCCGAGTGTATGCCCATGGAGAAAGCGGGCATGAGGCTCATCTGTAGACTCTTCAAGGGGTCGTCCCATAAGGTGACAAACCCGGCCGCCGGCAACCAGCGGAGAAGATAGGCAAAAACAAAGATGAGGAGGATGGCCAACCAAAAGTTGGGCAAGGCCACTCCGGCGATGGAGAAGAGGGTGGCAAACACATCTGACGCTGAGTACTTCCGAACCGCCGATATAATCCCCCCCGGTATGGCGATTACGAAAGCGAAAATGTAGGCAATGAAGGCCAGTTGGAGGGTTATGGGAAGCCGCCGCACAATCTCATCCGCCACCGGGATGCCTACCCGCACCGAGTGGCCCAAGTCACCCCGAATAGCTCGGCCCACCCAGTCTAGATACCTCAAGTGGATGGGCAGGTCCAGCTTCAGGTCATGGCGCAGCATGGCCTCCAGCTTGGGATCCCATTGCTCACCCAGCATCAAGGTCACTGGATCCCCAGGCAACAAGGCCACGATGGCGAAAATGGCCACCGTCACCAGAAATACGGTGGGGATCATGGTGAAGAATCTTTGTATAAGGTACTTGGTCATATCCTCTCTCCCCCCCTTTACCTCTCAATCACGGCCTCCGGCAAGGAGCACTTAACACCTCGCTCCACCGCCGAAAGCTAACTGTTTATTATCAAGTCTAAGCCGAGGCCAATAAAATTGCAACTAGTTTTTTCGCTATTTTTAACTCCCTTTCTTTGACTCAGGCCACTAGTAGTGCCTCAAAAATCATACGCCATAACATGGGAGGTCGCTCTAACGTTATTCCCTACTTCTCCAGCCAGACCTTCCGGAAGACGGTGATGAACCGAGACGGCAACTGGACGTAGCCCTTGACCTCCTTGCGGTGGGCGTTTCGGGACACCTGGTATGTCAACACCGGCTGGTAATAGGCTTTTTCCATCAACAGTTTCTGCAACTGTACGTACACGGCGCGGCGCTCCTCAATATTGATCAGGCTGTCTGCCTTATTCCACAGGGCATCCACCTCTTTGGCGATGGGATCGTTGGGGTCCAGGAGACCTGCGGCGTAAGTCCCTCCCTTGGTGCTTTGGGCCCGGCGCATATCCGGGGCGGGATCGGCATCCCCCGTCCAGCCAATGACGCCGGCATCCACGGCCCCCGATTCGTACTGGGCGCTGGCCGCCGTCCACTCCAACATGGTTATCTTCATCTTGATGCCCACCTTCTCCAGGATGGGCTGCATCAGCTCCGCCACCTGCACCCAGTCCGGGAAGCTGGGGGAGACCAGCATCGAGAACTCGAAGCCGTCGGGCTTGCCCCCCTCCTTCAGCTTTTCCTTGGCCTTGGCCAGGTCGTAGGGGTAATTCTTGATCGTCGGGTCATAGGCCCAGGAGTGGGGGCCCAGCCAGCCGTCCCCAGGAGCCTGCAACCCCAGGTAGATGACCTTAGAGATGGCCTCCCGATCCGTGGCGTAGAGCACCGCCTGGCGCAGGGCGGCGTTGTTGAAGGGAGCCCGCTTCTGGTTGAAGGTGAGGGTCACGGCGCCGGTGACCGGTTTCACCACCGCTTCCAGGTTGGGATCGGCCTTAATCCGTGCCACGTCCTTGATATCCACCCAGTTGGCCCAGTGGATCTCCCCCGTTTGCAGCATGGTCACCCGCACCGTGGGGTCCGGGACGATCTTCCACGTGATACCGTCCAGGTAGGGTATCCCCTTCTCCCAGTAGCCAGAGAACTTCTTAAAGGTCATGTGGTCGTCCATGACGAAATCCACGGTTTGAAAGGGTCCGCTCCCTACCCCATTGGTGCGCAAGTCCTTTTGCTTCTTCAGTGCCTCGGGGGAGGGCATGTAGCCGGTGGCCACGGCAGCCGCCCGGAGACCGGTGACCTGGTACAAGAAAGAGCCACTGGGAGCCTTAGAGGTTAGCTTAATAGTATAGTCATCCACCACCTCTTGAGACTTGAGATTGGCTAGATCGGCGAAGGCCCGGGACTTGGTCTCCGGGCTCAAGGTGCGCTCATATCTGGTCTTTACCGACTGGGCATTGAAATCCGTGCCGTCGTGGAACTTGACGCCCTTTTTGAGTTTAAGGACCAAGGTGGTGGCATCGGGGGTCTCCCAGGACTCCGCTAGCTCGGGGATAGATTTCCCCTTCTCGTCCATGGTCGTCAGGGTGTTATACAGGTTTGGGGCGTGGTAGGCGAAGTCACCGCCACTGGCCAGGTCGGGGTCCAGGTCCACGGTGCGCTCTCTGGCCACGATCAAAGTCCCGCCCGGCCGGGGCACGGCGGCTGTGGTGGCCTGGGGGGCGGCGGTTTTGCCCGGCGCCGCGGTGGGGGCAGCGGCGGGTGCGGCGCAGCCCAGCAAGGAAATCCCTGCCAGACCCATCCCTATTCGTGACGCCGACTTCAACACCTGTCGCCGGCTGAGACGTCTCTTTTCTAAATCATTCCAGTAACTGGATTCGCTAGCCACAGTTTGACCTCCATCTCCTAGTTGCTACCTCTGGACGAAAAGGGTTTGACTAATTCTAGTGGGGGAAATTACCCTTGTCAAGGCTTTTCAAGCCTTAATATCGGGTAATAAAGGGTGCTTTCTTGACAGGTTAGCTCGGGTATGGTAGCATCACAGCAATCTCTTCTGGGTGGGAAGGGGTTTGGATTGATTAAGATTGATTGACTGAGAAAAGGTTTCGAGTCCAGATGTCCTATACAAAAGCCCTCCGTTGTCGTGAGTGTGGGCGTGAATACTCTTTAGAGCCTATTCATGTTTGCGAGTTTTGTTTCGGGCCCTTAGAGGTGGTCTACGATTATGCTGCCATGGCCGGGGGGGTCACCAGGGAGAATATCATCCTGGGGCCTTACAGCATGTGGCGCTACCGTGACCTGCTGCCGGTGGGGGAGGGGGAGGTGGTGGACATCAATGCTGGCTTTACTCCCCTCATTCCGGCGAACAACCTGGGGCGTACTCTAGGGCTGAAGAACCTGTATCTGAAAAACGACTGTGTCAATCCCTCTTACTCTTTCAAAGACCGGGTGGTCTCCGTGGCTGCTACCAAAGCTCGGGAGTTCGGCTTCAAAACCCTGGCCTGTGCCTCTACGGGCAACCTGGCATGTGCCGTAGCTGCCCATGGCGCCAAAGCCGGCTTGGAGACCTACGTTTTCATCCCCGCCGACCTGGAGCAGGGCAAAATAGTGGGCGCTGCTATTTACGGCCCCACTCTGGTGGCGGTTGAGGGCAGCTACGACGAGGTAAACCGTCTGTGCAGCGAGTTGGCGGATCGTTATCCTTGGGCTTTTGTCAATATCAATATTCGCCCTTATTATGCTGAGGGTAGCAAGACCCTGGGCTACGAAGTGGCGGAGCAGCTAGGATGGCGAGCCCCTGATTGGGCCATTGTACCCGTGGCCTCGGGCTCCATGTTCACCAAGATATATAAGGGGTTCAAGGAACTGGAGCATATCGGCCTTTTGAACAATGGTGTAGATACCCATATGGTGGTGGCTCAGGCCCGAGGCTGCTCTCCTATTGTCAATGCCTTCGAGCAAGAAACTCTGAATATCCGTCCGGTGAAACCTCATACCATTGCTAAATCTTTGGCCATAGGCAACCCTGCTGATGGCTACTATGCCCTGAAAACCATCCGGGAATCTCATGGTGCCGCGGTGGCAGTGATGGATCCAGAGGTGGTGGAGGGGATGAAGCTGCTGGCGGAGACGGAGGGCATCTTCGCCGAGACGGCGGGGGGCGTGGCCATAGCGGCGCTTAAACATTTGGTGGCCGCAGATGCCATCGGCGCTGAAGATGTCACCGTGGTCTACGTCACCGGGAGCGGCTTAAAGACCCAAGAGGCGGTGGCTGATGCTCTGGGCCCTCGTCTGGTCATCAAACCCACGGTGCATTCCTTCGAGGAGGCAGTAAAAGAGGCGGGCAAGGTTGTCCCTTGAAGGGGAACCTTGTCCTAGGGATATAGACAGCGGAGATTCTGATGGCCAAGCGACGCATGAAGTTTACTTTCCCTCCGGAGCTCATCACTCGGCCGGTTATCTATGAGATAGCACAGCGATTCCAGGTAGTAACCAACATCCGTCGCGCCGACGTGGCGGAGGAGCGGGGATGGGTGGTTCTGGAGTTGGATGGAGCGGCTGAGGATATCGAAAGGGCCGTGGAGTGGGTCATGACCCTCAATGTGCGCGTGGATCCCATTGAGGGGGACGTGGTGGAAGGATAGGGCAAGGGGCTGCTCGTCACTAAGTCAACTATGTAAGGCTGGGAGGAATGCGTTGGTTGTCAAGGTAAGGATTCCTACTCCGTTACGCCGATTAACTAACGGGCGGGAAATATTGGAAATAACGGCCGCCGACCTGGGGCAGGGTATAGAGTCTATGGAAACCCAGTTTCCCGGCCTCAAAGAGCGGCTCTGTGACGAAGAAGGGGAGATCCGGCGCTTCGTCAATATATACGTCAATGGAGAAGACGTCCGCTTTCTTCAAGGGTTAGCCACCTCCCTGGAAGCCGGGGACGAGGTGAGCATCGTGCCCGCTGTGGCGGGAGGCTGAGGGTAGGGACTCAGCGCGCTCCCTTTCCACAAGAAATACTTCCGTTGGGGATAAAGAGCCATGAGCTGGCGGTTCTTAGCTTCCCCCAGGTCCCGGGCGTAGATTACCGCCGAGTCCAGGAGTGGCTCGTTGCTGGAGAAGGCTGACCCGTAGCGCCACCACTGCCACTCCGGCTCATGCTCCACGAATATCAGCGCCGGGCCCCGCACTTTGGCCGCCACTGCTTTAAAGATAGCGCCATTCACGTAGTTGTAGCCCTGGTATATCTTTAGCTGTGTCGGCATATAGAACGCGAGGTTGTTTGTTACGAGCGTCAGCAGAATCAGCCCCGCTGCCCACTGTCCGGCAAGACGACGCCTCTGCGGTCCTCCAGAGGCGGATAGAGGGATCTGGGAACCAGGCAATAGAGAGGCCCCCCGGGCGGTGAGGAGGAGGAGCATGGGTAGGGACTCGTAGTAATAGCGGGGGCCGTACATAACGCCATCGGCCCAATAGAAAACATAGCCTGCCATAAGGCTGAGGAAGCTGCCTAGAAGCAGCCTGTCCCAAAGGTTGGATCGCCCCAGGGCGAAGGGCAGTAAGGCTAGAGCCAGGGTGAGGTAATCGGGCCAGCCGAAGAGGTGGACGAGAAGGCTGGTCAGGTTGCGCCTAGTATTCACCAGACCTTCGGCGGGGGTGTGGCCACCCCGCATCCCCACATCGTCTCCAAAACCTATCCTGTCGAAAGACCACCAAAGCTCCATGGTTGATCGGAGCGGGTTCCCGGTGAAGACGTAATTATACGTCAGCCAGAAGGCAACCGGCGCCGCTGCCGAGAGAGCCATCACCAGCCAAGGGCGGAGATTCTTCTCTTTCAAGATACGATATAGGCCATACAGTATGAAGGGAGGCGAAAGGCCGATGGCCGTCAGGGGACGGGTCATAAAGACCCACCCTATAGCCAGACCGGCCACCGCCGGCCACCACCACCGCCCCCCCAGTACCGTTTTGCCAAAGGCGAGGAGAAAGAGGGCGATGAAAAACATGGCGGTAGGGTGGGACATGAAGGAACCTGACATAAAAATAAAGAGGGGGGAGACCAGCCCCAGAAAGGCGGCCAGAAGCCCTACCTGGGGCCGGTATACCGTCCGACCAACCAGGTAGATAAGACCCAGGGAGACGCCTCCCAAGACAGGGGCCACCAGCCACGGCGCTCTCAGAAGGACACCCAGCGTCAGAACCAGGGGATGGCCGGGGGGGTATTTGCTGAACCATTGACCATCTCTATTGATGATGAACTCGTGGGCGAAGAACTCCGGGTAGGGGGGTGATGGCACTGACAATCGCCCCAGGGCCAGGGTTTTGGCCTGAAAGAGGTAGGCCACTGAGTCCTGGACGTGGGGTATCCTCTCTAAAAGAAAGGTGGCTACCAAAGCGGCTACCACCGTTGCCCCTATGGAGACGAAGAGCGGGAGCCACTTGATGACGTCAAGGATCAAAGAGCGAGCCCTTGCTGGCAGTCGAATGGGAAACAAGCCTGCCCCGTGTGAGAGGAGAAAGGCTAAGAAGAAAGCAGCCGCCGCCAGTATGAGGGCATAGAAGTAAGCGGGAAGCAGCTCTCGAAGCACCCCTTTCAATGCCTGGGAAAAGGTGAGCCGAAAGCCGCCCGCCTTCAGCTCTCGACGCCTCCCTCCATCCAGAAGGTCCCATCCCATATCCTCTTCTTCAGGGCGAAACCAGAAGAGATAACCCCGGGATGGATCTTGAAGGCGAACGGCGATGCCCGCCCTCTCCTTGCCGCGGGCCAGGCGGCCGACCACCGTATAGTCCCTCTCAGTCTTTCCCCCCAGGGTACGAATAGAGGTGGTGGCGGGGCGCCATTCCCCAACCAGGTTCGTATCGTCTCCGTTCCATGATGGAGCTGACCAGCTAGTGCCGCCCTCCAGAGGGGTGACGGTTACACTGTGCCACGCCGAGGAGAGTCCGCTGTTGAAAAGGTCTAGGTTCCGTGTCCAGGCTCCTGGTACCCGGAGGCCAAAGGGCAGAGGCACGTCGGCCGAGGGCGAAAGCGGCTCCTCCAGGTACAGGCCAGTTTGCCCTTCAGGGAATTGCGAATCCACTGCCGCCACCGAGTAGCCGTTTATAGCAGCGGTGAGGGTATCTCTTTGGATACGTATGGTTACCACAATGGTGTCCGAAAGGGCCCAAGCATAGAGGGCCAGCAGAATAACCGTAGTGGCGACGGAGGAGATTAAGGCCTTTCGCATCATGGGGGGGGCTGGAGCTTAAAGATAACGTTTCGTGTCCCGTCAGATACATAGAGGATCCCTCGGCTGTCACTGGCCAAACCGATGGGCAAGGAGAAGGGTGTCCCATCGATGCCCAGCACCGGTGGCAAGGGCTTCCCTTGAGGAGTAAAGCGGAGGAGACGCCCCCGGGTCGGGTCGGTAGCCCATAGATTGCCTTCGGCATCTATTCGTAGGTAGGGCTTATTGAGAACGGCCTGCCCCTCCCAACCCTCTATAGGAAACTGAAGTATGAAGTTGAAGCTTTTATCGAAACGCTGGATGCGGCGATTCCAGGTGTCGGCAACGAATAAGTCCCCCTGTGGGCTTATAGCGATGCCCACCGGCTCGGAGAAGGCCCCCGGTTCAGCGCCAGGACCGCCGAAGGAGGCGAGGAGGGTGCCATCAGGAGCGAATTTCTGTATGCGTTTGTTGCCGGTATCCGTCACATACAGGTTGCCCTGGGCATCAACAGCAATGTCTCTGGGGCCATAGAGCTGTCCTGGGGCCTGCCCGTAGCTTCCCCACCCCGTCAGAAGCTCCAGGGAGGGAGAGAACTTCTGTATGCGGTGGTTCCATGTATCGGCCACGTAGACATTTCCCTCGTTGTCCACGGCCACTCCCCAGGGTTCGTTGAACTGCTGAGAGCCCTGCTGTCCTACCTGGCCGATGAGCTTACCCTGAGCATCAAACTTCAGCAAGCGATGGTGGCCGCTATCAGCCACGTATAGGTTCCCCTCTTTGTCTACCGCCACGCCCCGGGGGCCGAGAAGAAGCCCTTCGGCAGAGAGGGGCTGCCCGGTCAGCCAGAGACCTTCTTGTGATGGTGCTGTCTGGCGGCTGGGAAGGCGGGTAGGAGCAAAATCTTTGGGGAAAAGAGCGTAGGCATCTACAGAGCCCAGAGGCTTAGATAGCTTGCGATACAGGAAGTAGTCCCACCATCGGCTCCAGTTAGCGGGAGTGGTCAGAGCTTGGTATAGTCCCTGGGGGGTCAGACTGCGATATGTCTCTTCTGGGAACCACCAGCGCAATCGCAGGCGTAAGGGAGGGCCATACTGATCCAGGTAAGGAGCGATGGCGGAGTAATTGTTGGCGTGAACCAAAAGCACGTCGGCCTCAGGGGGGCGGTTTGGGCTGGTGAGGGTAGGGTAGCCCACATTTTCCATATCCCGAAGATACCATGCCCAGGGCCAAGAGAAGCCATCGGTGGCATCCACGGTTACCTTCAGAGGGCCTTCGGCTTCCCGCTGGCGGGCCAGCTCTTGAATTCGAGCCAGCACCTGGGTGACGTCGGGGGAGGTCTGGGTGTAGACCAGCATCTCCACCGGGGTGTCCCCGTGGTAGAAGCTGGCCTGAATGGCTGCCCGAAGGCTGAAAAGCCCAGCTACCGCCATTGTCACCACCCCCACCCAGGCAAGACCGGTTCGCCAGCCCATTTGGTAGGCCAGATAGACAAGGACGCCCAGGATAAAAGTGGAGATGGCTGCCCAAGCAACGAACGTAGGAACACCACCGCTTTCTCCCAGGAGCCATGGCTTCAAGCTCAAGGGAAAGAGAACCAGGGCCAGGATGAAGAAGCCATATCGGGGCGAAAAAGCTCCCCAGAATATGCAGCTTAGGAGCTCACCAGCCAAGCGGCCCCCCAGAAGGATGAGGGGTAGGGCCAGATGCAGCACCAGCCAGGGCATCTTTTCTCCTGCTACAGAGTAGAGGAGGAAGGCGAGAGCTACCCAATAGGCGAGAAAAATGCCGAAGCGCTCTCTTTTTATGGTGTAATAGACGACGGCCACGGCCGCCAGTGCCAGGGGCAGGAACTCATAGATGGGCAGGAGAACCAGGTAATAGTACCACGGCTGGCCGCCCCGCTGCACCCCGTGCTGAACCAGCCAGTAATCCAGGGAGCCCCACACTCCCGTAGCCAGGCCGGTGGGATTAGTAAAGAAGGTGGTGTAGAGAAGGACATAGATGGAGTAGAAGATGAGGGCGCTGATAAGCCAGCGGCGGCGATCCCACAGGAGACCAATGCCTGAAGAAATAAGGAATATAAGAAGGGTAATACCTCCGGCTGTGGTATATGCAGTAGAGGAAAGGTTGCCCGGCTCGCCATAGCTGGGCAGGGCGACGCCCAAAGGCTCCAGCACCAGCCGCGTCGCTGCCGAGATCTGAGGCATGGCAAGACTGCCTACCAGCACAAGGAGCTGAGCGGAAGGGGAGAGGGAGCGGGAGGGGTGGAAGAGCCACTCTATTAACTCTTTGCCGCCTATAATGGCCAGATAGGAGCCGAAGATGGCCACGGTGATGAAGGTAACCTCTTTGGTGGCGAAGCTCAGGCTGAGGGCGGCTGCCACAAGATAGAGATAACGGCTTCGACCCTCCTCCATATACCGCCAAAGGCCTATAATCAGAATCAGGGTCCAGAAGAGGATGTATATGTCGTTCCGTGCGAAGCGGCTGAAGTAGAGGACGGAGGGAGAGAAGGCGAGAAGGGCGGCGGTGGCCAAAGCACCCCATTTGCCCATGAGAGAGCGCATGAAATAGGGCAGGGCCACGGCGGCGGTGCCCAATAGGGCGGGCGCTACCCGAGCCGTATAATCGCTGGCCCCCAGGATAAAATAGACCAGGGCGGTGAAGTGGAACTGGAAGGGGCCGTGCATCATAGGATGGTGCTGGTAGCCCCGTCCTGTGTAGAGATACCAGCTATAGAGGGCATGGAGGCTCTCGTCGTGGTGAAAGGCGCGGGACCCCAGGTCCCAGAAGCGAAGCAGCCCCGCCGCTAGAATCAGGAGCATGTAGAGCGCTATTTCCCAATTGATGGGAACTAACTCCAGCAGGGGCCGGTCCAGAAGCCTCCCCGAGGGTTGTTGCACTAGATCTCTCCTCACTTCACTCTCTGTGATCACTAGCGACTTTCCTTCACATATACAGCGAAAAACTTCCTTTGTACCTCTTTCGCCTCTCTAAATATCACCCATCGCCACAGGGCGCCGATGCCCTTCGCCACTGGCTCCGGGTCTTCTTTGACTACTCCTTGCCATACTAGCTGCCCCTGGGCCTTAAGTCTAGCACCCCCCTGAGGAACGATGGCTACAGCGTAATCTTCGTTAGTAGTGATAGAGACCTTAGGCAGCTTTCTCAAATACCAGCCAAAAGGTGCTTCCAGGGCGGGGTCCACAGCCACGCCCATGTCCCCGCCTTGGCGGGGCAGAGATAAGAAGTCCAGCCCCTGGTTTACGGCCTGGGGTACATCGGGAGAAGTAGCCGGTGGCCCGAGCCATTCCTGTGGGGGCGAGACGTAGCTGGCGCTTATCATGCTGTGGAAAGAAAACAACTCCAGTAAGGCAGCCGCTGAAAATAGGATTAAAAGACGATACCGCCCCTTTCTTGTTGTGAAGGCCTTAAGCATAAGGAGGGCAAGCGTCCCCCATGCCACCACAGCCCAAGGGATGTAGTCGGAGGATACATAACCCCCCGACAGGGAGTTCAAGAGCAGAAGGTTCAACCCTAACAATGCTGCCCCCGGTCCCAGGAAGAGAAGGCCGAGAATGGCATCCGTCAGTTTAATTTGACATAACATTCTACCTAGAGACCAAGCGGCCAGTAGGGTCAAGGGCAAAGAGGCGGACAGGATGTACCCCCCAGCCCGGCCACCCCTGAGGGTCAGGAGAAGGAGAGCTCCCGTCGCCCAGAAAGCCAAGAAAAGGGGGAAACCCTCTTCTCCATTTTTTCGCCAAAGGGCCACTGCCTGAGTGGCTCCCACCAGTCCCAGGAAAAGGGCCAGAGGCTCATAGGCCGCCAGTTGCAGCCAGGGAAGATATGACTCTCCGCCACCCTTGGAGAAGGCAGCGAGCCACTCTTGCAGGCTGGGGAGGGACAGACCCTGCGGATAGGTGAGAAAAGCGGTGTGCAGGATAAAGAGGGTACCCAGGAAAAAGAGGCCGGAGGGGAGCCAGCTTGAAAAGTGTCCCTCTCCCCACCCCTTTAACGAACCGGTGGCGTAACGGGCAGCCAGGTAGCCCCCGAAGATGATCACCGTGTCAATGGCCTGAGGGCCTGAGCTCAAAAGGAGCGCTCCGGCGATGGTCACCATTGGCAGAGACACTTTTTTTGCCCCTTCTGAGTGGTCAAAAAGGAAGACGGCCAGCAGTAAAGTGAGGAGGGCAACGTATATGTCTCCGGAGAGGAACCGGGAATAGTAGACCAAGGAGGGTGAAGTGGCGAGAAGAAGGGTCCCCAAGAGAGCAGGCCGGCGCCCTAAGTGGGACCGCATACGCCATGTAAGAGCGACTAGGGCACCTCCGGCCAAGGCAGAGCCGAGACGGGCGGTATAGTCATTGTCTCCCAGAACAAAGAAGGCACCGGCAGTGGCCAAAGTGGCCAACGGCTCCTGCCATTGGCGCAGGGGCAGACCAGCGATAAGCTGCCATGCACTCACACCGCGCAGGCTCTCTCCCGCCTCCAGTGGTGGCATACCTCCTGGGTAGAGACGAAACAACAGTCCCAGCGCTATGATCGCAAGGTAAAGAGCCGTTTCCAGGGTGGGCCCTCTGCCCCTCCCCATTCCCTCACCGTGCCCGTTCATTTCTCTTTAATACCCGGTAGATAGTTACCTCACCCTTCTGGAAAGCGACTCCCAGGAAAGGTGGCAACACACCTAGTGATTGGATACCATAGGTCTTTCGCTCCAGAGGGCCGAGATAAATGTATGATACGCCGTACTTATCGATGATAGAGCCCTGCCGGGCCCCATCGGTGGTGCGATATATCTCGGCCACGTCTTCGGCCCGGCCCTGAAAGGGGCGGCTGGAGCCCCGCCACTGTAGCTCGTGACCGGGCCAGCCTAGAATGGTGGGCAACCCCGTCCGGCCAGCGATACGACCGTACTCGCTGTAATCGCCTCCCGTGGCTTCCACAACTACCGAGCCTTCGAGCACGTTGTCCTTGAGCCAGTGGATTGCTTCAGCTTCCCCTGCATTGTTGTTGGCAGCGAAGGCCAGCCCGTCCAGTATGGGCTGGGAGCGAAAGCCATCTGTTTTGCTATAGAGGGCAGCTACGGGGTAAAAGAGAGAAGCTGCCAATAGCGTAGCTACGCCGCCTCGCCATAAAAGCCCGGGGAGGGAAGTTGCTCTTAGCTTCTGGCTGACATAATAGAGGGCGAAGGCGCCTGAGATGGCGAGGAGGAGCCACACCTGGTAGTAAATCTTGAAGACAGTGTTCATCCGGTTGCCGAAGAAGTCCAGGACAAAGAATAGCTCGCAAAGGTAAGTAAGGAAGACCCCTCCCCACAGCAGAAGGAGGGCGAAGGTAAGACCCTTCGCCTCGTTGGCCCTCACCACCAGCACCAGGAGGAAGGTGAGGACGATCATCAAAGGCCACAGGCTGCCCAGCTTGCCGGCCACCGCCGACAGGCTGACGCCCAAATCCCCCTGCATCAGCCCGATGGCCAGCTCTATCCCGCTCCACACCAGCCAAGGGGTGGCCACCACCCCTCCCGCTGCGAGCCCCAGCCGAAAAAGGCCGGCTTTCCCCAGGCTCTTCCGTACCAAGCTAACGGCCAAGGATAGGCCCAGAAAGAGAAAGAACCCCCAGATGAGGAGGTAGTGAAAGGGGCGGGTGCTGACACCACGCACAGGGAGTATGCCCCCTACTTGGCTACGAAAGCTCCAGTAGAAAGGAATGAAGAGGACAAAAGCGATCAAAGTGACCAAAATAGCCGAAGGAATGTATTTTCGCCAAGAGAAAGGTTCTTCCTCCCTCCAACTACTGAGGGCAATGGCGGCCAGGAAAATAATAAGAAAGGTGATCAGATCCCAGCTATTAAGAAAGCCCAGGGCACCCATGGAAAGAGCCACCCCCAGGAAAACCAAGGGGTGACTGCGCAACCATTCCCGGCCTTGACCGGAAGCCATGGCCTGGAGTGCCAGGCCGAGGCCCATGAGACCAAAGGGCAGTGCCATAAGATGGGGATGCAGGTCTCCGAGCAGGAAGCTGAAAAAGGGGAACTCGGTGATGGTGTAGTCGATGCTCCTGCTATCTACCAGGGTATCGATGACTCGCGTGGCCCGCCACCACCACCAGGACTGGGTGGGATACCAGGTCGCGCTCTGGTAAGGCTCCGTTAGGCCCTTGATACTGACCCACCGCCAGAAACCTTCGGTGCCCCATCCATGGGCGTAGAGGAGCTCTAAAGCTCCCTCTAGATTCCCGATTCCCAACACGAAAAGGACAGCTATCAGGCCAAAGCCCATGGCCGTCCCCTTGTTAGTAACGCCAGGGGACGATAGCCTTATCATGTTGTATACGAGACCGAAGGCTCCCACGGCAGTAAGGGCGAAGAGCAGGGGTAACGCCAGGTTGTAGGCCACCGCCGTATCTATCAGGGTCAGCTTGGTCACAGCAGCCATCATCAGGTACCCGAAGTAATAGTAGCTTATGGAGTAGCCGCTGAGCCAGGGGTCAACGGGGGGAAAGAAGGGGCTTTGAAACACGCCGTTGAGGAAAGCGAAGTCCATAAGCTGCTCAGTGTGTTGGATCTCCGGGTTGTAGGCTCGCACCACTGTCATAAGAAGGAAGGCGAGAAGGAATACTCCTTCGGCGATGGTCACCAACCCCAGATTGGCTCTTAGAAAGGATGCCAACTGGTGGCGGTGGGTTCGCAGCGCCAGAAGAGATCCCAGGCCTACCACCCACAAAAGAAGAAAAAGGGTGCCCCGGCTGTTGGGCAGTAGCCGGGAAAAGGCTCCCAGCCACAAAAGGTATGAGATAAGAAGCAGCCCAAAGGCCTTGCTGAAGACGTAGCCCCGATCCGGAAGATTGCGAAACAAGAGGAAGGTCAAGGGCAGAGCCAGCAGCCCCAACACCTCTGCCCAAAGCCACCATACGATGACCCAGGTCAAGCCTAACCCAGCCCTATTATATTCAGTACATGAGGGCGGTAACGAAGCCCGCTGCGAGAACAATAAAGGCGCCCAACAGGAGGACGGTGCGATATTCACGGCTACGAGCTCTATTTGCCAAGGCTGTCAAAACTAAAAAAGCCACTACTGTTAAAAGTAGGGTGAGCCATCCCCGGGCAGAAAGAAAGGCGGGAAAAGAGACATCGGCTAACCAGTTCAAGAGAAGAGCGCCTCCACAAAGCTCTGGGCGTCGAAGAGGGCCATGTCCTCCAGCTTCTCGCCGGTGCCGACGTATAGGATGGGGATGCCCAGTTCCTGACAAATGGTCAAGAGGATGCCCCCCTTGGCGGTTCCGTCCAGTTTGGCCAGGAAAATGCCGTCCACCCCCACGGCCTGGGTGAAGTGTCGGGCCTGGGAAAGACCGTTCTGGCCGGTGGTGGCATCCAGCACCAGGAGCACCTGGTGGGGAGCCGAGGAATCCAGCTTGCCGATAACTCGCTTTATCTTTTTGAGCTCCTCCATGAGGTTGTATTTGGTGTGAAGACGGCCCGCAGTGTCGATGATGAGCACTTCCATGTCTCGATTGCGGGCAGCCTGGTAGGCATCGAACACCACCGCCCCCGGATCGGCTCCTGGTTGGTGGGCAATGACCGGGGCCTCCACCCGTTCCCCCCATAAACGCAGTTGGTCTATGGCGGCGGCACGGAAGGTATCCGCTGCGGCTATAAGGACTCCCCGCCCCTGCTCCCGAAAGCTGTGGGCTAGCTTGGCGATACTGGTAGTCTTGCCCACGCCGTTAACGCCGATGACTAAAAGCACGAGAGGGAGGTGGGATGAGGTGGGTTCTGCCCCCTCTCTGGCGGGAAGGGTGAGAAGGGAGACCATCTCCTCCTTCAATGCCTCTTTCAGAGTCTGGCGACGTTCCTTCTTCATCCTTTCCTTGGCCCCATTAAGGAGTTTAGTGGTGGTGGCCACCCCCACATCGGCGGAAATGAGGATTTCCTCCACCTCATCCCACAGGGCTCCATTTGTCTCTCCCCCCTCCAGAAGGCGGGTCAGACGACGAAACCAGCTATCCCGTGTCTTCTGAACTCCTTTTTCTATGTTCCGGCCTTTGAGAAAATCAAACACTAGCTATTCCGCTGCTCCTCGCCTCTCCCATTGATCCAAGTTGTGTGACCTCATGATAGCATCAGGTACTCCCTTGGTACAAGGCCTGGGCTTGCTAGGATAGAGGGTATTGAAAATCCATACGTTTGACGGGTTCAGCATCTTGCTTCCTCTCGACTATTATGGTAATCTATGGCTTAATTCGGGAAAACAGAAAGGGTAGTCTCTTGGTCGATACCCAGTGGGAAGAATGCTTGGCGCGGGTAGATAGCTTTGTGCGCCGCACCTTTCCCCAGCAAAACCACCAGCTTCCTCTGAGCCGGGCGCTCTATGAGTGGCAGGAGCAGCTTCGACAGCGTCCCCGGAGCATCCGTCTCGATGCCGAAGGCGTGTACTATCGGATTTTGAACAAGCTGGTGCGGGAGGCGGTGAACATGGGGGTGGGGGCGGTAGAGTTGGTCAACGTCAACGGACAGCGCTATATCGGGGACGGCCTGGAGGGGCCAGTGCGGATAGATATATACGGCGTCCCCGGCAATGACCTGGCTGCCTTCATGGACGGACCCCATATAGTGGTCCACAACAACGCCCAGGACGGAGTGGGTAATACCATGAACGAAGGCAAGGTAACCATCTACGGCGACGCTGGCGATGTACTGGGCTACGGCATGAGAGGTGGCAAGCTCCATATCCAGGGCGACGTGGGCTACCGGGTGGGCATCCATATGAAATCCTACCGAGACCAGGTGCCCGTCATCATCGCCGGTGGGCGAGCCGGTGATTTTTATGGAGAATACATGGCGGGAGGAGTGCTCATCCTCCTCGGGCTGGGCAAAAAGAATGAGCAGTCCATAGTGGGGGACTACTTGGGCACCGGAATGCACGGTGGCGTCATATATATTCGGGGCCAGGTACCTCAGCACCGCCTGGGCAAAGAGGTGGGCAGCAGCCCTCTAGAGGAGAAAGACCGCGCCTTGCTGATAGGTTACCTGACAGAGTTCTGCGCCGATTTCGCTCTGAACCTGGACGAGGTTCTGGCAGAAGAGTTTCTTAAGCTCGTGCCCGTTTCCCATCGTCCCTATGGCAAGCTTTACTCCTACTAGTGATTGGTTGTTAACATAACCCTCGCGGCGCTTGGGGTGACCCTGCCGCAAACATCACTCGAGGGAAGGAGCATCTCGTTAGGTGTTCCCTTTCGGCGACTAAGCGCGGGAGGGGCGGCACTAGGGGGAGTGTCGGCAGGTCAACGGAGAAGAAAGGACAAGAGCACCAGAATGGCGAACATAGCCCCGGCCGTGATGCCGATCTGGGTTAGCTCCCGAATGAGATGAGGATTGGCAGGAGTAATTACCCTTTTGCTTGCCAGAGCCTTGATGGTTCTCGCCAGGGGCGTAACGACGCTTTCCCGAGCTGTTTCAGCAGGAGAGGCTGCTGTCGCCGGCCTTTCATAGGAGGCGGGGGTGCTGACTTTAATTTTGGCCTTTTTTTTGCGAGCCCGAGCCGCGTACCCAGACGCCTGGGATTTTTTGGACATAAAAGATCACCTCTTGGGATTTGTTTTCCCCACAACTTGATCCAAAGGATACCCTTTTTTACAAAGATCTAAAATATCACCCACCAAGCCGTCACATCATTATACGCCTTTAAAAGGGGCTAGCAAAGGCCCTCTATACAGGGGAGCACAGAAGGAGGGGCAATGTTTGGAAGAAAAAAAGAGGAGTTGGCCATTCCCCGCGAGGATAAAAAGGAAACGGTGCTCGCGGGAAACGATACCTTTGAGGGCATCCTGAAGGCCGAAGGCACCGTGAAGATATACGGCACCTTGACCGGCCAGGTAGAGGCACCTGTGGGCACCGTTATGGTAGGCAAAGAGGCCCGAGTAGAGGCCAACATAAATGCCCAAGACGCGGGGATAATGGGCATCGTGATGGGCAACATTACTGCCAGCGGCCGGGTAGAGATATTCACCGGAGCCGAAGTTCACGGTGACATTGTGGCCCCGCCCTCGGCGGTGCGCATTGACCTGGGCGCCACCTTCGATGGACGCATTCTAGTCAAGTCCGGAGAAATGGAAAGCGAGGTATCCCTTTTTGAGATGTGATAGCACCGTTCCCAGGAAGCTAGTTTGGCGGTAGTGTATCAGTTTCAACTTGACGGGGTCAATAGAACGTGCTAACCTTAAAGCATGGATAAACGCTCAAGCAAGAAAAAGGAACACGACTTCGCTGTTACCGCCTTTAGGGTCGTCCAGGAGGCGACAGGCGAAGAGTCTGAGGCTCAGACCACGACTCAAGAGACTCTCAAGGAACCCAGCCCCGAAGAGCGCCATGCGGCGGCTGTCATGCTGGGACGGATTGGTGGGACGAAGGGGGGCAAAGCACGGGCTGCTAAGCTAACGCCGGAAGAACGTAGGGAGATAGCTAAGAAAGCGGCAATGGTGCGCTGGCAGAAAAATCCGCCATAAGCCTAATCTAAGGCAGAAAACCATATGGGGGGCGAAATGCCCCCCATATGTATTGACAAATCCTATTAGAGCATCTTACAATGGGCAGTGGTGGCAATATACTCTATGGCCGTGCCCCTTCGGGGCAGTCATTGGTATAATCAATTGAGGAGGTATTTATGAGGGACATTCGAAGGGATATACAAGAGCGTTTGGAGGATGTTGAGGCAGAAAAGGCGCAACTCCAACGCCGTCTCTCGAATCTTGCCGATAACGAGGCGATATTGAGAAAACTATTGGAGCAAGAAGAACTACGTTGGAAGGCCCAGCAGCCAGCCTTAGCGGGGTTGGATGTTGTACCCAAAGCGCAAGGGCGAAGCCCACTAGGGCGCTTTATCCTAGACACGTTGGGGGATGGAAGCGAATGGACTCTAGAGCAATTGGTGACCGCAGCCATCGCCAAGGGGATGTTTTTTAACGGCAAGTCGCCGAAGAGAGCAATCCATTTCAGTCTCGTTGGAATGAAACAGAATGGCCTCGTGCGGTGGGTAAGGTCGGGAGTTTGGAAACTAGAGAGTAACGAAATGAAAATGAATAGCTAGAACAAGAAAAGAGCGGAGCGGTTAGCCTGCCAGCGTGTTCCGCTCCGCCACTCTCAGGCCCCCGTAGCTCAGACGGAAGAGCGGTCGACTACTAATCGACTGGGCGTGGGTTCAAGCCCCACCGGGGGCATCAACTATCCTCGCTCATATTATACCATCTGTCAAGAGGGTATGCCATCGCTCACCCAGAAAAAACGGACAAACTAACCACAAAAACCCTTGACAATGCTTAATCGATACGGTATATTATAGTCAGTTTGATAGAGGGATAGGAACCGTGAATAAGCTAAGTACCAATCGCCAAGCCCAAATTGTCAAAGCTCTTGTTGAGGGAAATTCCCTTCGTAGCACTGCCCGTATAGTGGGTGTGTCCATCAACACAGTGGTCAAACTCCTGGAAGACCTGGGTTCTGCCTGTTTAGACTATCAGGACGAAGTTATGCATGACCTTCCCTGCAAACGTCTCCAATGCGATGAAATTTGGAGCTTCGTCTACTCTAAAGCCAAGAACGTTCCTGAGGAACACAAGGGTGAGTTTGGCTATGGAGATGTATGGACGTGGACGGCCCTTGATGCTGAAACAAAGCTAGTTCCATGCTGGCGGGTAGGCAATAGAGACGGCCAGGAAGCATACTACTTCATACAAGACCTGGCTGTTAGGCTTGCGAATCGAGTCCAGCTTACTACCGATGGCTATAAAGCCTACCTAGAGGCTGTAGAAGGGGCTTTTGGTCGAGATATAGACTATGCTATGTTAATCAAGCTCTATGGCACTGAATCAAAAGAAGAACAGCGCCGCTATAGTCCCGCAGAGTGTTTAGGTACAGAGGTTAAGGTCATTCAGGGCAAGCCCGATCCTAAGCATATTTCCACTAGTTACTCGGAGCGCCAGAATCTCACAATGCGTATGTCCATGCGGCGCTTCACTAGGCTTACCAACGGATTCTCTAAGAAGCTCCAAAACCATATGTACGCCATTGCCCTTTATTTCATGCACTACAATTTCGCTAGGCCCCACAAGAGCCTGAACAATCCCTATCCTCGCACTCCGGCAATGGCGACTGGTCTAACTGACCACATCTGGACTACAGAAGAATTGCTTTCGCTACTGGACAAATCAAACTGATACACTACCAGTTTGGCTCTTACCTTGACACTGATTACCCGTATGCTAAAATGGGCTTAAGTTTCTAAATGAGCGAGCAGGTGAAAGGAGACGGCATGG
Source organism: Chloroflexota bacterium (assembly GCA_016183425.1). Classification (GTDB taxonomy): domain Bacteria; phylum Chloroflexota; class Dehalococcoidia; order JACPEP01; family JACPEP01; genus JACPEP01. Next base: position 38,628 of record JACPEP010000002.1, read on the forward strand.
CCTATCGAACTATCCTCTACGAAAAGAAGAACGGCATCGCCTACGTTACCCTCAACCGCCCCGAACGGGGAAACGCCTTCGACGAGGTGATGGGACTGGAGCTCATCGAGATCTGGAAAGACATTCGCGATGATAATAGCGTAAAGGTAGTTATCCTCACCGGAGCCGGAGACAGACACTTCAGCACTGGCGGCGATATGAAAGAGACGGCCAAGGGGTGGCGCCCCAACCTGCCCCGTCTGCCGGAAATGTGGAAACCAGTCATCGGCGCCATCAATGGCGTGGTGGCTGGGGGTGGCTTCCACTTCATTACCTATATCGCCGACTTTGCCATCTGCGTCGAGCATGCTACTTTCCTCGAGCCCCACGTTGCCCGGGGCATCGTTCCAGTGCGGGAGATGCTGGGGCTGGCCACCCGGGTTCCCCTGGGAGAGGTGATGCGCATGGCCTTTGTGAGCACCAGCGACCGCCGGGATGCCCAGTGGGCCCTCCAACATGGTCTGGTCACTGAGATAGTGCCCAAGGAGCGCCTCATCTCCCGAGCGGAGGAGTTGGCAGGCATGATTATGCAACACTCCCAACATGCCATTCAGAGCACCAAGGAGCTGCTGCACCGAGCCTTCGAGGTGGAGTACGCCTATGGCGACTACATCCAGTTGGGTCGGCTCATGGAGCAAGTGCGTCGCTCTCCCGATGCCGATGAGGGTCCCAAGGCCTTCTCCGAGAAACGTAAGGCCCAGTTCGCCAGCGTGTCCAAAAAAGAAGCTGTCCCTACCGCCTGAGCCGGTTAGAGGGTAGTTTGGCCCAAAGCCATTAGTTGGGCCAAAGAGCTAGAGGACAGGAAAGCCTTCTCTTAATAGAGGAGGAACTCCTGAGCCTTATGCTTCGATTGGGCAAAAATCCTTAAGATGAGCACAAGGGACGACAGACATGGCCATAGCTAGCATCCCCCTGGTCTACTATAAGAACATCGCCTGGAATCCTCTCTGGTGCAAGCGATGTCTTATTTGTGTAGAAATCTGTCCCAAGCAGACGCTGGTGCTGCGAGAGGACATCATCATTGAAGAGGAGAATTGCATCCGCTGCACCCTTTGCCAGCGCTACTGCCCTGACTTGGCCATTGAAGTAATACCACGGAGATAGGTGCAAAGCCCATGAAGAGGCTAGTACAGGGCAATGAGGCGGTCTTCGCCGGCGCCGTCAAGGCAGGCGCTACCTACTTTGCTGGCTATCCCATCAGCCCTTCTTCAGAGATCTTGCTCCTGGCTGCCCAGCAGGCAGCACGGAGCCCCGATTTTCATTTCCTCCAGGCGGAGGATGAGTTAGCGGCCATAAACCAGGTGCTGGGGGCATCCCTGGCGGGAGGCAAGGCATTCACCGCCACCTCTGGCCCCGGCTTTACTCTAATGCAGGAGGCCATCGGCTGGGGACACCAGGCAGAGGTCCCCTGCGTGGTGATAAACGTTCAAAGGGTGGGCCCCGGCACCGGCATGCCCACCATGCCCGCCCAAGGGGACATCCTCCAAAGCCAGTACGGCTCTAGCGGCGACTATTACCCCATCGTCTTCTATCCTAACTCGGTGGCCGAGTGCTACCGCCTCACCGTCGCCGCCTTCAATGCCGCCGAGGAGTCTCTTTCGCCAGTGGTTCTCCTCAGCGACAGCTTTGTCGGCCACCTCAACGAGACGGTGGACCTGGAGGCAATGGAGGTAGAGGTGGTCGCCCGACAAAGGCCTCCCCTGGGCACTGGAAACCGTTTTTTCACCGGCCTGGTTCACGACGAGGAAGGTCGCATCCGCACTGCGGATGCCCTCTTTTACCAATCCTGGTTGGGCAAGGTAAGAGAAAAGAGGGACGGGGTAGCGGCTCGCTATCCCTTTTACGAGCATCGAGAGCGGCCCGGACACGATCTTATTATTGCCTTTGGCATCCTATCTCGTGTCATCGCACCCCTCCTGGACGATTTCGCCCTCTTCCGCCCCATACGTATTTTCCCTCCCCTGGTCAGAGAGCTTCGGAGCATAACCCAGGAGTACCGCCGGGTCATCGTTTTGGAGGCCAACGACGGCCAATACGCTCAGGTGGTAGAGGGGATCGTCCATCGGGATGTCATCCGCGTATCCGTGGTAGGGGGCCGCTTCAGTGCGGAAAGAGTGACCACCGCCTTGAAACAAGCCCTGACCTCCGTTTAGATAAGAGAGGGTAAACCATGTTCAAGGACCTTCTCAAGACCCACCTCTTTCCCACCTCTTGGTGTCCGGGGTGTGGCATCGGGGGTATAATGGCACAACTGGCTATGGCCATGGATGAGATGGGTCTCAACCAGAGCAACAGCGTCGTGGTGGGCGGCATCGGTTGCACCGGTCGGATGGCAGGCTACTTCAACTTGGATAGCGTTTATACCCTCCACGGTCGCACCCTTCCTGTGGCCCAGGGGATCAAAATGGTGAATCCATCCCTTAAGGTCATCATCATATCAGGAGACGGTGATTTGGCCAGCATCGGCGGCAACCACCTCATCCATGCCCTGCGGCGCAACGTTGACCTGGCAGTCTTATGTAATAACAACGAAGTTTATGGCCTCACGGGGGGGCAGGCAGGTCCCACCACCCCCCAAGGCACCCCCACCGTCAGCTCCCCAGACGGCAGCCCCTATGAGCCTTTGAACCTCCAAGGGCTGCTAAAAACGGGGTCCCGTTACTTTTATGCTCGAACCACCGTTTATCATCAGGTTCATTTGAAGCGGTGCATCAAAGAGGCCATCCAGTGGCCGGGCTTCGCTTTCGTTGACATTGCTAGCCAGTGCATTGAAAACAACGGTCGTCGTCTGGGCTTCAAAACAGGCTACGAGATGCTAGCCATGTTCCGGGACAAGTATAAGAGGGCCCCTGACGGAGTGGAGTCCTTGGCACCCCTGGAAATAGGCCTCGTGAAGCGAGGAGAAGAGCAACCTTGAGCCTGAAACGCATCATCATCTCTGGGGTAGGCGGACAGGGGGTGAGAATAATCGCCCACACCCTGGCCACCTTTCTTTTCAATCTGGGCTATGAGGTGGCCCTTCTCTATGACTACGACTCTTCGGTGCGGGGGGAGATGAGCGCTGCCTACCTGACCTACGGCGACGAGCCTGTCACCAGCCCGGTTATAGAAAAGGCAGACATCATGCTCAAGCTGGCCAACAAGGCCCATGGGCTGGTAGCAGAAAGGACTATTGGCGAGGAAGGTATGGCCGTCGAAGAAGAGATACCTTTCGCCAAGCTGGGCATGCGCTACTTTGGACGCGAGATCTTTGGCAATATGATCGCCCTGGGCCGGATGATGCGCCTCATTGGCCTAGAGGTGGATTACGAAGCCCTTAAACAGATCCTCCCCCTCAGCTACCGTGAGGAGAACATTAGCGCCATCCACTACGGATACAACCTTTTGGAGCATGACCTACAGCGAGGGACCGAGTCTACAGAATCCCGCTGGATCAACTATATAGCCCCCACCCCTGGCGAGGGGGATCTGGAGGCTGAGGTATCCTAGTCGGTGCCGGAAAGGGGGTGACCGAAGCCCAAAAGCCCATTATCTCTTTCTATATACCGTATGAGGCCAGTCTATTAAACTTCAACAAAGGAGGTAACAGAATGCCGTGGACGGCCAAAGAGCTTAAACCTGCCAAGGAGCTTCAAGGCATCTCCAGAAGACAGATTGACGAGCACCATGATGTGCTGTATAAAGGTTACGTCACCAAATTGAACGAGATCGAGACTCGCCGGGGGGAGGCCAACCCCGCCGAGGCCAACGCTACCTACAGCCTGATTCGGGAGTTAAAGCGAGAGGAGGTCTTCGCCACCCAAGCGGTACGCCTCCATGAGGATTATTTCAGCAACCTGGGTGGGGATGGCGTCTGTGGGGGGCCTGTTTTTGACTTGATCAAGGAGGATTTCGGTTCTTTTGAGAAGTGGGAGGCGGAGTTCCGGGCCCTGGGCATCGCCGCTCGAGGGTGGGTGGTGCTTGCCTATGACTGGACGGACCACAAGCTACGCAACTACCTCTCCGACATCCACTCCGATGGCGTGTGGAGCTGTAGCCCCCTCCTCATCATGGACGTGTACGAGCACGCCTACTTTATCGACTACGGCACCGCTCGACGGGCCTACATCGAGGCCTTCATGAAGAACGTCAGTTGGCAAGTGGTCAACCAGCGGGTTGAGCGCCTCGACCTGCTTCGGTTCAGAAAGAGGAGTTAAACCCAGTGCGCAAGATGACCGAATCCCACCTGGCTGCCGCCTTCGCTGGGGAAAGCCAAGCCCATATGCGCTATCTCATCTTCGCCCAGAAGGCTCAAGAAGAGGGCAAGAGCAACCTGGCCCGCCTCTTTGAGGCCATCGCCTTTGCGGAACGGGTACATGCCACCAACCACTACCGTACTCTGGGCAACATAAAGGGCAACGATGAGAATCTGGGAGTAGCCATCGGAGGGGAGATTTATGAGATTGAGGAGATGTACCCTGCCTACTCCGATGTAGCCAGGACCCAGGGGGAGAGAGGGGCCCAGTTGAGCTTCCATTACGCCCTCTCCGCCGAGAAGATCCACGCCCAGGTCTACACCCAGGCCCAAGAGGCCATTCGAGGGGGAGGGGACGTTCCGGGAGGCTCCATCTTCATTTGCAGCGTGTGCGGTCATACTGTGCTCGGTGACGTACCGGAGAAGTGCCCCGTGTGTGGTAAAGGCCGGGAGACATTCCGGCAGTTCTGATTTATGGGAAGGAGAAGTTATGGCCCTGGGGAAAAAAGAGATGGTGGATGCCCTTAACCAAGCCCTGGCCGATGAGTTGGCGGCTATCGTTCAGTACATGTGGCATCACGTCATGGCAAGAGGTATGAATAGCCCAGCCATCAGCCAGCAGTTCCAGGCGGCGGCCAAGGATGAGATGAAACACGCCGAGTCTCTGTCAGAGCGCATAGACTATCTGGGAGGTATTCCCACCGCCCAGCCTGCGGATATCAAAGTTGGTGGCGACCTGAGGCGTATGCTCACAGACAACCTGGAGACGGAGAAAAGGGCCATTGCCAACTACAAGTCTCGTATTCAGATGGCCCGGGAAGCCGACGACCCGGTGACCCGTCTCCTTCTAGAAACCATACTCACCGATGAGGAGAGGCACGCTTATGACTGGGAGACCGCTTTGGGCCAGTAGCCTATAACCCATCTCGGCCATCTAAACATTAGATAAAGAAAGGAAGGTAAGGTATCATGGCAGCCGCCAAACAGGACATCATAAATGCCCTCAATCAAGACCTGGGTCTAGAGCTGGGGGCTATCACCCAATACATGTGGCATCACGTCATGGGGGTGGGGATGGAGAGCCCGGCCATCACCGACACCTTTAAGGAGATCTCTATGGACGAGATGAAGCACGCCGAGAAGCTCGCGGAGCGCATCGATTACTTGGGGGGCACCCCGGTCACCAAGCCGGCGGAGATCAAGATGGGGGGCGACTTGAAGAAGATGATCGCCGACGACCTGGATGGCGAAAACCTGGCCATCCGAACCTACAAGGGCCACATAAAGCTCTGCGAGGAGGCCAACGACCCGGTGACCCGGCTTCTTTTGGAGAACATCCTCACCGACGAGGAGGACCATGCCTATACCTGGGAAACGGTCTTAGGGAGCTGAAGAGGTTGGATCAAAATTTCCCTTTGGCGGGGGGTCGCTCTTAGCCAACGAAGTAGCTCCGCTCTTAGCGGCTGACCCTCGGGATAGAGCCATCTAAGGCTGATAACTGTTATTCAATCGTGGTGCCGCAAGAGCCTCATGCCGTTGAGGATGACCACCAGGGAGGTCCCCACGTCGGCGGCCACCGCCATCCACAAGGTTGTCCAGCCGGGAAAGGCAAGGGCCACGAATACGGCCTTGACCATGATGGCAAAGGCAATGTTCTGCCGTATGATGGACAGCGTCCGGCGGCTAAGGTGCATAACGTAGGGCACCTTGGCGGGGTTGTCCCCCATGAGGACGATGTCCGCCGTTTCCAGGGCCACATCGCTTCCCGCCCCACCCATGGCGATGCCCACCGTAGAGGCGGCCAAGGCGGGGGCATCGTTTACCCCGTCCCCTACCATGGCCACCTTCCCGTAACGCCCCAGGAGACCTTTCACGGTATCCACCTTGTCTTGAGGCAGCAGCTCGGCCCGATAGTCATCCACGCCCACCTGCTTGGCCACCGAGCGGGCGGTGCCCTCGTTGTCCCCGGTGAGCATCACCACCGTCTCGATGCCGGATTGGTGCAATTCTTGTACCGCCGTCTGAGCGGTGACCCGAGGCTGGTCGGCCACCGCCACGATACCCACCACCTCTTGGGGAGTGCCCACTAGTAACGGAGTTTTCCCTTCCTCCTCCAGGCCCCTGACCCTTATTTCAGCGTCACCTAAAGGGACAGATAGACGCCTAAAGAGTCCCAGGCTTCCTACGTAGTAAGTGGAACCGTTCACCGAGGCTCTGGCCCCCAGGCCCGGGATAGCCTCGAAATCCGTTATCTCGGTCCACCTTACCCCCTCATGGCGAGCTTCTTGCATAACGGCGGCGGCCAGAGGATGCTCGGAATGGCTCTCCACTGCCGCTGCCAGGGGCATGACCTCCTCCCGACGGTGACCGTTTAGTGGCAGAACATCCACCACCCGAATATCGCCCCGGGTTAAAGTGCCCGTTTTGTCGAAGGCCACTACTCGAATAGAGCCGGCTTCCTCCAGATGAACGCCCCCTTTTATGAGTACCCCCGCTCGAGCGGCGCTACCGATGGCAGACACAATGGACACCGGAGTAGAGATAACCAGAGCACAAGGGCAAGAGATTACCAGCAGCACCAGCGCTCGATAGAACCAGACGTCGAAGGGCTGGCCCAGGAGGAAGGGCGGCACCATCCCCATCAATATGGCAAGGCCGATGACCCCGGGCGTGTAATAGCGGGCAAAGCGGTCTACGAACCGCTGGGAGGGCGCCTTCCGGCTTTGTGCCTCCTCTACCAGGTGGATTATTCGGGAAAGGGCATTCTCTTCGTAAGGCTTGGTGACGGATACCTCGAGATACCCTCGCTGGTTTATAGTGCCGGCGAAGACCTCGTCCCCCACCGTTTTCGCCACGGGCACTGATTCTCCGGTGATGGGGGATTGATCCACCGTGGATGAGCCAGCCACTACCCGCCCGTCTCTGGGGATGCGCTCTCCTGGGCGCACTGCCACCACGTCCTCCACCTCCACCTCGGCCACAGGCATGGCCGTGACCACGCCGTTACGCTTCACTTTGGCATAGGGCGGGGAGAGGTTCATCAAGGCACGAATGGCACCCCGTGCTCGGTCCATTGTGTACGACTCCAATGTGTTTCCCAAAGAGAAGAGAAAGACCACGGTGGCCCCTTCCACCCACTCTCCAATGGCCGCCGCCCCAATGACGGCCACCATCATGAGCACGTTGATATCCGGGGTGCGCAGTCGCACCAGAGAAAAGATGCCCGAGCGGGCGATGGGGTAACCTCCCACCACCATGGCCAGGGCATAGGCCAGGGTGCTCCACAAAGGCGGTGCCCCCACCACCCAAAGCCCAGCGCCGATGGCTACCCATAGGCCGGAAGCAGCGGTCACAATAATCCGCCGATTGCGTTGCCAGAAAAGATTCCAGGTTCCTTTGACCGGACGCTCCAACTCCAACAAGGCAGTATAGCCCGCCTCTTCTATGACCTGGACGATATTTCGGGGAAGGAGCTCTCGCTTGTGCTTCACTGTCAGCGTCTCTCTCCCCCCGTCCACACTAGCCTCAATTACTCCATGGAGAGAGAGGAGCCTTTCACGCAAATCGGCTTGTGAGCCGCCCGGGTCTACCTCGCAAAGGCGGAACTCAGAGGTGACCACGGTCTCTTCTCCCGCCACTCCATAGCCCAGCCCACGAATTCTGGCCCTTATGCTGGATTTGGTCACCCTATCCGCCTCATACTCCACCATCATTCGAGAGGTGGCAAAGCTCACCGTTGTGTGGATGACCCCCTCCAGACTAGAAACCGCCTTCTCCAGCTTCAAGGCGCAGTCGGCGCAGTCCATGTCGGTGATGGTCAATCCCTCGTGGGCGAAGCGCCGTCCTATACCAGCCCCCAGGTCTTTGGCCAGTCCCTCCAACTGACTAAGAGAAACAACCTCTGGATTATAGCGAAGGGTAACGGCAGACCGGGGGAAATCGGTCTCTACCCCATCCACCCCCCGAATGAGCTCTAGTGACCCCTTCAATCGCTCAATACAGTGCTCACAATCTTCGGCGGTGATGAGCAGAGGCAGCCTCATAATCTTTGATTCCATATCTTCTCATACCCCCACCAGAATAACGGCAAAACCCGCCGCGGCGATGATGACCCCCTTCTACCCTATTTGTCCCACGGCCTCTGGGATTGTCACACTGGAGTCCTGGTGACGCAGATGGCTCAGGCAAACGTTAAGAAGGACGCTGATATGGACATCATCCAGGGAGTAGTAGACCTTTTTGCCCTGGCGATGGCTCTTGACCAGTCTCAGATTACGCAATACCCGCAGGTGCTGGGAAACGGCTGACTCCGACTGGGCTACGATAGCTGCCAGGTCGCAAACACATAGCTCCTGCTGGAGAAGGCAATAAACAATCTTTACCCGACTGGAGTCGGCCAGGGCACGGAAGGTCTCCGCCAAATCCCCGTAGATTTCATCCTCTAAGAGGAGTCCCTTGGCCCGAGCTAACCGCGTTGGGTCAACGCCGTGCATCTCACAGCTTTCGCCTTGGACATGCCCTACACTAACCATGGATAACTTTTAACATTTAAGTAATAGCTAAACCGTAACTTAAATTATTATAGCAAGGTGGAACTCTTTCTTCAACACACAAAGCCCCTAAATTGAATTAAAATAGAAAAACGACATCGCATGTCTGCGGAGAGAGGGTTTGCCTTTATCTTTCTTCTTCTCCTCCTTCTGAGTGGAGGAGTAAGCGGGAGTCCTTTTGTACCTCAATCCACGGCCCCGACTCTGGAAGACTCATACCCCAGACCAAAAAACGATACCCGCCGGGGTATCCACTGGTTTCCTTTTCATGGCCAAGAGAGAGCGGTGATAGACCGCTACCTGTCGGCGGCGACGGACATGGGAATAAGCTGGGTTGTTTTGCTTGCCTCTCCCAATGTGGTCGAGAAACGGGGAGAGGAGGCCGGAAATACCTATCTCATTTCAGCCCTGCTTGCCAGAAATATGGAGCCGGTGGTGCGCGTCCTCTTGCCGGTAGGCACGACGGACATGGCCGCCTTCGCCCGCTATGTCCGTTACTATCGTAGTCTGGGCGTCAATTACTTCCAGATCTTCAACGAGCCCAATCGGAGCCATGAATGGCAAAAACCGGAGGCCCTGAGTCCCCGAAGGTACATGGACTACTGGTTGCCCCTGGCCTCCCTGGTGACCTACTACGGAGGCTACCCCGGCCTGGGAGCTCTTGACCCCCAAAGCCAGGAGTTCGGCGACTTTGCCTTTCTGAAGGAGACGCTTCTAGAGCTCCAAACGCGGGGGCGCGCGGATATCCTGACGCGCACCTGGGTCGGTCTTCACAACTATACCTCGGGCACCCCTCAGGACTATACCTCCGACACTCAGGGCTTTGCCCGCTTTGAGGCCTACCACCAGATAGTGACGGACATCCTTGGCTTCGCTCTGCCTATTTTAGGCACGGAAGGGGTCTTATCCTCCCACGACCCCCGGTGGCGGGAAGACACGAAAGGGGCATCCCGCCTTCAGGCCCTTTGGGTCGGCCAAGGGTATCGCTTCATGGCCACTGCCCCCACCTATCTCTTTACCTTCTCACCCTGGTTGATCGGCAACCGGGTGGGTGGGGGCCGGGACAGCCAGTGGGAACCGGGCACCTTTTTCGCCTCTGGCCGCGGCCCCCAGCCCGTGGTGGAGGCCGTGGGCCGCCCCGCCTACCTCCTGCGTGATAGCAAGCGCTATTGGCTTACCAGCCAGTCAACCCTGCGTCTCTTGGGCTACGACTCTCTGACAGGGATACCAATGACAGAAAAAGAGTTAATTGCCCTCTCTGAAGGTGAGCCCATCCCTCCCTTAGAGGAAGGCGGTCTGATCAAAGGCAGTTCGGATCCCATCTACATCATCCAGGAAGGGCGTCTGCGTTGGGTCCCAGATGGGGAGACCTTCGATGCCCTGAGCCTCGACTGGGATGCGGTGAGTATCCTCCCTGATTGGGCCTTGGCCTGCATCCCTCGAGCCAACAGTCTCCCTTCAGTAACTGCTCATCCCAGAGCCGATGCCTCCTGGTTGCTCACCGCCACTTTTATGGGAGGTAACTCGGTTACTAATAGTGGCTGCGGCGGTACCCTTGTGCTAAAGGACTGATACCATTAATGGCACGGCAACGAAAAATTCCCACCAAACAGCCCCCAAAGATATTGACAAAGACCCACCCTCATGCTATAGTTTTATAAGTCCCGAGTAGTTGAGTAGCTCTTTTCTCCTTTGGGTGTCAGACTTGGAGTAGGTGGAAAGCATCCCCCTTGGGGGGCAGGACACCGAAAAGAGGAGAAACCCAAGGGGCGCAAAGATGAAAGGCTATTCGGGACCTTCTTTTTCTCTTTTAGCCCTTTTGCGCTGTACCAGTGGCTTTTTCTCCTCGCCAGCCTTGAGAACAGCAACAAAAGGCAGGTTTCGGTATTCCTGATGATAGTCCAGGCCGTAGCCCACCAAGAACTCATCGGGGACCTCAAAGCCCACATAGGTAAGGGGCACGTTGGCCAAGCGGCGGGCCCTTTTGCTTAGTAGGGCACATACGGCCATGTTGGCAGGGTGTTTCGCCTGTAAGTAGTTGTAAAGGTAATTCAAGGTCATCCCTGTGTCCACGATATCTTCCACGAGGATTACATCCCGATTTGTGAGGTTACTATCCAAATCCTTGGTAATTCGTAACCCACCCTGAGCATCGCTGCCATAATAGGAGATGGCCAGGAACTCTACGGAGAGGGGCAAAGAGATGGCCCGCATTAGGTCGGCCATGAAACAGAAGACTCCCCGCAATATCCCCACCAGCACCGGGCTTCGCTCCGCATAGTCTTGAGAGATCTGCTCCCCCAACTGGCGGACCCGTTTCTGTATCTGGTGGCTGCTGATGAGCACCTGGCTCACATCCCGTGCTGGTGCTTGCCCCAATGGGCCATAACCAAATTTGGCTAAGATGTTGTGATAGTCCCTCCGGTAAAGAAGCCTGATGTTAACCTCGGGATATTGCTCTTTGAGGCGACGTAGCTTCCGATTCTTCTCAGTGACTAGGCTCTGCTTCATGGTGGTCAACTCTACGTAGAGGTCGATGGCGGGAAGATAAAAGTCAGGAGTGAACATCTCTGTAACCCGCTCTCCATCCCACTGAAGGGGGAAGGAACGGGGCTCATAAAGCCACTCCACATGATAAAAGTCCAAAAGTCTGGCGAACTCCTCTTCACTAGGATGCGCGAAGATAACCGGCCGCCCGATTTTGGTGGCCAAACCATAGCCGGTGCCTGGGGTAGGGGAAGTGGGGTTTTCCACCTGGGGCGTTCTCTCCATCACCATGGCCGCTAAACGAGTCAGGCCAGACAGGAAATCGACCTCCCATGGTGAGAACTCTCTACGCTGTCGGCTGTAAACCCGCATCGTCCCCACCACCTCCCCCCGAAAGGTAAGGGGTAAGCTTACAATGCCTGTATAAAGGGAAGACAACCCTGCTTGAGGTGCCCTCTGTGAAGGCTGGAGTTGAGGATCGCTTGCCCCGTCACCCACCGTTACCACCACCCCCTCTTCCATCACCGAATTCTTGTCCATATCCAGGAACCCCTGTTTGATATAGGCGTCGCTCAGCCCATAGGTAACGCTATGCACCAGTTTTTTCCCCGTGGAATCCAAAAAGAGGATAGAGCCGGCACTGGCGGAAAGGGTGCGCACAGCACTCTTGAGGATAAGCTCCAGGCCCTCCCGTGTCCCAGAGGTAGCGCCAAGCCCGTTCAGTATTTCATAAAGTGCTTTCTGGTATCTAATTACCGTCCGGCTAACTCCAGCCACCTCCAGCCACCCCCTTTAGTTTGAGCTACTTGAGAACTGTATCATGCCGGGTCATCTTGGGCGTAATAATACTGAGGAATTCCTTCTCTTTCCTCTGTCTCCGGCGGAAGAATCCCTCAGCATAGCATCACTAAACATCCTCCCCTTGCTCCTCAATATTCATAACCGTTTAAAATATACCATAAGGAGCCAGAGTGCGATATGAGAGGCTGCCTCATAACCTTGACACTATCGGTATGGGAAAGCTATAATGACCCTACAAAAGAGAAGTTGTAGCAATATCGTGTTAATTATTAAAGGAAGGGAAGGTTTGTGACGGAGGTTATTGTCGGAGAAAACGAACCATTTGAAAGCGCTCTGAAACGGTTTAACAAACGAGTGCAGCAGGATGGCATCCTGGCCATGGCGAGACGTCGGGAGCATTACGAAAAACCCAGTGTGAAGCGAAAGCGGAAAGAAGCGGCTAAAAGAAGAAAGAGCACTATAAGACGGTAGTTTCTCTTTGGCATTAGTCCCGTAGACGAACATGGCAATCCTCCCAGATAGATTATTGACCGACCTCAAAGAATCCATGAGGTCCGGTAACGTAATAAGGCGTTCTATCCTGCGACTGGTACAGGCCGGGGTTCACAACCTGGAGATAGAAAGGAGAAAGCCGGCTGACGACGGTGATGTGCTGGCTGTAATTGCCAAAGAGGTGCGCCGTCACCGGGAAAGTATCGCCGAATTCAGCCGGGGGAAGCGTCCTGATTTGCAGATGCGGGAGGAGGCAGAGCTAGAGGTATTAATGGAATATTTACCTCAGCCCGTTTCCCAAGAGGAATTATTAGCTTTGGTAAAGCAAGCCATTCAAGAGGCAGGGGCTCAGGGTCCCCGGGACAAGAATAAGGTCATGTCTCACCTTATGCCGCAACTTAAAGGAAGAGCGCAGGGGCAGGAGGTCAGCGCTCTGGTTACCCAGCTCTTAACTGCGTTGGGGGAGTAGAAAATGATTCTCCCTCTTCCGAACGAGGGCGGGGGAGCCAAAAAAGAAGGGGGCAGGAGGAAAGCGGCTTGCTCCCTTGTTTTTTCCTTCCCAGAGGATAGCTGTGGCGGCTAGTTCTACTGCGTCCACCCTCAAGCTAGTTGTTTTTGTCCTGGTCCTGGGCTTGTTGCTCACCCTTGTCCTCGCCTTTCACTTCATCCCCAGTCGCTATCAGATGAAGGAAGGGGAGGTATCTCCCTATACCTTGAAGTCGCCTGTTACCAAAACCTTCACCAGCAAAGTGGCGACGGAGAGGCTGCGGGAGCAAGCGGCGATGGCTTCGCCGCCGGTTCTGGTTTATCGGCAGCAAACGCTCCCAGAACAGCTAGAGCGGTTGCGAACCATGGGGCGTCAAGTATCATCGGTGCTGGAAGCCTCTCAATTCGACCCCCAGGAAATGAACCGGCGCTTGAAACAGATGGGAGACATACCCCTGTCTCCATCAGACATGGACCTGGCCCTGGGCTTTACTCCTCTCCAGTGGCAAGAGGTGGTGTCAGAGACACGCCGACTTTTGGTTCAAGCTTTGGGAGAGCGCCTGGCCCCCCAAGACACAGCACAGATAAAAGACGGGTTAAGGGAGAAAATCAATCCCCAGCTTGAACCGCCGCAAGTTCAGGTAACCCATGAGTTGGCGAAGGCTCTGATAGTGGCCAATATGGTCCCTGGTCAGAGCGAGACGGCCGCCGCTCAAGGGGCCGCTCGGGCTAGGGTAGCCCCCTTTGTTCTCACTATAAAAGAGGGCGAGACCATACTGCGGGATGGCGAAATAGTAGACGATCTTGCCCTAGAGAAGTTGGCGGCCGTTGGTCTGTTGATGGGCACATATCCTTGGCACTCCATGGCGGGCACCGCTATCCTGGCTCTGGCGGCAAGCGGGAGCCTGGGACTCTACCTCTACTTTCTAAAGCCACCTGCCGTCAGCACCGACCGCCGTCTTTTGCTCCTTCTCCTGGTGGTAGTGGGGGTAGTTTTGGCTGCCAAACTGGTCATTCCAGGCCGCAGTATGTATGTGTATCTCTTTCCCGTAGCTGCCGGACCGATGATCCTGGCCACTCTTCTGGACGTTTCGGTAGCCGTTCCCGTCATTGCCTTGCTCAGCATCCTGGTGAGCTACGTGGCCGGTTTCTCTTTCGGCTCTGTAAACGTGGCCTTGGGCCAGCCCTTGGATGCTTTGCAGCGGATGATGGTGTATTTGGTTGGCGGCCTGGTGGGAGTTCTCCTGGCCTGGAAGGCGCAACGCCTAAGCCGCTTCTTTTGGGCGGCGGTGGGCATTACCCTGGCCACTTTTCTAGTTCTGGTGGGTTTCTGGCTTCTGGGTGGGGAGCGCCAGGTCTCCACCCTGGGCTGGTACGTCCTGGCTTCCCTGGGCAACGGTACCCTCTCTTCTCTGCTGACCATCGGGGCCTTTGTTTTATTGGGGTTAGTCTTCGGCATCATGACTCCATGGCATATTATGGAGTTGGCGCAGCTCAACCATCCTCTCATGCGGCGCCTGGTTCAGGAGGCACCGGGAACTTACTATCACAGCCTTATCGTGGGTAATCTGGGGGAGGGGGCGGCGGAGGCGGTGGGAGCCGATTCTCTCCTCGTTAGGGTGGGAGCCTACTATCATGATGTGGGCAAAGTGCTTCGTCCTGGTTTCTTTATCGAAAACCAGTTGGATGGACACAATCCCCACGAAGCCCTACAGCCCATGGACAGCGCCGCCATTGTTATCGCCCACGTGGCCGAAGGCCAGGGGCTGGCCAAGAGCTACCACCTGCCGACCAGAATTCGCGACTTTATAGCGGAACATCATGGCACCCGCCTGGCATCATATTTTTATCGGCGAGCCCAAAGGCAGGGAAGGGAGGTGGACCCCGGTCCCTATACCTATCCTGGCCCTCGACCCCAGACCAGGGAAACGGCCATCATTATGCTGGCCGATTCTGTGGAGGCGGTGGTGCGCAGCAGCCACGATCACTCTCCACAAAAGGTGGATGAGCTGGTGGATCAGGTGATAGACGAAAGCTTGGCAGAGGGGCAGCTGAACGAGTGCGACCTCACCCTGCGAAACCTGAAGCGTATCCGAGAGGTCTTCAAGGTTACTCTTAGGGGGGTGTACCACCCTCGCATAGAATATCCTCCCCAGCCTCCCGCCACCCCTCTCAGGGTTCCCCGGCGCGGTAGGCGCTGGTTTTCCCGCGCTGCCGCGGAGGACGGGCCTTCGCATTCATCGCCGGTGGGGCCAGCCAATAAGGCCGGGGGAGAACAGTGAGGTTTGGGGTTGTTGTATTTCCGGGCACCCAATGCGATAGGGACTGCCATCACGTACTAGACAAAGTTCTGGGACAAAAAGTTGATTACGTCTGGCACCGAGAGACCAAGCTATCCCCCTACGATGTTATTGTTCTACCCGGGGGATTTTCCTACGGCGACTATCTGCGTTCTGGCGCCATCGCCCGTTTTTCCCCTGTGATGGAGGCGGTAGCCGAGGCGGTGGCCTCGGGGAAGCTCGTCATTGGGATTTGTAACGGTTTCCAAATCCTCTGCGAGGCTGGCCTTCTCCCCGGCGCTCTTCTCCGCAACGATAGCCTCCAGTTCCGCTGCCAGTGGGTGAACCTGCGGGTGGAAAACGTTGCTACCGCCTTCACCTCCTCCTGCCAGCCGGGACAGGTGCTGCGCATCCCTATCGCTCACGGCGAGGGGCGCTACTACGCCGATGAGGACACTCTGGCTCAGCTTGAGGCGGAGGGTCAGGTGGTTCTGCGCTATTGCAACGCCCAAGGAGAGCTGATAGAGGAGGCCAACCCCAACGGTTCGCTGAACTATATCGCTGGCATCGTTAACCGAGAAAGGAACGTTTTTGGCCTTATGCCCCACCCTGAGCGAGCCAGCGAGGCGATGTTGGGAGGGGAGGATGGGCTTTATCTCTTTCGGTCGCTGTTGGTAAGCTAAGGGAAGGGAAAGCCAACCGTCCTGGGCAGGGAGCCTGGCCCAGCATGTTTGGGGAGATCGGGCCAGGCGTTAGTCTGAAGTCGAGAACTACATAACGGGCGTCTGGGCACGGCTCTGCGACCATTGGGATGGTCTTTTTGCCAGGAAGAAGCTCCACGCGCTTGCTGCTAGCAGCCCCACAAGGCTAACGAAATAGAGGGGCTCCGACATCCACACATAGATGCTGACGTACATGGCCGTGCTAGTGGCCAGGGTCAAGGCAAGGATGTGAGGACGCCGGTGACCGCGATAGGCCAGGTAGGAAGCCACGACACTGATGGTGAGCAGAGTGACCAGAAGCGGCTGGGCTACTGCGTTGGGCACCTGGTTCAGGACGTCTAGACCCAGGCGGTCGAAGAAGCGTGGGATGATGAAGAAGGCAGACACTCCGCTTGAGGATGCCCCTATACTTCCCATGCCTGCCATGCTCGCTGCTTCGGCCGTCCCGGCGGCGGCCAGCGCAGCCCCCACGCTACTCATACAGACTACAGACACACCACTGGAACAGAAGCTGCAAACAGCATCCAGGCGCCGCATCTTCTCACCGCTCCTCTTGGATGGAACCTCTACTGCCTGCCAGACATCTCACCCACTCGACGGCCCCAATTTTGGCGCCACGGTGTACCCCAAAAATTCGAGCTTTGCCAGCACATCCCGCAGGGGCGTCTTTTCCTGGTCTAGGGCGAGCACGATCTTCTGGGTTTTGCGGCTCGCCTTGACCTTCTGAACCCCGGGCAGTTTGGCCAGGGCTCCCTGAATACGGCTCTCGCATCCGCTGCAATGTATCGCATTACCCGCTACCATCAGTTCCAGCGTATCCATATAGTTACTCCAGTCTCAGCATGATCCGGTGTTGTGGCGTAAAGTGCTAGAAGAAGAAAGGAAAGAAGATTCTGGCGAACCAATCGTTGCCCTGGAGGACGAAGGCCACCGTCAGGGCTCCGACCACCAGCATAATCGCCCCGCTTACCCGCCTGATGACCGGGATGCCCACTCTGAGCCGCTTGGTAAGTGGCGCTCCGGAAATGCCCACCAGCGCTGTGACTATGACCATCAGGAGGCCCATAGTTCCGGAAAACACCAGGAAGGCGCCGAAGGCGGTCCAAAAACCGCCGGCGGTAAGGGCATAGAACACCAGGGCCAGCAGGAGAGCCCCGGTACACCCGATCCCGATGAGGTTGTAGAGGGCCCCGTATAGAAAGGTGGCCCGCGCAGGGTGTTGGCGAGATGCCTCACCTGTTCCTATCAGGCCACCCAAGCGAGCAAGGGGGCCCAGGCTCAAACTGAGGTTCAGGAGGTAAATGGCCCCGAGATAGGCGACGAAAGCCCCACCGATCAGCCGTGGTGCAAGGATGATCCAGGGGTCTTGCCTGGGGTCCGGGCTAAAGGGAGCCGCATTCCCCAGGGAGGCAACTACTAGGCCCAGGAACCCGTTAATGGCCAGGAGCCCCAAGGCGCCGAGAAAGCCTAGATAGAGGGACCTGACTAACCGTGTTTCTCTGCCCTGCGCCTGTAGCTGGTAGGTCATGTAGCCTGGCAGCAAGGGGAAGGCGCAAGGGGAGAAAAAGGCAGCTACCCCCATCACCGCTGCCAAAGTGATCACATCCACCCTCGCGAAAGCCTGGGGAAGCATCAGCCTGTAGACAAAGCCAAGGAACCCTAGTTGGTATCCAAGCACCCCCAGGAACGCAGCGCCCAAAGCGAGGAGCACCGCGACCAAGTAGCCAGGCTCCAACGGCACCCTTCTCGTTTCTGCTGCTTTCGCCATTCTAATTACCTCCTATGTAGAGTCCACTCTTTGATAGATAAATGAATTCCAGCCGACGCACGTCTTGGTCCGGGTACATCCGGTAACCGGACTCCGTGCGACTGGTCCTGGGTATTAGCCCCAAGAGTTCGTAGTAGCGAATGGCTTTGGTAGTGAGGCCGGTAGCTTTGGCTAGCTCGCCTATTCTCAGGCTTCTTTTCATGGAACGGCACCTCTTTCTTTCTCAGACACATATTCTAAGTCTATTTTGCATATCTCGTCATAGGGCATATTTATCCTGTTAAGCCAGGCAATGAAGCTTTCCCTATCAGGCGCGCCTCCACCTGACAAATGACTCGCCCTGTGCTAGAGTCATAATGTGTTGCCAGAAGCTGGATATTTAATGTCTGAAATGCGTCCTGTTGAGCCATTTCCAGCATCTCCCTGGTAAACCCCGGCGGGCTGTGCAGTCCTATAAACTTAGCCATGTTTTCCTCCCTCATCATTTTTTATTGAATTACAACCGCTCTCATCCTTCACGGTGAGAAAACTCGGGTCTGGAGCTGAAAAACCGCCCAGGCGAACCAGAAATGGTCGCCGTGGATGATGGGCTCAAGTCGCTTCCCCTGGAGGGGCCCCTCAATCCCTTGGCCCAATAGGTTCCACGAGGTGTTGGTCTCCTTATCCCGAAAGGTGGCGCCGTCCCATCGGAAGGTCAGGCTTCTCCCATCCACCACCCGGTCGAAGACCCCGGTGGCCCCCACATCCCTCCCCTGGGGGATGGCCTCCGTATCCAGGGCTGAGGCAGTGCCCTTCTTGAAAAGCACCACTAGGCCTCGGCCTCCAACTTCGTCATGGATGACCTTCTCCTTTTCCAGCACCGAGTAGGGGTAGGCCACCGCCTCCCGGCCTAGGGCCACCGTGACCACCCTTTCCATGGGCTTGAGCCTCCCATCCGCGGGACCCTGATAGAGGAAGGGAGGCTGGTCGATGTCATCGTAGCCCACGTAAGGGTTCCTTCCATAGGAGCGGCTGTGTCCCGTGTTCTTGGAGAGGACCTGGCCCCGGGGGTGGGCCGCCTTGAACTCGGCCCAAGAGATAAGAGAGGCCGGGAGGAAGGTAAGCCGCTTCCCGGTAAGCTGGCCAACTATAGCCTCCCCGGTGGCCTGCTGCCACCACGATTCGGTCTGGCGATCATACATCACTAGGTCGCTGAAGCGCAGCTTGCCCGTGGTGCCGAAATCGTATAATCGCCCCTCCAACTCCCGTTCGAAGGCGATGGCGGTGTGGCACAACGGGCAAAAGGTTATCACCACTAGCTTCCCCCCCACCACATCATTGACTATCTCGTGCCAAATGAGGATTTGGACGGGGTAGGCCCGAGCATCTCCGTTAAACTCGTAAAAAACCACCGGTTCCCTATTCTCCAGCCAGGATTCAGACATGGCCACCGAGACAAATTCGGGCCTGTCGATGGCCGGGATGCCATCTTTGGGCGGCCCACCAGACATTATCTCCGAGTAGGGGGCACTGTGGCGGGAGAAATCGGTCTTCCAGTCCGAGGTGGCGAAAGTAGGCTCATCTCTTACAAGGTCGGCGGCCTTCTCGCGAGTGGGACTAGGAGTGGAGGTAACCCCAGGGGCAGTGCAGGCAACGAGCCATCCCACTGCCACCCACATTACCAGCCCTAATCCAGCCTTGCCAATCAACTTCCACCCCTTGCAGCCCCTTGAGTTACTAGCACACCGGGGCTAGGGTGTGACAAGGGCTTTGTCCAACGGACGCTCAAAGTCTGCGAAGGCCTTGGGTCGGCACGGCGGACGACTCTCTGGTGGACCTCAGAGTAGTCTTCTTGTATGCCCAGGCGCTCTGAGTAGACCAGGCGCAGCCGCTCATCCCAGGCGGGAGCCGCTTCTATAGCGCACCAGCTCCTCCATCGCCTCCCGCTCCTCTTGATGGCGGGTCCACTGGGAGCGGAAGAAGATGCGTCCCGGCGGTAAATGATATAGATCATGTTGGGAGCGTGCCCTAAGTCTGGGGTATCTGCCCGCCAGATATGATGGGCAAGGCGATGCCCTCCTGCTGACGGCAGTCGGCGGCATGCCTTTGCTCCTGTTCGTAGGAGGCTTGGTGAGGGTAGTTCTCCCCTGGGTGGGGGTCCCGGGTACAGATGGTGAAGAACTCTACCCCCTGGGGTCGGAACTCCCGATAAAACTGCTCCATTGACGGCACCTCCGCCACAAATGGCGGTTATCAGGTAGGGCCCCGAACTCCAAGAGAGCGTGGGCCTTGCCACCGGAGGTCTGAGAGGCGGGCCCTTGGGCCGTCCAAGGTGCGCCCGATGAAGTCGGGTGCCTCATCGCTTGCCCGAAAGAAGTCCCGCCATCGCCGAAAGAGGCGAAAGAGGTTCCGCACCGATGTTCCTAATCTCACTGTAATCTCCTTTTGTGGCGGGGAGTCCTCTTCCAGCGTTGCCCGGTAGGTCCACCGCCTTTTCACTACATTCTAGTCCAGGCTCCGCCCTCTTTCTGTAGTCTATCCTACTACAATGTGCCCCTGCTGTAATAGGCGCCAAGGACGATCCCGTAGATCAGGTGCCCTATCAAGGCACCCACAGCTCCCATGGGGCCCAGATTGGCAGCAAAGAAGCCTGGCCCCATCATGGAGCCAGTACTAATGAGCGGGTGTATCATATTCATCATGGGCAGCACCATCACCATCATTGCCAGCCACGGGAAGAGGCTGTAGAGGGCACCCCTCAGCCACCCCGGCCCCTTGAGGCGAGGAGCCACCAAATAGGCGTAAACCAGGGCCAGGAACATGCTCCCGATGAGGAAATGCATGACCAATCCCAGCCAGAAGGCGGCACCCATGTCGTTGACGAACATGGTGCCGAGGAGAGCCGGTATATCCATGGGCGGGAAGCCCATGAGGGGCCCCATGTATAGCAGGGCCGTCATGGCCAGTGTCCCCAGGAAACCACCGACCACGGCCCGAGGCCAGGAGGATGTCCTGTGCCCTTGCCAAACCGATGTTGCTAAGGTCATTGTAAACTCCTTTTGCTAGAGGGTCTTCATCTATGACGTTATCTAGAAGAGACCTTGCCCTTAAACTTCAGTTCATTGTAGCTTAAGATTACTTGCCTCTACTGTAGGACAACCTACAGTAGTAGCTATTTCAACCCGGCAAGAAAGGCAACCAGGTTGTCTATATCGGAGGCTGATAGACGCAATTTATCTGGAGAAGGCATGTCCGGTTGATAGCCAGGCACAATGTAGGCCCCCGGGTCCTCAATGGACTGGCGAATGTAGACTGTATTGCGGCGCGCACCTAGATCGGTAAGGTCAGGGCCGACCCTCCCCCCGATGCCCTTCACGGTATGGCAGCCTATGCAACCCACTGCGTAGAAAATTCTTTCGCCTTCCGCCGCTGAGCCCACATTGCCACTGGGGGGTGGCGGGGGTGGTGCAGGCGTAGTTGTCGACGTGGCCGTTGGTTTCTGAGTAGGCGTCGGTAGCACAGGTTCCGGCGTAACGGTCGGTGTTGAAGTGGGCACGGGAGTCGGAGGGGAGGTGGGCGTAGGACTGGGTGTAGCGATAGCGGTAGAGGTATGAAAAGGAGTGGGCATCTCTAATGGCCTTGGTGGGGTTGTTGGGGTGCCAGGTATCTCCTGGCACCCCCAGACCCCGGCCAGAATGCCCACAACAGCTACCAAAACCAGCCCTTTACGGCCGCCCATGGTTTTTTAGCCAGTCCTTTAGATAACTACGAGCTGGTAGCCATCCCCTATCAGGCTGGCGATATCGGGATGACCTCCGCATTCGGCCAGCAGGGACACTCCAGCCTGACGAATCGACTCATGGCTAGCAAAGTGTGCGGAACAGAATTCGCAAGCCCCGGCCACTACCCCGGAACCCTTCAGTTCCGTGAACAAGGAGTTCAACCGTTCTTTTGGGTCAGCTAGGGCCTGAACCCAGCCAGTGCCCGCACCGTCAAAGATGAGTTTTACCTCCTGTCCGCTTTCTACCAGTCCTTTCGTGTAGAGGAGAGCATGAAAGACCCGGGCATGCTCCCTCTCGTCAGTACCAGTGAGCAGGGCAATCGCTACTTTAGCCACTTAGATACCTCCTTTAGCCACATTTGGGCGGGGTAGTGGGCATAAAGTTGAAGTCTATGCCCGGCTTGACCTTCATGCCCATCATCTCGAATTCAGCCACCGCGATGTGGCGCAGCCAGTAGCCTTCATCACCCGGGGCGCCACCGTGGCCAGCCTCTACCGTGGACGCTTTGAAGCGGTGGAAATGAGTATAGCCTGTCCTCCCCCCTTCGGGCTGGTCGCTGGCACAGAATCTCCCGCGCACGCCCTCGCCCACATAGAGAAGCATCTTTGTGGGGTCGGTGACCGGTTTATCGTAATGGAGGAGCATTATACGGCCACCACCCAGCTCTAACCACAAATGGTCCGGGAGAGGCGGATCGAAAGGCTTCTCGTTGACCCACTGGCCGCTTAGGCCTACTGGCGCTACGGTAGGCATGAAGTTGAAGTCTATGCCCGGCCTTACCTTCATGCCCATCATCTCGAAATCAGTCACCGCAACATGGCGCAGCCAGTAGCCCTCATCGCCTGGGGCACCGCCGTGGCCCGCCTCTACCGTGGGCGCCTTGAAGCGGTGGAAGTGGGTGAACCCGGTGGTGCCCCCTTCCGGCTGATCCTCCGCATAGAATCGTCCCCTGATGCCTTCCCCAATGTATAGGAGCTTCGTGGCCTCCGCTACTGGCTTGTCGAAGTGGAGAAAGAGTAGGCGATTCACGCCAATATCCATCCACAGGTGATCGGGCAACGGTGGGTCAAAGGGCCAATCATTACGAAAGTTTTCCAAAGGGAGACCCGCTAAAGGCGCGGGCAGAGGGATGGCCCTAACCCCTTCGCCTTGAGCCACGCCATCAGTAGGGAGCAGCCAACGGACCCAAGCGTGGGCCGAGCTGACACTGGCTCCAGTGACCTTGACTTTGTACTTGAAAGGCCCTTGCGCCCCATTGGCTGGTACAACCTCGCTCAGCCAAATGGCTGAATTACCCTCTTTGCCGCGGAACCAACTCTTCGTCGGTGTCTGGATAGTCGCAACGAAGGTTGTCCCTTCTGGGACCAAACCGGCAATGTATATGTGGTTGATGCTGGTGGAGCCAGAGTTCGTAAGATTGATGGTGTAGACTATTTCGTCGCCACTGGCAAGGGCCGACATCTGAACATGCAAGGGCGACAATTGAGCCTCGGGCTTGGCACGGACCGAAGAGACATTCATGGTCCCCGCCAAAAGCACCAAGAGCACAACCCCCATCATAGCCGATAGATATTTCCCCATCCTTTTCCTCCTTATCCGTAACTAGCCTAACCTAAACGTTGCCCTTTTCCGCTCCCTCGTAGCCCAAACTCCCTTTCCACTTCTGTCTTCACCCCTTTTGTTGAATTACAGCCGCTCCTATCCTTCACGGTGAGAAAACTTGAGTCCTCTGGGGTCGGAACTCCCGGTGCTTCGTTGGCGACACCTCCGCCACAAACGGCGGTCATCAGGTCCGAACTCCAGGAGGATGTGGGCCTTCTTGCCACCGGAAGTCTGAGAGGCGGACCGTATGGCCATTCCAGGTGCGCTCCATGAACTCTGGAGTCTCATCGCCTGCCTGAAAGATGTCCCGCCACCGCCGGAAGAGGCGAAAGAGGTTCCGCGCCGATGTTCCCCAGCTCACTGTAACCTCCTTTTGCGGAGGGGAGCCATCCTTCAGCGTTGCCGGGTATGCCCTCCGCTTTTTAATTTTTCTTATTCTGGTCCAAACCCCGCCACCTTTCTGTAGGCTAGCCTACAGTTCTCGTTGACGGCCTATCACGGGTGAACTATGATACACGTGATGAGGCAACATCGTTTTCCCGGCTTAGGCCAGTTCTTCCGACGCACCCAAGGTGGTGAGGCAGAAGCTAAGACGCCCAGCAAACCCAGCTACCTCTCGGCTATGGAGGTCTTTCAAAATCTCAGCCCGGCCGATATGGAGTGGGTGGACCAGGTGACAACGATGCGCGCCTGCCCCAAGGGTAGCATCCTTTATGAACCAGGCGAGACAGGGGAGGTGCTTTTCCTCCTTAAGAAGGGGCGGGTGCAGATCTACCGCCTCTCAGCGGAGGGGAAGCGGTTGATCCTAGCCATACTAGGCGATGGCACCTTCTTCGGGGAGATGGCCCTCTTTGGTCAGGGGATGTATGATGCCTTCGCCGAAGCCACCGAGGACTCCTTGGTATGCGCCATGGGTCGTGCCGATGTGGAGCGGCTTCTCCTGGAAAAACCGCAGGTAGCGTTGCGCGTCCTCCAGGCTCTGGGGCGTCGCCTTCTGGATACGGAGGCCGTGGCCGAAGGGTTGGCCCTCAAAAGAGTGGCCGCTAGGCTCACATCTCTCCTGCTGCGCCTCGCTGGCGACGACAACATCGTTTCGGGCCTCAGCCACCAGGAGTTGGCCGACATGGTGGGGACGTTGCGAGAGACGGCCACCGAGACCTTGAACCAGCTCCGGGCGGCTGGGCTGGTGGCCATAGGGCGTAAGCGTATCATTATCCTGGACCGCGAGGGCCTGAGCCGATTAGCCGAGGACGGTGGTACTTTCAGCTAAAGCGAATCAGGATGGCAGTAGAGCAAAAAGTTCTTGATGAAATCGCCCTCAACCTGGAGGAATACCATCTTCTAGTGCGTCGCCTGGGGCGAGAGCCCAACCCTTTGGAGCTGGGCATGTTCGGCGCCCTGTGGAGCGAGCACTGTGGATATAAGAACTCTAAGCCCCTCCTTCGTCTCTTCCCCACCCAGGGCAAAGGGGTGCTCACCCGAATAGGACAAGAAAACGCCGGAGCGGTGGACATTGGGGAGGGGTTGGCGGCGGTGATGAAGATGGAGTCACACAACCACCCCTCGGCTATCGAGCCTTTCCAGGGGGCAGCGACGGGGGTGGGGGGTATTGTAAGAGATATATTCGCTATGGGGGCGCGGCCCATCGCCCTCCTCAACCCCCTCCGTTTCGGGCCCCTGGACGATGCCCGAAGTCGCTACCTATTCGACGGTGTGGTGGCCGGCATCGCCAGCTACGGGAACTGCTTGGGAATCCCCAACGTGGGGGGCGAGGTCTTTTTCTCCCCTGCTTACCTGGGGAACCCCCTGGTCAACGTGCTATGTCTGGGCATCGCGGAGAAGGGGAAGTTGGTCAAGGCTCGGGCCCAGGGCAAGGGCAATACCCTGATGCTGGTGGGGGCAGACACAGGTCGGGATGGCATCCACGGCGCCACCTTCGCCAGTGTTCAACTGGACGAGGCATCCCAAGAGCGGCGTCCTGCGGTGCAGGTGGGAAACCCTTTTCTGGAGAAGCTGCTTATCGAGGCTTGCCTGGAGTTGGCAGCCACGGACTACTACGTGGGCATCCAGGACCTGGGGGCGGCGGGGCTGACCAGCGCCGCCGTGGAGTGCGCCGACAAAGGAGGCACCGGGATAGAGATAGACGTTTCTCGGGTGCCTCGCCGCGAAACGGGCATGAGCCCCTATGAGGTCATGCTTTCCGAGTCCCAGGAGCGGATGCTTATCATCGTCAAACAGGGCTGCGAAGAAAAGGTGGCCGACGTCTTTCGCAAGTGGGACCTGGAGTGTCAGGTGGTGGGCCGAGTGACCGACGACGGCCTGGCCCGTATCAAAGAGGGGCAAAAGGTGGTAGGTGAGATGCCCGTTTCTCTCCTCACTGACCCTCCCCTTTATCGTCGGAAAGGAACCATCTCGGCCCTGGTACTTGCCCTCCAAAACTGGGACCTGAGCCAGGTGCCAGACCAGGGCAAGGAGGACGCCGGCGCCACCCTTCTCCAGCTTCTGTCTTCACCTAACATTGCCAGCAAAGAAGAGGTCTACCGACAGTACGATCACCAGGTGCTCATCAATACTGTTCTCTCGCCTGGCGAGGACGCCGCCTTGCTCCGAGTAAAAGGCACCCGCAAGGGTTTGGCCATGGCCACAGATGGCAACGGCCGTTACTGCTATTTAGATCCCTACCAGGGAGGGGCTATCGCCGTAGCCGAAGCGGCTCGAAACGTGGTCTGTATCGGCGCCCGACCCCTGGCAGTGACGGATTGCCTCAACTTTGGCAATCCGGAGCGGCCGGAGGTCTACTACCAGCTTAAGGAGTGCATCAGAGGCATGGCCCAGGCCTGCCGTGTTCTGGACACACCCGTCATCAGCGGCAACGTGAGCCTTTACAACGAGACCAACGGCCAGCCCATCTACCCGACGCCGATAGTGGGGATGCTTGGCCTCCTGGAGAATGTAGAGAAGAGATGCACCACGGCTTTCAAAGAAGTGGGCGACCTAGTGGTGGTGCTGGGCGGGAAACCGCCATTGCAGAAGACCTGGCAGGAGCCAGTTCTCAAGAGTGACGTTGCTACATTGGCAGCCAGCGAGTACCTGGAGCGATGCCATAACCTGGTGGCGGGAAGGCCACACATCGATCTGGAGCTAGAGAAGAGGGTGCAGCGCCTTTGCCTCGTCTCCATAGAGCAAGGCCTCCTTCGCTCTGCCCACGACTGCTCCGATGGCGGGCTGGCGGTGGCCCTGGCCGAAAGCTGTATCGCCGGAGGCCTTGGTCTTCAGGTGGTGGGCCTTCGGGTGGAGGGCCGGGTGGATGCCGCCCTTTTTGGAGAGGAGCAGTCTCGTATCCTTGTCTCTCTCAACCCCTCCCACTGGCCGCGCCTTGAGGCTCTAGCCAAGAAGGAGAGGGTTCCCCTGGTGGTGTTGGGGGCGGTGGGAGGAGATCGTCTGACCTTGGGACAGTATCTGGACCTGCCCCTGGAAGCCATAGCCAAGGCCTGGCGCCGGGGGCTGGCCTAAGATACCCCAGACTAAAGTCTGGGGTATTATGATTTGACGGAGCTACCTGGCATAAGCCTTTTACCTGAAAGGGGCTTGAAATCTAAGATAACGTCTGATATATTTAGCCCACAAATTTTTCAAGCCGGTCAGCCCCGCGCAAGGCTCTTAGCTTCGGAGGTGTTACGTGAACCCCAACCCCTGGCTCCAGCGACGGTCTTCTACCTGGTTATCCCTTCTTCTACCCCCACTCCTACTTCTCACAGCCTTGGTGGGCCTGCCCCCGGCGGCCCGGGCCGCCATCGCCAGCATAAGAGCAGATGCTCCTCGGGCCGAATCCGAGGCCCTGGACAGGCGCCCCGTAGCCCCAGGCTGAAGCCTGGGGCATGAAGAGATTTTCTATACCCCAGACTTAAGTCTGGGGTATCAAGACCACCCAAGTCTGGGGTATCAAGAGGCGTCCGAAGCCCCAGGCTTCAGCCTGGGGTATGAAGAGACAGCCGCCCCGCCCCAGCCCCAGATCATCATTGGCAGCAACACCACCTGGACCCTGGCCGGCAGCCCCTACGTCATCACCTCCAGCGTCCTGGTGAGCACCGGCGTCACCCTGACCGTGGAGCCGGGGGTGGTGGTGAAGTTTGGCGACAACCTGGGGATGCAGGTGGACGGCACCCTCATCGCCCGGGGCACCGCCTCTCAGCCCATCACCTTCACCTCCAGTCGCATCACCCCCACCGCGGGCGCCTGGGGCTTCATCAAGCTCACTGATAGCAGCCCGGACGCCACCTTCGACGGCTCCGGCAGCTATACTGGCGGCTCCATCCTGCAATACGCCGTGATGGAGTACGCCGGCTCCACAGGCAGCGGCGCCGTATGGCTGGAGAGCGCCGCCCCCTTCATTGACCACAGCACCATCCGGAACAACAATAAGAGCGGCATCTACGCCAACAGCAGCAGTGGCCTGAGAATCTCCAACAATACCATCTCCGGCAACACCGCCCTCTCCGGCGGCATCTACACCTACGGCGGGACGGTGACCATCTCGGGCAACACCATCATCAGCAACACCGCCTCCTACTACAGCGGCGGCATCTACACCGATTACGGGACGGTGGCCATCTCGGGCAATACCATCTCCGGCAACACCGGCTACTACGGCGGCGGCATCTCCACCCCTGGCGGGACAGTGACCATCTTGGGTAACACCATCGCCAACAACTCTGCATCCAGCTCCGGCGGCGGCATCTACACTGGTTACGGGACGGCGACCATATCGGGCAACACCATCTCCGGCAACATCGGCTACTACGGCGGCGGCATCTTCACCGAAGGCGGGACAAAGACCATATCGGGCAACACCATCTCCGGCAACACCGGCTACTACGGCGGCGGCATCTTCACCGAAGGCGGGACGGTGACTATCTCGGGCAATAAGATAGCCGACAATAGAGCGGGCAATCGGGTTGGCATCTACGCAGCCGGAACCAGCACCATCATCACCAACAACAGCATCGTGCGCAATATCATCGCCGGATCTGGCTACGCCAGCGTCTACCTGTATCGATCCAGCTTTAGCTGCAACACCGTGGTGAGCAACACCGCCGCTACTTGGGCGGGAGTGGGCATCAGTGACAACCCCGCCACCTTCGGCAACAACAACCTCTACGGCAATACCTCCTACGAGGCCTATAACCTCAGCAGCAGCGCCATATCCGCCACCAGCAACTGGTGGGGCACTACCGACTCCGTCGCCATCGAGAGCGAGATCTACGACTTCTTCGACGATATCGCCAAAGGCATCGTCAGCTACAGCCCCTACCTCAGCGCCCCCGCCACATGCGCCCCACCCTCCCCGCCCACCGGCCTAAGCGCCACACCGCGCACCAGCGCCCTGGCCCTCTCCTGGAACGCCAACCCGGAGGGAGATGTGGCCGGCTACCGGGTCTACTGGGATACGGACTCTGGCTTCCCCTATGCCAACGTCATCACCGTGGGCAATACCACCGCCTACACCCTCACCAGCCTCACCAACGGCATCATCTACTACGTGGCGGTGACCGCCTACGACACCACCGGAGATGAGAGCTGGTACTCAGGGGAGGTATCCGCTCTGCCCGCCACCCCCACCCCGGGCGCCATCACCGGCCGCGTCTACGAGGTAAATGGGAGCACCCCCATCTCCGGCGCCTCCATCCGGACTGAGCTCTACGACCTCTGGATGGTCCCCCAGGGCAGCGCCACCAGCCAGGGGGACGGGAGCTACACCATCACCGGCCTCGCCTCTGGCGTCTACCGAGTAACCGCCACCGCTCCCAACCACGCCCGGGAGTTCTACCGAGAGACGCCCGACCACGGAGCGGCAACACCGGTCACCGTCACCGCCTCCCTAACTACCGGCGGCATCGACTTCACCCTGGCCCCCGGCGGTACCGTCACGGGAACAATACACAACGCCGATGGCTCGGCGCCCCTGGCCAACATGCACGTGGAAGCCTACGATGCCAGCAATAAACAGGGCCGAGGCGGCGCCTGTAGCGGGGCAGACGGAACCTACCGCATCGACAACGTGGCCTATGGCACCTATAAGGTAGGCAGTGTCGAGCGGTCGAAGTGTGGCGGCGACTCCCGCTACCTGGCCGAGTACTACAACAACAAGCCCAACTGGGATAGCGCCGATACGGTGGTGGTTACCTCCGGCGTCAACCCCACCGGCATCGACTTCACCCTGGAGCTGGGAGGCCTCATCACCGGCGTCGTCACCGGCTCCGGCCCCATCGCCAACCTCCCCATGCAAGCCGTGGACTTCAACACGGGTTTAAAGACGGCGGGCAAAACCCAGGCCGATGGCACTTATACTCTCACCCTACCCACCGGGGTCTATAAGGTCGGCACCTGCAGCTCCTGCGCCGGCCTCCCCTACGTGGATGAGTGGTACGACAACGTCTATTTCAGCAACTACGCCACCCCCGTCACCGTCACCGCCCCCTACGTCACCCCCAACATCAACTTCTCCCTGGAGGTGGGCGGCCGCATCACCGGCGTCGTCACCGGCTCCGGCCCCATCGCCAACCTCCACGTCAACGCCCATAACTTCAACACCAGCCTTTGGACGGCAGGCACCAACACCAGCGCCAGTGGCGCCTACACCTTGACCGTCCCCACCGGAGTTTATCGAGTGGGGGCCTGTGCCTCCTGCTCCGGCCTCCCCTACATGGACGAGTGGTACGACAACGTCTTCAACAGCAACTACGCCACCCTCATAACCGTCACCGCCCCCTACGCCACCCCCAACATCAACTTCGCCCTGGAGGTGGGAGGGGCCGTTGCGGGCTTCGTCTACGAGGTCGATAGCACCACACCAATAAGCGGAACCAGGGTCAGCGTCAGCGTATATGGAGGAGGAGGACCTTCAGGCTACGCCTATAGCGATATAAACGGTCACTACCGCGTGCAGGGACTGCCCTCACGGAACGACTATGAGGTGAGTGCCTTTGCTGCGGGGTATGCCAAGGAGTACTACTATGAGACCTGGGACTGGCACTCTCTGACGCGGGTGAGTGTCACCGCCCCTTACACCACTACTGGCATCGACTTTACCCTGGAACCTGGGGGCACTATCTCCGGGAGAACTTATAACTCCGACGGTTCAGCCCCCCTATCTGGTATACATGTATCCACTAGTCTTGCCGACGGTCCCGAGGTGGCTATGGACTGGCGCGGCACCAGTGACGAGGATGGCTACTACACGATCGTTGGTCTGCCTTATGGCCGCTATAAAGTATGGGCATGTCATAGCTCGCAGTGTTTCGATACGCCACAGTTTAGAGAAGAATACTATCGAGAGAAAACCACGTGGGCATCCGCCGATGTCATCACCGTGGCCTCAGGCGTCAACCCCACGGGCATCAACTTCACCCTGGAGCGGGCAGGAGCCATCTCCGGGGTGGTGACCTACACCGGGGCCATTACCGGGACTCACAACATTATGATAGTTGCTTATCGCGACATTCGGTCGTCAGGGTGGCAGTGGACAGCGACGGCCAGCCCAGGCGGGCCATATACCATCCTGGACGTTCCTTCCGGCACTAACTACGTTACTGCCTTCCTGGATGCTAACGACAATCTTGATGCGGACCCCGGAGAGCCCCTGGCCTCCTTCGCCAACCCCATCTCGGTGTCCAGCGGGGCCACCACCCCCAATATAAACATAACCCTGGACGATACGCCCATGGGCCTCATGGCAGGGACGGTAGACCTCCAGGGACGCAGCGACGAAAACGGGGCCTCCGTTGTCCTCAGCAGCCCCATCCTCACCGCCACCTCCGTGTCTGATGGTTTCTTCTTCTTTATCGCTCCGGCGGGCCGCCACGATATCACCGCCACCATGGCCGGGTACCTCCCCGTATCATGGCAGGGAGCGATGGTCACCACCGATATCATAACGGTTACCGTAGTGCCTACGCAGACCCTGCTGGGAGGCGACGCCGACAACGACGGCGATATTGACATCTTCGACCTGGTGCTGGTGGGAGCAAACTTCGGCCAATCGGTGCCCCCCGCCGACACCCGAGCAGATATCAATGGCGACAAGACAGTAAACATCTACGACATCACCCTGGTGGGCATCAACTACGGGCGTTCCCGGCCCGTGGCCCTAGTGGTTAATTACGCTCTACGTCCTGTAACCACGAGGGTAACTGCTCCTGGTTCGACACGTATAGTGGAATAGGTAGGATACTGTGAAGGAGCACCGGGAGCCCTCTGTCCTTCGACTGGGGACGCAGTACCCCTTGAGCCTGAATGGGGCTCCCACCTGACCCCTGATGAGTAATAGGGTAGCCCCCTGTA